>NZ_JBPKBI010000001.1:1192170-1200173 GCF_051388935.1 Yinghuangia sp. YIM S10712
GGGGCCCGGGTGCCGAGGACACTCCCTCGGCACCCGGCTGTACAGACCCCGCGCCGCCGAACACACGCGCCGGCCCGAGCCGTTCGTGCCTCAGCCCCCGCGGACGCGTTCCCAACAGCCGCGTACGACCGGTTCCGGGCGGTATGTTCCCAAAGCGGCGTCCACGTCGAACACCTGAAGTGCCTGGAGGAGGTCGACGCACAGGGCAGCGTCGACCTGACCGCTGTCCGTGTCCGCCTCGATCGCGGCGTGCAGGTCGTCCGCAGGCAGACCGTCGTCGTCCATGAACCCGAGGATCGCCTGATAGGCGGTCCATTGCGGGCTCTTTGGAACCAGCCCGACCTGGTGCAAAAACGCGTCGGCCCCGTGGACGTCTTGCAGGCGTGCGGTCAGGTCGCCCAGCGCCTTGTTCGCGTCCCGTCCGGAGGCCAGCGCGACGGCGAGGTTGTCGAGCAGCAGGGGCCAGCCGCCGGTCGCGGTGCGCAGACGGCCGAGCTCCTCTTCCGAGGTGAATACCTCCTTGTCCTGCGTCCAGGCACGGAGACCCTCCGGTGAGAAGCGGCGCAGGGACAAAAGTTCAACGTCCCGGCCGCCATCCGCACCCGTCGCGAACGCGGCGTTCCACAGCGCTTGTTGGTCGAGCCCGGCGACGACGACAGCGGAGCGGGTGACTCCGGCTGACAACGGAATCCGGTGGACCGCCTCGTCCACGGTTTCGAGGCAGCGCTGTTCCGAGGGGGATTTGACGGTCAGGTCGGCGACGACCACCCGTCGCTGGCCCGGCTTGCCCGAGGTCAGCTCACGCGTGAAATCAGCCGACCTGCCGATGTGCGGGACCTCCCACCCGCCTTGCTCCGCGATCTCGCACAGCGAAAGGCTGACCCGGTCGACGCCGGTGGCCGGAGTCCCGATGACCAAGTGGGCGTGGTTGCCCTGCTTCGGCAGCAGCGCCGCGACCTGGTGGGCGGTGAGCGGCGAATGCGAGTGGCTCGTCGGTGACTGGTGGCGGGCCTCCAACTGGGCGAATCTCTCGGCCACTTGGCGGTGGGGAGCCTGCTCCAACTCGGCCTCGACGCGGCTCAGGTTGCCGATCATGCTCAGCGCGTTGGCGCTGCGCAGATGCCATCCGCGATGGTCGGAGTCCGGTGCGAGGACTCCCAGGCCCTCCATCTCGGCGAGGTAGGCGCGGAACTGGTCGGTGTCGAGGTCGTTGAAGCCCGCCGGCCAGAAGTATTTGCACTCGTCCAGCAATTGCGCCTGTGTGAGCCGCGCCGCGAGGCCGTGGTGATGGGCGTGATACGCGACGACATTGGCGATGACGTTGTACCGCGAGTCGAGTCGCAGAGTGTCGTGGAAGGCCTCGGTGATGCTGTGCCGCAGGTCCTTGTCGGACTGGACGGCCTGGACGACTTCGCGCGTGATCGCGTACGGGGGGCCGGACTCCACGTTGCGCCGCTTGGCGTGCATCGCCTGGACCAGGCGGTGACCGAACATCTGGAGCAGGAATGGCTGGTAGGAGCAGTGTCCGAGGATGCGGTGGACCAGCGCCGAGCTGGCGAATCGATAGCCGAGGACCCCCAGCGGCTCCATGAGCAGATTCACCGCGTCCTGCGGACGCAGCGGACCGATCACCCGCGGGCTCTGCGCGAGGTGGCTGAAGGGGCTGTTGACGGCGATCGTGGCGTACCGCTGCACCGAGTGGAGGCCGGCGAACACGACCTTGACGCGCTGGTCCGTGTCGGCCCCCAGATCGCGCAGCCGCCGCGTCTCCGTGAACTGCGGGCTGTCCGACTCGAAAAAGCCGTCCGCCTCATCGAGCATGATCAGCAGCATGCGTTTGCCGTCCTCGCCGAGCCAGCCCCTGATGCCGGCCAGCACCTGGTCATAGGCGAGAACGGAATCCGCCTTGACCTTGCGCGGCAGTTTCAGCGCGTCGGACTCCAACAGACGGCGCCCGATGCGGTCCCACACCGTGGAAGAGGGCGCGTTCGTGCCGGTGAAGGTGGAGTCGAGCGACAGCAGCAGGCTCAGCCGGGCACCGGGCATCTGTGCCTCGTACTTGCGTCCCGCCGCCTTCAGCAGCGCCGATTTCCCCAGCCCGCGACCACCGAAGACGACTTGGTCGCCCGTAGGGCTCTGCAGCGACGAGACTTCCTCACTGCGACCGAAGAACATCTCCTCGGGCACCGGGGCACGCTTGCCCATGACGTAGGGGTTCACCGCGGAGAACGGCAGCAGCACCCGCATCGCCGAGTCGAGGCGCAGGTTGCCACACGCGGCCAGGTGGGCAAGCGCGGCGTCGTCCAACACGACGACAGCCCGCCGCTGATTGACGCTCTGCGCGGCGAGCGCCACGCGATTGCGCACGGACATCGTGCCGAAGTAGACGACCAGGAGACTGTCGTCGTTCGGATCCTGCTGAATCCACGACATCAGCGTCTCGGCCGACGGCCGGTCCCATACCAACATCACGCGAAGCGTGCCGCGCAGTCCGGATCCGAAAGCCGGCACCAGCGCGGTCCCGTGGCGGACTTCCGGGAGGTCAAGGAACCGGAAGCTGCGATTGCGCGGATTCTCCACCCGCTGAGGGCCCTTTTTGCTGCTGTAGCCGATCAGGCGCAGCGCGGGCATCAGCAGCTCGCTCTCGCGGACCCCGTGCGTACGCAGGTTGTCCTTGCGGGCAGCCAGGTCGGCCCACCCCTCCAGCGCCTGGGCGGTCTGCTCGGCCAATTCGGGGGACAGCGCCGAGTAGTCGAGCGCCGCGAGGTGCTGGAACCGCTCGCGTCCGCGTACCGCCTTGATCAGTGCGGCGGAGACGCCTGTCTTGGACAGGGCCTCGGGAACGTCCGGGAAGAACGTGGCCAAGCTCTCGTCGACCGTGCGCGTGTCGGGGATGCTCTCGCCGTTGTCGAGGTGCGAGATGAGATCTTCGGCGGTGAGCAGGTCCCCGTCATCGATCAGCCGCCCGACACGGTGACGTTCGTCCGGGAGGGCGTTGCGCACCTCGTCGAGACGGCTGCGGAGCGCGTCCGCGTGGCTCGTGCGCGCCTCGGCCAACTCGTTCTCGACGGATTCCAGCTCCAGCCGAACGAGTGCCAAGTCGTCGTCCGCGGCCGGGGTGGCGTTCTGGAGCCGCCGCTCCAAAGCGCGCTCCCTCTCCTCGTTGAGCGCACCATCGACACGTGTGCGACGCAGTTCCTCGTCGAGCACCCGGCGCTTCTCGGCGAGTTCCTGCTCGACGGCTTGTCCCCTGTCGCGGATCCGTGCCTGCAACTCGCTTGAAGGAACGGCGGCGCTTCTCGTACCGGGGAGCCGCTGGTGCACCCATAGATCCACGATCTTCTGTGCCGTCGCGAACTGATCCGAATCCAAATGGAGTTCGACTGCCTCGTGCCACGATCGTCGGCCGGCCCGCGCCAGTTCGTCCGCCGAGATGCCCGGGGGCGGCACGACGCCTTCCGGCCGCACGACGGTTCCGGGAATTTTCAGCAACTCACCGTGCAGCACAAGCTCGACGGGTGGTTCTGTCTCTTTCGGACGCGATTCGCCGGACAGCAGGGCGAAGGTGCGTGTGAGCGATGAGACGGTGGCTTCCAGCACCGAGACAGTGAGGCCCGAAGTGCCGGGGAATTGACCGCGGATCGAGTCCAGGACCTCGTCGCGAAGGGCCAGGACCGTGGCGCGCATTTCCTGGACCTGGTCGGCACTCCAGTCGACATCTCGCATGCCGAGTTCGCGTGCCCGCCGGACCCACTGGCCGACCGCGGAGAGCCGTTCGGTGGTGTGCCGAAGCAGATCCTGTCGTGCCGGACCCTCCAGGCGGGAGCGGGAGCCGGAGGACATCAGGACCCGATCGATTTTGTCCAACTCGACTTGGAGCGTTGCCGGTTCGTTCAGCTCTTCGATCCGACGCGCGACGGCCGTCAGGTCACTGCGATCGTCGTCGACGGCGTGCCGCAACAGCGATCCGATCAGTCCCTTGTCGGGGTTCCACCAATGCCGGACGATCTCGCGTCCCCGCACGAAACGGATGTGCGGGGGCTGAAGCCCTCGACGGCATTCGTCGCGTGCCTCCTCCAGAGCGCGCTCCAACTCGGCCCGGTCGCGGGCCAGGGCGAGCGGCGGAGAGTGCAGGAGCAGTGATTGCAGCGCACGGTCGGCGACTTCGTTCGCGACGTGGACGAGCACAGGAGGAAGTCCTCCCGCAACTTGGGCGAGCACGGCGCCCGCCTGCGGATCCCCGGTGACCAGTACCGTACGCAGCAATGCGGCAGTGGCGAGGGCCGCATCGGCGCGACGTGCCGCCGGTGCGGCCCAGGCGGCTCCGTCCAGTATCTTGCGAATCGTCTCGACACCGGCGCTACTGGAGGACCGGACGGACTCGGCGCAGGCTGCGAGCTGCAGGGCGGCGGTCAATGTCGGGGACTCGCCGAGCGCCTCGGCAAGAGAGCCGGCGAGCCCGTAACGCTCCGAGGCGACCAACTCGGCGAGTACGTTGGCCGACTCAGAGTGGTTCGTGCCCGGGGTGTACCCGTTGCTGCGGTCAAGCACTGTGGGTTCGACAGGTACGTCGACTGACGGTGTGTGCTCGGCGGCTCGGGGCGGTGGGACAGCGTCACCGCGTGAGACTCCGGAGCGCTCCTGGTGAACCGGGTGGGCTTCGGGCCGGGCGTTGTCGTCCAGGGCTGCCGCGGCGCCGCGCCGCGCCGGAACGCGCGGTTCGGCGGAGGGTTCGGCGCGTTGCGGCTTCGTCGGTCGCGCCGCGGTCGCAACTTTGTCGTCTTCCCGGGACGGCTGCTCGATGGGTCCGACGATCCGATGGGGCTTATCGGTTTCGTCGGCTTCGTGGGTCTCAACGGGAGTGGACGGATCTCGCGATTCGGGGGCCGTCAGGGTGAGTTCCGCGTATCGGCCCGCCAGGTAGGCGACCGCTCGGCTCTTGACCGCGACGGACAACCAGGAGTGGATCTCCGAGAGATCCCGTCCGTCGGCATGCAACTCGACCATTGTGAGAAGCGCGCAGAGAGCATCCGCGTCTTGGCGTTCGTTCGTGCCCCACGTCTGCGTGTCGCACAGGGCTTCGGCGCGGCTCCGGGCGACGTCGAGATCGACCGCGAGTCCGGCGTTGTCGTCCGTGCATGCCAGCCGTGTGATCCGGCGCAGTCGGGTGCGGAGCGGCACGGTCGTGAGGTGGTCTTTGGCCACGGCCAGCGCCTGTTCGAGCTCCGCCAGATCCGTGTGTTCGGGCGAAACCCCGTGCTCTCGGAATTGGAGCAGGGCGGCGTCGAAGGCGTCGGCCACGGCGACCAGTGCCTGCAAATCCTCGTCCGCAGGGCGGGCTTTCGCGGCGATGGCCGCGGCGATGCGTCGCGATGCCTCGCCGGCCTCCGCGAGCGTGTCCGCCACGTTTTGCACGGTGGCCGCCAGGTTCTCGGCGGCTTCGGGTGTGTCGGGGAGGTCCTCGGAGCGGTCGACCGCGTCCGTCGGATCATGACCGGCTTCTTGCACTGCGTCCTCGTTCTGCTCGGCGGAGGTGGGCGCCAACGTTTCCGCGGCGTGTCTGGCGGCTTCCAGGAGGTCCGGGGATCGGCCGATCGTCTCGGCCATCCAAGGCTGCTCCAGCGCCCACACCCACATCGGGGAGCTGCCGGGGGTCGAGCCGAACTGCACCCACATGGTGAGGCGCAGCACGGTGGGGCTCCAACGGTCCGCGTCGGGGATTGCTCGCGCCATGTCGTCGAGGACCGGATGGGTCAGATGCACGGCCGCGTGCCGCGGCCCGGATGTTCGCCGGATGCGGTTCAGCACGTCGCGGCACAATGCTTTGTGGATCTTCGTTCCCTGGACCGGGATGCGCAGAATGTCCAGTGTGTGGCGTCGTTCGCGCAGCGGCATCGCATGCAACAGCCGCTCCACGTCCTCCACCGTCAGCGCTTCGATGGCCTCGGCGACCGGGTCCAGGTCAGCCTGGACTTCGGCCAACATGTTCGCCAACCCTTCCAGGGCCGCGGACTGTTCGGGAGACGCGGCGGGATCTGTTGCTCCGGTCGCGGTGGGCATGGCAGCGTCTGCGTCATGCCCCAAACCGGTTGGGCAAGGTTGGGCTGGGTTCATCAAACCTCCAAGACTGCGGTGCCAGTGGCGACCGGACAGAACACCGGCTCAATGGCCCCGCGAGTGCGGTCGGACGTACGTGTATCCGGCAGGCAATTCCGCCGGTCCGGTCAACCGGTATCGGAGCCGGTCCTCGCGATACAACTCGCGCTGCTCGTCGCTCGCCTCTCGCCCGAGGTGACCGATGCGTCGAAGGAAACCGGCTACTTGGTGCTGCGAGACCAACCCTGTCGAGGTCGGAACGGATGTGGTCGACGGGTCATGCGCAAACGGCGTTGTCGGGTAGGCGAGCTGCGGTTTGTAGCAGACGAGTTCGGCCGGCTGTTGGTGGGCGCGTGCGGGATGGTGTGTGCGGCCGTCCGGCCCCCGGCTTCCCCACATCACGGTGAGACGCCCCTGCGCGAGTAGTCCGGCGAGCGTTCCCTCGACGCGGTCGTTGCCGATGTGCACGTCGACACGGAGGTCGGACAGGACGGCGCGTACCGCCGCCGGCACGTCCGACCGTCCGAGCAGCGCCCGGCCGTCGCGGTCCAGCAAGCCAAGGCGGCGGATCGCGGCCGGAACGATTCGGTAGGTGTCATGCCGGTCTCGGGGAGCCGCACAGCGGACGGACAAACCATCTCGCGTCAGTACCCTGGGGTCGTAGCGGTGTTCGAGTAGCTCGCCGTCGACGGTGACGGGCCTGTCGAGCAACCGTGTGTGGGCGCGGATCGTGCGGCTGCCGTAAGGCCACTCGAACCACAGCCACAGGCCTGGCGTGAAGACGGACGGCCAGGAGACCCCGTCGAGCCGGACGCCCTCACCGTGGGAAACGACATTCACCGTGTGCGAGGCGGCGTTGGCCGACAATGCACTGCCCGGATGATCCAGTTCCAGGCGGACGGATAGTGAATCGACGCAGTCGGAACGGCCGTCGACGCCGCACAGCCGCCGGGCGACGTGGGCGGGAACAGGGGCATACCCTGCCACAACGTCGGCTCGTCGCAGCGGCTGCGCCCAAGCCAGGACGGGCCCGTCGGCATCGACCTCGACCGCAGTGTCGAGCTCGCTGTCGTCAGGCCACCACGGCGGGACCGAGGTACCTCGGTGTGCCGGCGAAGAATCCGGCGTACTCACCGGTTCTGTCCAAGCTGGATTGGCGGGTGGGCTCGTTGACCCGCCGGGAGCCGGAGAGGGGACCGGCGCTTGCTCCGCAGACGGCTCCGCATCCCGTACGGTCGCGGCTGCCGGGGGATCCGGGTGCTGGGACGCCAGGCTTTCCGCCCAACCGAGGCCGAGCGGTTCGAGAACGAAATCCTCGCTGGGAACCGGCTGTTCTGCCTTCGCCGACGCGCGCCAGACGCCACCGCCCAGCCAACGATCGTCGAGTGTCAAGCGCACTCCGGACGGGAGCAGGCCGGTCTTCTCGTCCTGTTCGCGCAGTGCGTAGTCGGACACCACGGCGTTGGCGTGGCAAACAGCCGTCGGATAGTCCGTTCCCTGAATGTGGCGTTGCCAGTTGGGGTTGCCCAGGATCAGGGCGCCCACGGCTGTGTACACCGGGCCGTCGGGAAAGCTCCGTCGTCCTGACCGACGAATCGCCGGCTTGACCGCGGATTCAGCCAAGCCGATCAGATCGTCGCGGCCGAGGGCCCCTGGATGTGCGAGTCGCTGCGCCAGCGAAGCGCGGGGGAAGGCGTAGTCACCCCACAAGCGAACCGTGTCGAGTGATGCCAGCGCTTCCCGGACCGTCCTCATCAAGCCTTTGACCGCGAAGAAGAGATCCTCCTCGCCGTACCCGGGATCGAGCAGGACGGGCAGGGGCAGCGGCGCCAGAGCGCTGGAAGCTCCTATAGATCGTCAAGCGGTCTGTAGGGCTGGTGGTCGGATGATGGTTTGGCGGGCGAGGT
>NZ_JBPKBI010000002.1:0-38345 GCF_051388935.1 Yinghuangia sp. YIM S10712
AGTAGGACGCCGCCGGAATTATTGTGTGGAAGAGGCTTCTCCCTTTCGGGAGAAGCCTCTTTTGCATTTCCGGGAAGTGTTCGGGCAGGCTGTTGTGCCATGCAGCATGCTTCCGGACCCTCGGTTGTCGTGATCACCGGGATCATGGCTTCGGGGAAGTCAACGGTGGCCCAATTGCTCGCGGAGCGGTTTCCGCGCTCTGTCCACGTGCGTGGAGATGTCTTCCGGCGCATGGTGGTCTCCGGGCGCGTCGAGAAGAACCCGGGTGAAGACGCGGAAGCCGATGCGCAGTTGCGCCTGCGTTATCGGGCTTCCGCAGCGGCAGTCGGCGTTTATGCCGAGGCGGGCTGGACGGTCGTCGTGCAGGACGTCATCCTCGGGGATTACCTCGACGCGTACCTGGAGTTTCTTTCCGTGCGTCCTGTTCACGTGGTGGTTTTGGCGCCGCGTCCCGAAGTGGTGGCTGTGCGGGAAGCCGGGCGCATCAAGTCCGGATACTCGGAGGGCGGCTGGACGGTCGACGGCCTGGACGCGGTCCTGCGGGGAGAGACACCCCGCCGAGGGCTGTGGCTGGACACCTCGGAGTGGTCGTCTGCCGAGACCGTCGACGTGATTCTCGCGAGGCTGCACGAGGCCCGTGTGGTGAGCTGAGCCGGGAGTCGGGCCGAACCGTACCGGGAATCAGTGCGCTTTCTGGTGGTGGAGGGCCTCGGGACGTCTTGTGTGTCGTCAGAGGCGGCCGGCGAGTTTGAGGGCCAGGTACGTGTCGGTGAGCTGGGATGCCAGGTCGCCGGGGGGTGCGTCGACCACGGTGACGCCGTGGCGTCGCAACTCGGCGGAGGTCGTTCGGCGTTCGTGGAGTTCGCGTTCGGCCGCGGCGGCGGCGTAGACGGCTTCCGCGGTGCCGCGCCCGGCTGCCATGGCGGTCAGCGCGGGGTCGGCGACCGCGGCGACGACGACTTCGTGGCGGTTCGTGAGTTGCGGAAGGACGGGCAGGAGGCCTTCGCGTACGGCTTCCGCGTCCAGGCCGGTGAGCAACACGACCAGCGACCGACGTTTCGCGCGGCGGATGATCTCGGCCACGAGGTGCGGCGCGTCGGATTCGACGAGTGCCGGTTCCAGGGGGGCCATGGCCTGGACGAACGACGGCAGCACCGTGGTGCGTGACGCGCCGCGTACCTCGGTGCGGACGCGGCGATCGTGGGCGAGGAAATCGACACGGTCCCCGGCGCGGGCGGCGACGGCGGTGAGGAGCAGTGCGGCGTCCATGGAGGCGTCCAGGCGCGGGGCGTCGGCGATGCGGCCGGCCGAGGTGCGCCCGGTGTCGAGCACGATGAGGATGTGCCGGTCGCGTTCGGGGCGCCAGGTGCGGACGACGACGTTCTGGCTGCGGGCGGTGGCTCGCCAGTCGATCGATCGGACGTCGTCGCCGGGGACGTATTCGCGCAGGGAGTCGAATTCGGTGCCGCGTCCGCGGGTCAGGACGGCGGATCGTCCGTCGAGTTCGCGGAGGCGTTCGAGCTTCGAGGGCAGGAGGCGGCGACTGGGGAAGGCCGGAAGGACGCGTACCGACCAGGGGACGCTGTGCGAGCCCTGGCGGCCGGCGAGGCCGAGCGGGCCGAGGGAGCGCACGGTGATCCGGTGGGCCGGGCGGTCTCCGCGGCGGGTGGGCACGAGGTGGGTGGTCACGCGGCGGCGTTCGCCGGCCGGTACGGCGAGGTCGTGGCGTTGCGAACGTGTGCCCGCGCTGGGCGGCCAGGCGTCGCGGAGCATGCCGTTGACGCTTCGCGGAGTGGGGTTCAGCACGGTCAGGTGAACCTGGGCGGTTTCGCCGAGGCGGACCGTCGTATCGCCTGATCGGGTGAAGACCAGGGAGCGCACGGATCCGGCGAGGGACAGGTCGACGGCCACGGCGATCGCGATCAGGGCTGCGACGGCCAGGACGCCGGTCCACGACGGGATCAGCAGGCCGACGACGAGCGCGCCGAGGGCCGCGAGCAGCGCGGTCCTCCCGGTGAGGGTCATCGGGAACCTCCCAGGAGATTCCGGCGTGCGGGCCGGGGCGGAGCCGGGCCCCCGCGGAGTGCGGGCGGGGCGGGGGGAGCCGGGGGTGTCAACGCGGGACCGGCACCGAGGCCAGGACGGTGTCGACGACCGCGTCGGCGGTGACGCCTTCCAGTTCGGCTTCGGGGCGCAGTTGGACGCGGTGGCGGAGCGTCGGTTTCGCGAGGGCTTTGACGTCGTCCGGTGTCATGTAGTCCCGCCCGGAGAGCCAGGCCCAGGCCCGTGCGGTGTTCAGGAGCGCGGTGGCGCCTCGGGGGGAGACGCCGAGTTGCAGGGACGGCGAGGTCCGGGTGGCGCGCACGATGTCGACGACGTAGGCGAGTACGTCGGGTTCGACGCGGAGCTCGGCCACGGCCTTTCGCCCGGCGGCGAGTTCGGCGGGCCCGGCGACGGGGCGTACGCCGGCGGCACCGAGGTCGCGCGGGTCGAAGCCGCCCGCGTGGCGACGCAGGACGTCGATCTCCTCGTCGCGGCCGGGTAGCGACACGGTCAACTTCAGAAGAAACCGGTCGAGTTGGGCCTCGGGCAGCGGATAGGTGCCCTCGTACTCGACGGGGTTCTGGGTCGCCGCGACGAGGAAGGGGTCGGGCAGCGGGCGCGGCACTCCGTCGACGGAGACCTGGCGCTCCTCCATGGCTTCGAGCAGCGAGGCCTGGGTCTTGGGCGGTGTGCGGTTGATCTCGTCCGCGAGCATGAGGTTGGTGAAGACAGGCCCTTCGCGGAACGAGAATTCCGCGGTGCGTGCGTCGTAGACCATCGAGCCGGTGACGTCGCCCGGCATGAGGTCGGGGGTGAACTGGACGCGTGTGGACTTCAGGTCGAGTGCGCGGGCGAGCGTGCGGACCAGGAGGGTCTTGGCGACGCCGGGCACGCCTTCGAGGAGGACGTGGCCGCGGCACAGCAGGGCGATGACGAGGCCGGAGACGACGGAGTCCTGGCCGACGACGACCTTGGCGACCTCGCCGCGCAGGGCCTCCATGGAGGTACGCGCCGCCGCGCCGTCGACCGGTGGCTTCTTGGCCGTGTCGGCCGCGGTGGCGCCGCCGTGGTCGTGCCCGGACGGGCCGGAGGCGGAGGGCTGGGTGTGGACCGGTCCGGTCACGGCTGGCGTTCCCCTGTCTTGACGCGTTCTTCGAGCTGGTCGAGGTGGTCGGCCAAGGCGACGAGGCCGTTCTCGTCTTCCGGGACGGCACCGTACAGGAGGTGGTGTATGTCCGCCGGGGAGCGGCCGGTGCGTGTGCAGACCGCGTCGACGAGGTGTGCGGGTGTGACCTCGGCGGCGGTGCCCTCGCCGGGCTCCGGAGCCGGGCCCGGGGTGAGGCCGAGTCGTGCGGTGATCCGCGTCCGTGCGGCGGCGCGGAGTTGGTCGGCGGCGCGGTCGACGGCATGGCCTCGGTGGTAGAGCCGTGCGCGGCCTTCGGCTGTTTCGGTGGCGCGGACGACGACGGGCAGCGGTTCGGTGACGACCGGGCCGAGGCGCCTGGCGCGGTAGAGGGCGAACAGGACGACGGCGATGCCGAGTTGGAGGGTCCCGAAGCGCCAGCCCTTGGGCAGCAGTTCGAGCAGCCCTTCGTCGCCGGTGTCGCTGCCGTCGGGGAGGTACCAGACCAACGTCGGGTGCGTGCCGAGGAGTTGCATGCTCAGGGAGGCGTTGCCGCGGTCGTCCAGGCGGTCGTTGCGCAGGGGTGTTCCGGTGCCGAGCAGCACGGCGTCATCGGTCCCAGGCGGGTCGCGGGGCACGACGACGAGTGACGGTGATCCGTCGGCGGGGTAGCAGCGGGCCGCGCCGGGGACGTTCGTACGGTATCCGGTGCCGCCCAGGTCCGCGTTGCCGGCGCGCATTGCCGCAGGCAGGTCGCACAGTGGTTCGAGGTCCGTGATGTCGGCGTCGCCGGCGTCGCGGACGTCGAGTCCGAAGGTCGCCAGGGTCGCGTCGCCGGGGCCGATGAGCACGGTGCGGGCGGGCCGCATCACGGCGACGGCGGCCATCTGCTCGTCGGTCAGGCGTTCGGGAAACGGCACAAGCAGAGTGGTGCGCCCGGGGTCGGCCTCGACGGCGAGGCGCGCTGCTTCGCCGGTACCGGCGAGGACGACGTCGACGCCTTCGCGGCGCAGGAGTTCGGCGAGGGCGCGGGAGCCCGCCGGGTCGACGCCGCGGGGGTCGAGTTCGCCGCGGTCGCGGCCTCCGGTGACCAGGACGGTGGCGGAGACGACGAGGATGATCAGCGCGGCGAGGAGGAGGGGGCCGCGCACGGCGCGCCAGATGGCGGCGGCGTCGGGGCTGGTCGAGGTCGGGCCGGATGTGCCTCGGGACGGCGCCGGGGCGGGCGAAGTGGGTTGGTGGTCCTGTTTGTTCGCGGTCATGACCGGTTCTGCCGGCGGTGTCGTGTTCATCGCGGTGTCCGGTCGGCGACGGGGGCTGCGGGTTCGTGGGCGGGACGCGTTGTGGCGCAGCGGCGGTCGAGGTCGCGCAGTGCGTGATCCATGTCCTCGGTGCCGGGGCGGCCGCCGTACCGGACGTCGTCGAACATCAGGGCGGCGGTCACCAGCGGCGAGGAGAGCGTGGGCAGTCGGGTGCCCGCTTCGGCGGCGGCCTCGTCGGCGGTGCGGCCCGGGCGTTCGTCGAGGATCGCGCGTTCCTCCAGGGCGCGGACGATGGCCCGCAGCCGGTCCTGGACCGCGGCGTCCCACGCTCCCCGCGCGGCGTGGGCGTCGGCCGAGGCGCGGTACTCGGCCGCGGTGCGCGGGGATTCGGCGGCGAAGAGCCCGTCGCGGCGGCTCGGGGCGGCGACGCGCAGCGGGCCGAGTTTGAGGCGCAGCACGATCAGCAGGCCGATGACCAGGACCAGCAGGAGGGTGAGCCCGTACGCTCCGCCGGGCGCGACGGAGGTCGCGCGGTCGAGGAGTTCGCCGAAGCGGTCGGCGAGCCAATCGAAGAGCCGGGTGAACACCGAGGGGTCGTCCTGGTGGTAGATCTGCCGCGAGAGTTCGTCGCGCGCGGCCTCGCGGGCGGGGTCACGGCCGATCTCCACCGGCGGTGGTTCCGGCGGCGGCGTCGCGGCGGCGTACCCGGCGAGTGCCGGGGCGACGGAGGCGGCCGCGGCTGCCGTCACGAGGCCGCGGCGTCGTCGGGCACGAGACCGGCAGCGCGGGCGAGTTCGAGGTCGAGGGCTTCGCGGCGCATGCGCTGGTCGATGTACAGCAGTACGAGCGCGGCGGCGCTGAACGGGAACGTGAGGCCGTACGAGAGCACGGTGCCCACGCCGACGATGACCGCGTCCGTGAAGGAGTCGGGGACGACCGCGCCGAACTGCGAGACGCCGGTCGCGAAGACGAACGGCAGCTGCACGATGCTGCTGATGATCGTGGTCAGCAGCCCGATGAGAAGCGTGATGCCCAGGACGCGCCACCAACTCCCGGTCACCAGCTTGCGGGACCGGAGCAGGGCCTTGCGCACGGTCTGCTTTTCGAGGATCAGCGCGGGGCTGGCGAGTTGGAGGAGGACGTAGGCGTAGACGGCGAGTACGGCACCGCCGAGGATGCCGAGGATGAGAAGCGCCCCGCCGACTTCGCCCGCGATGATGGCCAGGAGCAGGCCGGGGACGAGGCAGGCGAGGAACAGCAGTGCGGGGATGACGAACGTCAGGATCGACGTGCCGAGCAGTCGCAGCAGCAACGGCCTCGTGCCGGACCAGGCCTGACCGAGTGTCATCTCCTTGCCGAGCACCGCGCGGCTGACCACGAGGGTCAGGATGCCGGTGATGATGAGCTGCCCGAGCAGCATGACGACCAGCAGGACGGCGCTGGAGCCGAAGATCGGCACGAGCGCGTCGAGGAGTTCGTCGGTGTCGGGGTCGGACTCGTCGAGCACCGCGGTGTCGACGTTGCGCAGCATCGCCCACTGGATCGGCACGACGATCGCCTGGGTGATCAGTGCGACGACCAGCGAAAGGCCGATCATCACCTTCCAGTGGGTGCGCATCGCGGCCACCGCACCGTCGAGCAGTTCGCCGACGCCGAGGGGCCGCAGCGGGATGATGCCGGGTTTCTTCGCGGGCAGGTACGGCCCCCGCCAGCCGCTCGGCGCGCCCCATCCGTGGGAGCCGGAGCCCTGGGGCGCTCCCCAACCGGGTGCGGGCGGGGGTGTCGGGCCGCCGCCGGGCGGACCCCATCCGCCGGGGGCGCCCCATCCGCCCGGCGCGGCAGGCGGCTGCGCGGGTGACCAGCCGGGCGGCGTCGACGGCGGGGCGTCGTTGCCGGTGGCTCCGGCGGCCGGGGCGGCCGGGGTGTCCGGTGTCTGTGGCTCGGCGGCCGGTTCGGGCTCTGCTTGAGGCGCCGACTCGGAGCCGCCTGCGGGTTCGTGTGCGGGTTCGTCGGCGGGTTGGGCCGAGGGGCCCGGCGCCGTCGAGGAGGAGGGGGCCTTCGAGGCCTCGCCGCCGGGTGCCTCCGGACCTTCCTCGGGGGGCGGTCCGGCGTCCGTGCCCGGTTCCTGGCCCGATTCGTTCCGCGCGTCGTGCGTGCGGTCGGCCTCTTCCTCCGACGCCGCCGCTTCGGCGGGCGACCGCGGGGACCGCCGCGGGTCGTCGGGCCCCGGCGCGTCGGGCGCGGCCCAGCCCGGAGAGTCCGTCATCGAAGTCGCTCCTCGTTCCTCATCGTGGCGGTCAATCGTGGCATGTTTTTGCCCGCGCTTGATGATCGACTCCCGCATTGCGGGCCTCGCACGTGCGGCTTGTCCGCATTGCGGCGCCGCCCGGGCACTGCGGGGCGCCCGCAGTGGCAGCCGCCGACGCGGCGGCCCGCGGGGGCGGGCAGACTCGTGGCATGGACAACGTCCTCGATTCCCCCCACGGCTTGCCGGACGACGCGTGGTTGCCGCGCCCGGCGTATTGGCTCGACGACGTGCCGACCGCGTACGGCCACGGCCCCGCCGTCGTCCTGCTCGACCAGACGCGGCTGCCCGCCGAGGAGGTGAGGCTCGTGTGCAGCGACGTGCCGACCCTTGTCGACGCGGTCCAGCGGCTGGTGGTGCGCGGGGCGCCGGTGCTCGGGCTGGTCGGGGCGTACGGGGTGGCGCTGGCGGCGGCCCGCGGCGACGACGTGGAGGCCGCGGCGGAGCAGCTTGCGCACGCGCGGCCCACCGCGGTGAATCTCGCGTGGGGTGCCCGCCGGGCACTGGCGGTGTGGCGCGAGTCGGGCGGTGACGCGTCGGCGGTGTTGCGTGAGGCGCGGGCGGTCCACGAGGAGGACGCGCGGGCCAGCGAGGCGATGGCGGCGCACGGCGCGCGCTTCGCGAGCGGGCTGGGAGATCCGGAACGCCCGTTGAAGGTGCTGACGCACTGCAATGCGGGGGCGCTGGTGTCCGGAGGGGTGGGTACCGCGCTCGCGGTGGTGCGCGACCTGCACCGGGCGGGGCGGCTCGGTCAGCTTTGGGTGGACGAGACACGTCCGCTGCTGCAGGGCGCGCGGTTGACCGCGTACGAGGCGGCCCGCACGGGCATGCCGTACGCGGTGCTGCCGGACAGCGCGGCGGGTTCGCTGTTCGCCGCCGGCGAAGTCGATCTGGTCGTGGTCGGCGCGGACCGGATCGCCGCGGACGGTGCGACGGCGAACAAGGTCGGCACCTATCCGCTGGCGGTCCTGGCCCACCACCACGGGGTGCCGTTCGTGGTGGTGGCGCCGCTCAGCACCGTCGACACCGGGACGCCGGGCGGCGGCGACATCGTAGTGGAGCAGCGCGACGGAGGCGAGGTCACCGAAATGTCCGGTGTGCCGCTCGCGCCGGCCGGGAGCGCGGTGTACAACCCGGCGTTCGATGTGACTCCACCCCAACTGATCACAGCGATTGTTACCGAATCCGGTGTTTTGTCACCGGTGAATGCGATCGCGATTGCTCGGATGAGTGCAGGTCACGATCCGGTAATGCGACGATGATGTCTATGAAAGGACGTGTCCTCATCGTCGACGACGACACCGCGCTGTCCGAGATGCTCGGCATCGTGCTTCGCGGCGAAGGTTTCGAGCCGTCGTTCGTGGCAGACGGCGACAAAGCGCTTCAGGTGTTCCGCGAGGTCAAACCGGATCTGGTGCTGCTCGACCTGATGCTGCCCGGACGCGACGGCATCGACGTGTGTCGGCAGATCCGCGCCGAGTCGGGCGTGCCGATCGTCATGCTCACCGCGAAGAGCGACACGGTCGATGTCGTCGTGGGCCTGGAGTCGGGTGCCGACGACTATGTGATCAAGCCGTTCAAGCCCAAGGAGCTGGTCGCCCGCGTGCGCGCGCGTCTGCGCCGGGCCGAGGAGCCGACGCCGGAGCACCTGGTCATAGGCGACCTGGTCATCGACGTCGCCGGGCACTCGGTCAAGCGCGAGGGGCGCAACATCGCGCTCACGCCGCTCGAATTCGATCTGCTGGTGGCGCTGGCCCGCAAGCCCTGGCAGGTGTTCACCCGGGAGGTGCTGCTCGAACAGGTGTGGGGTTACCGGCACGCTGCGGACACGCGGCTGGTCAACGTGCACGTGCAGCGGCTGCGCTCGAAGATCGAGCGCGACCCGGAGCGGCCCGAGATCGTGGTGACCGTACGCGGAGTCGGCTACAAGGCCGGCCCAGCCTGACGTGGTGGACGACCGCCGTCCCGACCCGGGCCAGGGGTCCGGGGGACGGTTCCCGGACCGGTTCGGCGCGTACCGGAAATCGGCGCGCGAAGCGGCCCGCGACGCTGCCCGGGAGGCCGCGGGGACGGAATCCGGCGACACCGCAAAGGCACCCGAGCCGCCCGTCGCCGTGAGCGGCGGCGCTTCGTCGCCGACACCGTCACCGGTGCGGCGCGGCTGGTCGGTGTGGACGCTCGCCCTGCGCCGCGTACGCGGTGGTATCGGCCGGGTCGTGACCCTGTGGCGGCGGTCGATCCAGTTCCGGGTCGTCTCCAGCACTCTGGTGCTGTCCGCGACCGTGATGATCCTTCTCGGCGTCATCGTCGTCGGCCAGGTCCAAGGCGGCCTTCTCGACGCCAAGGTGGCCGGCGCCACCGCGCAGGCCCAGGGCGGATTCCAGGTCGCCCGGACCCAGGCCCAGACGCTCGCCACCGAGACCACCAGGTCCACGCCGCAGTCCGGCCCGGCCGGCGGCAGCGACGTCAAGGACTGGCTGACGTCGCTGGTCGACCAGCTCGCGAGTGGCGGCAAGGGCCAGTACGACGTCGCGGTCCTCAGCCCCATCACCGCCGACGGCCTGCCGATGAACAACGCCGGGTACGGCCCGCGCTCGTCCGGCAACGTGCTCGCCGACCTGAGTGTGCCGCGCGAGCTGCGCACCGAGATCCGCAACCGGTCGGGGGCGGCCTACCAGTTCACCGAGATCGTCCGGGAGGCGGACGGCGGCGACCGGAGCAGCACGCCCGGCGTCGTCGTCGGCGCCGAGCTGCCCGACCCGGCCGGGGGCCGCTACCAGCTCTTCTACTTCTTCCCGTTCACGCCGGAGGAGAAGACACTCGGACTGGTGCGCGGCACGCTCGCGACCGCCGGGGTCTTCCTCGTACTTCTCCTGGTCGCGATCGCCGCGCTGGTCACCCGGCAGGTGGTGACCCCCGTGCGGATGGCCGCGCGCATCGCCGAGCGCCTGGCCGCCGGCCGACTGGAGGAGCGCATGCGGCCCACCGGCGAGGACGACCTCGCGCGGCTCGGCTCGTCGTTCAACAAGATGGCCTCCACGCTCCAGAACAAGATCCGGCAGCTTGAGGACCTCTCGCGCATGCAGCGGCGGTTCGTCTCGGACGTCTCCCATGAACTGCGCACGCCGCTCACCACCGTGCGGATGGCAGCCGACCTGCTGTACGAGGCGCGTGACCGGTTCGACCCCGCGGTGTCCCGGTCGGCGGAGCTGCTGCAGACGCAACTGGACCGCTTCGAGGCCCTGCTCTCGGACCTGCTGGAAATCAGCCGCTTCGACGCCGGCGCCGCCGTCCTCGACGCCGAGTCGATCGACCTGCGCGACCTGGTGGCGCGGGTTGTGGACGCCGCAGAGCCGCTGGCCGAGCGGCGCGGCGGACGCATCGTCGTCCGCGACCCCGGCCGGCCCTGTGTCGCACAGGCCGACCCCCGGCGCATCGACCGCGTCCTGCGCAACCTCGTCGTCAACGCCGTCGAGCACGGCGAGGGGCGCGACGTGGTCGTGCACGTCGGCGTCAACGACAACGCGGTGGCGGTGACCGTGCGCGACTACGGCGTCGGGCTCAAGCCGGGCGAATCGTCGCTGGTGTTCAACCGGTTCTGGCGCGCGGACCCGGCGCGGGCGCGGACGACCGGCGGCACCGGGCTCGGGCTGTCGATCGCGCTGGAGGACGCCCACCTGCACGGCGGGTGGCTGCAAGCGTGGGGCGAGCCGGGCGGCGGCTCGCAGTTCCGGCTCACACTGCCGCGCGTCGCGGGCGGCGAACTCGTCCGCGCGCCGCTGCCGCTGGAGCCCCCCGACTCGCGGGCGAACCGCGGGCTGAACCTGGCCGGCACGCCCTACCGGCGCAGCACGCGGCGCGACGAGCCGCCGTCGGCCGGGCCGGGCTCGGAGGGGCCGAAGACCGCGCCGGGGGGCGGAAGCGCGGCGGAACGGCTGGGACCGGCGTCGTACAACAAGACGTACAAAAGCAAGGAAGGCGGGGGCCGGTGATGCGCACGGAGCCCTTCGGCCACCGCGTCTTGCGGTCGGTACGCGCCCTCGCTGCCGCGGTCGTCCTCGCGCTGCTGGCCGCCGCCTGCGCGTCGATGCCCAGCAGCGGCAAAGTGCAGGACGTTCCCCGCGACGAGGCGGCCGGGGCCGCGGACGAGCAACAGGTGCGCGTCTTCGGCGTGCCGCCGCAGCCCGGTTGGGAGCCGAGTTCCGTCGTCGAGGGCTTCCTGGAGGCGGTGACCAGCGACGAGGCCGACTACCAGACCGCCCGCCAATACCTGACCCCGGACGCCTCGGCCACATGGAATCCCAAGGGCGGCATCAAGGTCCTCGAAAACGCGCCGCTCGTGGAGACCGGGCAACCCCAGCAGACGACGTCGGACACGCCGGCGACGGTCGTGCGGGTCACCGGCACGCAGGTCGCCGACGTCGACGAGGACAACGTCTTCACGCCGTCACCGACGACGGTCAGCGACGCGTTCGTGCTGCGCAAGAACAACGACGGGCAGTGGCGCATCGCCGAGCTGCCCAACGGGCTCGTGCTCTCGCTCGCGGAGTTCCAGCGCATCTTCACCTCCGTGAACATGTACTGGTACGCCGTCCCCGACCCCGGCACCGAGCGGATCCTCGTGCCCGACCCGATCTACCTGCGCACACGCGACGCGCTGGCGACGCGGTTGGTCGAGGAGCTGCTGCACGGCCCCACCCAGTGGCTCGCCCCGGCCGTCCGGTCGAGCTTCCCGCCGCGGACGACGCTGCTCGACCGCACGGTGACGATCGACGACGGCGGCAACGTCAGCCTCCGCCTCAGCGACGAGGCCAAGGAGGTGCCGCGGTCGGTCTGCGAGGAGATGGCCGCGCAGGTGGCGTACGCGCTCGACCAGATCTCCAACGTCGACTCCGTCGAACTGGCCGCACACCGCGGCTCGGCGCTGTGCAGCGTGCGGATGGAGCAGGCCGAGGAGTACGACCCGACGCGCCTGGGCCCGTCCGACCTGGTCGCGTACTACCGCAGCAGCAACAGCATCTACCGCCTCGCCGCCGGCGAGGCCCCCGGCGCGCTCGGCGAGGGCCCGGTGGCCGGCCGGTTCGGCGACGGGTCGCTGCCGGTGAACGCGTTCGCCGTCGACCGCGAGCGCCGCCGCATCGCGGCCATCGACCAGAGTGAAGCGAACGTGTACGTCGGCGGGCTCGACAGCACCGCCGAACCCGACAAACGCGCGACGGCCGCCCCCGGACACCACTTCACCAGCCTGACCTGGGACGGCCGAGGCGGCCTTTGGGCGCTGGAGGTCAGCAACCCGGGCGGTCCGGGCCCGCAGACCGGCACGATCGTGTGGCTGGACACCCCGACCAAGATCGTCGCCCAGGTGAACGACCTGAACGGCGGCTGGATCACCGACTTCCGCATCTCACCGGACGGTACGCGCGCGGCGATGCTCGTCGCCGGACCGGGACCGGACGACATGCGGGTGCTCATCGGACGTGTCTCCCGCAACGTCGACGAACGCCAGGTGGGTATGGTCACGATCAGCGACGTCCGGCCGGTCATGCTCAATCTCTCCGAGGCGAAGTCGCTCTCATGGAACGGAGCTTCGCGTCTCCTCGTCCTCGGTCGCCAGGAAGAGGGCGCACTGCAACCGCAGTTGGTCAACATCGACGGCAGCAACGTGGTGCCGGTGGCGACCGTCCCGGGCATCAGCCACATCGCGGCCCCCAACAAGGCGGACGAACCTCTCCTCGCGGACGGCGACGGCGGCCAGATCTACCGGCTGATGCCGGGAGACACCTGGAAGCAGTTGGTGCAGGGCAGCTTCCCCATCTACCCGGGCTGACCGACGCGCGCCCGCGCGCACGCGGTGGCCGGGACGGGTCGGCCGCGCGGCGTGGCGGGAGGTCCCGGTGTCGGCGTCCTGGACGGTCCTCCCGACCAAGGCACCGGCCTGCGGAGGATTCGCTCGTACGGGTGTTCGATGCCCCGGGCCTTTACACGATCGGATTGAATCGCGCGCGATCCCCGCAAAAACAGCCCGGAGGACCGGCGCGTGCCGCACTGTGGAGCCATGCGGCACGATCATCGCCCCGAGCGACCGCCCCCGGCCCGGCCTCTGCGCCGGCTCGTCGACACGTGGGCCGATCTCGTGCTGCCGACCCGGTGCTCGGGCTGCGGCGCCGCCGGGGCCGCGGTGTGTCCCGCCTGCCGCGCCCACCTGCGGCGACCGCCGCGCCGGGTGCGCCCCGACCCGTCACCGCCCGGTCTGCCGCCGGTGTTCGGGGCGGCGGTGTACGACGACCCGGTCCGGTCGTTGCTCATCGCCCACAAGGAACACGGTGTCCGCGCGGTGACGCGTCCGCTCGCCGTGGCGCTCGCCGCCTCGGTGCGCGCGGTCGCGGCTGCGACGGGCCACCGCGTGCCCGGCGCCGACCCGCCGCGCCCGCTGGTCCTGGTGCCTGTGCCGTCGGCGCGGCGGTCGGTGCGCGAGCGAGGTCGGGACGCGACGTGGGCGCTCGCCTTGCGCGCCGCGGTCGAGCTGCGGCGCCAAGGAGTGCCGGTCCGCGCAATGAGAGCCTTGCGTCATTCCCGCTCGGTGGCCGACCAATCCGGGTTGACCGCGGATGAACGCATGGCGAACGTCACCGGTGCTTTCCGTGTTCCGTGCTGGTTGGCACCCCTATACCGGGGCATTAGTGTGGTGATCGTCGACGATCTCGTGACCACCGGAGCGAGTCTCGCGGAGGCAACCAGAGCGGTCGCCTCCGGAGGCGGGAAGGTGAGCGGAGCGGCCGTGGTGGCCGCGACCCCACGCCGCTCGGAACGGGGTCCCGCCCGGTCCCCGTTTCCCATCTCTCCCGCGCTTCGGACGCGAGGTGGACGACCAGCTCGGCCGGACGGGCGGACCGCCCACCGGCAAGGCGCAAGGGATGGAGTTCTGCGTGGACATTGTCGTCAAGGGCCGCAAGACAGATGTGCCCGAGCGGTTCCGCAAACACAGCGTCGAGAAGCTGGACAAGATCCGCAAGCTCGACGGCAGGGTGATCAGCGTCGACCTTGAGGTGTCCAAGGAACGCAACCCCCGGCTCGCGGACCGTTCGGATCGCGTGGAGATCACGCTGCGGAGCAAGGGGCCGGTGGTCCGGGCCGAGGCGGCTGCCACGGATCCGTACGCCGCGCTCGACATCGCGATGTCGAAGCTGGAGGCGCAGCTGCGCAAGGCAGCCGACCGGCGGCGCATCCACCGGGGGCACCACGCCCCCAAGTCCCTCGGAGAGGTGACGACCGAGCTCAACGGCAGCACGCGACTCGGCGGCGCCGCGGTGGCCGCGGCGGAGGACCTACAGGAGCAGGCGCCGGCCAAGCGCATGGAGGGGTCGATCCAGGTCGACGGCGACGGCCCGCTGGTCGTCCGCGAGAAGGTCCACACCGCCCCGCCGATGACGCTTGACCAGGCGCTCTACGAGATGGAGCTCGTGGGGCACGACTTCTATCTGTTCGTGGACAAGGACTCCGCGCTGCCCAGCGTCGTCTACCGGCGCCGAGGCTACGACTACGGCGTCATCCACCTGAGTCCCGAGGGCGCGGACACCGCCCTGGGGACGGCCGAAACCTGAACCGGTGAGCCTGTGAGCAGGTGATGTGCATGCGCGGCCCGCCGCCTCGGACGATGCGAGGCGGCGGGCCGCGTGGTGGTCGAGTGGTTCGGTGGCCCTCCCGACCGGGTTGCGTGGTGCCCTTCGGCCTCGAAGCGCGGCAAAAGAGCGTGAGGGGGAGTACGGCCGCAGCCATGACGTGCAATGCTGGGCCGGATACGCAGCGTGCCGACCGGTCGCCTGAGGGGCCGGCCGGCACGGGGCCTACCGAGGGGGAGGACACGGTGGGAGGACGCCAGGTGCCCGCGCAGCCCGGACCGCAAGGCTCCCCGCAGGACGAGCCGATCCGGGTTCTCGTGGTCGACGACCACGCGCTGTTCCGGCGCGGTCTGGAGATCGTCCTGGCTGCGGAGCCGGACATCGAGGTCGTCGGCGAGGCCGGCGACGGCGCGGAGGCGGTCGAGGCGGCCCAGGACCTGCTGCCCGACATCGTGCTGCTCGACGTCCGGATGCCCCGTCGCGGCGGCATCGAGGCGTGCACCGCGATCAAGGAGGTCGCCCCCAGCGCACGCATCATCATGCTGACGATGAGCGACGACGAAGCCGACTTGTACGACGCCATCAAGGCCGGTGCGACCGGCTACCTCCTCAAGGAGATATCGACTGACGAAGTGGCCACCGCCATCCGGGCGGTCGCTGACGGGCAGTCGCAGATCAGCCCGTCGATGGCGGCCAAGCTGCTCACCGAGTTCAAGTCGATGATCCAGCGTGACGACGAACGCCGCCTGGTGCCCGCGCCGCGTCTGACCGACCGGGAGATCGAGGTCCTGCGGCTCGTCGCGACCGGCAAGAACAACCGCGACATAGCAAAGATCCTGTTCATCAGCGAGAACACCGTGAAGAACCACGTCCGCAACATCCTGGAGAAGCTGCAACTGCACTCCCGGATGGAGGCGGTGGTGTACGCGGTGCGCGAGAAGATCCTCGAAATCCACTGACCGCTCCGGGGGTTCGGGCGGTGCGCTCAACGGCCCCCGTTCTGTGACCGACCCGGCCGACCGAGTCTGTGACCGCGCGGACCGTGGGCTCTCAGGAGAGCAGCGCGGCCAGCGGGGCCTTGGCCGTGTCCGGAAGGACCTTCTCCAGCCGCACGGTGTCGCAGCCCACCCACGTCGCCGCCTCGCGCAGTGCGACGGCCATGGCATCCAAGGTCCGTTCCGCGACCCGCGCTGTCCCGTGCGGGACTTCGAACGACAGTTGCCGCGCGACCAGCGTGCGTCCTTCGCGGGCCGGGTCGACGCGGCCGAGCAGGCGTCCGCCCGCGAGCAGCGGCATGACGAAGTATCCGTGCTCGCGCTTGGCCTTCGGCACATACGCTTCGAGGCGGTGGTGGAAGCCGAAAACCCGTGCGGTGCGCGGTCGGTCCCACACCAGCGAGTCGAACGGCGACAGCAGCGTCGTGCGGTGGCGGCCCTTGGGCGCGTTCGCGAGCTCGGTGGGATGCGCCCACGCGGCGACCGGCGGCGTACCGGCGGATGCCGCGCGCCTCGCCCCGACCGCCTTCCGGCGGCCCGGCACATCGCCCCACCCTTCCACCGCGACCGGCACGAGCGGCGTTTTCGGCAGTGCCGCCTCGACCTGGGCCCGGGTGAGGCGGTACTGGTCCATCAGGTCGGCGGTGGTCGCGACGCCGAGCTGGCGCCCGGCCAGGGTGACGAGTGCGCGGATGCAGGCGTCGTCGTCCGGCTCGCGAGCGAACAGGTCGGCGGGGACGGCGCGCTCGGCGAGGTCGTAGACCCGCTTCCAGCCCTTCCGCCGGACACAGACCACGTCTCCGAACGCCAGTGCGCGTTCGACGGCGATCTTGGTGTCACTCCAGTCCCACCACTCGCCCTTGTTCTTTGCGCCGCCGAGTTCCGTCGCGGTCATCGGCCCCTCGGCGCGCAGCCGTTCCAAGACGGCGCTGTAGGCGTCCTCGGACACGTGTTGTCCCCACACGTGTCCGAGGCTGCGGAAGTGGCGCCTGCGGAACGCGAAGTGGGGCCACGACGACAGCGGCAGCACACACGCGGCGTGCGACCAGTACTCGAACGCGGCGTCACCGGCCCAGTACGCGTCCTCCACCGCGGCCCGGCCGACCGCGCCCAGGCGCGCGTACGGAACGAGTTCGTGCGAGCGGGCCAGCGTCGAGATGGTGTCCAACTGCACGGCGCCGAGCCGGCCGAGCACGCCGTACACGCCGGCCCGTCGCTCCTGGGCCCCGAGGACCCCTTGAGCACGCAGGATGACGCGCCGTGCGTCGTCGGCGGTGAGGGTGTGGACGGGCGAGGGCAGAGGGCTCATGGGCAGCACGATAGAACAAACGTTCGCAAAAAGAGGGGTCAGCGCACCGGGACGGGCGGGTCCGTGGCGAGTCGGGCGTGCAGGTGTTCGTCGAGGAAGCCGCCGTCCGGGGACGGAAAGGCCTCCCGCATCACGCCTTCGAGTGCAAATCCGCAGCGGCGGGCGACCGCACAGGACGCCGTATTGGCGACCGCGTGCGCGAGGGAGACGCGGTGCAGACCGAGCGCGCCGAAGGCCCAGCGGGTCGCTGTGTCCACGGCGTGCGTCGCGACCCCGGAGCCGCGCGCGTGCGGCATCACCCAGTAGCCGACCTCGGCGCAGGCCATCGCCTCGTCGATGTGCTGCACGCTGACGTCGCCGAGGACGTCCCCGGTCACCGCGTCCATGACGATGAAGCACGCGTGGTGGCCCTCGGCCCAGAACCCGACCCGGCGCTCCAGCCACGCGTGCGGATCGGCGCGCGTCTCGTCGCCGGGCGGGCTCGGTGCACGCCAGCGCCGGATCTCCGGGTCGCCCAGCGCCACCCGGGCGGCGTCGATGTCCGCCAGGGTCCACGGGCGAAGCTGATACTTGCCGGCGGCGATCTCGACGGGTTCCATGGCCCACATTGTGCCCCTGCGCGCGTGCCTCCCCGTCGCTTGCGTCCTCGCATACCATGGCTCCATCGGTGGGACGGGCCCCGCCGTGCCGTTTCGCAGAGGCGAGGCGGGCGCCGCTCGGCAAGGAGCTCACACAGCGTGTCCATCTTCGACAAGGTCCTGCGCGCCGGCGAGGGCAAGATCCTGCGCAAGCTCAACCGCATCGCGGATCAGGTCGACTCCATCGAAGAGGACTTCACCGACCTCTCGGACGCCGAGCTGCGCGCGCTGACCGACGAGTACAAGGAGCGGTACGCCGACGGCGAGACGCTCGACGACCTCCTCCCCGAGGCCTTCGCGACGGTCCGCGAGGCAGCGCGCCGCACGCTCGGCCAACGCCACTACAAGGTGCAGCTCATGGGCGGGGCGGCGCTGCACCTGGGCAACATCGCCGAGATGCGCACCGGTGAGGGCAAGACCCTGGTGTCGACGCTGCCGGCGTACCTCAACGCGCTCGCCGGCAAGGGCGTGCACGTGGTCACGGTCAACGACTACCTCGCCGAGCGCGACTCGGAGTGGATGGGCCGGGTGCACCGCTTCCTCGGCCTGGAGGTCGGCTGCATCCTCGCGAACATGCCGCCGCACGAGCGCCGCAAGGCCTACAACTGCGACATCACGTACGGCACCAACAACGAGTTCGGCTTCGACTACCTGCGCGACAACATGGCGTGGAGCCAGGAGGAGCTGGTCCAGCGCGGCCACTTCTTCGCGGTGGTCGACGAGGTCGACTCGATCCTCATCGACGAGGCCCGTACGCCGCTGATCATCTCCGGCCCGGCCGACCAGGCCACCAAGTGGTACGCCGACTTCGCCAAGCTGGTGACACGCCTCAAGCGCGCCGAGCCGACCACCGACGGGTCGACGCCGGTCGGCGACTACGAGGTCGACGAGAAGAAGCGCACGGTCGGCATCCTGGAGTCCGGCGTCGCGCGCGTCGAGGACTACCTGGGCATCGACAACCTCTACGAGGCCGTCAACACGCCGCTGGTCGGCTACCTCAACAACGCGATCAAGGCCAAGGAGCTGTACAAGCGCGACAAGGAGTACGTCGTCGTCGACGGCGAGGTCCTGATCGTCGACGAGCACACCGGCCGCATCCTCGCGGGCCGCCGCTACAACGAGGGCATGCACCAGGCGATCGAGGCGAAGGAGGGGGTGGACATCAAGGACGAGAACCAGACCCTCGCCACGATCACCCTCCAGAACTTCTTCCGCCTCTACGACAAGCTCGGCGGCATGACCGGTACGGCCATGACCGAGGCGGCCGAGTTCCACCAGATCTACAAGCTCGGCGTCGTGCCGATCCCGACGCACCGCAACGTGCAGCGCATCGACCAGTCCGACCTCGTCTACAAGACCGAGGAGGCGAAGTTCGCCGCGGTGGTCGACGACATCGTGGAGAAGCACGAGAAGGGCCAGCCGGTCCTGGTCGGCACGACGAGCGTCGAGAAGTCCGAATACCTCTCGAACCAGCTCCGCAAGCGCGGCATCCCGCACGAGGTGCTCAACGCGAAGCACCACGAGCGCGAGGCACAGATCGTCGCCCAGGCCGGCCGCAAGGGCGCCGTGACGGTGGCGACCAACATGGCGGGCCGCGGCACCGACATCATGCTCGGCGGCAACCCCGACCACCTCGCCTCCGCAGAGCTCGCGCAGCGCGGCCTCACCCCGGTCGACACTCCGGAGGAGTACGAGCGGGCGTGGCCGGACGCGTTGGAGAAGGCCAAGAAGGCGGTCAAGGCCGAACACGAGGAGGTCACCGCGCTCGGCGGCCTGTACGTCCTCGGCACCGAGCGCCACGAGTCGCGCCGCATCGACAACCAGCTCCGCGGCCGTTCCGGCCGTCAGGGCGACCCCGGCGAGTCGCGGTTCTACCTGTCCCTCGGCGACGACCTGATGCGCCTGTTCAAGGCCAACATCGTCGAGCGCGTCCTGACGATGAGCGGCATCCCCGAGGACGTCCCGATCGAGTCGAAGATGGTCTCCAACGCCATCAAGTCGGCACAGACGCAGGTCGAGCAGCAGAACTTCGAGATCCGCAAGAACGTCCTCAAGTACGACGAGGTTCTCAACCGGCAGCGCGAGGTCATCTACGGCGAGCGCCGCCGCGTCCTCGACGGCGAGGACCTGCACGAGCAGGTGCGGCACTTCATCGACGACACGATCACCGCGTACGTCGCCGGCGCCACCGAGGGCTTCGCCGAGGAGTGGGACCTCGAGAAGCTGTGGACCAACCTCAAGCAGCTTTACCCGGTCAGCCTCACCATCGAGGAGCTTGAGGAGGAAGCCGGCGACCGTGCGGGGCTCGACGCCGACATCCTCACCGAGCAGCTCCAGGCCGACGCGCAGGCGTCGTACGACGAGCGCGAGGAGAAGCTGGGCGCCGAGGTCATGCGCGAGCTCGAACGCCGCGTCGTGCTGTCGGTCCTCGACCGCCGCTGGCGCGAGCACCTGTACGAGATGGACTACCTGCAGGAAGGCATCGGCCTGCGGGCGATGGCGCAGCGTGACCCGCTGGTCGAGTACCAGCGCGAGGGCTTCGACATGTTCAACGCGATGATGGAGGGCATCAAGGAGGAGTCGGTCGGCTACCTCTTCAACGTCGAGGTGCAGATCGAGCAGGTCCCGGAGGCCCCGACCATCTCCGTCGACAAGGCCCAGCCGATGCCGCAGATCCAGGCCAAGGGCCTGGAGACACCGCAGCGGCCGACCCACCTCTCCTACAGCGCCCCGACCGTCGACGGCGAGGGGGGCGTCGTGACGACCGAGGAAGACCTCGACGAGGACGCGATCCCCGTCCAGCAGGGCGGCACCCGCGCGGAGCGCCGCCGCGCACAGCGGGCGGCCCGCAAGAAGAAGCGCTGACGGGACGGCCGCGCGCGGCCCGGCCACGGCGCCGACCAGCGCCACGGCCGTGGCTTGCCTGAGCGGCCTCCCCGCGTGATCGGTCAGGCAACGTGTCAGGTTTGTCCGCGTAGGGCCACCGCACCGCTCGCGTCGGTGCGGTGGCCCTTGTGATCTGGGCCCCGAAGCCGCCCAGGGCGGGTGCCTACGGCGGTGCGTCGAATTCCGTCGCGCGCCAAGCTCAGCGGTAGCGCAGGGCCGTGCAGATCCAGATGGGCGGGCGGTCGGGGCGTGCTCGCAGGGTGGTGCGGTCGAGGCGTACTGCGACGGCTTGGTGGCGGTCTGGGCCGTTCAGGCGGAGGCGGAGGAAGCCCTCGGCGGTGTCGTCGGTGGGGGCGGTCGCGTTCGAGGCGACGAGGGAGACGCCGACGACGCCGCGTGCGCCGAGTTCTCGTTGCAGCCGGGCGATGCGTCCGCGCACCTCGTGCGGGACGCGTTCGCCGAGTTGATGCAACGGCCGCGCCCCGGAAAGGACTTCGGTCAGTGCGACGGCGAACCGGTGCACTTGGCGGCGCGCTTCGGCCGGGTCGGGTTCGCGCGGTGTGGCCGGGGCGGGCGCGCCCACCAGCCGCAGGTACGGCGGCTCCATCGCCGGCGGGCGTGTGGGGAACGGGATGACGGTGGCGCCAGGTGGGCCGGACTCCGGTTCGTCGTCCGGTTCACACCGCGGCGCGCGCAAGACGCGCAGCGGCGGGAGCGGTTCGCCCGCCACGATCTCCTCGGTTCCCGTCGTCTCAGTGACTCCGGCGGGCGGGCGGACGAGTTCGAGCCGTGCGACGGTCGCCCGCGCGGCGTCGTGGGCCGGTTGTGCGGGGGCGTCCCACGTGGGGCGGTGCACTGGGGAGATGGCGGATGCCGTGGATGTGGAGGAACTCCACGGCCCCGGCGCGCCCCGTCCGAGAGCAGTTGCGTGCGGCGAGCCGCCTGTCGGCACGCCGTCGGCGGACACGGGTTCCCCGTCGCGTCGGCCGCCGAGCGGGGCGCGGCCTTCGCCTGCCGCGCGGTCGTCGGTGAGGGCCGGCATTCCGTTGCCGGTGATCGTGTGTTCGTGGTTTGCCGACGGGTCCGGCCGGCCGGAATGGTGGTTGCCGGTTCGCGTGCCGCGGCGGTCGCTGCCGCCGCCGGTCGCGGGCCTCGGCCGGTCGGTGCTGTGGCTGACCTCCGACGGCCGCCGGAGTCCGTGTGCGGTGCGGCCGGTCTCCCCGGGGCGCTTCGATCGGGCGGCGTCGCCGCGTTCCGCCGGTGCCGTCCGGGTGTCCGCCGCGTCGGCGGGTTCGGTGCTGTGCTGGACCATCGGTCCTCCCCGTTGTGCTGAATGCGGGCTCGGCCGGGGAGTGGGCGTGCGGCGTTTTCCCCCGTCGCGCGGCCATCCCCCCGAGCGCCGCTTTGGGGCATTTGCTACCCTGCGGGCCGCAGCGGAGTCAAAACAGCGGGTTGGCCCCGATGTCGGTCCGTGCCGTCCGTGGTGCGCGGGGCGTACGCCGGGACAAAACCCGGCGAAACCGTTGATTCCCCCCTGCGGATTCGTCCGTCGGGCGCTCGCTGACCTCGTACGATGCACTCCGGCGGGCCCGGCCGATTCACTGTCGGATTCATACGTACGGGCGCCGCCCCCCGACCGCCCCCACTCCCTGGAGCCGACATGCGCGTGTACGTCCCCTCAACGCCGAGCGCCCTGGCCGGCGTGCACCGGGAGAACGGCATCGCCCCGGCGCCCGTCCGCGCGTGGGCGGTCACCGGAAGTCTGCGCGCGTGGTGCGGCACCGAGGACGCAGAGGAACTGGAGTACGCCGCAACGGTGTTGGCCGGTCGCGCCGCCCTCGCGCTGATCGCCCGCGAGCCGGACGGCCGTCCGCGCCGCGTGGTCCTGGCCGCCGAGGTGCCGGACACCATCGTCGCCGAGGCCCCCGAAATCGGCCCCGGCGCGGTGCTGGTCGACGGCACGATCCCGGTCAAGCGCATCGCAGCCGTCCATATGGACGCGGCGGACGCCGAGGCCGCCGTACGCGCCGCCTTGGGGGCCTTGGAGGCGGCGGACGCGGGCGACGAGGACGCCGAGGCCCTGGTCGAGACCGTCGAGGAGCACGAGCTCATGTGGTACGCGACACAGGAGCTCGCCGATCTCGTGCGCTGATACGCCGCCGCATCGCCCCCGCGTACCGGGCACAATGCCCGAATGAGTATGTCGCGTGCCCGGCACATCGTGTGGGACTGGAACAGCACGCTCTTCCACGACATCGACGCAGTGCTGTCCGCCACCAACGACTCGTTCGCGGCATGCGGCATCCCGGCCATCACGCTGGACCGCTACCGCGACCTGTACTGCGTCCCGGTGCCGAAGTTCTACGAGAAGATCACCGGCCGGGTGCCCGGGCCCGACGAGTGGGCCGTGCTCGACGCGACGTTCCAGGCGTCGTACGCGCAACACGCCGCGGCGTGCGCGCTCACGCCCGGCGCCGACGCGCTGCTGCGCACCTGGCAGCAGACCGGACGCACGCAGTCGCTCCTGTCGCTGACCGACCACGACACCCTCGTGCCGTACGTGCGCCGCTTCGCGATCGACGGCCTGTTCGTGCGCGTCGACGGCCGTATCGGACCGCCCGGGGGCGGCAAGGCCGAGCACCTCGCCCGGCACCTGACCGCGCTCGACGCGGACCCGAAGACGGTCGTGGTGATCGGCGACGCGGCGGACGACGCGCACGCGGCACGCGACGTCGGCGCGTCGGCTGTTTTGTACACGGGCGGTTCGCACTCCCGCGCCAGCTTGGAGCGCGCCGGAGTACCCGTCGTGGACACCCTCGCGGAAGCCGTCGCGCTGGCCGAGAGCTGAAGCGCCGCCGTTCCGCGCACCGCGCGTCAAAACTCGGCAAACCGGGCAACCCGTTTGGCATGGATGCTGTCACGAATGTTCCGGAGCCGGTGAACGAGCCGGTGCACACCTACGCGCCCGGAAGCGCGGAGCGTGCCCGGCTTGAGGCGGAGCTGCGGCGCCAGGCGTCGGAGCCGGTGGAGATGACGCAGACGATCGGCGGCGAGCGGTCGTGGGGCGGCGGTCTGCGCGTGGACGTCGTGCAGCCCCACCGCCACCGGGCGCTGCTGGGGGTGTTCGCGTCGGCGACGCACGAGGACGCGCAGCGCGCGGCGGCCGCGGCCAAGGCAGCGGCGCCCGGGTGGCGGGCGATGGACTTCGACGACCGTGCGGCCGTGTTCCTGCGCGCCGCCGAACTGTTGGCGGGGCCGTGGCGGGAGCGCGTGGCGGCGGCGACGATGCTCGGGCAGTCGAAGTCGGTGCAGCAGGCGGAGATCGACGCGCCGTGCGAGTTGGTGGACTTCTGGCGTTTCAACGTGCATTTCGCGCGGCGCATCCTGGCCGAGCAGCCGACGAGTTCCACAGGCACGTGGAACCGGGCGGACCACCGGCCGCTCGACGGCTTCGTGTACGCGGTGACCCCGTTCAACTTCAGCGCGATCGCGGGCAACCTGCCGACCGCGCCCGCCCTGATGGGCAACACCGTGGTGTGGAAGCCGGCGCCGACGCAGATGGCGGCGGCCTGGCAGATCATGCGGCTGCTGGAGGAGGCGGGGCTCCCGCCGGGCGTGGTGAACATGCTGGCGGGCGACGGTGCGGCGGTGTCGGACGTGGTGTTGTCCGCCCCCGACTTCGCGGGCCTGCACTTCACCGGGTCGCCGCGGACGTTCCAGACGCTGTGGTCGACCATCGGCACCAACATCGGCCGCTACCGCGCCTACCCGCGCATCGTGGGCGAGACGGGCGGCAAGGACTTCGTCGTGGCGCACCCGTCGGCGGACCCGGCAGTGCTGAAAACCGCGCTGGTGCGAGGCGCGTTCGAGTACCAGGGCCAGAAGTGTAGTGCGGCGTCGCGGGCTTACCTGCCCAGGTCGCTGTGGGAGAGCGGGTTCCGCGACGAACTGGTCGCCGAGGTCGAGTCGTTGGCCGTCGGCGACGTCACGGACCTGGCGAACTTCATGGGCGCGGTGATCGACGAGCGCGCGTACGCCAAGAACAAGGCGGCCATCGACCGGGCGCACGCGACCGACGGCATCGAGGTGGCCGTGGGCGGCACATACGAAGCCGAGGTCGGCTACTTCGTCCGCCCGACCGTGCTGGTCTGCGACGATCCGGCCGACGAGGTGTTCACCACCGAGTACTTCGGGCCGATCCTCGCCGTCCACGTCTACGACGACGCCGCGTGGGAGCCGATGCTGCGGCAGATGGAGTCGGCGGCGCCGTACGCGCTGACCGGCTCGGTGATCGCCCGCGACCGCGCGGCTCTCGCGTACGCCACCGAGACCCTGCGATTCGCCGCGGGGAACCTCTACCTCAACGACAAGCCCACCGGCGCCGTCGTCGGCCAACAGCCCTTCGGCGGCAGCCGCGCGTCCGGCACCAACGACAAGGCCGGCTCGATGCAGAACCTGATGCGCTGGACGAGCACGCGCATCGTCAAGGAGACCTTCGTCCCGGCGACCGACTACCGCTATCCCCACATGGAACGCGATCTGGCAGGGCAGGTCTCCAAGTTCGCCGACGATGTGAAGGACGCCTTCACCGGCCGACCCTGACGGACGGATGCCATGCGAGGCTGACAGTGTCCCGAACGGGTGAAGGCGGGAGAACAGACCCGCACACGTGGCCGATCGCAGAGAGGATGGCGGCGTTGTGTCCAAAGACGCTGACGACGAGGAGCGGGACGTGACTGCCGAGCTTGACCTGTTTTACGCGCCGCCGCACGGTGGGTGGACGGTCGACGACTTGCCGGCCGTCGCCAGGACCACCGACCGTCGGTTCGAATTGCTGGATGGATCAATCATCGTGATGTCGCCACAGACGGTCTTCCACGCGCGAGTCAAGCGCCGTTTGCGTGACGTGCTCGCCACCCAGGCACCCGGCGGCATGGATGTCGAATTGGAGATGGCGGTCCAGATCACCCGCAAGTCGGCTCCGGAGCCCGACGTACTCATCTACCGCGACGATTACGACGACGAAGAAGCGCTGATCAGCTTTGAAGATGTCGTCCTGGCGGTGGAGATCGTCTCCAACGAATCCGAGGAGCGCGACCGGTTCACCAAGGCGTTCCGCTACGCGGTGGCCAAGATCCCGTATTACTGGCGGATCGAGCGTTACAAGGATGACGACAAGCGGCTCCGTGCCGAGATCCACGCGTACGAACTCGACACCTCAGCCGGTAAGTACGTGCCCGCAGCCCCGCCCGAGCGTGAGCGGCTGGTGGTGGATCTCGGGTTTCCGGTCGAGGTGGATGTGAAGGCCCTGTATCCGTGACCTCACCGCCGTGCGCGGCCTCGTTCCCGCCAATTGTTACGGGCTGCCACAAGGGGTGACGGGCGGTCCGATCGTGCAATACGTTCGGCGGGAAGCCGCAAGCCACTTCGAGTGAGGGGGAACGGCGTGATCAAGCGTGCGAAACGGAACGGCGCCATGCGGATCACTTTCTGCCTGCCCGTCGACGAGCCGCCGGGGCCGGTGAGCGTCGTCGGGGACTTCAACGACTGGGAGCCGGGGCGGCACACGTTCGTGCGGCGCAGCAACGGGACGCGGTCGGTGACCGTCACCGCTGCGCCGGGGCAGACACTGCGCTTCCGGTATCTGGGGGAGCACGGTGTCTGGTTCGACGACGAAACCGCCGAACACGACGGACAGAACGGCGTGGTCATGGTCTGACCGCTTGTGCACGGATTCGTCCGGCGCGCAATGCGTTGTCCACTTGACGCATTGTCGCGGCGCCGAGTGGATCCCTGACAGCCTGCGGACACCGCCCGGGCCGGGCGCCCGCCCCGTCCCGGCGGGGCGCGGGTAGCCTGGCGGGCGTGGGTGACCCTCGGCCCGCAACGCACGCCACCACGGTCGAGCCGTCGGGACAACGGTGTCCCGAGGGCCGCAGGTGACGCGCCGCTGCCGTTCGAGGGGCCCGTACGACAGACAAGTAGTCGGTCACGCAACGGCGCGCGACAGGGAGCAACGGCATCATGCAGAGCAAGCTGGACGAGGCGAAAGCGGATCTGCTGGCCCGGGCGGCGGAAGCGGCCCGGCAGGCATCGTCACAGCACGGAGGCGGCGAGGGGGCGGGGGACGTCGACCTGGACGTCCTGCTGCGGCGCTACTACCGGCACACCGCACCGGACGACCTGGTCGACCGCGACCCGGTGGACATCTACGGGGCGGCGATCTCGCACTGCCGACTCGCGGCGGCCCGTCCGCAGGGGACCGCCAAAGTGCGCGTGTACACCCCCACCGTCGAAGAGAACGGCTGGTCCTCGGGCCACACCGTCGTCCAGATCGTCACCGACGACATGCCGTTCCTCGTGGACTCGATCACCAACGAGCTGTCCCGGCAGGATCGGGCGATCCACGTCGTCATCCACCCGCAGCTCGTGGTCCGCCGCGACATCACCGGCAAACTCACCGAAATCCTCGACACCTCCGACGCCGGCGCGGTGCCCGACGACGCCGTCGTCGAGTCGTGGATGCACGTCGAGATCGACCGCGAGAGCGACCGCGAGGACATCCGCGCCATCGAAGAGGGCCTCCAGCAGGTCATGGACGACGTCCGCGAGGTCGTCGAAGACTGGGCCAAGATGCGCGGCACCGCAGTGCGGATCGCCGACGAACTCGCCGAGAACCCACCGGCGTTGCCCGGTGAGGAGATCGGCGAGGCCTGGGAGCTGCTGCGCTGGCTCGCCGAGGACCACTTCACCTTCCTCGGCTACCGCGAGTACGACCTGGTCACCGTCGACGGGGAGGACCAGCTCCGCGCGATCCCCGGCACCGGGCTCGGCCTGCTGCGGCCCGACCAGAACATGTCCGCCTCCTTCAGCCGGCTCTCGCCGCAGGCCCGCGCGAAGGCCCGGGAGAAGAAGCTCCTCATCCTCACCAAGGCGAACTCCCGTTCGACGGTGCACCGCCGCTCCTACCTCGACTACGTCGGCGTCAAGAAGTTCGACGCCGACGGCAACGTGGTCGGCGAACGCCGCTTCCTGGGCCTGTTCGGCTCGCTGGTCTACACCGAGAGCGTCACGCGCATCCCGGTCGTGCGCCGCAAGGTGCAGAACGTCCTGGAGATGGCCGGCTTCCCGCCCGCCAGCCACGACGGGCGCGACCTCCTGCAGATCCTGGAGACCTACCCGCGCGACGACCTGTTCCAGATCCAGGTCCCCGAGCTGTACGACATCGGCATCTCCGTCCTGCACCTCCAAGAACGCCGCCGCCTGCGGCTGTTCCTGCGCAAGGACGAGTACGGCCGCTTCTTCTCCGCGCTGGTCTACCTGCCCCGCGACCGCTACACGACCGAGATCCGGCTGCGGATGCAGGACATCCTGCTGCGCGAACTCGGCGGCTCGATCATCACCTTCACCGCCCGCAACACCGAATCGGTGCTCGCCCGCCTGCACTTCACCGTGCGCGTGCCGAAGGGCTCGGCCCTCGGCGACCCCGACGTCGAGCACATCGAGCGCCTGCTGGCCGCCGCAATCCGCTCCTGGGCCGACGAATTCGCCGAGGCGCTGGTCAGCGAGTGCGGTGAGGAACCGGCCGCCGAGCTGTCGCGCGCGTACGCCAGGGCCTTCAGCGAGGGCTACAAGGCCGAGTACACCCCGCGTGCCGCGGTCGCCGACCTGCGCCGCATCGAGGCGCTCGACCCGAGCCCCGACGTCGCGGACTTCACCCTCAACCTGTACCAGCCCATAGGAGCGCTCGCGGGGGAGCGGCGCTTCAAGATCTACCGCACCGGCGGGCCGCTGTCGCTGTCCGAGGTGCTGCCGATCCTCCAACGCATGGGCATCGAGGTCGTCGACGAGCGGCCCCACGAGCTGCGCCGCGCCGACGGCCGCGTGGCGTGGGTGTACGACTTCGGGATCCGCCACGACCCGACGCTCGAAGCGGGCGACGACGTCAAGCAGCTCTTCCAGGAGGCCTTCGCCGCGGTATGGACCGGCAAGGCCGAGTCGGACGGCTTCAACGCGCTCGTGCTGCGTGCCGGGCTGACGTGGCGGCAGGCGATGGTGCTGCGTGCCTACGCCAAGTACCTGCGCCAGGCCGGATCCACGTTCAGCCAGGACTACATCGAAGACGCTCTCGTCGGCAACGTGCACATCTCGCGCCTGCTGGTGAACCTCTTCGAGGCCCGCTTCTCGCCCCGCCACCAGCACGCCGGGACCGAGCTGGTGGACAGCATGGTCGAGGAGCTGGAAGGCGCCCTCGACCAGGTCGCGAGCCTCGACCAGGACCGCATCCTGCGCTCGTTCGTCGCGATGGTCCGTGCGACGCTGCGCACGAACTTCTTCCAGAAGACCGACACCGGGGAACCGCACGACTACCTCTCGCTCAAGTTCGACCCGCTCGTGATCCCCGACCTTCCGGCGCCGCGCCCGAAGTTCGAGATCTACGTGTACTCGCCGCGCGTCGAGGGCGTGCACCTGCGCTTCGGCGCGGTCGCGCGCGGCGGCCTGCGCTGGTCCGACCGGCGCGAGGACTTCCGCACCGAGGTCCTGGGGCTGGTCAAGGCGCAGATGGTGAAGAACACCGTCATCGTGCCGGTGGGCGCCAAGGGCGGATTCGTCTGCAAGCGCCTCCCCGACCCGCAGACCAACCGCGAGGCGTGGATGGCCGAGGGCATCGCCTGCTACCGCACGTTCATCTCGGGGCTGCTCGACATCACCGACAACCTCGTGGGCGGCAAGGTCGTGCCGCCGAAGGGCGTCGTGCGCCACGACGGCGACGACACCTACCTGGTGGTCGCCGCCGACAAGGGCACCGCGACGTTCTCGGACATCGCCAACGAGGTGGCGTCGTCGTACGGGTTCTGGCTCGGCGACGCCTTCGCGTCCGGCGGCTCGGCGGGCTACGACCACAAGGGCATGGGCATCACCGCGCGCGGCGCGTGGGAGTCGGTCAAGCGGCACTTCCGCGAGCTCGGCCACGACACCCAGACCGAGGACTTCACCGTCGTGGGCATCGGCGACATGTCCGGCGACGTGTTCGGCAACGGCATGCTGCTGTCCGAGCACATCCGGCTGGTGGCGGCGTTCGACCACCGGCACATCTTCCTCGACCCCGACCCGGACCCCGCGGTGTCCTTCGCCGAACGCCGCCGGCTGTTCGAACTGCCGCGCAGTTCCTGGGCCGACTACAACCCCGACCTGATCTCCGCGGGCGGCGGGGTGTTCCCGCGTACCGCCAAGTCGGTCGTGATCAGCCCGCCGGTCCGCGCGCGCCTGGGCCTGCCGGACGACGTGACCCGGCTCGCCCCCGCGGAGCTGATGCGGGCGATCCTGGGGGCCCCGGTCGACCTGTTCTGGAACGGCGGCATCGGGACCTACGTCAAGGCCTCCACCGAGTCCAACGCCGACGTCGGCGACAAGGCGAACGACGCCATCCGGGTCGACGGCGCCGACCTGCGCGTCAAGGTCGTCGGCGAGGGCGGCAACCTCGGCTGCACCCAACTCGGACGTGTCGAGTTCTCGCTGGCCGGCGGCAGGATCAACACCGACGCCATCGACAACTCCGCCGGCGTGGACACCTCGGACCACGAGGTCAACATCAAGATCCTGCTGAACCAGGTTGTCACGGCCGGCGACATGACCGGCAAGCAGCGCAACACGCTCCTGGCCAAGATGACCGACGAAGTGGGTCGGCTGGTCCTGGAGAACAACTACGAGCAGAACTACGCGCTCGCCAACGCGGTCGCGCAGGCCCCGGCGCTGCTCCACGTCCACATGCGCTACCTGCGCAAACTCGTTCGCGACGGGCACCTCAACCGCGAGATCGAATTCCTGCCGACCGACCGGCAGTTGCGCGAACGCCAGCAGGCGGGCGTGGGGCTGACCGGGCCGGAGCTGGCCGTGCTGCTGGCCTACACGAAGATCGTGTTCGCCCAGGAGTTGCTGGCCTCCGACCTGCCGGACGACCCGTTCCTGCGTGCCGAACTGCACCGGTACTTCCCCAGCGCGCTGCGGGAGAAGTTCGGCGCGCAGATCGACGCGCACGCGCTGCGCCGCGAGATCATCACGACCCGTGTGGTGAACGACCTGGTCAACCTGGGCGGGATCTCGTTCATCTTCCGCCTGCGCGAGGAATCCGGCGCCGCGGCGGCCGAGATCGCCCGCGCCCACCTGGCGTCGCGCCAGATCTACCGCGCCGACGACATCCTGGAGCAGATCAAGGCACTCGACAACCAGGTGCCGGCCTCCGTGCAGACCAAGATGCGCCTGCACATGCGGCGCCTCGTCGAGCGGTCGACGCGGTGGATGCTGGGCAACCGGCGCGAGATCGACATCGCGGAGCAGATCGCGTTCTTCGCCGAAGGGGTCGCCGACGTCGTCGCCCACCTGCCCAAACTGCTGCGCGGCAGCGACCTGGCGTGGATGGACAAGATGTACGCCGAGTTCACCGAGGCGGGCGTGCCGCACGACCTGGCGACCGTGGCCGCGGGCTTCTCCACCTCGTACGCCGCGCTCGACATCGTCGAGGTGGCCCGCGACTCGGGGCACGGCGTGATCGAGGTCGCCGAGGTGTACTTCGACCTCGCGGACCGGCTGCCGATCGCGTACCTCCTGGAACGCATCGTCGAACTGCCGCGCGACGACCGGTGGAAGTCGATGGCCCGCGCGTCGCTGCGCGAGGACCTCTACGCGGCCCAGGCCGGGCTGACGTTCGACGTGCTGTCGTCGGGCGGCCCGGACGCCACGCCGGAGATGCGCTTCAAGGCGTGGGAGGAACGCAACGCCTCGGTCATCAACCGGGCCCGGACCACGCTGGAGGAGCTGCGGGAGGCGGAGTCGTACGATCTTGCGACGCTTTCGGTCGCCATGCGGGTGATCCGCACGCTGCTGCGCAGCGGGAGCATGAACTGAGCAGGGACCGCCCCCCGGGCTGACCGCGGCGGCCCGGCTGCCGAACCCCCAACGCCTCCGGGGCCGCAGGTGAGTCCTGCGGCCCCGGAGGCGTGTTCGGTCACATGTGCGGGCGCGTGGCCACCGCCGGCCCGGAGGGGCCGGGAGCGCGCCCGCAGGCGACGGTGCGCCCTGCGGACCGCTCCGGACGCTCAGCGGCGTGCGGCGCCCTCGGCCTCCGGGCGTCGGGGTGCGGGCACCTCGTGGCGCTCCAGCAGCAGCAGGTCGTCGCGCCGGCGTTCCTTCAGCAGCCACCAGGCCGTCAGGTAGAACGCGGCCGGCAGGCCGGTGGGGGCGAGCAGCCACAGCGGTCCCTGGAGTGTGACGGTCAGGATCGCGGTCCACAGGTGGATCATGCCGAGCGTCGCGGCGCGGCCCAGCGCGCCGTACCCGTACCGCAAGGTGTCGCGGACCGCCAGGATGCTTCCCGCGCACAGCGCGGCCAGGCCGGCGGCCAGGGCCGCGGCGACCATCAGGAGGGAGTCGAGGCCGGCGAGCTCGTCGCCTTCCCGGCGCACCGCGACGGCCATGACAGCGAGCGCCCCCGCACCCAGCACCATGGCCGCCCCCTCGATTGCGAGTGCGGTGTACAACGTCCGCAGCAGCGCTGTTCGGCGGCTACCTCTCATCTCCTGTCCCCCGCTTCCGTTGCCCCCCGCCCCGATGAGTCGGTCCGACATTTTGTTGGGGCAGTCCCCGTGTCAATGGTGTGCACGTTACGCCTGTGGACCCTGCCAGACCGACCGACCCCCTCAGGTGGCGGAATCGTAACGATCGTGGGCCGACTGCGTCCCTGCATCGACAAATCGCCAGGCCGGTTCGGGCAAAACCCCAGGCAGGAGCCGATGTACAGCCTGCACATCACCATATTTCGGCCGACCGACAGCGACTTGCACCGTGACGGAACCGAAATCCGTGGGGCTCACCACAACTTCGTCTGCGGTGCCGCGCCGAGTTGGTCCGCGGCGCGCCGCAATGTGCCGACCAGCAGCGCGAGATCGGTCGGTCCGATCGTCGGGCGGCCGGACGCGGCGGCCGTACGGCGGCCCAGCGGGGCGCCCATGTCTGTCCACGTCTGGCGGACCGCGGTCGGCCGCAGCGTCGCGGTGCGCGGCATGCGGCCGGTGACGCGGCCCGTCTGGAAGGGGTGCACCGCGCCGTCCGATCCGCGGATCAGCGCACGGCCGGGGTAGTCGTCGTCGAGGGCGCCCGCGTCGTCGATGTGGATCAGCGCCTGCGAGGCCGCCGCGTCGTCGGTGCGCAGGGCGACCCGCAGGTCCGCCTCCGCGGTGGCCTCCAGCGAACCGGCCAGTGCCGGCTGGCCGGTGGCGACCGCGAGGTGGACGCCGAGCGGCCCGCCGCGGTGTACGACGTCGGCGAGGCCCTTCACGAAACCGGGGAACTGCCGTGCCAGACGCTCGATGTCGTCGACCGCGACGAGTATGCGCGGCAGCGGCATGCCCGAATCATCACGGAACGCCGTGAAAGCCATGCCCCGCAGCAGATTCTCACGCCGCGTCAGCTCGCCGAGGAGCGCCGAGACGGCGTCCGACGTGCGGGCCGCGTCGGGTTCGTCGAGGTAGCCGATCGTGTGCGGGAGGTCCGCACACGCCGCGATGCCGTCGGGAGGCGCCTCGGGGTCGAGGTGGGTGCCGCGTACCAGCACGAGGCCGAGGTGGTCGGGCCGGTTGGCCACCGCGAGCGACGCCACGAGCGCGGTCAGCAGCTCGGTCTTGCCGGAGCCAGCCGTGCCGCCGATGACCATGTGCGGGCCGTCGTTGTCGAGGTCGACGGTCACCGCGCCGCGCACGTCCGCGCCGAGGACCCCGCGCGCGGTGCGCCCGGCCTCGCGCCACGCGCCCAGCACCTTGGCCGGCGTCATGAGGTCGAAGCCGAGCAGGTCCAACAGCCGTACGGTCTCCGGCAGCGGCGACACCCTGCGCGTCGCGGCCTCGCGCAGGGGAGCCAGCGCGCGGGCGAACCGGTCGGCCCACGCGGGGGAGACGGCGTCGGCGACGATGTCCTCGATGCGGTGCGCCGCCGGGCCGATCAGCGACAGGCGCGTCCCCACCTCGCCGACGACGCGCCCGATCACCGCGCACTGCAAGGGCAGTTCCTCCGCGCGGTCGTCGAGGCACAGTGTGTGCACGCCTGCGGCGGGGCCCTCGGTGAGGAGCCGGACAAGCTCCGGGCGGGCCGTCAGCGCGCCCGAGCCGTCCATGACGACGACCGAGCGCCGCCGGGGGCGTGCCGCCGTGTGCGTGTCCTCGGGGTGCTCCCGCGCGCGGTCGACCCGGTCGAGCAACTCGCCCGTACGCGCCAGGACCTGATCACGTGTCAGGCCGAGCAACAGCCGGCAGTCCTGGCCCTCGGCGGGCCGCAGATGCGGCAGCCAGCGCAGCCACGTCCAATCCTCCGCGAGCGCCGGATCCGCGCACATCAGCACGATTTCGAGCTCGTGCGGTCCGTGCAGCGCGGCCAACTGCGCGACCAGCGAACGCGCCAGGCCGAGCAGGCGCGGACGCGGACCGGCGAGACCCAGCACCGCGTCCTGCAACGACACCGTCACCGGCGCGGCATACGCGGTCAGCCGCCGGACTCCCTCCGCATGCGCGATCGTCACCTCGGATGGAATGTCGCCGGTCCCCAGCCGCACCGCCAGCCGGTCTCCCGGATCTCCGTGCCGTTCCCACACACGCATCGGGACGTCCGGCCGCCCGCGCTCGCCCGCCCCGGCGTCGAGCGCGGCGAGGAGCAGCGTCGCCAGGTCGGGACTGCGCGCGCGTCTGCGGCGCACCTCCTCGACGACGGCCAGCCGCGCCTGATCCTCCAACGCGGCCCGCTCGGCCGCCACCGCGCGGCGCCGGCCGGCGAACCCCAGCCTGCGGGCGGGCGGTTCGTCGGGAAGATCGATGCGCACCGGCTCGACGGGCGGTGCCGGCCGTCGCGGGAGACGCGGCAGCACGACGTGCCCGAGCCCGTCGGGGCGCGGCCCGTCGGCGGGCGGGGGCTCGGCGTCGTACGGCAGCGGCATCACGGCGGTGAGCGTCGTCTCGCCGAGCCGCAGCAGCGATCCGGGGCGTACGCGCAGCGGCTCGCGGCCGACCGGCTGTCCGTCGAGCGTCGTGCCGTTCGTCGACCCCAGGTCGGCGACGCGGACGTGCCCCGACGGCCCCGGCGTTATGGTCAGTTCCGCGTGCAACCGTGAAAGATCGGGATCGCCGATCCGGATCTCCGCCTCGGGCGCGCGGCCGATGCGCACGGTGCCCTGCCGCAGCAGGTGCACGCCGCCCGCGTCGGGGCCGCCCACCACGCGCAGTTCCGGCGAACCGGTCGCGGGCGACGCCGGCCCGGGCATGCCGATCGTCACCAACGCGCCGTCCACCAGGGGCGGTCGGCCCAGCGGGGTGTTGTCCGCGAGGCGCGTGTCACCCACCCAGAACCGCTGCCCGTCAGCGCCGGACGTCGAGCGCAGCGCACCCGCGACCGCCCCGAACGTGGTCCCCGTAGGCGCCGTGACGAGCACGTCCGCCCCCGGCCCCTCCCCGCGGGAACCGAGCACGGTCAGCCGGATCTGCATGCTCCTCCGTCCGCCCTGCCACACCCTTGCGTGCCCATCGCGCGCGTCATGCGACATGCACGGTACGCATCCTCGCATCCGCGACGAGGATGGCACTCCCGGCCGCGGATGGGAACGATCATGCGAAGGACAGCCGGAACGCGCGCAGTTGCCGCCACCGTTTCGCGAATCCGCTGCCGCGTACGCCATATCGGACGCTGCCGTATCCGGAAACCGCACAGTCGGTCCCGGACACCGGCCGAAGCCGTATACCGATGCCGACCCATTTGGGCAGACTCGTCTGGGGACGGTGTGTGACGAACCGGTTCGGCGACGCGCGCGTCCACGATCGCAAGGGGCCGCAGGCCCTCGGCGCGCGCCGCGGTGCTGTGACCGGTGAACCTTCCGGGTCACCGCACTAGGGTGTGCGCACAGCTGTCGGTAAGTCTGGGGAGCGCAGTGGACCGGCCGGTCGGAAGCAAGTACCTGCTCGAAGAGACCTTGGGGCGGGGCGCCAGCGGGACCGTTTGGCGTGCGCGCGTCCGCGACACCGGCGAGGTCGTCGCGGTCAAGGTGCTGCGCGAGGAACTCGCGGGCGACCCGGACGTCGTCACCCGCTTCCTGCGGGAGCGCTCGCTGCTGCTGCGGCTGAGCCACCCCAACCTCGTCCGCGTCCGCGACCTGGTCGTCGAGGGCGAGGTCCTGGCCTTGGTGATGGACCTCATCGACGGCCCGGACCTGCGGACGTACCTGCGCGACAACGGCCCGCTGCCGCCTGCCGCCGCCGCGCTGACGATGGCCCAGGTCTGCGACGCGCTGGCCGTCACCCACGCGGACGGCGTGATCCACCGGGACCTCAAGCCCGCCAACATCATGCTCAACCGCAACGGTGACTCGCTCTACCCGATGCTCACCGACTTCGGCATCGCCCGGCTCGCCGAATCACCCGCGCTCACCCGCACCCACGAACTGGTCGGCACGCCCAGCTACGTCGCTCCCGAATCGGCCGAGGGCCGTCCGCTGAGCCCGTCCGTCGACATCTACGCCGCCGGGGTCGTGCTGTACGAATTGTTCGCCGGTCGCCCGCCGTTCACCGACTCCAACCCCATCGCGCTGATCCACCGGCATCTCGCCGACACCCCGACCCGGCCGCAGGGCATGCCCGACGCCTACTGGCTGGTGACCGAGCGCTGCCTCGCGAAGCAGCCGGAGCGTCGTCCGGACGCGGAAGGGCTCGGCTCGGCGCTGCGGATGGCGGCCGAGATCCTCCAGGGCTCGCGGCCGGACGACGGTGCGTTGGCGCGGCTGCTCGACGCATCGGCTTCGGCCGCCGGCGGTGCCGCGGCCGGGTTCGCCGCCGCGGGCATGGGCGGGCCCGACGACGCGACCCGCGTCGTGCCCCGCGGCACACCGGACGGATTCGGGGGCGCGACGGCTCCGCCGCCCGGCCCCCCGCCCGCGCCGCCCGGCCCGCCCGCGCCGGAACCCACACGCGTGCTCGACGAGGTGGTGCCGCCGCAGCCGTACCGGCCGGCCCCGCAGCCGCCCGGCTACCCGCAGCCCGCCTTGTACCGCGACGAAAGCCCGGCCCGGCAGGGCGGCCCGGCGCAGTACGCTCCGCCGCCGGCGCCGTACCGCGCACCCGAGCCGGTGCCGCGTCCGGCCCCGCCGCAACCGCCGCCGCAGCGCGAGGCCCCGCGCCCGCCCGAGGTGGCGCCGCCGCGCCGCGAGCCCCGGCGCGAACGCGAACCCCGTGAGCCGCGGCGCGGACGTGGCTTCCGGCTGTCGTCGATTCCCGGCCTCGGCTGCACGCTGGGCTGCCTCATGCGGCTGGCGATCTTCGCCGCGATCCTGTTCGCCATCTATTGGTTCAGCCCGCTGCGGGACTGGGTCAACAACGCCATCGACATCTTTGATCAAGTCAAGGGATGGTATGACGAGGTCAAAGACTTCGTGGACGGAGGCGGCAGCGGCGGGAGCGGCGACACGGACACCACCGGCGGCTCGGGCCAGTAACCCGCTTACACCGGCGCCCGGTTCGCCGCCGGGCGCATCCTCGGCGCCCGGTCGGAAACCCGCTCCGCGGACGAACGGGCAGGCCGGGGCACCCGCGTCCGGAACCGCCTGCGGCCCGACCCGCCCCGACTTACAGGTCGACAAATTGCTTCACCAAGAGAATGACACCCGCTTCGGATCCCCCACACCACGCGGGTTGGCACGTTCCGGCAGGTAGCCTTCGGGCACGGAAGTCTCGAAGGAAGTCCGGAGCACGTCCGAAGCCGGGGGAATCCGCCCGACGCGCCGGGGACATGGCCGGAAACGAGGCCGGAGACCGAGCCGGGACCGAGCCGGGGACACGGAGCAGCATTGGCACGCAGGATTGGCAGCCGGTACGTCGCCCTGAAAGTGCTCGGGCGCGGCGCGAGCGGCACCGTCTGGGCCGGCGAGGGACCCGAGGGCCCCGTCGCCATCAAACTCCTGCGCGAAGACCTGGCCTCCGACGAGGTGTTGGTCGCACGATTCGTGCAGGAGCGGACCGCACTCGTCAGCCTCGACCACCCCGGCATCGTCGGCATCCACGACCTCGTCGTGGACGGCGTCGACCTCGCACTCGTCATGGACCTGGTCAACGGCCCCGACCTGCGCACGCGCCTGGAGAGGGAGCGCGTCCTCAAACCCGCGCTCGCCGCCGCGATCTGCGCCGACGTCGCCGACGGCCTCTCCGCCGCGCACGCCGAGGGCGTCATCCACCGCGACGTCAAGCCCGAGAACATCCTGCTCGACACCGCGTACGGCCAAATCCGGGCCAGGCTCACCGACTTCGGCATCGCCCGCCTCGTCGACGCACCCCGCCGCACCCGGGCCACGCGCATCATCGGCACCCCCGACTACCTGGCCCCCGAGATCATCGAAGGCCTCCAGCCGACCGCCGCCGTCGACGTGTACGCGCTCGGCACCGTGCTGTACGAACTGCTCACCGGCTGGACCCCGTTCGGCGGCGGCCACCCCGGCGCGGTGCTGCGCCGCCACGTCACCGAACCGGTGCCGGGCATCCCCGGCCTCCCCGCGCCGGTCGCCGAAGTCCTCGCCTCCTGCCTGTCGAAGGCTCCCGCCGCGCGCCTGACGGCCCGTGAGGTCGGCGAGCGCCTGCGCGCCGCGCTGCCCGCGCTCGCCGGGCTGCCGCGCTTCGACGTGCCCGCCCCGGACGGCGGCGGGCATCCCGAGCGCGGTGAGACGCCGCCGCCCCTGCCCGCGGGCGTTGTGCCGCTGGTCTCCGGCACCGAGCCGGACGCCTCCCGCGACACCCACACCAATCTGGTCCGGCCGACCTTCTCCGCCCCGCCGGTCACCGCACCGCGCCGGCGCGCGACACACCGCAAGCGGCGCGGCCGGGCGGTGGCCGTGCTCGGCACCGTCCTCGTGCTGGGCATCCTCGGCGGCGCGGGGTGGTGGCTGGCGAAAGGCGACGACACACCGCCGCGCGAGCAGCAGCCGGCCGGGTCCACGGTGTCGCCGACCGCGTCCGCCGCCGACGGGACGATCCAAGGCCGCTCGGACGGCGTCTCGGCCTCCGTTCCGGCGTGGGCCGCGTGGGCGGGGCTTCCGGTCGCGCCCGTCCTGCTGATCGGCGGGCCCGGGGGGGGGGGGGGGGGGGGGGGGGG
>NZ_JBPKBI010000002.1:38448-75067 GCF_051388935.1 Yinghuangia sp. YIM S10712
GCGGCCGGGCCGGCCGCCGCGCCGACCTTCGTCGTCCAACGCGACGGAGACGGACAGCCGTGGTTCTCCACCGGCGACGGTTTCGTGTTCCGCGACTGGCAGAAGCTGCCCGCCTTCAAGGCCGCCGAAGACCTCGCGGTGACCGCACCCGGCCCCGGGCGCGTCGACGTCCTCGCGGTCGGTGCCGCGGACCGCCACCTCTACCGCAGCAGCTTCGCCGACGGCCGGTGGGGCGACTGGACGCGCATCGACGCCCGCACCAAGATCACCGGCGCACCCGCCGCGACCGCGACCGGCGACCGGCTCGAAATCCTCGTACGCTCCGGCGACACCCTGATGCACGGCACCCTCGTCGGATCGAACTGGACCGGTTTCGACCGAGTTGCCGCGACCGACTCCATCGAACAGGCCCCGGCCGTGACCGCGTCGGCCCCCGGCACGATGGATGCCTTCGTCGTCAGCGCCGACAACCACGAACTGCTCCACGTCGCCTTCACCTCCGGCGACTGGCGCGAACCGCTGCGCGTCGGCGCGGTCCGCGCGGGCGGGCGACCGGCCGCGGCCTGGACGCCGGCGACGGGGCTGACCGTCGTCGTTCCCGACACCGCGGGCCGCATGGTCGGCTTGTTCGCCCGCGGCGACGGCTGGCGCTCCGCGGCCCTGACCCCGCCGGCCGGACTCCCGGCCCAACGGGGCGCGGCGGCGGTCGCCGCGACCGCCGACCGTGTCGACGTCTACCTGCGCGGGCCCAACGGGCGCGTCCAGGTGGCCCCCTCCGCCTGACCCGCGCTTGCGCCGGCCGGCAGCCCGCCTGACGGCAGCGACGGCGAGCGCCACGACGTCCTCGACGAACGCCACCGCGCGGTCTGTGCCTCCGGTGGCGACCTTCCGTCCCTCCTCCGCGCCCGGCGCTGCCCCGTCATCCGCGCGCACCCGCCGACCGCCGGCGCGCACAGCGCTGCTCGTTCTGCGCTCCCGCGCCCTTCCGTTCCGCCACGGCTCCCGTCCCCGTTTCCACCCCCGGTCGGCCGTCGCTCAGGGGTCCGGTGTGGGGCCAGTACGATGGTGGCGTGGCTGCCATTGATCCTTCCGAAGAGCTGAAGTCCGTCGAATCCACCATGGAGTCGATCGAGGCGGTCCTCGACCTGGGCAAAATGCGGGCTGACATCGCCGCGCTCAACGAGACGGCCGCGGCGCCCGACCTGTGGGACAACCCCGAGAACGCGCAGAAGGTGACCAGCCGCCTGTCGTTCCTCCAGGGCGAGTTGCGCAAGGTCGAGGATCTGCGCCGCCGTATCGACGACGTCCAGGTGCTCTTCGAGCTGGCGGAGGCGGAGGACGACGCGGACACCCGCGCCGAGGCCGCCGCCGAGCTCGCCGCCGTCCGCAAGACCGTCGACGAGCTCGAAGTGCGCACGCTGCTCTCCGGTGAATACGACGCGCGTGAGGCGCTGGTCACCATCCGTGCCGAGGCGGGCGGCGTCGACGCCGCCGACTTCGCCGAGATGCTGCTGCGCATGTACACGCGCTGGGCTGAGCGCCACGGCTACTCGACCGAGGTCTACGAGACGTCGTACGCCGAGGAGGCCGGCATCAAATCCGCGACCTTCGCGGTGAAGTCGCCCTACGCATACGGCACTTTGTCGGTCGAGCAGGGCACCCACCGGCTTGTCCGGATCTCGCCGTTCGACAACCAGGGCCGGCGCCAGACCTCGTTCGCGGGCGTCGAGGTGCTGCCCGTGGTCGAGCAGACCGACCATGTCGACATCGACGAGTCGGACCTGCGCGTCGACGTGTACCGCTCGTCGGGCCCCGGCGGCCAGGGCGTCAACACGACCGACTCGGCCGTGCGCCTGACGCACATCCCGACCGGCATCGTCGTCTCGTGCCAGAACGAGCGTTCGCAGATTCAGAACAAGGCGACGGCGATGGCAGTTCTCCAGGCCAAGCTGCTGGAGCGGCAGCGCCAGGAGGAGCGCGCCAGGATGGACGCGCTCAAGGGCGACGGATCGTCGTGGGGCAACCAGATGCGGTCGTACGTCCTGCACCCCTACCAGATGGTCAAGGACCTGCGGACCGAGTTCGAGGTCGGCAACCCTCAGTCGGTCCTCGACGGCGACATCGACGGCTTCATCGAGGCCGGCATCCGCTGGCGCAAGCAGCAGCAGACGGCCGCGGCGTAGGCCTCGCGGCTCCTTGGTCGCCCACCGGAAAAGGCCCTCGCGGCCGCTGCGCGGACTCCCTCAACTTTCTTCACGACCTTTGAGGAGGAAAAGGGACATCCGCTAGTAACCCTCATAGATCCCCGTTGACGCCTTGTGACGGCCTTGTCCAGGCTGAGGCACGGACGGGGCCCGATCAACTGGGGGTTGCAGTAGTGACGAACAGAATGCGCGCCCGAGTGGCACGCATAGCCGCCGCCGCTGTCTTCGTCGGTGGCGCCTCACTTGCCGTCGCGGGAATGGCGGCGGCGGAGGAACCCGATCCCTGCGCGCTGCACCCGTTGGACGCAGAGTGTCTGACGGTGTCGCTCGGCCTCCCCGGCGGCTCCGAGTCGCCGAGCGGAGACGCCACGCAGGCATCGACCGACAGCAACAGCAGCAACGGGAACAACGGCAACGGCAACGGGAACGGCAACTCGGAGCAGCCGTCGGACGGCTCCAGCCCCTCGGTGCCGACCGACACCGGAAGCCAGGGCTCGACGCCTCCGGCGTCGACACCGCCGACGCAGACCGTGCCGCCCACATCCGGCACACCCACCGGCTCGAACCCGCCGAGCGGGGACACGGGCACTCCCACCGGAGCACCCACCACCGGCACCGAGTGCTCGATCGCCAACGGCGACGTGAACTGCGGTACGGAACGCGGCTCCTCGGGGGGCTCGGTCGGCGGCAGCGATCCGCAGCGCAACTACGGCGGAGGAGCGGCCGGCGGCAACGCGGCGGCTGCGGACACCCCGACGGCGACCGCCGCGCCCGGCGCGGCAGGCACCGCCGGCACCACGGGGGGCCCGACAGACGTCCCGGAACTGGCCGCGACCGGCCAGTCGGAGAACCTCACGTTCATCGTGATCGGCGGCGTGGCGATGGCAGTAGGCGGCCTCGCCTTCACGATCGTCCCGCGCAAGCTCAGCCGCCGCGAAGCCACCGCCGCTGCCTAGCGTCGCGGCCGCTCCGGCCCACCGGATCACGCCGTGCCGGGCCCGCCCGACCGGCGGGCTCGGCACCGGCCTGAAGGGCCGCCGGGGCCGTGCGGGGCCGTCGAGGCCGTCAACGAGGACGAGTGAAGGCCCCGGGCACAGCCCGGGGCCTTCACTCATGTCTTGTGGCCGGATATCCGTCGCCGACCGCCGCCGGTCGGATCAGCCGGTCATTCCCTGGAGCAGCAGCGCCGCGACGACCACCAGCGCGGCCAGCGCCACCAGCAGGGCCGGCGATATCTGCAAACCCTCGCGGTGCATGCGCTCACGCGAGGCACGGCAGACCCGGCAGCGGCCCTCGCTCACCGGGCCGGCGCAGTTGGCGCACACCAGGTGCTCCCACGTCATGACGTCCTCCTCGGCCCTCCGGGGCCCGACCTGCTGCCTGGTCGTCCTTTACAACGCTGCGAGGGCCGGGGAAAGTTCCCATCACGTTCAACTGTGCCGCTTAGACTCCTGCATGGCCATGCCCTGTGACGCATCGCTCCCGGCCTGCGCGCCCGGCTCGGAGGGCGGTACCGTCCCTGGGACGCACGCACCGCGCCCGCGTTCACGGACACGACCCGTGCCCGCGGGCGACCCCGGTCGTGGTGGAGCCCTCACCACCTGCTCTGCCCCGTACGACGCCCTTGCCCCTTAGGATGGCGCGCTGTGATGCAACCGTGATCCGATTCGACAACGTCACCAAGACGTACCCGAAGCAGCCCAGGCCCGCGCTGCAGGACGTCTCGCTCGAAGTGGAGAAGGGCGAGTTCGTCTTCCTCGTCGGTTCCTCCGGTTCGGGCAAATCGACCTTCCTGCGGCTCGTCCTCAAGGAGGAACGGCCGTCCACGGGCAACATCTTCGTCGCCGGGAAGGACCTCGGCAGGCTGTCCAACTGGAAGGTTCCCACGCTGCGCCGCCAAATGGGCACGGTGTTCCAGGACTTCCGGCTGCTGCCGAACAAAACCGTGCGCGAGAACGTCGCGTTCGCACTCGAAGTGATCGGCAAGCCGAAGGGCACCATCCGCAAGGTGGTCCCCGAAGTCCTCGACCTGGTCGGCCTGGCCGGCAAAGAGGACCGCATGCCCGGCGAGTTGTCCGGTGGTGAGCAGCAACGCGTGGCGATCGCCCGGGCGTTCGTCAACCGGCCGATGATCCTCATCGCCGACGAGCCGACCGGCAACCTCGACCCGCAGAACAGCGTCGGCATCATGAAGCTGCTGGACCGCATCAACCGCACCGGCACGACGATCGTCATGGCGACGCACGACCAGGCGATCGTCGACCAAATGCGCAAGCGCGTCATCGAGTTGGAACAGGGCCACCTCGTCCGCGACCAGTCGCGCGGCGTCTACGGCTACTCGCACTGACCCGGCCGCTCCCGGCCGCACTCCGGTCCGTGCTTCGGCCCGCGCGTACTCTCACGCGCCCCGAAACCGACGAACGCACCGAACCGGCGTACGCGACAAGGCGACGCCCCGAAGACCGTTAGGACATCATGCGCGTCCAGTTCGTGCTGAAAGAGATCGGCATCGGTCTCCGCCGGAACCTGACCATGACGATCGCGGTCATCGTCAGTGTCGCGCTGTCCCTGACGCTGTTCGGGGCCGGCCTGCTGGTGAGCGCGCAGACCAACGCGATGAAGGACTACTGGTACGACCGCGTCGAGGTGTCGATCTACCTGTGCAACAAGTCCGACCCGAAACAGGGCGGATGCGTGAACGGCGAGGTCACCGCGACCGAACGGGACGCCATCCAGGCCGATCTCGCGAAGATGCCCGAGGTCGAGGAGGTCTTCTACGAGAGCAAGCAGGACGCGTACAAGCACTTCATGGAGCAGAACGAGGACTCGCCGCTCGGTGAGAGCCTGACACCGGACCAACTGCCGGAGTCCTTCCGCGTCAAGCTGCACGACCCGACCAAGTTCGAGATCATCTCCAGCGCTTTCACCGGCCGCGGGGGCGTATTCGTCGTCCAGGACCAAAAGGCGCTTCTCAAGCCCTTCTTCGACCTGCTGCGCAGCGCGCGGTACGCCGCCTACGGGATCATGGCGTTCATGCTCGTCGTGGCGATCCTGCTGATCGTCAACACCGCGCGCGTCTCGGCGTTCAGCCGTCGCCGCGAGACCGGCATCATGCGTCTCGTCGGTGCCTCGAACTTCTACATCCAGGGCCCCTTCATCCTGGAGTCCGCGGTCGCGGGCCTGGTCGGCGCGCTGGCCGCGTCGGGCCTCCTGAGCGTCGGCTATTACTTCGGCGTCAAAAAGGGCTTGGCGGGCGCGATCAACATCCTCGACAAGCAGCTCATCGGTTTCGACTCGGTGTTCGCGGTCCTGCCATGGCTCTTCCTCCTCGGCATCGGGATGTCCGCGATCGCGTCGTTCTTCACGCTGCGCAAGTACCTCAAGGTCTGACGAACCGTCACCCGGACGCTCCGCACGGCGCCGATCGCTGCGCCGGATGAGTGTCATATCAACTTAAAAGTGCTTTATATGGCTTAATTGTCGCTTCCTGTCTGCTCCTGCCTGATACCAGTGGGACCGATTGACCGCACGACCCCGCGTCGACGAGTCGTCGGCCGCCGGTCCCCAGACAGGAGGCGACGTCCATGTACCCCACGCACTCCCGGCGGTTCGGATTCCTCGCACTGGTCGCCGCCACCGCCGGCGCCGTCTGCTGGGGCACCGCCCAGGCCGACGGCGACACGCGCGCCGAGAAGGACCGCATCGACAGCCAGGTCCACGATGTGCGGGCCCAACTCGACGGTGCGGTGGCACGCCTCGCCGCGGCCGAGACCGCGTACGCCGAGGCCAACGCGCACATGCCCGCCGCACAGACCGCGCTCGCCGAAGCGCGGCGCAACCTCGACGCCGCCCGCATCCGGGACGGCGACCTGCGCCGCCGCCTGGAGATCGCGGTCGAGGAGGAGGCCACCGCGCAGCGCCAACTGCGCGACGTGGAGGCCTCGATGTGGAGTCTGCGCGACTCCATCGGCCAAGTGGCGCGCCGCGCGTACCAACAGGGTTCGCTGGCCGGGCTCTCGGTGGTCGTCCGCTCCGAGACCCCCGCCCAGATGATGTCCAGGATCGAGGCCTTCCGGGCCCTGATGCGCGCCGACGAGGCCGCGCTCGCCCGCCTCAAGGAAGTGCACCGCGAAACCGACGGCCGCCAGAAGGCCCTCGCCCGCGCCCGCGACCAAGTGCGCGTCGAACGGGAGGCCGCGGCGGCACACGTCGCCGAACTCACGCGGCTGGAGGCCGAAGCCGCCACCGCCGCGGCGGCCGTCGAGAAACTCGTCGAGCAGCGCCGCGCCGCGATGGCCACCGCACAGGAGGAGAAAGCCGCCGACCAACAGCGGTACGAATCCCTCGTCTCCGAGCAGCACAGGCTCACCGAACTCGTCAACCGGCTCAATGCGCCGTCGGCCCGTGGCGTTCCCCGCGAACGCGAGCAGGGCGGCGCGCTGTCCTACCCGGTGGACGCCGACATCACCTCCGGCTTCGGATCCCGGTTCCACCCGATCCTCGAATACGTCAAACTGCACACCGGAACAGACTTCGCCGCCCCCGCGGGAACGCCCGTGCGCGCCGCCCGCGAAGGCACGGTCATCGCCGCCGACTACAACGCCGCGTACGGCAACCGCGTCGTCATCTCGCACGGCAAGGTCAACGGTGTCGCGCTGACGACGACCTACAACCACCTCTCACGCATCGACGTCGCCGCGGGACGCCGGCTCACGCGCGGAGAGACGGTCGGCCTCGTCGGCAACACCGGCTACTCCACCGGTCCGCACCTGCACTTCGAGGTCTTGGTCGACGGCCGGTTCACCGACCCGATGACCTGGCTCTAGGACCTGTCCGGGGGGTCTCTTCGGACCAGCCCGCGTGGGTGCCGATCCCAAGGCGCGGGCCCGAGACTCGTGCTCGGTGTACTCGCTCGCGGGCCCGGTGGCCCTCCTCCGCTCGCCGCGCCGCGCGGGTCCGGAAAGATCCACCGGACATGCCAGAGCGGGGAACGGCCGAGAGCGGGGCTCGACGGCCGAGAGTTCCGGCCCTCCGCACCCGCGTCTGTCCGGCCGCAGCTGCCCTATGCTCCCGGCATGACGTCAGGCCGGGTACGCCGCAGGGCCGCGCTGGCCCTCGCCTTCGGCACGGCGCTGACCACCGGGGCCGCGACCGGCGCGTGGGACGGAGCGGGAACGACCGGGCCCCAGGCCGCCGAGACCCGGCCGCGTCCGCCGCACCGGCCACCGCCCGACGTCGTCGTCAGCGTCGCCGACGGCTCGGCCGCGCTCGACGGCCTCGTGCTCTCCCCGGATGCCGCCCGCGACCTGTTGTCGGTGCTCGACGATCGGTGGGCCGCCTACTACCCGCCCGGATCGCCCGCCGACGACGCCGCGCCTGCGGACGGCACGTATCCCGGCGTCGGCTTGACAGTCCGTCAGGCCAACGGCGAGGTACGCGTCGGCCACGTTCACCCCGACAGCCCCGCCGACCGCGCCGGACTCGTCGCGGGCGACCTCCTCGCCGCCGTCGACGACCTCCCGGCCGGCGAACTCGGCGTCGCCGGGGTCGTCTCCAGACTGCGCGGACCCGTCGGCGCCCCCGTCGTCCTCACGATCGTCCGCGACGGCGCGCCGACGCCCGTCGTCCTCGTCCGCGAACTCCTCACCGGTGCCGGCGTCACCGCCGAACCCTTCGACGCTCCCGACGCCCCCGGCCTGCTGCGCATCCGCGTCCCGGGCTTCGGCCGCGGCACTGCCGACCAGGTCCGCGCCGCCCTCGACAGCGGCCCGCGAGGGGTCCTCCTCGACCTGCGCGGCAACCCCGGCGGACTCATCGACGAGGCCGCCGCCGTCGCGTCCGCATTCCTCGCCCCCGGCCCGGTCGTGACGTACGAGGACGGCACCGGCCGACACCGCGAACTCGGCGCCGAAGCGCAGCCCGGCGACCAGGGCACACCCCTCGTCGTGCTCGTCGACGACGCCACCGCCAGCGCGGCCGAAGTGGTCGCGGCGGCACTGCGCGACCGCGGGCGCGCGGTGATCGTCGGCACGACGACGTACGGGAAGGGCTCGGTGCAGGCGGTGACCGCCCTCACCGGCGGCGGCGCCGTCGAACTCACGATCGGCCGCTGGTACCCGCCGAGCGGTCGCGGCGTCGACGGCACGGGTATCGCGCCGGACATCCCCGTGGCGCCCGCCGACCCGCCGGAAACCGCCGACGCGCGAGCCCGCGAAGTCCTCGGCGGGCTGGTGAGCGCGAGCAAGGCCGCCTGAGCCGGCCGCGCGCCGCCGCAACCCCGTGGCCCGGCACCCCGCACATGGGCGACAATGCCAGGACCATGGCAAAGAGACCAACCATCGTGCAGATGCCGGGGAAGCCGACCAAGTCCAAGAAGGCTCAGGCGGCCCCCAAGCGCAAGATGATCGCGCAGAACAAAAAGGCACGGCACGACTACCACATCGACGACACGATCGAGTGCGGTGTCGTGCTGACCGGGCCCGAGGTGAAGTCGCTGCGGCAAGGCCGCGCCTCGCTCGTCGACGGATTCGCGACCGTCGACAACCACGAGGTGTGGCTGCGCAACGCGCACATCCCCGAATACCTGGAGGCCACCTGGAACAACTCGGCGCCGCGCCGCCCCCGCAAGCTGCTGCTGCACCGCCCGGAGATCGCCAAGCTGGAGAACAAGCTCGGCGACTCGGGCACCACCCTGGTGCCGCTGAGCATCTACTTCAACGAGGACGGCCGGGTCAAGGTCGAACTCGCCCTCGCACGCGGCAAAAAGCTCTACGACAAGCGCCAGGCGCTCATCGAGAAGCAGGGCAAGCGGGAGGCCGAACGCGCCATGAGCGCGGCGATCCGACGACAGACGAGCTGATCAGGCACACGGTTCGCCCCGGTGGGAATGAAGTGGACCCCACCGGGGTTGTTCCGTACGATGACACGGGCCACGAAGCGGTAGGGCGACAACGCCGGGACGCGGCCTTCAAGCCGAGCTTGCTCGACGCTTGAAAACTCAATAGGGGGTGATCGGTTTCGACTGGAGATGTCGGAGCAGAGGAAGCGAGCCGAGGAAGCGGCAATGATCTCGTAAACCACATGCCGAAACCAATAATCGCCGATAACAAGCGCGATTCCTTCGCCCTCGCCGCCTGAGCGAGCTTCGAAGGTGTCAGACCGGGCGCGTCCCCGTCCCGGATCCTGGCATAATCAAGGGGACTCCACCGCATCGCCCGGTTACGGGGTAGTGCGGAACATCAAACAGTAACTGGGCCCGTCGGCAACTTGTCCGCGTGATTGCCGGGGCCGAGAAAAGCACAGCGGACTGCGCTCGGAGAAGCTCTGGTCTCGCACTTCAGGACGCGGGTTCAATTCCCGCCACCTCCACGAGGGCGATGGGCGACTCGTGCCTGCGGAAAGCGCAGGCCGGGTCGCCCATCGTTGTTTTTTGCGCGGCTTCGCCGCGCGGGGCGGGGGCTTCGCCACCCGCGCCCCCGATCCGCTGGGGGGAGTTCCACGGCGTCGGGGTCGGCTTCGTTTCGGGAGTTTCACGGCTTTGGGTTTCGGGCTTGCCGCGTGAGGGCGGGATATTCCACATTCGCTGGGGAACCCCATGCGCTGTGGGGGGCTTCCGATTCGGCCTCACGTGGTGCTTTGGTCGGTTCGTTGTTTTTGCCATGCGACCAATTCGGTCGCGTTCGGTGGTGTGGCGCCTTCCTGTGTGCAGACGTAGGTCGCTGCGGTGGTGGCGAACTCCAGAATGGTTTGCAGGTCGGTTGCGGGGAGGGTGCGCAGGGCGCCCACGCGGTCCCCGCCCAGCAGGTCTTGTTCGGCGAGAGTGTGCAGCAGGGCGCCCATGAATGCGTCGCCTGCCCCCACGGTGTCGGTGATTTCGACTTCCGGTGCGGGTACGGTGACCGTCCGGTGTTCATGGATCGCCGTCGCGCCTCGGTGGCCTTCGGTGAGTACGACCAGGGCGGGGCCCCAGGTGTGCCATGTCCGGGCTGCTTCCCGGGGTTCGAGGTCGGGGTAGAGCAGGGCCATGTCCTCGTTGCTCGCCTTGACCACGTCGCACAGCGGGACGATGGTCTCCAGGCGCCGGCGGACGGCGGCGATGTCGCCGCAGACGCTCGGGCGTACGTTCGGATCGAGGGTCAGGGTGACTGCCCCGCGCGCGTGTTCGCTCAGGATCATGCGCAACAGCGCGGCCCCGCCGGGCTCCAGGTGCAGGGCGACCGAACCGACGTGCAGGGCCCGGATGTCGGGGGCGAGCGGGTCCGGGAGTTCGTCGCCGCTCCACAGTCCGTCGGCGGTGCCGGTGAACCAGAAGTCGTAGGAGGCGCGGCGCTGTTCGTCGAAGGAGACAACCGCCAGGCTGGACGGTTCGCGGGCGTCGACGAGGTAACGCGTCAGGACGCCGCCGGTGGCCAAACGTTCGCGCACGCGCCGGCCGAAGGTGTCGCCTCCGATGCGGGCGATGAGGGCCGTGGGGGTGCCCAGCCGCGCCGCGGCGAGCGCGGTGTTGGCGGGGCTGCCGCCGAGAAGCGCCCGGTAGCCGTCGGGTGTTCCGGAGACCGGGACGAGGTCGACGACGTTCTCGCCGGCGACGGCGATGGCGACGGCGGTGTCTGCGGGGTCGGTCATGCGGTTCCGTCCGCTTGTGACCGCAGCACGGCTGCCGCGGTCGGTGCCAGGGGCAACTGGGGAAGCAGCGTGGCCTGGTAGGCGTGGTAGACGTCGGGTTTGCCGGACCAGACAGTGGCGGAAGGCCGGTTGGCGGCGTCCAGTTCGTGGTGCCAGCCGCCGTTGCGAGGGTCGATGACGTACTGCGCCGCGTAGTCCCACCACGTGCGGTACCAGTGCTCGTACACCGGGTCGCCGGTGCGGCGGTGGAGTGCGGCGGCTGCGGCGATGGCCTCCGCGGTGACCCAGTGCATCCGTCCTGTCACCACCGGGCGGCCTTCGGCGTCGATGGTGTAGACGAATCCGGGTCGGCCGTCGCGGTTCCAGCCCGTGCCGACCGCGATGACGAACAGCCGGCGGGCGGCTGTGGGCAGCCAGTCCGGCGGGTCGGGCAGCGACGCTTCGAGGGCGAGCAGCAGCCGGGCCCATTCCAGGGAGTGGCCGGGGGTAGTGCCGTATGGGCGGAAGCGGTCGCGGGGTGCGTCGCTGTGGTACTCGGGCAGCGGCCTGCCGTCCACGGTGAAGTGCTCCGGTACGCGCCACCACTGGCCGCGCGCGACCTGGTCGATGAAGAAGCCGGCGATGCGCAGGGCCCGAGCTCGCCAGGTCGCGTCGCCCGTCGCGTCGGCGGCGGCGAGGAACGCCTCGACGGTGTGCATGTTCGCGTTGGCGCCGAGGTACGCCTCGGGCTCGGTCCAGGCCTCGTCCCACGACTCGCGTGCCCAGCCGTGGGCGTCGTCCCAGAAGCGCTCCTCGAACACCTCCGCGGCGTCGGCAAGGAGCCTCTTGGCGCCGGGCCGTCCGGCGAGGGTCAGGCTCGCGGCGGCGAGGAGGACGAACGCGTGGCCGTATGCCTCCTTGCGGGCCTGTGGCGGCGCACTGGACGCGTGTTCGGGCGAGGGGATGGCCGAATACCACCCTTGGTTGCGGAGGTCGCGCAGCGGGCCGCTCAGGGCCGCGAGGCCGTGGTCGGCGAGCGGGCCGGCGCCCGGCACTCCGCGCAGGTGCGCGAGGGCGAAAACGTGGGCCATGCGCGCGGTGATCCACAGCTCGACGCCGTGTGCCGGGTCGGGGCGGCCGTCGGCATCCAGCCATGCGAAGCCGCCGCGGGGGTCCCGCGCGGCGGCGGCGAAGCGCAGCAGGCGGTCTCCCTCGGCGTCCAACCAGGCGCGGTGTGTGGCCAAAGCGACCCAGGAGCCGGGCGGCGGCCGACGGTGTTCGGCAGTCATCGCCTTCATCGTCGCACCGGGGGCTTCGCGCGGGACGGCCGAAACGCGTCGGCGCCGGGGCGTAAAAACCGAACCGGCGGCCGGAAGGGCCGCCGGGTTCGTTTGGGTTTGCGACACCGACCCGCCAATGCTCGCCTCTCGGCAAGTGGTCCCTCGTAGGGACTAATGGTTGGGCCCGGGGGCTTGGATCGAGCCGGTGCCATGAACAGAGTAACCGAACGGACGGTGAGCGGAAGAAGGATGCGGATCACAGTTTGCGGGGCAGTGTGCGACGGTGCGTGGGGGCGTGTCGCAGGCGGCCCGAACCTGCGGTCCGGCGTGGTGGATCGCAGGCTGCCACAGCCGGACCGCGGGGATCTGCCGTCGTCCGTCGTGTGCTTGGCGAACACGCCTGGTGGTGCCGGGTGATTGGGCGTGGCGGGGTGCCGTGTCCGCGCACCGGGTGGCCGCCGCGTGCAGTGTGTGTGCGGGCGGATGCGAAGTGTGGCCTCGCGCTTGCGAAGTCGGCCGTTCGTCGCGTGCCTCGGTGAGGTGAGACGATCGTCTGCGGGTGCCGCGCCATGGCACCGGTACTCGCCGAGGAGACAGCTTCATGCCCGCAGCGCCGAGCGCTTCGTACTCGATCACCGCCCGCCTGGAGGTCCCCGCCGGGGGTCTGTCGGTCAGCCGGCTCACCAACACCGTGGAATCGGCCGGGGGTTCGGTGACCGGCCTCGACGTCACGGCGTCCGGGCACGACCGGCTCCGCGTGGACGTGACCATCGCCGCGTCGTCGACCGATCACGCTTCGGAGTTGGTGGAGGCGCTGAGTTCGATCGAGGGCGTGTCCCTCGGCAAGGTGTCGGACCGTACCTTCCTCATGCACCTCGGCGGCAAGATCGAGATGCAGTCGAAGCACCCCATCCGCAATCGCGACGACCTGTCGATGATCTACACGCCGGGCGTCGCGCGCGTGTGCCTCGCGATCGCCGAGAATCCGGACGACGCGCGCCGTCTGACGATCAAGCGCAACACGGTCGCCGTCGTCACCGACGGTTCCGCGGTGCTCGGGCTCGGCAACATCGGCCCCAAGGCCGCGCTGCCGGTCATGGAGGGCAAGGCGGCGCTGTTCAAGCGCTTCGCGGGCATCGACGCGTGGCCGATCTGCCTCGACACGCAGGATCCCGACGAGATCGTGCGGGCCGTGCAGATGATGGCGCCGGGCTTCGCGGGCATCAACCTGGAGGACATCTCGGCGCCGCGCTGCTTCGAGATCGAGCGGCGGCTGCGCGAGTCCCTGGACATCCCGGTGTTCCACGACGACCAGCACGGCACCGCGATCGTCGTGCTCGCCGCGCTGACCAACGCACTTCGCGTGGTGGGCAAGAAGATCGAGGACGTCAGGGTCGTGATGTCCGGTGCGGGCGCGGCGGGTACGGCGATCCTCAAGCTGCTGCTGGCCGCCGGTCTCGCGCACGTCGTCGTCGCGGACGTGCACGGCGTCGTGCACGACGGCCGCGACGACCTCGGCGAGGACCTGCGGTGGATCGCGGAGCACACCAACTCCGAGCGCCTGACCGGGACTCTGAGGGAGGCCGTGGTCGGTGCCGACGTGTTCATCGGGGTCTCCGCCCCGAACGTCATCGACGGCGACGACGTTGCGAAAATGGCGGACGGGGCAATCGTGTTCGCGCTGGCGAACCCCGAACCGGAGATCTATCCCGCGGTCGCGCAGCAGCACGCGGCCGTGGTCGCGTCCGGACGCAGCGACTTCCCCAACCAGATCAACAACGTCCTGGTTTTTCCCGGGGTTTTCCGCGGCCTGGTGGACGCGCAGAGCCGCAGCATCACGACGGACATGCTGCTGGCCGCGGCGCGGGCGCTCGCGTCCGTGGTGACCGACGACGAGCTCAACGAGAGCTACATCGTGCCGAGTGTGTTCCACCCCGAGGTGGCGAACGTCGTCGCCGCCGCGGTGCGCGAAGCCGTTCTGGCAGAGCGCGGCGGGAGTCTGGCGGACCGTCAGGGCGGGCGGTAGCCGCTCCGTCACACGCATTCGCCGATGGATCCCGGCGTTTCGCGGTGCGAAGCTCCGCGCAGCATCGGTCGGGGTGGTGTGACGACCATGAGAGATCCGGGCCGTATGGTCGGGGGGTGGCGGGTGTGCGCAGGCCCTTCCCGGGCACGTAATCTGCCGCGAACCGCCAAATCGCGGGGCTTTCTGCGTGATTCGGCGTGTCCCTGATTAGGTTCCGGGCCCGGATACGTGCAGGATTCGTCCCCGGGGCAAGAACAGCGAGTTGGAAAGACCACGGGAGAGACACATGAACCGCAGTGAGCTGGTGGCCGCCCTCGCGGAGCGTGCCGACGTCACGCGCAAGGACGCGGACGCCGTGCTGAACGCCTTCGCCGAGGTTGTCGGGGAGATCGTCAGCAAGGGTGACGAGAAGATCACCATCCCCGGATTCCTCAGCTTCGAGCGGACCCACCGCTCGGCGCGCACCGCGCGCAACCCGCAGACCGGCGACCCCATCGAGATCCCGGCGGGTTACAGCGTGAAGGTCTCCGCGGGTTCGAAGCTCAAGGAAGCCGCGAAGGGCAAGTGACCCGGTAACACGGCCTGGTGGGGAGAATGATCCGAAGCCGACGCGCGAGCTGACCCCTTCGAGCCGACTTCCGTCAATCCCGGGCGTGTTCGGAACGGACACACATCACATGCCGAAGGGGGGTTCCCCATCGGGGAACCGCCCTTCGGCATGAGACGCATCGGGTGTGTCAGGCGACGCCTTCGCGTACCGGCTCCGGGAGTTCGACGCGGGCGCCGAGGGCGTCGAGTTTGGCGTGGAAGCCCTCGTAGCCCCGGTTGATCAGGTCGATGCCGTGCACCCGCGAGGTGCCCTCGGCGGCCAACGCCGCGATGAGGTACGAGAATCCGCCGCGCAGGTCGGGGATCACCAGGTCGGCGCCGTGCAGCTTCGCCGGCCCCGAGATCACCGCGGAGTGCTGGAAGTTGCGCTGCCCGAACCGGCACGGCGTACCGCCCAGGCACTCGCTGTAGAGCTGGATCGTCGCGCCCATCTGGTTGAGCGCCGAGGTGAACCCGAGCCGGCTCTCGTACACCGTCTCGTGGACGATCGACAGCCCCGACGCCTGGGTCAGCGCGACGACCAGCGGCTGCTGCCAGTCGGTTTGGAAGCCCGGGTGCACGTCGGTCTCCAGCGCGATCGCGCGCAGGCGCCCGCCCGGGTGCCAGAAGCGGATGCCGTCGTCCTCGACCTGGAACGCGCCGCCGACCTGCCGGAAGACGTTCAGGAACGTCATCATGTCCAGTTGCCGCGCGCCTCGTACGAACACGTCGCCCTGCGTCGCGAGCGCCGCGCACGCCCACGACGCGCCCTCCAGGCGGTCGGGCAGGGCCCGGTGCGTGTAACCGCCGAGGCGTTCGACTCCGGTGATCCTGATCACGCGGTCGGTCGCCACCGAGATGATCGCGCCCATCTTCTGGAGCACGCAGATGAGGTCTATGATCTCCGGCTCCACCGCCGCGTTGCGCAGCTCGGTGGTGCCTTCGGCGCGCACCGCGGTCAGCAGCACCTGCTCGGTGGTGCCGACGCTGGGGTACGGCAGTTCGATCTTCGCGCCGTGCAGCCCGTTCGGGGCCTCCAGGAACAGCCCTTCGGGCCGCTTGTCGACCGTCGCGCCGAAATCGCGCAGCACGTTCAGGTGGAAGTCGATCGGGCGGCCGCCGATGCGGCAGCCGCCCAGGTCCGGGATGAAGGCGCGCCCGATGCGGTGCAGCAGGGGGCCGCACAGCAGGATCGGGATCCGGCTCGACCCGGCGTGCGCGTCGATGTCGGCGACGTTGGCCAGCTCGACCGACGAGGGGTCCATGACCAACTCGTCGGCTTCGTCGCCCTCGTACACCGCGACACCGTGGAGTTGCAAAAGTCCGCGCACGATGTGCACGTCGCGGATGCCCGGCACGTTGCGCAGGCGGCTGGGTTCCTGGCCGAGCAGGGCCGCGACCATCGCCTTGGGCACCAGGTTCTTGGCGCCCTTGACGCGGACCTCGCCCTCAAGAGGGGAACCACCGTGAACGAACAACACGTCGTCTTGCATGTTTCTCGCGTTCCTGGAGGGAAGGGCCTTCGGCAACAGCGAACCACGGTACGCGCTTGGTGGCGTGGAACGTGCATTGTCGGCCGTGCGCGTGGGCAGTTGGTGCTGAATGGAGCTGTGGCAACGAGCCGAAACCGGACGGTTGCCGCGGGCGTGTCGCCGGCTTCCGATCCCGAAGAGCCCCGGACATGGTCGGCCGGCATGCAGGATCATGGCCCCATGACCGCCTCGCTCACCGGACGACTCCTCGTGGCGACGCCCGCGCTCACCGATCCGAACTTCGACAGGTGTGTGGTGCTGGTCCTCGACCACGACGAGGAAGGCGCGCACGGTGTCGTGCTCAACCGGCCCACTCCGGTCGACGTCCACGACGTGTTGGACGGCTGGTCGAAGGCGGCCACGGAGCCGGCCGTGGTGTTCCAGGGCGGGCCGGTCGCCATGGACTCGGCGCTGGCCATCGCGTCGGTGCCGGGCGGCGGCGAACCGGTCGGTTGGCGTCGGGTGTTCGGCGCACTGGGCCTGGTGGACCTCGACGCCCCGCCGGAGCTGGTGGCCGCCGAATTCGGGTCGATGCGGATCTTCGCGGGCTACTCGGGGTGGGGGCCGGGCCAGTTGGAGGGCGAGGTCACGGACGGTGCGTGGTACGTCGTGGACTCCGAGCCGGGCGACGCGTTCAGCCCGGAGCCGGAGCGGCTGTGGCGGGCGGTGCTGCGGCGCCAGCGCGGCGAGCTGGCGATGGTCGCGACGTACCCCGAGGACCCCACGCTCAACTGACGCCCCTCGGTCGCCCGGAGCGGGCGCGGCGGGCGGGACCGGTGCGGACGGGGCCGGGGGCGGGCCGGGCGGTGGACGCTCGGGGGTCTGCGGTGCGCGCTTAGAATCGGGGAATGAGTACTCCGCAGGACTACCCCGAGCCCGAGCGCGGGACAGGTACGGGGACGCTGATCGAGGAGACCCCGCAGGTCTCCCATGGCGACGGCGACCACGAGCGCTTCGCGCACTACGTCCAGAAGGACAAGATCATGGAGAGTGCCATGTCGGGCACTCCGGTGATCGCGTTGTGCGGCAAGGTCTGGGTGCCCGGGCGCGATCCCAAGAAATATCCGGTCTGCCCGATGTGCAAGGAAATCTACGAGACCATGGGCGCCGGCGGGGGCGACAAGGGCGGCGACAACAAGTAAGCGGCTGCCTGGCCCGGTCTGTGTCCGTGTTTGCGTCAGCGGCGTCGACCTGCGTGTTTCGCGAGGGCGATATGTGAACGCCCGCGGCCTCTGTGCCGCAGGGGGCGGTTCGTCCTCGCGGATCCGCGCCACGCACCACCCGTCCGGCGCAGTAGCGTTGTCCCGCTGTGAACGAAGCGATCATGCTGCCGCATTCGCTCGACGAGGCCGTGCACGCGCTGGCCCGCGAGCCCGCCGTGTTGCCGGTGGCCGGCGGCACCGACCTGATGCCGCGCGTCAACGCCGGGCTGCTGCGCCCCCGGGGGCTTCTCGGCCTGTCCGGAATCGCCGAGCTGCGGCAGTGGCACTACGAAGGCCGACGCCTGTTGATCGGGGCCGGGGTCACCTGGGCCCGACTGGCGGGTCCCGACCTGGCGGCGCTCGTCCCGGCCCTGGCGACCGCGGCCCGGCAGCTCGGCACACCGCAGATCCGCATGATGGGCACGATCGGCGGCAACCTGATCGCGCGGGCCCGTGAGGCGGACGCCGTCCCGGTCCTCGCCGCGTTGGAAGCGACCGTGTCGGTGCAGTCGGCGGGAGGCTCCCGCGAATTCGTGTGCGACGCCGCTCCCGCGGCCCACCTGCTGCCCGGCGAGTTGATCACCGGCGTCCGGCTTCCGGTGCTGCACGGGCCCCAGGAGTTCCTGAAGGCGCGCACGGCGCCGGGTTTCCACGCGACGCTGGCTCTGGTCGCGGACCCCGGCGCACGAGGCGTACGCTGCGCCGTCGGCGGAGTGCGTCCGGGCGCCGAGCGTACGCCCGGCGCGGAACGCTGGCTGGCCGACCGCGTGGACTTCGGCAGCGGCCGCCTCATCGATCCGGACGCCCCCGCCCGCTTCGGCGCGCTGGTCGCCGAGGAGCTGCCCCCCGGCGAGGGGTCGAGGACGGCACGGGCATACGAGGCACGCGTGGTCGCGGCACTGGCGAGGCGTGCGGCGGAAAGGGCGTTCGCGGTATGAGGCGATGCGAGCGGGAGAACACGTTCGGGTGGCGGAGCCGGGCGGCGGCGAATGCGCGCCCGGGAGCCTGCGGCGGTGCGGGCGGACGCCGATGACCGTGCCGCCGACCCCCGCCCCCGGGGGGTCGGCCGCCGATATCCCCGGCTTCGGCACGCCGGCGCCGGGGCGCAGCGCACCCGAGCCGCCGTACGACGCCGCCACCGACGACCCGAGTCAGGGCGCCGGTCACGATCCAGGCCGTTCCACGGGGCACGAGCCGACGTACGCCGCCCCCTATGGCGGCCAGGGCTCCTACGACGCCTACGACCCGGCATCCGAGATCGCGGCCACTTCCGGGTTTGGATTCCCCGTGCCGAGGCCTGCGGTCGCCCCCGTGCCCGACCCCGGCTTCCATGCGTCGGAACCGCCCCTGACCACAGGGGAGTTCGCCTCCGGAGCAGCGAGCCCGGCCGACACGGTCCCGCGGCCGGAGCCGGAGCCGATGCCCGTCGGCCACGCCGTCCCGACGGCGGCCCCGGTCGCCGACCCGGCCGGACTACCGCTCCACGCAACCGAGTTCGTGCCGAGCGACGGGTTCGGTACGGGTGCGCAGTTCCCGCCTTCGGTCGAACCTCCCTACCTGGTCGCGGACTTGCCGGGCGGTCCGGTGGTCTCGTACACGATCCGGGTCAACGGCACGACGCAGGTGGTCGATCAGGCCTGGATCGGCGAGAACCTGCTGCACGTGTTGCGCGAACGGCTCGGCCTGCCCGGTGCGAAGGACGGCTGCGGGCAAGGAGTCTGCGGTGCCTGCACGGTCCTGGTCGACGGAGCGCCCGCGACCGCATGCCTGGTTCCCGCTGCGGCGCTCGGCGAGCGCGGCGTCACCACGATCGAGGGCGTATCCGCCCAAGGCGGGCTGCCGGTGGCGATCCAGCGGGCGTTGATCGACCACGGCGCGGTGCAGTGCGGCTTCTGCGTGCCGGGCATCGTGATGAGCGCGCACGCGCTGCTCAGCCGACTGCCGGGAGCCGACGAGCCGACGATCCGCCGCGCGCTGGCCGGACACCCCTGCCGCTGCGTCGGACCCAACCGCATGGTGGCGGCGGTGTGCGCGGTCGCCGCCGGCCAGGCCACCCAGCCCGCCGCGTCCCTCTTCGAGCCCGCCGACGCCTCGGAGCCGCAGGCATGACCGCCGCCGTCGAACGGCCGGACGCCGTCGCCAAGGCCCAGGGCCGCTTCTCCTACACCGCCGACCTGTGGGCGCCCGGCATGCTGTGGTGCGTTCTGGTGCGTTCCCCGCACCCGCACGCGCGCCTGCTGCGCATCGACGCGTCGCCCGCCTACGCCGTCCCCGGTGTGCACGCCGTCGTCACCGCGGCCGACCTGCCCGCGGAGGCGTACCACGGCCCGGTCGTCGCGGACTGCCCGGTCCTCGCGGCCGACGTCGTGCGGTTCGCCGGAGAGGCGGTCGCCGCGGTCGCCGCCGAGTCCCCGCACGCGGCCCGGCTGGCGGCCGAGGCGGTACACGTCGAGTACGAGCCCCTGGAGGCGAGCCTCGATCCCGAACACGCCTTCGCGGGCGCTCCGTTGCATCCGGACGGCAACATCTTCCGGCACCTGGCCCTGCGGCACGGGCGACCGGTGCAAAGGCGTCCCGACGGCTCGCCGGTCGAAGAGGTCGTGGTCGAGGGCCTGTACGACATCGAGGCCCAGGACCAGGCGAACCCCGCCACGGACGCCGCGCTCGCACTGCCGTGTGCCGACGGCGGCATCGAGTTGCACGCGTCGACGCAGTGGCCGCACGCGGACCGCGACCAGGTCGCGCAGTGCATCGGTCTGCCGCCCGGTTCCCTGCGCATCATGCCGACGGGCGTGGGCGGTTCGTCCGGCACACGGGAGGACGTTGGGCTGCTCGCCGTCGTCGCGTGGCTCGCGGCGCGGACCGGACGACCCGTCAAAAGCGTGGTGGAGCGCGCGGATGCGATCAGCGTCGGCGGTCACCGGCACGCCGCGCGCATGAAGTACACCCACCGGGCCGACAGCAACGGCCGGTTGCTCGCCGTCGAAGCGCAAATCGTCCTCGACGGCGGGGCGTACGCGACCATGTCGCCCGAAGTCGTCGGCCGTCTCGCGGGATGCGCGACGGGCCCGTACATGGTTCCGCACGCCGTCGTCGACGCGTGGGCCGTGCGCACCAACAATCCGCCGGCCGGAACGATGCGCGGGCCGGGAGCGACCCAGGTGTGCTTCGCGTACGAGGCCCAAATGGACAAGCTCGCCGCCGCGTTGGGCATGGACCCGGTCGAACTGCGCCTGCGCAACGCACTCAGCCAGGGCACCATGCTGACGACTGGCCAGGTACTTGAAGGCCCGGCGCCGGCGGGGGAGTTGCTACGGGCGGTCGCCGAAGCACCGCAGCCCGAAGGGGAACCGGCGCCGGGGCTTCGGCGCGGCACCGGGTACGCGGTCGGGTTGGTCCCGCTGCTCGGCATCGAGGGAGCCGACGACTCCGCCGCCGCCACCGTGCGCCTCGACCACGGTGTCGTCACCGTCACCTGCGCGGCCGTCGAAGTCGGCCAGGGGTTCACGTACTTGGTCCGCCGGATCGTCCACGAGGTACTGGGCGTGCCCGACGCGATCGTGCTGCCCGCGGGGACCGCGCTGCCCAGCGCGGGACCACCCGGCGTCGGCCGACACACGATGCTCACCGCGAGCGCCGTCGACCAGGCCGCCCGCGACATCCGCAACCGGCTCCTGGCGCCGGTCGCCGCGCAGTACGGAATGACCGCGGCGCTGCTGGAGGTTCGCGACGGGCGCATCGTGTCGTACGACGGCCTGGTCGACCTGCCCGCGGCGCTCATCACCGAGGGCGTCGAGGTCGCCGCCACGGCCGGAGCCTGCCGCGCCCGGCACACCGAGCCGCTGGACGACGCCGGACAGGGCGACGCCTACCCCGCGGTGGCTTTCGCCGCCTGCCGCGCCGTCGTCGACGTCGACCCCGACACCGGCGCGGTCCAGGTCGTCGACGTCACCGGCGCGTACGACGCGGGTCGCGTCCTGGACTCCACCCAGGCGCTCGCCCGCGTCGAAGGCGCGGTCGCCATGGGCATCGGCCTCGCCCTCACCGAGGACCTCGCCGCCGCGCGCCTCCACGGCCCCGTCGCCTGGGCCCAGCCGACGTCACTCGACGTCCCCCCGGTTCGCGTCGCCCGATGGCACGAAGAGCCCGAGCCCGGAGTCCCTCTGGGCGCCAAGGGACTCTCCGACGCCGCCGTCACGCCGGTCCCCGCCGCTGTCGCCGCCGCCGCCCGCAACGCCACGGGCCAGGAACTCCCCAGCCTCCCGCTCAGACCGAGAACCGTCGCCGGCCGGCGCATGGGCACGGGCCTGTAAGCGTTCGCCGGTCGGGTGCATCGCCGGTCCGGCTGCCCGGCTTTTGGGCGTGGCGGAGTTCGGGCGGGTGTTCGATCAAGCGGGGGGATTACGTCGGCAATGGGTATGAATTGCCCGTTTTTTGTGGGGCGTTGGTGAGCGGAGCGCTGCGGCGGCTCCGGTAGCCTGAGCCGTTCCTGTCAGTCGTTGGGAAGCCCTTCGGCTCGCCTGCCGGAGGGCTCCCGCATGACCGCCGCTACGACCTCGTCCGTGCCCCCGTACGACCGGAGCGCTTCTTCAGCAGTGAGTACTTCAGCCGCGTCTCATCTCTCCCCCGCCTTCCCCGCCCGCGCCCCCTGGGGGACCGCCGGCAAGTTGCGTGCCTGGCAGCAGGCCGCCTTGGACGAGTATTTGGCGCGGGAGCCGCGTGACTTTCTCGCGGTGGCGACGCCGGGTGCGGGCAAGACGACTTTCGCGTTGCGGATCGCGTCCGAGCTGTTGGACCGCCGGGAGGTGCAGCAGCTCACCATCGTCGCGCCGACGGAGCACCTGAAGAAGCAGTGGGCCGAGGCGGCGGCGCGCATAGGGATCCGGATCGACCCCAACTACTCGGGCTCGTCGGGTCCCGCGAACCGCGAGTACCACGGTGTGGCGGTGACGTACGCGGGTGTCGGCGTGCACCCCATGCTGCACCGGCGGCGCGTGGAGAACCGCAAGACGCTGGTCATCCTCGACGAGATCCACCACGCCGGGGACAGCAAGTCGTGGGGTGAGGCGGTCTTCGAGGCGTTCGAGCCGGCCGCGCGCCGCCTCGCGCTCACCGGCACCCCGTTCCGCTCCGACACGAACCCGATCCCCTTCGTGACGTACGTCGAGGGCTCGGACGGCATCCGGCGCAGCGCGGCCGATTACACCTACGGCTACGGCCACGCGTTGGCCGACCACGTCGTGCGGCCGGTCATCTTCATGTCGTACTCCGGCGAGATGCGTTGGCGGACCAAGGCCGGCGACGAGGTCGCGGCGAGCCTCGGCGAGCCGATGACCAAGGACGCGGTCAGCCAGGCGTGGCGCACCGCCCTCGACCCGCAGGGGGCGTGGATACAGCAGGTGCTGCGGGCCGCCGACAAGCGCTTGACGGAGGTGCGCAAAGCGGTACCGGACGCGGGAGCTCTGGTGATCGCGACGGACCACGAGTCGGCGCGGGCGTACGCCAAGATGATCCGCGAGATCACCGGCCACCGCGCCACGGTGGTGCTGTCCGACGACACGGGCGCGTCGCGGAAGATCGAGGAGTTCAGCGAGGGCGACTCGCGGTGGATGGTCGCGGTCCGCATGGTCTCGGAAGGCGTCGACGTGCCGCGGCTGATCGTCGGGGTGTTCGCGACGACGATCTCGACGCCGCTGTTCTTCGCGCAGGCGGTCGGCCGTTTCGTACGCGCCCGGCGGCGCGGCGAGGTGGCGTCGGTGTTCCTGCCGTCGGTTCCGACGCTGCTCCAGCACGCGAACGAGATGGAGGTCGAGCGCGACCACGTGCTCGACCGGGAGAAGAAGGGCGACGGCGTCTTCGACGAGGAGGACGCCCTCCTGGCCGAGGCGAATGCGGAGAAGGACACGCCGGGGGACCAGGAGCAGTTCGCCTTCCAGGCGCTGGAGAGCGAGGCACGGTTCGACCGCGTGCTGTACGACGGCGCCGAATTCGGGCTCCAGGCGCACACCGGGAGCGAGGAGGAAGAGGAGTACCTGGGGATCCCGGGGCTGCTCGAACCCGATCAGGTGCAGATGCTGTTGCAGAACCGTCAGGCGCGGCAATTGGCGCGCAGCCGCAAGAAGCCGGACTCGGAGGCGGACCTCTCGGAGAAGCCGGCCGCCCAGCGTCCGGTGGTGACGCACCGTCAACTCTCCGGATTGCGCAAGGAGTTGAACACCCTGGTTGCGGCGTGGCACCACCGCAGCGGGCAACCGCACGGCGTGATCCACAACGAACTGCGCCGGGCGTGCGGCGGACCGCCGCTCGCCCAGGCGTCGGCAGGGCAGATCCAGGACCGGATCACCAAGCTCCAGCAGTGGGCCACATCGGCGGGACGCTGACGGGAACTCCTCGCGACTTTGTGTTGATCGGCGAAAGGATTGCCTGTCTAAGCGTCCCGATGCCGAAGATTATTTGAACGATCTTCGTGGCGTGGCCGGCGCGCTCCTCCCCGCGGCGGTCTCCGCGCGTTGACCGGGGCGGCGACTCCGCCTACCGGACGGTAGGCACGGCATTCGGACCACCTGGCGTCCGCATGATGAGATCAACTTTCCGGTGCGCACGTGCCGACGGGCAAAAGTTCGCGGCATATGTCCGTATTTAATGCTGTCTGATGATGAGTTTGCTCTGAGATTCCGTCCACATTCCGGAAACTCGCTTACCAGCGGCGCACCCCCGAATTACCGTGATTGACGTCGGCCGCCCAACGGGACAGAAGCCCAACGCGGCCGGTGCAGCAGCCCGTACCTCTCGATGCGGGCGAGACCGACGAGTTGACCGCGCAACGCACCAGGACCTGGTGCCGCGCAGCAGCATCGTGACCCGGCATCCGCCACAGGAACGCCCGGAGTCGCGCCGGTGGGGACTCCTGGGGGCTTCGTCACCCCGGGGGTGCAGAGCACGCGCGCAATGGAGGCTTCTCGTGGCCGCGGAGACATCGCAGACCCTGGACCGAGGGCTCAAAGTCCTCGAACTACTGGCCGACGCCCCCGAAGGGCTCACGGTGCCCGAGATCTCGGCGGCGCTCGGCGTCAACCGCACCGTCGTCTACCGCATCCTGGCCACCCTCGAACAGCACAGCCTGATACGCCGCGACACCGGCGGCCGTACGCGCCTCGGCCTCGGCGCGCTCCAACTCGCCCGCCGCGCGCACCCGTTGGTACGCGACGCCGCAGTGCCGTGCCTGCGCCGGCTCGCCGAGGAGACCGGCGCGACCGCGCACCTGACCATCGTCGACGGCCTCGACGCGCTCGCCGTCGCGGTCGCCGAGCCGACGTGGACGGACTACCACGTCGCCTACCGCGTCGGATCGCGCCACCCGCTCGAACAAGGCGCCGCCGGACTCGCCATCCTCACCGCCCGCCGGGCGCGCGCCGGGCTCGACCCGGACGTGCCGTACGTCCACGTCCCCGGCGACGGACACCGCTCGGCCCCCGGCATCGCCGCCGCCGTCCCCGCGCTCGCCGGAGTCGAGGCGAGCGTCGGCGTGCTGTCGTTCGGCGAACTCGACGGCGAACGCCTCGGGCCCCGCGTCGCCGAGGCGGCCCTGGAGCTCGCCGAGACCCTGGGCGGCGGCCCGAAACTGCCCGCTCAGAGCGAGCAACCCGACCCCGACGAAGAAGGCGCCGTCCCGGCTCTGTGAGCCGCGGCCTGTCCGCTGCCTCAACACCGCCGCCGTGCCGCGTTCCCGCGCCTCGTCGCGGCCTCCCCGCCGCCCTCCGCCGCCGCGACGCGCTGATTTAATTCCTGCGTGGCCCGTTCCAAGCGCAACCTCGCCGTCTCCTTGCTGCTCGTCGTCATCCTCGGCGTCTTCGCGTTCGCCGTGCCGCTGCCGTACACGACGGTCACCCCCGGCGAGACCGCGGACGCCCTCGGAACGGACGGGGCGGGCGTGCCGGTCATCCGCATCGAGGGCGCGACGCCGCAACCGACCGACGGCAAGCTCCTCGTCGTCACCATCCGGGCCACGAACCCGGACCAGGACCTCTACCTGACCGACCTGTTCGACGCGTGGTGGGACCCGGACGAGGCGGCCGTCCCCAAGTCGTCGGTGTACCCGGAAGGCAAGTCGACGCAGGAGATCACCGAGCAGAACACCCAGGCGATGGTCGAGTCGCAGGACAACGCCGCGGTCGCCGCGCTGCGCCACCTGGGCCTCGACCCCAACCAGGTCAAGGTGCAGCTCAACCTGGCGAACGTCGGCGGCCCGAGCGCCGGACTGATGTTCTCGCTCGGCATCGTGGACCAGCTCGGCGACGTCAACCTCACCGGCGGCGAGATCATCGCCGGCACCGGCACGATCGACGCGGACGGCAAGGTGGGGCCGGTCGGCGGCGTGGAAATGAAGACGAAGGCCGCCAAGCGCGACGGCGCGACGGTGTTCCTGCTCCCCGAACACGAGTGCGGCAACGCGGAGAAGGCGGCCCCCGACGGCCTGCGCCTGGTCCCGGTCGACACGCTCACCGAAGCCATCGGTGCCCTGACCGCCCTGCAGAACGGCGGCAAGGTCCCGTCCTGCTGAGGGCTCGCAGGCCGCGTGCGGCTCACGACTCTTCGACGGCGGCCTCCACCAGCGGCAGCACCCGGTACGGCACCGGATTCTCCAACGCGATCGCCGTCGACGCCCGCACGATCCCCTCGAACGCGATCACCCGGTCGATCACCCGCTGCAAATCCGCGTTCGACCGCGCCACCAGCCGGCACAGCATGTCGTCGCGCCCCGTGATCGTGTGCAGCTCCAGCACCTCGGGAATCGAGGCCAGATGCGCACGGACGTCCCCGCCCCGCCCCTGCCGGATCTCCAGCGTCGCGAACGCCGTCACCGCGTAGCCCAGCGCCGCCGGATCCAGGTGCGGGCCGAACCCGCGCACGATCCCGCGCGCGTGCAGCCGGTCCAGGCGCGCCTGCACGGTGCCGCGCGCCACACCGAGCCGCCGCGAGCACTCCAGCACGCCCAGCCTCGGCTCCGCGTCGAGCAACCGGATCAGTGCCGCGTCCAGCCGGTCCACCGCCGCCTCCGCACCTGGTCATGATGTACAGATCAACCGCCGTTGTGCCCGATCGACTGTACAGGTTGCCCAGTCGAGAGCACACCTGTTGCGCAACATGACCGACGCGTCCAGCCTCGACAGGAGGAGCCGGACAGCACCCGCCGGCACTGTGCCCGACCCGGGAGTCGTCATGACCGAGATGCTGCACCGCGCCGAAGCCGGCACCACCGCCCGCGATCCCTTCCCCGTCCTCGGCATGGACGCCGTCGTGTTCGCGGTCGGCAACGCCCGCCAGGCCGCGCACTGGTACTCCACCGCGTTCGGTTTCCGCTGCGTCGCCTACTCGGGCCCGGAGACCGGCAACCGCGACAGCGCGTCGTACGTCCTGGAGTCCGGCGAGGCCCGCTTCGTCGTCACCGCCCCGCTGCGCCCCGACACCGACCTGGCCCGCCATGTGGCCGCGCACGGCGACGGCGTGGTCGACCTGGCCATCACTGTCCCCGACGCGCGGGCGGCGTACGCGTTCGCCACCGGGCGCGGCGCGACCGGCGTCGAGGAGCCCGTCGAACTGCGCGACGACCAGGGCACCGTCGTACGCTCCGCGATCGCGACGTACGGCGCCACCCGGCACTCGCTGGTCGACCGGCACGACTACGCGGGCCCCTACCTGCCCGGCTACGCGCCACACCGGCCCCTGGTGCCCGCGTCCGCGAACGGCAAAGACGCGGGACCGCGGGTCACCGGCATCGACCACTGCGTCGGCAACGTGGAGCTCGGCCGGATGAACGAGTGGGTCGAGTTCTACCACCGCGTCATGGGCTTCACGAACATGCGCGAATTTGTCGGCGACGACATCGCCACCGAGTACTCCGCGCTCATGTCCAAGGTCGTCGCGGACGGCACCCGCAAGGTCAAGTTCCCGATCAACGAGCCCGCGGTCGCGAAGAAGAAGTCGCAGATCGACGAGTACCTGGAGTTCTACGGCGGCCCGGGGGTCCAGCACATCGCGCTGGCCACCGACGACATCGTCGCCACCGTCCGGGCGATGCGGGCCGCCGGCGTCGAGTTCCTCGCCACCCCCGACACCTACTACGACGCCCTCGGATCGTGGGTCGGCGAAACCCGGGTGCCGGTGGAGACGCTGCGCGAGCTCAAGATCCTCGCGGACCGCGACGAGGACGGCTACCTGCTCCAGATCTTCACCAAGCCTGTGCAGGACCGCCCCACGGTGTTCTTCGAGATCATCGAACGGCACGGTTCGCAGGGCTTCGGTCTCGGCAACTTCAAGGCGCTGTTCGAGGCGATCGAACGCGAGCAGGCCCGGCGCGGCAACCTCTGACCGACCTGCCGAAACGCCGGCCGGACCAACCCGCCGAGCCGTCGCGGGGACCGTCCGCGCGCGGGCCACGACGCCCGTCCCGCACGGGCGTTCCGCGCCCCGACCCGTGCGGGGCTCGCTGCGGGATCCATTGGTGAGACTCGCTCGCTCTCATTTGCCGTCTTAATCATCTGCGGCCTTCCGAGTGGCGTCGCGCACGCGCGTGGGCTGCCGGGCCGTGTGAACGTGGGCGAGCGGGGGCGGCGCCGGGGGTCGGCGCTGGTGGTGTGGTCCGGGTGGGCGTTGAGCGGGGTGCGGCCCCGGGGTGTGGTTGCCCGGTCGTTCGTTCGAGTGGTGTGCGGCTGTTCCTGCTTCCCCGGCACCGTGTGGCGGGCCAGGATCGGCGTGCAGGCGTGCCCCGGGCATGCGGGAGGGGGGTGGGGTGCCGGTGAAGAAGTTCCGGCCGCGACCGGGCTTCGTGATGCGGGCGTACCGGTTCGCGCTTGACCCGAACGCGGCGCAGGAGCGGGCGTTGCGGTCGCATTGCGGTGCGGCGCGGGCCGCGTTCAATTGGGCTGTGGGGTGGGTGGAGGCGTCGTGGTGGCAGCGTCGTGCGGAGGAGTCGTACGGGATCGGCGGTGACCGGCTCACGCCGTGGCGGCCGTGGTCGCTGCCTGCCCTGCGCAGGGCGTTCAACGAGTTCAAGCGCACCGATCAGAGGTTCGCGTCGTGGTGGGCGGAGAACTCGAAGGAGGCGTACAACACCGGACTGGCGAACGATGCCGCCGCGTTCGACAACTATGCGAAGTCGAAGCGCGGCACACGCAAGGGCCAGGCGGTGGGCATGCCACGGTTCAGGTCGAGGCGGAAGGCGCGTCCGTCATGTCGGTTCACCACCGGCACTATCGGCGTCGACACCGACGGCCGCCACGTCACGTTACCGAGGCTGGGGACGATCCGCACCCACGAGCCCACAGCGAAGCTCCTCGCCCGCCTCGCGGCCGGGACCGCGAGGGTCCTGTCCGCGACTGTCCGGCACGAGCGGGGGCGCTGGTTCGTCGCGTTCCAGACCGAGGTCCGCCGCGACTTGGCACGCGTCGCCAGCCCCGACGTCGCGGTCGGCATCGACCTGGGGGTGAAGACCCTCGCGGTGACGGCGGACAGCACCGGCGAGGTCCGTCAGGTCCCCAACCCCCGCCACCTCGACACGGCTTTGAAGCGGCTGCGGCGCGCGTCCCGGACGGTGTCCCGCCGCCGGGGCCCGGACCGGCGGATCGGGCAGCAGCCGTCGAAGCGGTGGGAGAAGGCGGACGCCGCCCGCAACCGGGTCCACCACAGGGTGGCGAACCTGCGCACCGACGCGGTGCACAAGCTCACCGCCGCCGTCGCGGCCGGGTACGGGACCGTGGTTGTGGAGGACTTGAACGTCGCCGGGATGCTCCACAACTGGCGCATGGCCCGCAAGGTCGCGGATGCCGGGTTCGGGGAAATCCGGCGGCAACTCGCGTACAAGACCCGGTGGAACGGCTGCCGCCTCGTGGTGGCCGACCGGTGGTTTCCGTCCTCGAAGACCTGTTCCGGGTGCGGCGCGGTGAAAGCCAAGCTGGCGCTGCACGTCCGGACCTACGCCTGCGACGCCTGCGGCCTGGAAATGGACCGGGACGCGAACGCCGCACGCAACCTCGCCGCCCTCGCGGCAATCGCAGCAACTGGTACCGGAGTGGCCGGAGACCAGGACACCTTGAAGGTGTCGAAGCCTCGTGGAGCCGACCGGAAGACCCGCACCACCCGCCAGGCCCGCAAGGGCCCGGCGGGGCGGGCAGGCGGCGCAACCCTGCCGCACCAGCGACAGACGGAAACGAGGACCGTAACCTGACCCCAGACGCTCACACTCTGGTGACAGGACGGACCTTCCGCGCCGAGAAGCCCGGAATGCTGATGCTCCTTGAGGGTCAAAGCAACGGTACGGCAAGATTCACGTCCATGGCGTCGCCCCACGACTCGATACCCGCAGCGGGCTGGTATCCGGATCCGGAGTTCCCCGACCACGTCTGCTACTGGGACGGGGCCGCATGGGACCCCGCGTCGCGGCGCCCCGGCGCGGAATTCGAGGACGCGCAGGGGCGCATCATCCAAGGCGAGGTGCTCGCCGCGGAATCCGTCCCGCTCGACCAGCTCGCGGAGGAGGCCGAGGCCGACGAGGCCTCGGCGTCCGACGGCCCGTCCGCCCGCGCGCAAAGCCGCGCCCGCGGGCGGACGCGCGGCCGCGGCAAGGGCAAGGGCGGTCGCGGCCGGCGCCCGGAGGCGTTCATCCCGTCGCCCCGCCAGGAGGCGTCCGGCGTCCGGCGGCTGCCCCCGGCACCCCTGCCGCGGCGCTTCTTCGCCCGCCTCACCGACCTCGTCGTGCCGTTCGCGGTCGGCGCCGCCGTCGCCTTCGCCGTCGTGCCTCCCGCGCTCGACCACCTGCGCGACAAGATGCAGCGGATCCGCTACGAGGGCCGTACCGAGACGGTCTGGCTCGTGGACGGGACGACGACGCTGGCCGCCGTATACGTCCTCGCCGCGTTCCTCGCCGCGATGTTCGTGTACGAGGTGATTCCTACCTGGCTGCGCGGCCGGTCGGTCGGCAAGACGCTGTTCGGGCTCCGCGTCATCGACGTCGGCAGCCACGAGACACCCGACCTGGGCCAGGCCGTGAGGCGCTGGCTGGTCCTCGGACTGCCCGGCCTGCTCGTCGTGGGCCTGATCGGCGTCGTGCGCGGGGCGTTCGACCTTCCGTGGCGGCAGGGCTGGCACGATCTCGCGTCGAACACGTTCGTGGGTCGCGAGCGCTGAGCGCCCGACCCGCACGGCTTGCCCTCAAACGGACGATTAGCCGAAAAGCCTAAAAATCGTCGTTTTTACTGGCGCCCATGACCAGCAGCGAACCACCCCCCGACCAGGACCCTTTCCGGAAGGATCCTTCCGGCCGGGACCAGCCGGGACAAACCCCCTTCGGCCCGCCGCCGGAAGACGGCGGGCCTCCCTACGGCGGCCCGCCGTACGGCCAACCTCCCCACGGCCAGATGCCGCCCCCGCCCGGCGGCTACGACACCGGCTACGGCCCGACCCTCGCGGGCAGCGGCAAACGCTTCCTCGCCAGGCTCGTCGACCTGCTGGTCTACCTGGCCTTCAGTTGCGCGATCGGCTTCGCGTTCATCGGCTCCGACCCGGACGACGTCACCTTCGGCCGCGAGGCCGCCGCCGGGGCGGTCGCCACGATCGTGTACTTCCTCTACGAGGGCGTCATGCTCAACAACAACGGCCAGACGCTCGGCAAAATGGTCGCCCGCATCCGCGTGGTGCGCGTCGCGGACGGCGGCCCGGTGCAAGGCTCCCCGGCCTGGACCCGCGCGGCCGTCTTCGCGCTGCCGCTCGTGGTGCCCTGCGCCGGCATCCTGTTCTGGATCGTCAACGTGCTCTGGCACACCTGGGACCAGCCGTGGCAACAGTGCCTGCACGACAAGGCCGCGCGGACCACGGTCATCCGCTACTGAGCCGCGCCGGCGGGAACGACGCGGCACCTGCTCACGCCACGACCGGCTCGCCCACCAACTCCACGCCCGCACCCTGCATTTCGTCCAGCGCACGCCGCGTCGTCTCCGCCGCCACACCCGCCGTCAGCGACAGCAGCACACGCGTCGCGAAGCCTTCCCGCACCGCGTCCAGCGCCGTCGCCTTGACGCAGTGGTCCGTCGCGATGCCCACCACGTCGACCTCGGTCACCCCGTGGCCGCGCAGCCACGCGGCCAGCGGCGTACCGTCGGCCGCCGTTCCCTCGAAGCCGCTGTACGCCGCCGCGTGGGCGCCCTTGCGGAATTCCTCGTCGACCTCCCCGGCGGCCTCGGCGAACTCCGGGTGGAAGTCCGCGCCGGGCGTGCCCGCGACACAGTGCGGCGGCCACGACGCGACGTAGTCCGGATTCGGCGAGAAGTGTGCCCCCGGATCGACGTGGTGGTCGCGCGTCGCCACGACGTGCGCGTACACCGGGCGGCCGGCGGCCACGTGCACCGGATCCGGAGGCTGGTCGGCGGGGTTGCCCGCGACCAGGTCGCGCACCGCCGCGGCGACACCCGCGCCGCCCGCGACCGCGAGGCTGCCGCCCTCGCAGAAATCATTTTGGATGTCAACGACGATCAAAGCCCGTGTCATGGTGCTCCCCTTCCCCGGGACCGCGCGGGCAGTCCACCGGCCTGTCACTCGCAGATGGTCGGCAGCACCGGCTCACCACGCGACAACTGGGTTGCGGACAAAGGCAGTTCGGCCCGTGCCCGCTCGTGCCGTCGACGGGCGTCGGCGAGGGGTTCGCGGCCGACCACCTCGCCGCCGCGGATCAGCGGCACCAGCAGCTCCCGCCGCCCCGGACCACCCGGGCCCGGTGCGGTGCGCAGCACCTCGGCCTCCGCGACCCCGTCCGCGTCGTACGCGCGCAGCGCCGTCTTGCGGCCCCCGTGGCTGGGCTTGCCCGGGGACTTCTTGGCGACCGAGACCAACGGTGCGTCCGGCGCGTCGGACTCGGCCCGCGCGACCAGCTTGTACACCAAGGACGCGGTCGGGTGGCCGCTGCCGGTGACCAGTTGCGTGCCCACGCCGTACGTGTCCACCGGTGCCGCCTGCAACGCCGCGATCGCGTACTCGTCGAGATCACTGGTCACCACGATGCGCGTCTTGTCCGCACCCAGCTCGTCGAGCTGCCGCCGCACCCGATGGGCCAGCAGCAGCAGGTCGCCCGAATCCAGGCGCACCGCGCCCAGTTCGCGCCCGGCCAGCCCGACGGCCGCCCGCACCGCCTCGGCGACGTCGTACGTGTCCACCAGCAGCGTGGTGTCCCGCCCCAACGCCGCGATCTGCGCCTCGAACGCTTCTCGCTCACTGTCGTGCAAAAGGGTGAACGCGTGCGCGCTCGTGCCCAGCGTCGGAATGCCGTACGCCTGCCCCGCCCGCAGATTGGAGGTGCCGACGAAACCCGCGACATATGCCGCACGGGCCGCCGCCACTGCGGACTGCTCGTGGGTGCGCCGCGAGCCCATCTCCAGACACGGCCGCCCGGCCGCGGCCGACGTCATGCGGGACGCCGCCGCGGCGACCGCGCAATCGTGGTTGAAGATCGACAGGACGAGCGTCTCCAGCAGCACCGCCTCGGCGAAGCTGCCCTCGACGACCACGATGGGGGAGCCGGGAAACCAGCACTCGCCTTCCGCGTAGCCGTACACGTCGCCGCGAAAGCGGTAGTCGGCCAGCCAGTCGAGCGTGCGCGGACCCACCACGTCGTGGTCCGCGAGGAACCCCAGCGTCGCGTCGTCGAAGCGAAAGGCCTCGATCGCGTCGAGCAGACGGCCGACGCCGGCCACCACGCCGTACCGGCGGCCCTCCGGCAGGCGGCGGGCGAACACCTCGAAGACCGACCGCCGGTGCGCCGCGCCGCTGCGCAGGGCCGCTTCCAGCATGGTCAGTTCGTAGTGGTCGGTCAGCAGGGCCGTGCTTGTCGCCGGCAGCGCGGCGCCCACGGCAGACGCCGGTGTCCCTATTGCGTTCATACGAGCGAGGATAGCACCACTACTCGTCAGAGTGACGATTAATCGGACGGGATTTGACTCGGCCGCGCGCGAGGCAGGTTCGCCGAGCGCCCCGCGCTGGTGGGAGCATGGCCGCATGAGTGTCGCGACGCCCATAGAGGTCGAGAAGCCGGAGTCGGAAGAGGAGGTCCTGCCGGACACCCCCTGGGTCTGCGTCGTGTGGAACGACCCGATCAATCTCATGTCGTACGTGACCTACGTGTTCCAGAGCTACTTCGGCTATCCGAAGAAGAAGGCCGAAAAGCTGATGCTCGACGTGCACAACAAGGGCCGCGCGGCCGTTTCCTCCGGAAGCCGCGAGGAGATGGAGCGCGACGTCAACGCGATGCACGGCTTCGGGCTGTGGGCGACCCTCCAGCACGACAAATGACACGCGACGCGCCACCGGCAGCGTCCGCCAGCCACCGTACGCATGGAACCACGGGAGAGCAGTGAACGGCCACTTCGTCCGCGGGAGCGAGGGGCGCCCCGAGATCGTGCTCGACGACTTCCACGGGCAACTGCTGGGTGAGTTGTGCCGGGGGATGGTCGACCTGATCGAGCCCAGGCCGGCCGACGACGAGGACAAGGGCGATCCACTCGCCCGCGAACTCGGGTTGGACGGGCTCGACTGGTCGGGCCTCGACGGCGGCGGCGACTCCGCGCCCGAACGGATGGCCGTGCCCGACGACCCGGTGCTGGCCCGCCTGTTGCCCGACGCCTACCGCGACGACCCGGACGCCGCTTCGGAGTTCCGCCGCTACACCGAGAACGACCTGCGGCTGCGCAAGTGCGACAACGCGCGCACGGTGCGCGCGGACATCGCCGCGTCCGCACCCGAAGGCCACATCGTCCTCGACGACCGGCGCATCCAGGCCTGGCTCGGCGCGCTCAACGACCTGCGGCTCGCGCTCGGCACCGACCTGGGCGTCGGTGAGGACGTCGACGATTTCGCCGACAACCTCGAACCCGACGACCCGCGCTTCACCAGTCTGGTCATATACCGCTGGCTCGGTGCCCTGCTGGAGTCGCTGGTCGAGTCGATCAGTCCGTGAGGGCGTGAGTCTTTGCCGGCCCGTGAACTCCTGAACGGCCGGGGGGCCTTGCGGGCCGGCCCCGAACCCTGGCCGCACGCGCCGGCTCGCACGTGCGTACCCTCGACGCATGCTCACGATCACCACCGAACTGCGCGACCGCATCGTGGCGCACGCCCGTGCCGACCATCCGGACGAGGCCTGCGGCGTCGTGGCGGGCCCGGAGGGCAGCGACCGCCCCGAGCGGTTCATCCCGATGCTGAACGCGGCCCGGTCTCCGACGTTCTACGAGTTCGACTCGGGCGACCTGCTGCGGCTGTACCGCGAGATGGACGACCGCGACGAGGAGCCGGTGGTCATCTACCACTCGCACACGGCGACCGAGGCATACCCCTCGCGCACCGACGTGTCGCTCGCCTCCGAGCCCGGCGCCCACTACGTCCTGGTGTCGACGCGTGAGACCGGCAACGAGGACGGGCCGTACGAGTTCCGCTCGTACCGCATCGTGGACGGGACGGTCACCGAGGAAGAAGTCCGGTTCGTCGAGGCTTACTGAAGACAGCCCTTTATGTCGTGATTCATCACGACAGGTCCTGCCACGAGTCTCGCCATGCGGTATGTGGCATTCCACGATGTGATCCTCGGTCGGATCGGCCGAGGTGGAATGGCTAGCATGACCATATGCGTTACGCAGGCATGGACATGACGAGCACGGGCCAGGGCATCGCCCCCGGCACGCTGCTGGTCGCGCGCCTGCACGTCGATCTCTGTCGGCTGTCCAGCGCGCTGTGTCGCGCCCTGCCCCAGGGCTGACCCGGACCCCGCCGACCCGCAGCCGGTCGGCGCCCCTGTCCGGCCCGGCCCGTCGCGCATCCGGCCGTGCCGGCGCGACCCCCTGCCTTGCAGTCACGTACCCGCATTCCTGGAGCGCCCCATGGCCATCGAGGTCCGCATCCCGACCATCCTGCGCGAATACACCGGCGGCGCGAAGGCCGTCGAGGCAAACGGCAAGTCGATCAACGAGCTCATCGACGACCTGGAGTCCAGGCACGCCGGGATCCGCAACCGGCTCGTCGACGAGTCCGGTGACCTGCGGCGTTTCGTCAACGTCTACCTCAACGACGAGGACATCCGCTTCATCGACGGCATCTCCTCGACCCTCGACGACGGCGACACCGTGACAATCCTCCCGGCCGTGGCCGGCGGCGCCTGATGCGGTACGACTCGCTGATCGACGCGGTCGGCCGCACCCCCCTGGTCGGCCTGCCGCGCCTGTCGCCGTCGAAGGACGTCCGGGTGTGGGCCAAGTTGGAGGACCGCAACCCCACCGGCTCGGTCAAGGACCGCCCCGCCCTGCACATGATCGAGGCCGCCGAGCGCGACGGCCTCCTCACCCCCGGCTGCACGATCCTCGAACCCACCAGCGGCAACACCGGCATCTCCCTCGCGATGGCCGCGCGCCTCAAGGGCTACAGCATCGTCTGCGTCATGCCGGAGAACACCTCCGAGGAACGCCGCGAACTCCTGCGCATGTGGGGCGCCGAGATCATCTCCTCCCCGGCCGCCGGCGGTTCCAACACCGCCGTCCGCGTCGCGAAGGAACTCGCCGCCGAGCACCCCGACTGGGTCATGCTCTACCAGTACGGCAACCCCGCCAACCCGGACGCGCACTACGCCACGACCGGCCCGGAACTCCTCGAAGACCTGCCCACCATCACGCACTTCGTCGCGGGCCTCGGCACCACCGGCACCCTCATGGGCGTCGGGCGCTACCTGCGCGAAAAGGTCCCCGGCGTCCGGATCGTCGCTGCAGAACCCCGCTACGACGACGTCGTGTACGGCCTGCGCAACCTCGACGAGGGCTTCATCCCCGAGCTCTACGACGCCGACATCCTCACCACCCGCTACTCCGTCGGCTCCCACGACGCCGTCCGCCGCACCCGCGAACTCCTCGAACACGAAGGCATATTCGCGGGCATCTCGACCGGCGCCGCCCTGCACGCCGCCCTCGGTGTCGCGCGCAAGGCCGTCAAGGCAGGCGAACGCGCCGACATCGCCTTCGTCGTCGCCGACGGCGGCTGGAAGTACCTCTCCACCGGCATCTACACCGCGGCCTCCACCGAAGAGGCGATCGAGAAACTGCACGGCCAACTCTGGGCCTGATCCCGAGCCATGCCACGTCCGGGGGGCGGCCGATCCCACGATCGG
>NZ_JBPKBI010000002.1:75184-120192 GCF_051388935.1 Yinghuangia sp. YIM S10712
CGGCCCGGGTGATTCCCGACACAGCCGGGGTGAGCCCACCGAGGATCAAGGGGGTCGGAACGTACCCTCCTCTATGTGGCAGACCTCGGCGACGCACCCATCGGCATCTTCGACAGCTCTTTCGGCGGCCTGACCGTCGCCCGTGCGGTCCTCGACCAGTTGCCGCACGAGCCGATCCTCTACCTCGGCGACACCGCCCGCCAGCCGTACGGCCCGCGCCCCATCGCCGAAGTCCGCGCGTACGCCCTCGAATGCCTCGACCAACTCGTCGACCAGGGCGTCAAGGCACTCGTCATCGCCTGCAACAGCGCCAGCGCCGCCATGCTCCGCGACGCCCGCGAGCGCTACCACGTGCCCGTGATCGAAGTGATCCACCCGGCCACGCGCCGCGCCGCGGCTGCCACCCGCAACGGCCGGGTCGGCGTCATCAGCACCGCCGCCACCAAGCAGTCCATGGCCTACGAGGACGCCTTCGCCGCCGCCCCGCACATCACCGTCACCTCACAGGCCTGCCCGCGCTTCGTCGAATTCGTCGAGGCCGGCGTCACCGGCGGCGACGAACTCCTCAAAGCCGCCCACGAATACCTCGACCCGCTCATCGAAGCGGACATCGACACCCTCATCCTCGGCTGCACGCACTACCCGCTCCTGACCGGCGTGATCAGCTACGTCATGGGGGAGAACGTCACCCTCATCACCAGCAGCGAGGAAACCGCCAAGGACGTCTACAAGGTCCTCGCTGCCCACGCACTCATGCGCGACACCACCCTGGACCGGCCTCGGCACCGCTTCCTCACCACCGGCAACCCCGCCCAGTTCCGCGAGATCGGCCGCCGGTTCCTGGGCCCGGAACTCACCGACGTCGACACCCTGGGAGCGACCGTATGAAGCTCACCGTGATCGGCTGCGCCGGCAGCTACCCCGGGCCACACTCGCCGTGCTCCTGCTACCTCGTCGAAGCCGACGGCGTACGCGTGCTCCTCGACCTCGGCAACGGCGCACTCGGCACCCTCCAACACCACGCCGACCTCGGCGCGATCGACGCCGTCGTGCTCTCCCACCTGCACGCCGACCACTGCCTCGACCTGTGCGGCTACTACGTCTACCGCAACTACCACCCCGAAGGACGCCTGCCGCGGCTGCCGGTGTGGGGACCGGACGGCACCGGGAGCCGCCTCGACCGCGCCTACGACATATCCGGCGAATCCGGTGAACGCGGAATGGCCGACGCCTTCACCTTCCACACCGTCACCCCCGGCGTCTTCGAGATCGGCCCCTTCCGCTTCACCGCCGGCCACGTGAACCACCCCGTCGAGTCCTTCGCGTACCGCATCGAAGCCGACGGAACCTCGCTCGTGTACTCCGGGGACACCGCCGTCAGCGACACACTCGTCGAACTCGCCCGCGACACCCGCCTGTTGCTGTGCGAAGCCTCCTTCCTCGACGGCCGCGACACCTACCCCGGCGTCCACCTCAACGGCCGCGAAGCCGGCGAACACGCCGAACGCGCGGGCGCCGAACGGCTCGTGCTCACCCACATCCCGCCGTGGACCGACGCCGAACGCAACCTCGCAGACGCCCGCAAGGCCTACGGCGGCACCGCCGAACTCGCTCGCTCCGGCGCCGTCTACGAGCTCTGAACGAGCGCTCCCCGCACGCCCACTACGGTGGACGCCATGTCACGAGCAGACGGCCGCACCCCCGAACAACTTCGCCCCATCGCCTTCCACCGCGGATGGCTCGACCACGCCGAGGGCTCCGTCCTCGTCGAATTCGGCCGCACCCGCGTCCTGGTCGCCGCGTCCTTCACCGAAGGCGTGCCGCGCTGGCGCAAGGGCAGCGGACTCGGCTGGGTCACCGCCGAATACTCGATGCTGCCGCGCGCCACCCACACCCGCGGCGACCGCGAATCCGTCAAAGGCCGCATCGGCGGACGCACACACGAGATCTCCCGCCTCATCGGCCGCTCGCTCCGCGCCGTCATCGACGACAAAGCCCTCGGCGAGAACACCATCCACCTCGACTGCGACGTCCTTCAAGCCGACGGCGGCACCCGCACCGCGGCCATCACCGGCGCCTACGTCGCCCTCGCCGACGCCGTCCACTGGGCCCGCGACCGCAAACTCCTCAAAGGCAAGACCGAACCACTCACCGGCTCCGTCGCCGCCGTCAGCGTCGGCATCATCGACGGCACCCCCATGCTCGACCTCCCCTACGAGGAGGACGTCCGCGCCGAAACCGACATGAACATCGTCTGCACCGGCGACGGCCGCTTCGTCGAGGTCCAGGGAACCGCCGAAAGCGAGCCCTTCGACCGCGCACTTCTCGACCGCCTCCTCGACCTCGGCGCGGCCGGCTGCGCGGAACTCACCCTCCTGCAGCAAATCGCCCTCGAAGAACCCCCCGGACAGGTCTGACCGACCGCGACGCGCCGCTTTGCATAACGCCCCGGTTGCCAGTGTCACGAGGCTGCAACCGCAAGGGCGTGAAACGGACACCAGACCAGCCGCAACCACCGCACTCCGCTACGGTCTGAACACCGGTCAGACAAGTCGGCAGCGCCGTACGTGCGCAGCGCGCCACCCGTCGCCGACCCCGTCAACCCGGCCGGCCATGTCGTCCCGCATACCGAGGAGCATCATGTTCCGTGCCCACCGCGTCGTGCGCACGAGCGTCGCCGCCGCCGCCATCGCCGCCGCCCTGTTCACGGCCACCTCGTGCTCCGAGGCACAAAAAGCCATCGACTGCATCGAACTCGGCACGCAACTGGCCAATGACATCTCCAACCTGCAAGGCGTCCTCAACGACCCGCAGGCCGCCTCGGAATCGCTCGACAACATCGCCGACACCCTCAAGAAGGCGACCGAGGACATCGACTCTCAGGAAGTCAACGACGCCGCAAGCGAGTTGCTCGCCCGTGTCGAATCGATGAGCCGCCAGGCCGCCGCCGGCGAACTCCCCGCCGCCGACACCGTCAGCCTGCTCCAGGCCGGCGCCGAGACCATCACCAACGCCTGCACGAGCTGACGGCGCGTCAGCGCGCGCCCCCTGCGGACGCACCCGCACCCGCGTACGACGCGAACCGCCGGAACCACGGGGGCGGTTGCCGCCACCCGGGCCCGACACCGGGCCCGGCCCACGGCAGCCGTCCCCGACGCACGCACCCATGCGTAGGCTTGGGCGCCATGAGCCGCCTCGTCCTCGCCACCCGCAACGCCCACAAGATCACCGAACTCCGAAAGATCCTGGGGAACACCGGCATCGACGTGGAAATCGTCGGCGTCGACGCGTTCCCCGACGTCCCCGACGTCCCCGAAACCGGCCTCACCTTCGCCGCCAACGCCCTGCTCAAGGCACACGCCGTCGCCCGCGCCACCGGCCTGCCCGCCATCGCCGACGACTCCGGACTCTGCGTCGACGCCCTGAACGGCATGCCGGGCATCTTCTCCGCACGCTGGGCGGGACGCCACGGCGACGACACGGCCAACCTCGAACTCCTCCTCGCGCAACTGTCCGACATCGCACCCGAACACCGCGCCGCACACTTCACCTGCGCCGCCGCCCTCGCCCTCCCCGACGGCACCGAACGCGTCGTCGAAGGCCGCCTCACCGGCACCCTCACCAACACCCCACGCGGAACCGGCGGCTTCGGCTACGACCCCATCCTCCAGATCGACGGCGACACCCGAACCGCCGCCGAACTGACCGCCGAGGAAAAGAACGCCATCAGCCACCGCGGCGAGGCCTTCCGCACACTGGCCCCGGCCGTCGCCGAACTGGTCACCGGGCGCAGTTGAGCGGGCAAAGCTGATCGGGCCAGTCCGACGGGCCCGCCGTGACAGGTCCGGTCGGACAGCCGAACCGACGGGCGGCGCCGACCCGCAGCGCCGACCCGAGTGCGCTTGTCACGAATCGGTAACCCCCCGCCTCATCCCTTCCGCACCGCGCGGCGCCATGATGAGAGACCACCGCATTCGTGAGGAGAAGACGCGTGCCCCTCTCTCCGGCCACCAAGCGGGTCCTGCGCAGGGAAGGGCCCGCCGCCCTCAACGGCGTCCTCGCCGCCGGCCTCGCGGTCGCCGCGACCGAGTTCACCGCCGCGTTCGTCCGCCGCGAGGCCGCGCCGCTCGTCACCGTCGGGCAGTCGGTCATCGACCGCACCCCGCAGGACGTCAAGCAGTGGGCCGTACGCGAGTTCGGCACCGACGACAAACTTGTCCTCCGCATCGGCGTCGGCGTGGTCCTCCTGATCTTCGCCGCGGTCATCGGCATACTCGCCCGCCGATGGCTCTGGACCGGCCTCGTCGGCGTCGGCCTCCTCGGCGTCCTCACCGTCGCCGCGGCCGTCTCCCGCCCCGCCGACCGGAACACCGACGTCATCCCCGCCCTGGTCGGAGTGATCGTCGGCGCCGCGGCACTGACCGCCCTGACCCGGCCCGACCTCGTACGCCTCCTCCGGTCCGCGCCACGGCCCGGACCGGAACCCGCGAGCGCGCCGGCGACCGCACACCCCACCGGGGCGGACGTTCCGATCGACCCGGACAGCCCGACCCCGCTGGAAGACGCGGACACCGCGCCTGCCGGGGCCCCGCCCCCGAACCGCCGCACCCTCCTCCTCGGCACAGTCGGCGGGGCAGCCCTCCTCGCCGGCCTCGGACGCTGGCTCCAAAACGTCCGCTTCGACGTCGGCAAATCACGCGCCAACGTTGTCCTGCCGCCCCCCGCCGCGCCCGCACCCCTGCCCGCCGCCGGAACCGACCTGCGCCTGCCGGGGCTGAGCCCGTACATCACCCCGAACAAGGACTTCTACCGCATCGACACCGCCCTCGTCGTGCCCGAAATCCGGGCCGAGGACTGGAAGTTGCGTATCCACGGCATGGTCGACCGGGAGATCGAGATCGACTTCGCCACCCTCAGCGCCCGCCCCACCATCGAGCGCGACATCACCCTGTGCTGTGTGTCCAACGAAGTCGGCGGCGAATACGTCGGCAACGCCCGGTGGCTCGGCGTCCCCCTGGCCGACCTGCTGCGCGAGGCGGGCATCCACCCGGACGCCGACCAACTCGTCAGCCGCTCCTTCGACGGCATGACCATCGGCACCCCCACCGCCACCGTCATGGACGGCCGCGACGCGATGCTCGCCATCGGCATGAACGGCGAGCCACTTCCGATACGGCACGGATTCCCCGTCCGCATGGTCGTGCCGGGCCTGTACGGCTACGTCTCCGCCTGCAAATGGATCGTCGAGATCGAGGCCACCCGCTTCGCCGACTACGACGCCTACTGGGTCGAACGCGGCTGGGCCGCACAGGGCCCGGTCAAGACCCAGTCGCGCATCGACACCCCGAAGAACATGTCCAAGGTCCCCCGCGGGCGCGTTCCCGTGGCGGGTGTCGCCTGGGCCCAGCACAAGGGCATCGCCAACGTCGAGGTCCAAATCGACGACGAACCCTGGCAGCAGGCCCAACTCGCCGAAGAGGACACCGCCGACACATGGCGTCAGTTCGTCTGGTACTGGGACGCAAGGCCGGGCCCCCACCGCATCCGCGTCCGCGCGACGGACAAGACAGGAGCGGTACAGACCGACGAGGAACAAGACGTCGCCCCGGACGGCGCCACGGGCTGGCACACGATCTCGATGACGATTACGTGACGGTGTGCCGGAGCTGGCGNTACGGAACGCGGCCGTGGCGGAATGGGATACGCGCAAGATTTAGGCTCTTGTGATGGAGACATCGTGTGGGTTCGAATCCCACCGGCCGCACAGCTGGCGAAGGCGCTCCCCCCGATCGGGGGGAGCGCCTTCGCCAGCTGTGCGGCCGGTGGGATTCGAACCCACACGATGTCTCCATCACAAGAGCCTAAATCTTGCGCGTATCCCATTCCGCCACGGCCGCGTTCCGTAAATCGCCGACGGCGGCGATGCAGGCGGCGATCGAACGGAGGGCCATCCTACCGGGGCGACAAGGTCGCGCGTTCGGGTTGCCTCGGTTTCGGCACAGACGCCTTACCTCGGTTTCGGCCGCTGAAAGTGTCCGTTTGACTGTGGCAGTTGGGGCACATGAACCGCAGATTTTGCGGGCGATTGTCACGCCAGTCGCCATTGATGTGATCAACGTCGAGCGTGATCGGCCGGCCGTTCCAAAGGTCACCCATGTTGCACTCGCTGCACTCGTAGCGGCGTCCGATTTCCACCAGTGCCCTGCGCAGCATCTTTGCTTGCACGCGCCGGTCGCGTTCGGGTTCGTGGCGCAGAATCTCGGCGGCTGTAAGGCGGGGCATGCGGGTGCCCCGATTGTGTGCCTGGCCCGGCAGGTGGCTGAGGTCGACGCCGTGCTTGCGCGCGAAGCGGTGCACCTGCCGGTATGACGTGTGGGCGACGCCGAGGGTTCGAATGACGCCTGCGATCGACTGCGAGGCGGCAACGGCGGAGCGAAACCGCTCCGGATCCATCGACTGCCAGGTCCGCGTGGATGAGACGGGCGTGAAGTGGCTGATGTCGACACCGAAGTCGTGGCAGCGCTTGCGTACATACCTGTCTGCTTTGGCGTATGACTTCACGTCGAGGTTCGCGAGCATCTCGCGCATGTTGGTGCTCTGCGCGGCTGCACGCGCGAGGCGTTCGGGCGTGTATCTGACGACCTGGCCGAAGTGGCTGGTGTCGATGCCCAATTGCTTCAGGCGGCGGCTGATGTGCGTGTGGCGTCCGCCGACGACCGGCAGGCCCAGCCTCCGCAACACCTCGTTGACGCTGCGCGATTCCGCAGCGACCTGTGCCAAGAGCTCCGGCGAGTACTTGTAATTCTTCGTCACCTTCGACCTCCCCCGAGGAGCGGCTTGTGGCCCCTCGGGAGAGTCAACGACGAACGTGCGTGCGAGTTACGGGAAATACCAACCGGTTTTATGACCGCCTGTCAGGCGGCGATCTTCAGGTCCTTGATGAGCTTGGCGACGTGACCGGTGGCGCGCACGTTGTACCAGGCGTGTTCGATCTTGCCGTTTTCGTCGACGACGAAGGTGGAGCGGATCACGCCGGTGACCTTCTTGCCGTACATGGTCTTCTCGCCGAAGGCGCCGTAGGCCTCAAGCGTGGACTTGTCGGGGTCGGAGAGCAGGGTGACCGACAGCGATTCCTTGTCGCGGAACTTGCCGAGTTTTTCCGGTTTGTCGGGGGAGATGCCGACGACGTCGTAGCCCGCGTCGGCGAGCAGGGTGAGGTTGTCGGTGAAGTCGCAGGCCTGCTTGGTGCAGCCGGGGGTGAGGGCGGCGGGGTAGAAGTACACGATCACCTTGCGGCCCTTGTAGGCGGCGAGCGTGACCTCTTCGCCGTCGGCGTTCTTGAGGGCGAAGGCGGGGGCGGTGTCGCCGGGTTGGAGTCGTTCGCTCACCGGGGGCCTCACTTTTCTCGGGGTGCGCGGGTGGGGGTCGTGACCCGGACACGCTAGGTCGGGGTTCGAGGGAGAGCAAACGTGCGCCGGGCGCGTGGTCGTCAAACGTTCCTCGCGGTGTGCGCTTCGTCGCTACTTGCATCTCTTTTGCAGGTGCAAGCCATAGCCATAAAATCGGACGGCTTTGCGCCCTGTCGTCCGACGTGGTCCGACGTCGTCCGGTGCCGTCCGGTGTTGCCCGAAGGAGGTTCCCATGCACGTGCCCGATGGGTTCATCAACGCGCCCGTGTCGGTTGCCGCGGGGGTGGTCGCGGCTGCCGGTGTCGCGGTCAGTCTGCGTGGCGCGCGGCGCGAGCTGGACGAGCGGACCGCGCCGCTCGCGGGACTGGTGGCGGCGTTCGTCTTCGCGGTGCAGATGCTGAACTTCCCGGTGGCGTCCGGCACCAGCGGGCACCTGTTGGGCGGGACGCTCGCGGCGATCCTGGTGGGGCCGTATACGGGCGTCTTGTGTATGTCGGTCGTGTTGCTGATGCAGGCGGTGTTCTTCGCCGACGGAGGGCTCAGTGCCCTGGGCGTGAACATCACGGTCATGGGGATCGTGACCGCAGTCGTCGGTTACGGCCTGTTCCGGGTGCTCGCCGGTGTGCTTCCGCGCACGCGGCGTTCGCTGGTCGGGGCGTCCTTCGTGGGGGCGTTGGTGTCGGTGCCGGTCTGCGCCGCGGTGTTCACGGGGGTGTACGCGATCGGCGGGACGACGGATGTGCCGCTGTCCAAGGTCGCGGGCGCCATGATCGGCGTGCACGTGTTGATCGGTATCGGCGAGGCGCTGATCACGGCGGCGACGGTGTCGAGTGTCCTGGCGGTGCGTCCGGACCTGGTGCATGGTGCGCGCGGTTTCGCGCAGCCGCTGGAACTGCGTACGGGCGGTGCCGGGTCGGCTCCCGCCGCGCGGGTCTGACAGCGGATCCGGCAGCAGGGCGAGAGAGGGAACGGGATGATGGCGAAGGTACGTACGCGCACCCTGCTGATCGCGGGCGCGGTCGTCGCGCTGATCCTCGCGGGTGTCGTCAGCTTCTATGCCAGTCAGAGCCCGGACGGTCTGGAGAAGGTCGCCGCGGACAAGGGCATGGACGAGAAGGTCGAGGAGCACGGGCTCGCCGACAGTCCGCTTGCCGACTACGGCGTGGAGGGTGTGGACGACGAGCGCGTCTCCGGTGGCCTCGCGGGTGTGCTGGGTGTGGGGGCGACGCTGGTGGTGGCCGGGGGCGGCTTCTGGGTGCTGAAGCGCCGCGGCGGTTCGGGTTCCGGCGGCTCGGAGGCGTCCGCTTCGGCGGCGGAAGGTTCGTGACGGCCCGTCGGGGCCGGGCTGCGGCCGGGGGCGGTTCGCGGCCGGGGAGGCGCTGATGGGCGCGGGCCATGCGCACAATCTCTACCGGCCCGGTGATTCGCCGCTGCACCGGCTGCCGCCGCAGTGCAAGTTGGTGGCTGTTGTCGTTTTCGTCCTCGTGGTCGTCTCGACGCCGCGCGAGGCGTACTGGGCGTTCGGTGTGTACGCGCTGTTGCTGGCGCTTGCCGCGGGGGGCGGCCGGGTTCCGGTCGGGTATGTGGCGCGGCGGGTCGTGGTGGAGATCCCGTTCGTGGTGTTCGCGGTCGCTCTGCCGTTTCTGGCGACCGGGCCGAAGACCGAGTTCCTGGGGCTGACGGTCAGTCACAGCGGTTTGCTGGGCGCGTGGAACATCCTCGCGAAGGGCACGTTGGGCGTGGTCGCGTCGATCCTTCTGGCGGCGACGACGAACGTGCGTGACCTGTTGCTCGGCATGGAGCGTCTGCGCATGCCGCAACTGCTGGTGCAGATCATGCAGTTCATGGTGCGGTACTCCGAGGTGATCGCGGGCGAGATGGGCCGCATGCGGGTGGCGCGTGAGTCGCGGGGCTTCCAGGCGAAGGACGTACGGCAGTTGCCCGTCGTCGCGAAGTCGGCGGGGGCGTTGTTCATTCGTTCCTACGAGCGTGGTGAGCGGGTGCATCTCGCGATGTTGTCGCGGGGGTACACCGGCACGATGCCCGTGATCGTCGACGTCCGCGCGAACCGGGCGCAGTGGTGTGCGGCGGCGTTGTTGCCGTCGTTGGCCGTGGTGGCGTGTGCGGTGGCGTGGGTGGGGTGACCGGCCGCCGGGTCGGCGGGGGAGGCACGCGATGATGGGGCGCATGGCCGATCTGAACACCGGCGCCGCTGCGGACGCCGGGCAGGCGAAAGCGGACGCCCTGGCGCCGTCGTTGGATGTCGCCGGGTTGGCGTTCGCGTACCCCGACGGCCACCAGGCGCTTTTCGGTGTCGATCTGCGTATCGCGCGGGGTGAGCGGGTGGCGCTGCTGGGGCCCAACGGGGCCGGCAAGACGACGCTGGTCCTGCATTTGAACGGGATCCTGTCGGCGGACACGGGCACCGGTCAGGGTGTGGTTCGGGTGGCGGGTCTGGAGGTCGCGAAGCCGAATCTGCGCGAGATCCGGCGCCGGGTGGGCATTGTGTTCCAGGATCCGGACGACCAGTTGTTCATGCCGACGGTGCGTGAGGATGTCGCGTTCGGGCCGGCGAATCTGGGGATGCGCGGTCCGGAGTTGGACGAGCGGGTCGGCGAGGCGTTGGACGCGGTGGGGATGCGGGAGTTCGCGGACCGGCCGCCGCATCACCTGAGTTTCGGTCAGCGTCGACGGGTGGCGGTCGCGACGGTGTTGGCGATGCGTCCGGAGATCTTGGTGCTGGACGAGCCGTCGTCGAATCTGGATCCGGCGAGTCGCCGCGAGCTTGCGGAGATTCTGGGCGGCCTGGATGTGACGGTGCTGATGGTCACGCATGATCTGCCGTTCGCGCTGGAGCTGTGTCCGCGCGCGCTGGTCCTGTCCGGCGGGGTGATCGCGGCCGATGGTCCGACGCGTGAGTTGCTGGGTGACGCGGCGTTGATGCAGGCGCACCGGTTGGAGCTTCCGTACGGGTTCGCGCGGCTGGATTGCGATCGCTGCGCGCCGGCGGCCTTCGGTGCACCGGGTGTCGGCGGGGGTGCCGCGGGCTCGTGCGAACACGGGCGGGAACACGGGTGACAACCACTCGGATGCCGCGCGTCGGAGCGGATACCTGCTTGACTTGGGGGCACACGCGGAACCGGTGTGTGGTTCCGGGTGGTGGCAGCGGAAGCGAGAGGACGGGCTGTGGGCGAGAACGGGCACGGCGGGTCGGGGCGTTCTGCGGCGGAGTTGGAGCGGGCCGGTCGGGCGGCGCTCGGGCGTCCGGTGACGGTTCAGGCGAAGCACTCGCGGGTGGAGCCGGCGTCCGGCTCGACGCGGGACGAAGGGAAGGCCGTGTCGCGCACCCCGGATCAGATCGAGGCGGAGATCGAGATCGCGCGGGCGAATCTGGCGGTGACGTTGGATGAGCTGGTGGACCGGGTCAAGCCGGCCAATGTGGCGCGGCGGACGTCGGAGAAGGTCCGGGCGCAGTTCGTCGACAGCGAGACCGGTTCGCCGAGGATGGAGCGGATCGCGCCGATCGCGGGCGGTGTGGTCGGCCTGGTGGTGCTGGTGGTGCTGGTCAAGCGGCGCGGCGGCAAGCCTGCCCGGAAGACCGGCCGGAAGAAGTAGCCGGCGTCTGTCGTCTGTGTGTCTTGCGGAGTTATGTCCGCCCCTGGGGCCGTGTCGGCGCCGGGGGCGGCTTGCTGTTGTCGCCCTGGTGTCACGTTGCGGCGTCGGGGCGGGTACTTTTCATGGGTGAGTTCCGACGCGTCCAAGAAATCCGAACGCCGTGACGGCGGGCACGCCGAGTTCGGCGAGAAGTTGCCCATCCGCATGCTGCACGACCGTGTTCTGGTGCGCCAGGACGCGGGTGAGGGGGACCGACGGTCGAGCGGCGGGATTCTGATCCCGGCCACTGCGCAGGTCGGCAAGAGGCTCGCGTGGGCGGAGGTGATCGCGGTGGGGCAGAACGTCCGTTCCGTCGAGCCCGGCGACCGTGTGCTGTACGACCCGGAGGAGCGCGCCGAGGTCGAGGTGCAGGGTGTCGCGTACGTGCTGCTGCGGGAGCGCGATTTGCACGCGGTGGCGGCGGAGCGGGTCGAGGCCTCGGGTGAGGCGACCGGTCTGTACCTGTGACTGGCGTGGTCGCCGGGCTCGAAGGGACCTGCGTGAGCGGGCCGCCGGTGGGTCCCTGAGCCTGTGGCGGTGGCGGCCTGGCCGGTGACTCGTGTCACCGGCTTCCGGCTTGGCGGGTGCCGGTGGTTTTGAGAGCCTGGGAGCGGCGGGCCGGTCCGCGGCCCGTCCCCGACGAGTGCGGCGTACCGGGCCCTGACGACGACGCGTGTGAGGTGCGTTGTCGTGGCGTGGTTGCTTTTGGTTGCCGCCGGTCTGCTGGAAGTGGCGTGGGCGGTCGGGCTGAAGTACACCGAGGGTTTCACGCGGCTGGTGCCGAGCGTGCTGACCGGTCTCGGGATCGCGGGGAGCATGGTGTTGCTTTCGATCGCGGCGAGGTCGCTGCCGATCGGCACGGCGTACGGCGTGTGGGTCGGTATCGGCGCGGTGGGGTCCGGACTCGTGGGGATCGTGGCCCTCGGTGAGCCGGCGACGGCGGCGCGGATCTTCTTCCTGGCGCTCATGGTGGTGGCGATCGTCGGTCTGAAGGCCACCGGGTCGGGCCACTGAGCGCGCTGCGGGAGCCGCGGCCGACGGAAGGTCCCGGCCGGGGGGTTGGGACGCGGGTTCGGCGCGTCTGCCAGGATGTCCGCCCTGAAGGGGCAGCCTGCGACCGCACGGGGCCCGGAGGGGAGTCGGGAAGATGGTGTCGCGCCGGGTCGTCCTGGTGGCTTTGGGGGCGACCGCGCTGGTGGGGTTGCTGTTCGGCGGGGTCGCGGGGGTGTTGTCGGGCGGGGATGGTGACGGCGCCTCGTCGGCTTCGGGCGGGGCGTCGCCGACGGTGTCGAGCGGTGCGCCGGCTTCGGCGCTGAATGCCTCGGTGTCTGCTTCTCCCAGCGTGAGTGCGAGCCCGAGTTCGAGTCCCAGCGCGAGCCCCAGCGCGTCGAAGTCTGCGTCCGCGTCTCCGTCCGGGCCCTCGCTGACGCCCGGCAAGACCTACCACGTCACGGCGGGTGGCCGGGCGATGGACGTGTACGGCGGGAAGAAGGACCCGAACACGCCGATCATCTTGTTCACCCCGAAACCGGCGCAGGAGAACCAGCAGTGGGTCGTGCGTGACGCCGGCGACGGGATGGTGTCGCTGGTCGCGCGGAACAGCAACAAGTGCCTTGACGTCCGCAGCGGCCGGGCCGTGCAGGACAACTGCGGCGACCCCGCTCAGCGGTGGAAGATGCAGGCGAAGGGCGGCGGCTATGTGCTGGTCAGCCGCGACGGCAAGCAGGCGCTCGGCGTCGGCGGCCAGGAACAGGGCCAGCAGGGCCTGAAGTTGGTGCCGACGGCGTCGGGGCTCGTCTGGTCGTTCCAGCCGGTGGGGTAGCAGCGTGTCGCGGTGCGCTGTCCGTACGGCGCGTCGGGGTTGGGGTCGCGGTGGGGTTCGCGCCGGAACAAAGCGGCACCGCCGTCATGTTTGCCTTGGACGTGGCTTCTCCTGACGCGTCCGAAACGCCCCTCCCGCACCCGGCCGACCCGACGGCGCCCGACGCGCCCATGCCGGCCATTCCGTTGTCCGTGCTCGACGTCGCGCCCGTCGGCACCGGGTACACCGCGACCGAGGCGCTGCGGACCACGACCGAACTCGCCCGGCGCGCCGAGCGCTGGGGCTACCACCGCTTCTGGGTGGCCGAACACCACAACATGCCCGGCATCGCCAGTTCGTCGCCGCCGGTGCTGCTCGCGCACCTGGCCGCGCACACCACGACGCTTCGGCTCGGCTCGGGCGGCGTCATGCTGCCGAACCACGCGCCGCTTGTCGTCGCCGAGCAGTTCGGGACCCTCCAGGCGCTGCACCCCGGGCGCATCGACATCGGGCTGGGCCGCGCACCGGGCACCGACCAGGCCACCGCGCGTGCGCTGCGCCGCAGTGCCGAGGCGTTGTCGGCGGACGACTTCCCGCAGCAGCTCGGCGAGCTCATCGCGTTCCTGACCGGCGGTTTCCGGGACGGCCACCCGTACCAGCGCATCCAGGCGGTGCCCGGGCCCGCGTCGGGCATCGCGCCCGGCGGCGAGCACGATGCGTCCAGGGCACCGATCTGGCTGCTGGGGTCCAGCGGCTACAGCGCGCGACTGGCCGGCATGCTCGGGCTGCCGTTCGCGTTCGCGCACCATTTCAGCGGCGAGCACACGCTGCCCGCGTTGGAGCTGTACCGCGAGCACTTCCAGGCGTCCGAGGACCTGAAGGAGCCGTACGCGATGATCGCGGCCGGTGTCATCGCCGCCGACACCGCGGACGAGGCCGCGCGGCTGGGCCGGTCGCAGGCCCTTGCGATGCTGCGGCTGCGTCAGGGACGGCCGGGGCTCCAGCCGAGTCCGGAGGAGGCCGACGCCTACCCGTTTACGCCGGCGGAGCAGGATTTCGTCGCCGCGTACCAGCGCCAACACGTCATAGGCGACGCCGCGGCGGTGCGCCGCGGTCTGCGGGAGCTGGCCGAGCGGACCCGGGTCGACGAGCTCATGGTGATCAGCAATGTGCACGGCCACGAGGCGCGGCTGAAGTCGTACGAGATCATCGCGCGTGAGTGGGGGCTGCCGGGGGCAGGCTGAGTCCGTCCCGGTTCTCGGGGTCACACGAGCGAGTCGCGCCAGGCGCGGTGCAGCGTGCCGAACCTGCCGTCGGCGTCGTTCGCGACCAGCTCGGCGGGTGAACCGTCCTCCACGATGCGGCCGTTGTCGACGACCAGCACACGGTCGGCGATCTCCACCGTCGACAGCCGGTGGGCGATCACCACGGCGGTACGGCCCTCCAACACCGTTGCCAGCGCCCGCTGCACGGCGCGTTCGCCGGGGATGTCGAGCGAGGATGTGGCCTCGTCGAGAATCAGCACCGCCGGGTCGGCGAGCAACGCCCGGGCGAACGCGACGAGTTGGCGCTGGCCTGCGGACAGCCGCGCGCCGCGTTTGCGGACGTCGGTGTCGAAGCCGTCCGGCAGCGCCGCGATGAAGTCCCAGGCGCCGAGCGCGCGTGCGACCTCCTCGATCTGCCCGCGCGTGGCGTCCGGTCGCCCGATCGCGATGTTGTCGGCCACCGAACCGGAGAACAGGAACGACTCCTGGGTGATCATCGTCAGCTCGCCACGTAGCTGATGGGCTGTCAATTCGCGGATGTCGACGCCGTCCAGGCGCACCGCGCCGGCCACCGGGTCGTAGAACCGGGCGAGCAGCTTGGCGACAGTCGACTTGCCCGCGCCGGTCGCGCCCACCAGGGCGACCGTCTGGCCGCGCGGAATCTCCAGGTCGATGCACGGCAGCACCGTCGGGCCGTGCTGATAGCCGAAGCGGACCCGGGCGAAGGTGATCGTGCGTCCCTTGCCGGAGCGTTCGGGCAGTGGCGTCGGCCGCACGGGGTCGGCGACGGCCGGTTCGTGCGCGAGCAGTCCCGCGATCTTCTCCAGGCCCGCGGCGGCGGACTGGTAGGTGCCCAGGAACAGCGCGAGTTCGTCCAGCGGGTCGTACATGCGCCTGATGTAGAGCGCGAAAGCGGTCAGCACGCCGAGTTCGAGGCCGCTGTCGGCCACCCGGAACGCGCCCACCGCGATCGTGGCGACCAGGGTGAGGTTGCCCACGAGCAGCAGCAGCGGGGCGAAACGCGCGAACAGCACGATCGTCTCGGTGTTCGCCTCGGTGTAACGGCGGTTCAGCGTCCGGAAGATGCGGGCGTTGCGCGGCTCGCGGCGATACGCCTGGACCGCGCGGATTCCGTTGAACGTCTCGATGTACTGCGTGGTCATCGCCGCGCTGGTGGTGCGCGTGCGGCGGAACGCGTCGGTCGAGCGGCGGACGTACCACCAGGTGGCGAGTGCGAGTGGCAGCAGGCCGGAGGCGACCAGCAGGGCCAGCGGCACGTCCAGGACGAACAGGAAAGCCAGCGAGAACCAGAACGACAGCAGCGCGCCGACGAGGCCGTCGATGCCGTCGTCGAGGAGTTCGCGCACCGCGTCGACGTCGCCGGTCGCGCGCGCCACGATGCGGCCCGAGGTGTAGCGCTCGTGGAAGTCGAGGCTCAACTGCTGCGCGTGCGTGAAGATTCGGCCGCGCAGGTCCCGAAGGAAGCCCTGGCTGACCCGGCCCGCGGTGACCTGGAAGGCGAACTCCGTTCCGGCGGTGAGGAATCCGCACAGGACGTAGGCCACGGCGACCAGGACGAGCGTCGAGTTGTCGCCCGCGATGGCGTCCGGCACGGCCTCGTCGATCGCCAGGCCGATCAGCAAGGGACCGGCCAGGTATGCCAGTTGCCCGACGACGGCGAGGCACACCGTCAATGCGAGCAGGCCGCGGTACGGGGCCAGCATCGAACGCAGCAGGCGGCGCGCGTCGCCCGCCCGTGCGCGGCCGAACCCCGGGTCGGGGCCGTCGTCGTCGTTTCCGGCCGTCTCCGCCTCGGCCTCACGCACGGCGGCGTCGTGGGCGGGCCCGTCTCCGGTTCGTGCGCTGATTCCGCGCCACGACACCTGGTCCGTGTCCCCGCGGCCGTCGTCGGGACGCGCCGGGGTGCGCGGCGCGGTGCCCGGCGTCTGGGGTTCGTCGCTCACACCGCCTCCTTGGCGGGTTGCCGTTCGATGTCGGGCGTATGGCGGAACCGGGAGCTGTCGGCCGCCATCAACTGCCGGTACGCCGAGCTGCGTTGCAGCAACTGCTCGTGGGTGCCGACGGCTTGGATGCGCCCGTCGGTCAACAGTGCGACACGGTCGGCCAGTTGCACGGTGCTCGGCCGGTGCGCGACGACCAGCGCGGTCGTCGTCGCCAGCACGTTGCGCAGTGCCCGCTCGACCTGGGACTCGGTGTGCACGTCGAGTGCGGACAGCGGGTCGTCGAGGACCAGGACGGCCGGGCGTGCGACGACCGCGCGTGCCAGGGCCAGGCGTTGCCGCTGGCCGCCGGACAAGTCGAGGCCTTCCTCGCCGACTCGGGTGTCGAGGCCCCAGGGGAGGTCGTCGACGAACTCGGCCTGCGCGACCGCGAGCGCGCGGCGCACGTCGGCGTCGGTGCCCTCGGGGAAGCCCAGCAGGACGTTCTCCCGCACGCTCATCGAGAACAGCACCGGCTCCTCGAACGCCACCGCCACGATGCGCCGCAGCCGCTCGACCGGCAGGTCCCGCAGGTCGACGCCGTCGAGGGTGATACGGCCGCCGGTCACGTCGTACAGGCGCGGCACCAGCGACGTCATGGCGGTCTTGCCGCATCCGGTCGGGCCGACGAGGGCGATCGTCTCGCCAGGCCGGATCGCCAGGTCGATCCCGCGCAAGAGGTCGGGGGCGTCGGGCGGCGTCTCCGGGAACCGGAAGCGGACGCTCTCGAAGGCGAGCGCGCCGGTGACGCGCACCGGGTCGATCGGGCGGGCGCGCTCGGGGAGTTCGCCGTCGGCGTCGAGGACCTCGAAGTAGCGGGCCGCGGCTGCGGCGGAGTCCGTCGTCGCGGCCAGGAGCCAGCCGAACGACTCGACCGGCCAGCGCAGATACATCACGATGGCGAAGAACGCCACGAGCTCGCCGGTCGTCATCGCGCCGTCCGCGACCTCGCCGACGCCGAGCAGCATCGCGACGGCCACGGCGACCTCGGGGACCACGATGAGGAACGCCCAGATGATCCCGACGAGGCGCGCCTTGTGCAGCTCGGTGGCCCGCAGCTCGCGGACGAGGGCGCGGAACCGGTCGTCCATCGCGCGGTGTCGGCCGAAAGCCTTCAGGACGCGGATGCCGAGGACCGACTCCTCCATGACGGTGGCCACATCGCCCGCCTGGTCCTGTGCGCGGCGGGTGACGACGCGGTAACGCCGCTCGAAGACGATGCTGAAGGCGATGATGGGCACGGCGACCGCGGTCACCACCAGGCCGAGCAGCGGGTGCAGGACGATCAGCATGACCGAACCCACCAGGAACGTCGCCGCGTTGACGAACAGGAACACCGCGATGAACGACAGGAACGAGCGCAGCTCGCCGAGGTCGCGGGACGCGCGCGACAGCAATTGGCCCGACTGCCACGTGTCGTGGAAGGCCACCGGGCGCGTCTGGAGGTGTTCGTACAAGGTGTTGCGCATCGACTCCTCGACGCGCGGCAGGGCACGCGCGACAAGCGCGCGGCGGGCCCAGAAGAAGAACGTCTCCGACGCACCGAGCGCGACGAGCAGCGCCGCCCACGGCCACAGCGCGGCGGTGTCGTGATCGGCCACCGGACCGTCCACGACGCGCGCGACGACGAGGGGGATCGTCAGGCCGACGCAGGTCGCCGCCAAGGCGGCGAGTGCGCTGGCGATCAGCCGCCGGCGGGCCGGGCGGACGAACGGTCGCAGCCGGAGAAGGGTTGCGACAGTCGACTGGTCAGGTCTTGTGGACCAAGGCGACGTCACGGGCGTGGGGTCGGCCATGCTTCCCGACCGTACGGATGGAACCGCCGCGGGTCATCTGGTTTTTCTGGTTGGTCCCGAGAGCGGGGGATTTCTCCGGCAGGGGGTGCGCAGGGACGGTGCTTTGCCCGCAGCGGAACCCCGAGGGACGTCGCAGCCAAGATCGCGGGAGGGTTGGGCGTGCTGCGCCGACGGCCGCCGGGCCGCCGAGCGCACGCGGAGCCTCGGAACGGAGTCGTAATGGACATGCGCGTGGCGGCGGAACCCGTCGCTCGGACGCCGGGCGATCGTGCGGGGGCGCTCGTCGCGGGTCTGCTGCTGGCTGCCGGCGGCGGCCGGCGGCTCGGGGGGCGGCCCAAGGCGCTGCTGCCGTTCCGCGGGCGGCCACTGGTCGAGAACGGGATCCGCGTGCTGCGCGACGGCGGCTGCGCCACGGTCACCGTGGTGCTCGGCGCCGCAGCCGACGAGGTGCGGGCCGCGGCCGACCTTCGTGCGGCGCGGGTGGTCGTGAACGCCGACTGGGCCACCGGCATGGGCTCCTCGCTGCGGGTCGGCCTCGCGGCGCTGCCGGACGACGCGTCCGCGGTCGTGGTCATGCTTGTCGACATGCCCGGCGTCGGGGCTGCCGCCGTCGCCCGGCTGATCGCCGCCCATCGCCAGGACGGCGCCGAACTGGCCGCGGCGGCGTACGACGGCCGTCGCGGTCATCCGGTGCTCTTCGCGGCGCGCTGGTGGTACGAGGCCTCGACGAGCGCGCGCGGCGACGCGGGAGCGCGGGCCTTCCTCACCGCGCACCAGGACGCGCTGCGACTCGTCGAGTGCGGCGACATCGCCGAGGACCACGACATCGACACGCCTGAGGATCTGGGCCGGCTGGGCGGGTAGGTCGTTCGGGGAGAAGTCCCGACATCGATCCGCTCACCTCGAACCGAGGAGTCCGTACATGGCACGCATGTTCCTCAACGGCCAGGCGATGCAAGGCGGTCCCTTCCACCACCACCTGGGAGGCGCGCCGCTGGTGATGAAGACCCGTACCGCGCCCGGCTACCGCTTCTTCTCGATCGCGGACCGCTGTCCCGGCCTGTGGCCGGATCCGGGCGCCGACACGCAGATCGAGGGCGAGGTCTACGAAGTCTCCGAGGAGGTGCTGCGCGACGAACTCCTGCCCTCGGAGCCGCCCGAGCTGGAGTTCGGCATCATCAAACTGGAGGACGGGTCGGCGTGCTTCTCGATGCTGCTGCGCGCCTGCGAACTCGTCGGCGGGAGGCACCGCGAGATCACCGAACACGGCGGCTGGCGTGCCTACTTGCGGACCCTGGGCCGGGAGGGCTGACGTTTGATCAGGCCCCGCCCACGGTCGACTCCAGCCTCGCGATCATCCGCAGCACCTCGTCGCGGTTCCCCGCCGTGGTGATCCACGCGGGCAGCCGCGAGACCAGCGTCATGCGGATTCCCTCCTCGGTCCACGCGTCCTCGCGCAGCTCAGCCGCGACGAAACGGCGGATGAGCGCGAGGTGGCTGAGGTTGTACGCCCACAGCAGCCCGTGCCGCGTCGACGCCTGGAGCCACAGCGGCAGCGAGAAGTACGGGTCGTACATGTGCGCGGCGTCCGCACTCGGCATCGCGTAGATGCCCGAGTCCTTGTCCCGCGTGTGCCCGCACTCGGCACACACCAGTCGGCGTGCCTGGAACGGCGACAGCACGCCCCGGCGCGGATGCACGACCACCCGCGCCAACGCCTCGCACCTGGGGCAGCGGATGAGGATCTCGTCCATGAAGTCGTAGATGGTCGACAGGTCGTCGCGGAACCGTGGCGGGGACTCGGATGGCACCATCTCTTCGGCACATTCCTCTCACGTCATGGGAAGTGCGCAACCCGCGCGACCGTCGGCGGCACGCCCGGTTCCGCCCCCGCCGGTCCGATTGGAGGGAGAACCCTCTTGCAGCGCCCGTCGACGAACGTCAGCGCGCGCCCCATGCTCGCGGGGCCACGGCGTGAGTACATGAGTGTTTGTACCTAGGTATTCGGCGAACCCGCCACCCGGCGCGACGCGTTCGCCGCCGTCGCCGACTGCCGTGGCGGCGCTCAGGTGAGGCCGGCGCGTCGGGCCAGGGTGGTGGAGGCGGCGGCGGTGTTGCGGGCGATGGTTTCCTCGTCGGCGCGGGTCAGCCGGCCGTTCTCCACGACGGCGGTGCCGTTGACGAGGAGGAGGGTGAGTGGGGGGACGGCGCCGAGGACCAGGGCGGCGGTCTTGTCGGTGATGCCGGCGTGGAGGATGCCGTCCGTGTGCCACAGGGCGAGGTCGGCGAGTTTGCCCGGTTCGATACTGCCGATCTCCCCTTCGCGGCCGAGGACTTGGGCGCCGCCGATGGTGGCGACGCGCAGGGCCTGGCGGGGGGTGAGGGCGTCCGCGCCCCACTTCACGCGGTTGAAGAGGAGCAAGTTGCGCAGCTCGGTGGCGAGTTCGCCGGACTCGTTGGAGGCGGCGCCGTCCACGCCGAGGCCCACGGGAACGCCGGCGCGCAGCAGGTCGGGTACGCGCGCGACTCCGGCCGCGAGGCGGGCGTTCGAGGACGGGCAGGTGGCCACGCCTGTTCCGGTGACCGCGAACTTGTCGATGTCGGCGTCGCTCATGTGCACGGAGTGCGCCATCCACACGTCGTCGCCGAGCCAGCCCACCGACTCGAAGTAGTCGGTGGGGCCCATCTTGAACAACTCGTGGCAGTACTTCTCCTCTTCGAGGGTTTCCGACCCGTGGGTGTGCAGGCGTACGCCTTTGCGGCGCGCCAACGCCGCGCATTCGCGCATGAGTTCGGTGGAGACAGAGAAAGGCGAGCACGGCGCCGCGGCGATGCGCAGCATCGAGTCGAACGACGGGTCGTGCCAGCGGTCGATCGCCTCCTCGGTCGCGGCGAGCGCGGCCTCGGTGGTCTCGACGGCGTTGTCCGGCGGCAGGCCGCCGTCCTTGCGGCTGCGGTCCATCGAGCCGCGCGTCGGGTGGAAGCGCATGCCGAGTTCGGCGACGGCCGCGATCTCGGCGCCGAGGATGTCGCCCGCTCCGCGCGGGAAGACGTACGCGTGGTCGGCGGCCGTCGTGCACCCGGACTTCAGCAGCGCGGCGGCGGCGCCCTGTGCTGCGGCGTGGCACAGTTCGTCGTCGATCTTCGCCCACGTCGGGTACAGCTCGACGAGCCAGTCGAAGAGGATCGCGTTCTGCGCGAGTCCTCGGGTGAGCCACTGGTAGAAGTGGTGGTGCGTGTTGACCAGGCCCGGGGTGAGCAGGTGTCCCGAGGCGTCGATGCGGCGTACGGCGTCCGGCACTTCGGGGGCGGGGCCGGGGCCGACCGCTTCGATGCGGTGGCCCGCGACGACGACGTGGCCGGACGGGTGCTCGGTGTCGTGGGGGTCGACGGTGGCGATGTGGGCGTTCTCGATCACGATGCGGCCGGCGGGGGCCGGGGTGCGGTCGGTGGCCATGCTGGTGCCGCCTTTCAGTCGACCGGGATGACCGGGGTGACTCCCTCGCGGTGCACGGTGCCTTCGATGAGCCCGTAGGGCCGGTCTGCCGCGAAGTAGACCTCGTTGTCGTTCTTCTGCCCGAAAGGTTCGAGGTCGACCAGGAAGTGGTGCTTGTTGGGCATCGACAGGCGGATCTCGTCTGTCTCGGGGTGGTTTTCGAGCACGTGGTGGCCCATCGCGTACAACGTCTGTTGCAGGGAGAGGGAGTAGGTCTGCGCGAAGGCGTCCAGCAGGTGTCGCCTGGTCCGGGTGTACGACGTGTCGAAGTCGTCCGCTGACATCCCGTCGCCGCCTGCCACGAGGTGCCAGCGGGCGTTGACCTCGGTGGCGAGGACGCGGTCGCTCGTCTCCCGCAGAGTCGTGTACCGGTCCTTGACGTAGCCGCGGAACTCCGAGGCGGTGGTGTTCATCACGATCAGCCCGGTGACTCCCGAGACGATCCGCAACCCGGAGCCGTCGCGGACGACTTCGGTGGTCCGCACCTCGCCGCCGTCGCGGACGAAGGAGTGCGGGAAGGCCGGGGAGGCGATGGGGGACCAGCCGTACTCCTCGATGCGCACGCGGGCGCGGTGGATGGCCGGCTGGGTGTCGACGAAGTGCCGGGCGAGCAGGCCGCCGTACTCCTCGATGCAGGCGATGCCGTGCTGCCGTGCGAGCGCGTACACCGTGTTCTTGGCGGTGTCGGTCGGCAGCACGGCGGAGTTGTCGCCGGTCAGGTGGGTGGCGGCGAGGTCGCCGGACAGCGCGATGCCGACCGTGAGGTCCTTGACGCGGTGGGGGACCGTGTCGCGGCTCACCCGGACGATCCGGACCTCCGCCTTGCCGTACTGGTTCTGGCCGAGCACCGTCACCATGGCCTAGCTCCCTCGGTAGACGGAGTAACCGAACGGGCTCAGAAGCAGCGGGACATGGTGGTGCGGGCGCGCCGGGTCGGTGGTGAAGACCACCTGCACCTCGGGGAAGAACGCGGTCTCGCCGCGGGCGGCACGGTACGCGGCGACGTCGAACCGCAGCCGGACCACCGCCGTTGCGTCGCCCACCGCGGGCAGGTCGCGGCAACGGCCGTCGGCGTCGGTGCGTACCGTGCCGAGGATGTGCCAACGCCCGTCCGGTTCTCGGCGGGAGAGCTCGACGGGGACATCCGCGGCCGGCTCGCCGGCACCGGTGTCGAGCACGTGGGTGGAGACGGCGGTCACGCCTGCACCAGCCTTTCGAGACGGATGCGGTTGATTCTGCGGAGCTCTTCGCGGGTTGTTCCGCGTTCGGTGGCCGCGTCGTTGCCGAGCCGTTTGCGGAGGGCCGCGAGCATATCCTCAGCGCTGCGTCCGGTGGCGCAGATCAGGAAGACGTGGCCGAAGCGGTCGCGGTACTCCCGGTTGGCGTCCGCGAGTTCGGCGAGCAGGGAGTCGTCGGCGCCGCGTACGCCCGCCTGTTCGCGCTGCGACGCCTCGTCACGCTCGGAGGGGCTGCCGATTGCCGCATGACCGGACAACGCCTCGGCGAGGTCCGCCGGGACCAGAGCGGTCGTCGCGCGGTCGGAGGCGGCGTACAGCTCGTCCGCGTCGCGGCAGGGCAGTCGGGCCGCGACGGCGTCGATCCACGCGCGGGCGGCGCAGACCTCGCGGAGGAGCCTGCGGGCGTCGTGCGGGGCGGCCGTGTTGAGGCGGGCGAGGCCGGGGGCCGCGTCGGCGGGCGGGGCGCCGGTCGGCACGGGAGGGACGGGGTCCGCTGGATCGGCCACGCGGGACCTCCTGAAACGGGCGGGGGAGCCAGGGCTGGCACAGAAGGGAGTCGCCGCCGGGAAGATCGGCGCCTTGTTCTGTCGAACGTTAGGTCGGCGTTCGAAAGCCGGTCAACCATGGGCCGAACCGGCTCCGCCGGGTGGCCGAATCTGCCGCGCGTCCGCGAGGAGGGTCGCGCGAGGACGAGCACTTTCACACGACCCTGGTTTCGCCGAGGTCTCGGGGCCGGTGCAGTGACCGCACCATCGGCGTGCGGCGAAGACCGGCGAACCCTCGCGGCCGTGGCACCGGACAGCGGACCGCCCGTACAGGAAGGAGATCGGCCACCAACGCCCTGCGATGAGGACCGACCCCCCTTCCGACCACCCGCATCGAACCCGCCGGACGGCGTGCCGCACCGTGCGCGGCCGGTGCGCCGGGCACGCCCTCGAATACATCGGCGCCAACCAGGCCGGTCGGTCACGTGATTCCGCCCGGCGACCGGAACGAATACCGTTTTGGCATACGAAAAGGAGCTCCTCGTGACCCTCCCGACCATCGTCGTCGCCCCCGACAAGTTCAAGGGCACACTCACCGCGACCGAGGCCGCCGGGTGCATCGCGGACGGCATCCTCACGGTGCTGCCGGGCGCGGATGTGCGCCGCGTCCCGGTGGCCGACGGAGGCGACGGCACGGTCGACGCCGCCGTGGCCGCCGGATTCCGGCGCGTGCGCACTCGTGTGGCCGGTCCGACCGGGCTCGCCGTGGACGCGTCCTTCGCGGTGCGCGGCACCACCGCCGTGGTCGAACTCGCCGAGGCGTCCGGTCTCGTCCGGCTTCCCGGCAACGTCGCTGCGCCGCTCACCGCGAGCAGTTACGGCGTCGGCCAGCTCGTCGCCGAGGCGGTCCGCGCCGGGGCCCGCCGGGTCGTGCTCGGTCTCGGCGGCAGCGCGTGCACCGACGGCGGCGCGGGCATGGTCCAGGCCCTCGGAGGCCGGCTGCTCGACGTGGACGGCATCGAACTTCCGCCCGGCGGAGCCGCGTTGCGCCTCCTGCACCGGGTGGACGCGGGCAACGTGCTGCGGCGCTACGCGGGTGTCGAGGTGATCATCGCCTCGGACGTGGACAACCCGCTCCTGGGGCCGGAGGGAGCCAGTGCCGTCTACGGCCCGCAGAAGGGCGCGAGTCCCGAGGACGTCCGCGTGCTGGAGTCCGGGCTGGCCCGCTGGGCCGACGTGGTCGCCCGCGACGCGCCGGCCGTGCCGCCGGGTAGGAGTCTGCTCGGGCCGCGCGCGGGAACACCGCAGCGGATCGCGGACCTGCCGGGCGCGGGCGCCGCGGGCGGGGTCGGGTTCGGTGCGCTGGCCTTCCTGGGCGCCTCGGTGCGGCCCGGCATCGACCTGCTGCTCGACCTGCTGGGATTCGACGCGCACCTGCCCGGAGCCGAGCTCGTCGTCACCGGCGAGGGCCGGCTCGACCGGCAGACCCTCAACGGCAAGGCCCCCGTCGGCGTCGCCGCGGCGGCCCGCCGCGCGGGAGTGCCGGCGGTGGCGGTGTGCGGACGCGTGGAACTGACCGATGAACAGCTTCACGCCGCCGGGTTCGTGCGTGCCTACTCCCTCGAAGACCTCGCCGGCGACGCCGATCCCCGGGTGGACGCGGGCTCGTACCTGCGCGAGGCGGGCGTACGGCTGGCGCACGACCTCGCCGCCGTCGACGCGATGGAGGTCGCCCGGTGAGCGCCGAATCCGGGCGTGTCCTGCGTTCGCGCCGGGTGGTCACCCCGACCGGCGAGGTGCCCGCCGATGTGGTGATCGCCGACGGCAGGATCACGCGCGTGGCCCCGTACGGGCACGTCCGGGCCGGTGCGCCCGGTGTGGGACGGATCGACGATCTGGGCGACCTCGCGCTGATGCCCGGCCTGGTCGACACCCACGTACACGTCAACGAGCCGGGCCGGACCGCGTGGGAGGGCTTCGCCAGCGCGACCCGGGCAGCCGCCGCCGGCGGGGTGACGACGCTGATCGACATGCCGCTCAACTGCGTTCCGCCGACGGTGACGGTCGACGCGCTGCGGGCCAAGCAGGACGCCGCGCGCGGGCGCGTGCACGTCGACGTCGGCTTCTGGGGCGGAGCCGTGCCGGGGAATCACGGTGACCTCGAACCCCTGTACCGAGCGGGGGTGTTCGGTTTCAAGAGCTTCCTGTCACCGTCCGGCGTCGAGGAGTTCCCGCACCTGCCCCAAGATCAGCTCGATGCGGTCCTGGCCGAACTCGCGCGCCTGGACGCACCGGCCGTCATCCACGCCGAGTCTCCCGAAGTCCTCGACACGGCACCGAGTTTCGACGGAGCAAGCTACGCCGACTTCCTCGCATCCCGCCCCGACGCCGCCGAAACAGTCGCCGTGACCGGGCTGTTGGCGGCCGCGCGGCGAACGGGAGCCCGCGTCCACGTTCTTCACGTGTCGTCAGCGGACGTCCTGCCGCTGTTGGCCGCCGCCCGCGCCGACGGGATACGGGTGACCGCCGAGACGTGCCCGCACTACCTCACACTCGCCGCCGAGGACGTACGGCCCGGTGACACCGCGTTCAAGTGCTGCCCGCCGATCCGTTCCGAAGCCAACCGCGACCTGCTGTGGAAAGGCCTCGCCGACGGCGCGTTCACCGCCGTCGTCTCGGACCACTCGCCGTGCACCGCCGACCTCAAGTGCCTCGACGACGGCGACTTCGCGCGGGCATGGGGCGGCATCGCCGCGCTGCAACTCGGCCTGTCCGCGCTGTGGACCGAGGCCCGCCGCCGCGGCCACAGCCTCGGCGACGTCGCCGCGTGGACCGCCGCCGGTCCCGCCCGCCTCGCCGGACTGCACCGCAAGGGCGCGGTGGCCGCCGGCCGGGACGCGGACCTGGTGGCCTTCGACCCCGACGCGGAGTTCGTCGTCGACCCCGGCGCACTGCACCACCGCAACCCGATCACGCCGTACGCGGGCCGGCGCCTGCGCGGAGTCGTCCGCACCACGTGGCTGCGCGGCGAACCGGTCGACATCGCGGGGACACCGCGCGGCGAGCTCCTGCCCCGGGAGACGGTGTGACGCCCGATCGCCGCGGCGGCGTACGCGGCCACCGCAGCGGGAAGCCACCAGGCAGCCCCGACCCGAGATCCACCGGAGCCCGCCCGTGACTTCGCCCGCCGCCGACGACTTCACCGGGATGGTCGATCTGGCCGGCCGGGCGCTGGGCGCCGGTGTCGTCGCCGCCAACGACGAGTGGTTCGCCGACAAGGAGAACCTCCTCCTCGACACCGAACCGGTCTTCCACCCGCATACCTTCGGGCCGAAAGGCCAGGTCATGGACGGCTGGGAGACCCGCCGCCGCCGGGGTGCGAGCGCGGATCGGCCGCACCCGGACCCCGGCGACCACGATTGGGCGATCATCCGCCTGGGGGCCGCGGGGGTCATCCGGGGCGTGGTCGTCGACACCGCGCATTTCCGCGGCAACCACCCGCAGTCCGCGTCGGTCGAGGCCGCGTACGTGCCCGAACACCCGTCGCTCGACGAAGTGTTGTCGGCCGGCGTCGCGTGGACCACGATCGTGCCGCGCGGCGCGCTGCACGGGGACACCGCACACCGGTTCCCGGTCGCGGTCGAGCGTCGGTTCACCCATGTGCGCCTCAACATCTTCCCCGACGGCGGTGTGGCGCGGCTGCGGGTGCACGGCGAGGCCGTGCCGGACCCCGACTACCTCGACGGCCTCATGGTCGATGTGGCCGCCGCCGAACACGGCGGCGTCGCGGAGGCCGCCAGCGACCGCTTCTTCTCCCCGCCGCACCACGTGAACGCTCCCGGCCGCTCCCGGGTCATGGGCGAGGGCTGGGAGACGCGTCGGCGCCGCGACGACGGCCACGACTGGGTCCGTGTCCGGCTCGCGGGACCGTCCCTGGTCGCGGCGGTCGAGATCGACACCGACCACTACAAGGGCAACGCCCCCGGCTGGATCCGGCTTCGCGCCAAGACCGACGGCGATCCGGCCGAGGACGACGGCTGGTGGGACCTCCTGCCGCCGACCCGCGTCCAGCCCGACACCCGGCACCGGTGGCGCGTCGCGCCCGACCGCCCCGCGCGGCACGTGCGTGTCGAGGCGTACCCGGACGGCGGCATCGCCCGGCTCCGCGTCCTCGGCCGCCTGACCACCGCAGGACTTGCGGAACTCCGCGCCCGGGTCCGTGATTTGGATGCCCGGCCGGGCGCGGCTCCTACCGCTCGTTGAAGATGGCCTTCAGATCGGCGCAGGCGCGTACGAGCACGTCGCGGGCGCGGTCGACCTGCTGCGCGGTGAGGCCCGCGTGTCCCGCCGCCCTGTGGATTTCGGACCGGAAGCAGTCGAAGAGCTGTTCGAAGTCGCTCTGCTCGGCCCCGGCGCGCCGGGACTCGGACTTCGACGAGGCGCCCGAGGCGTCGCCGGACGAGCCCTCGGACGAGGCGCCCGCCCCGGTCTTCCCCGGTTCGCCGCCGCCGGCCCCGGAATCGCGCCCCCGTGCGCCGGAGGTGCCGGACGAGGCCTTCCCGCCGTCGACCGGCCCGGCCGCGCCCCCGACTCCGTCCGCCTCGTCGCACCACGGATCCGTGGCCTGCCTGCCGGCCGCCTTCTTGTCGGCCGCCGGGTCCGGGCCGAAGTGCCTGCGCAGCTCGTCCTCAAGGTGCCGGGTGTGCTGCTCGGTGATCCCCGCGAGTCCCTGGGCCAGCCCCTCCGCGAGATCGACCATTTTCTGCGACAGCGTCGGGCCGAGGTTCCTCGCCCACGCGGAGACCGGGTCCTGCTTGCCGGCACGCTGCCACGCCTGGTGCCCGGACGACTCGTCGGTGCGCCGGGCGTCGTCCTGGATGTCCCGTGCCGCCTGCCGGAGTTCGTCGCGCAGGTTGCGGGCGGACGTGCGGACCTCGTCGCGTATCTCGCGGGCTCGCTCGTAGACGGACGCGCGGATCTCCGACTCCAGCGCGTCGAGCTCGGCCCGGCGGTCGGCGAGCTCGGCGCGGCCCGCGTCGGTGATGCGGTAGACCTTGCGGCCGCCTTCGACGGAGTGCGTGACCAGGCCCTCTTGTTCGAGCTTGGCCAGGCGCGGGTAGACGGTGCCGGCCGACGGCGCGTACAGCCCGAGGAAACGGTCCTGCAGCAGGCGGATGATCTCGTAGCCGTGCCGCGGGCTCTCGTCCAACAGCTTGAGCAGGTACAGCCGAAGGCGGCCGTGGCCGAAGACCGGGGTCATGCGCGCACCTTTCCTTCCGGCGCGGGGCGTCGCAGCAGGGCGACGTCCCCGGAAGCCGAATTGATCCTCAGTCGGCCGGTTCCCTCACCCAACGTGCCGACCAACCGTGAAGTTCCGAAACCTGAGCGCACGTTCAGTCCCGCGAACGCGGAGCCCACCGTTCCCCCTGACGAGCGCACGTCGACGTCCACATCGCCGTCGTGCGGCAGACGCACCGTCAACGCGCCCGAGACCGTCGACAGTTGTACGTCATTGCGGCCGAACGCGTCCAGATCCATGACCATCGCGCCCGACACCGAGTGGGCGCGCACGCGCCCGCCGGTGCCCTCGACAAGCGTGAGGTCGCCGGTGACCGTGCCCACCTGGACGTCCCCGGCGAGTGCTTCCGCCTCGACGTTCCCCGCGACCGTGCCCACGTCGACCGCGCCGGTCAGTCCGACGAGGGTCACCCCGCCCGCGACGCTGCGGACCGTGACCCCGCCGTGCACCCCCGACACCGTCGTGTGCGCGGACACCACGCCGAGGTCGATCGTGCAGTCCCACGGCACCGCCAGCGACACCGCGCAACTGCGTTCGCGGGTCCGGCGGCCGAACCGGGCCTTCGGGTGCCTCGTCGTCAAGTCGTCGTAGCCGACCGAGAGTTCCGCGGCGGACTGCTTGTGCCGGACGTCCAGCGGCGGACCTTCGATCGAGGTGACCTCCATCCGGGCCGGCCCGTCCGTGCCGACGACGTCGACGATTCCGGCGACCGTGCGCACACGCACGACCCGCACCGGCTCGAAGTCCAGCACCTGTGGTGCGGCGACGGTCCATCGGGACATGAATACCCCTCCCACTTCGGGCCCTTCCGGTCCTTTCGGCCGCACTCTCCGGCCAACCCGTGCCCGGCGGTGGCGGCGACGGAGGCGGGGGTACGGACGGGCGACTGCGCGACACGCGATATATCGTGTGCCGCTCCGTTCCACGATATATCGCGTCGCCGCCGCGTCAAGAGGCCGGGAACCACGGACCGCGCCCACGAGTCCTACAACCGTGGAGATGGCGGACGCCGTGCGCCCCCGCGAGTTCGCCGCACTCCGGTCCGTCTGCCCCGAACACCCCGGGACCCCCATGCCGTTCACCGTCAGCCACATCGCCGCCGTGCTGCCCATGCAGGGCGGTACCCGCACCGGCGTCGGAGAGCGGCGCGGCCCGCTGGTCGCATCAGCGCTCGTGTTCGGCGCGATGGCACCCGACGTCGTGCTTTTCGTCGACTTCGGCTTCCTGCCCTTCGCCGTCGACCGCCCCCAGACACACGGGGTCGTGCCCGGCGTACTCCTGTACGACCTCGCCCTGACCGCGATAGCCGTCGCCGTATGGCATCTGCTTCTGCTCCGCCCCCTGCTGGCGCTGCTCCCCGACGCCCTTCGCGCGCGCATCGAGCAGCCGCTGCTGCCACGCCTCCCCGCCGAACTGCGCGCCGCACGCCGAGAGGGACGCCCCGTACGCCCCGAACTCCTCGGCGCCGCAGGCTGGTTCACCGTCTCCGCATGGCTCGGCGCACTCACCCACGTCGGCTGGGACGCCTGGACCCACCACCACGACCCGGGCGTCGCCCACGTCGCACCGTGGCTGCGCGAGCCCAGTTTCCTGCCCGACGGCCGCCCGTGGTTCAGCGTGCTCCAGTACACGAGCACCTTCGTCGGCCTGATCGCCATCGCCTGGTGGGGGGCACGCCGCTGTGCCGCGCTCCCGGCCCACCCGCCCACCGCGCCCCGGCTCCCGGTCCCGTGGCGCGTGGCGATCCTCGCGGCGCTCACCCTCGCCGGCGTCTTCGGCGCGGTCCGCACCACGCGCCAGTACGTCGGACAGCCCTTCGACGTCGTCGGCTTCTACATCGCGACCGGTTTCGGCCGCTGGGCGGCGGCCGCGGTCGTCATGTACGCCGCAGTCTGGCTGCTGTGGCCGACCGCGCGCGGCCACGCAAACCGCGCGCGGCAAAGCTGAACACGGCCGCGTTCGCCGCCGCGCACGCGGTCACTCGTCCTCGTCGTCGAGCCGGGCCAGCCACGTCGCCAGCCGCTCGACCGGCGTCTCGAACTCGGGGTTCAGGTCGACGAACGTCCGCAGTTGCTCGGCCAGCCACGCGAGGCTGACCTCCTCGTCGCCGCGGCGGCTCTCCAGCTCCTCGATGCCCCGGTCGGTGAAGTACACGGTCACTCCTACGTCTTGCCGTCGGGATCCGCCACCGCCGATCCCCACGACCGCCACACGAAACGAGCCCGCCCCGGCGCAACGCACGCGCCGGGGCGGACCCCACACAGCCTCTGTCCGGCCCTCAGGCTCAGCCGAGCGCCTCGGCGACAAGCTCGCCCTGCTCCGCCTCGTGCCGCTTGGCCGAGCCGACCGCCGGCGACGACGCCGCCGGGCGGGCGATGCGGCGCGGCGTCGGGAGACCCGCCTCGACGAGGTTCAGCGCGATGAACGGCCACGGGCCCTGGTTCGCCGGCTCCTCCTGGGCCCACACGAGCTCCAGGCCGTTGCCGTACCGATCCATGCCGTACCGCGTCAGCTCGGCCCGCATTTCCTCGACGGGCAGCGGGTAGAGCCGCTCGACCCGCACGATCGCCACGTCGTCCGTGCCCGACTTGCGGCGCTGCGCCTCAAGGTCGTAGTAGAACTTGCCGGACGTCATGACCACGCGGCGCACCCGCGTCGGATCCACCGTGGTGTCCCCGATGACCGGGCGGAACTCGCCCGAGGTGAACTCCTCGATCTTCGACGCGGCGGCCTTGAGGCGCAGCATCGACTTCGGGGTGAACACCACCAGCGGCTTGTGGTGCGGGTTGTGGACCTGCCAGCGCAGCAGGTGGAAGTAGTTGCTGGGCAGCGTCGGCGACGCGACCGTCATGTTGTTCTGGGCGCACAGTTGCAGGTAGCGCTCGATGCGCGCCGAACTGTGGTCCGGGCCCTGGCCCTCGTAGCCGTGCGGCAGCAGCAGGACGACGCCGGAGTGCTGCCCCCACTTCTGCTCGGCCGACGAGATGAACTCGTCCATGATGGTCTGCGCGCCGTTGGCGAAGTCGCCGAACTGCGCCTCCCACAGCACCAGCGCGTTCGGCCGGGCCAGGGAGTAGCCGTACTCGAAGCCCATCGCGGCGAACTCGCTCAGCAGCGAGTCGTACACGGTGTACTTCGCCTGCTCGGGGGTGAGGTTCGCCAGCGGCGTCCACTCGCCGCCCGAGTCGCGGTCGACCAGCACCGCGTGGCGCTGGCCGAAGGTCCCGCGCCGCGAGTCCTGGCCGACCAGGCGGACCGGGTGGCCCTCCATGAGCAGCGAGCCGAACGCGAGCGTCTCGCCCATCGCCCAGTCGATCGTGCCGTCCTCGACCATCGCCGCGCGGCGCTGCAACTGCGGCTGGAGGCGCGGGTGGACCGTGAAGCCCTCGGGCAGCGAGATCTGCGACTCGACGATGCGCTTGACCGTCTCGGACGCGATCGGCGTTTGCGCCGGCGCCGGGAAGTCCGGGAGCTGCGCAGGCTCGGTGTGGGCCGGGACCTCCGCGGTGGTCGCCTCGCGGACCTCGGCGAACACCTTCTCCAGCTGGTCCTGGTAGTCCTTGAGCGCCTGCTCGGCCTCTTCGACGGTGATGTCGCCCCGGCCGATGAGCGCCTCGGTGTAGAGCTTGCGGACCGAGCGCTTCTTGTCGATCAGGTCGTACATCAGCGGCTGCGTGAACGACGGGTTGTCGGCCTCGTTGTGGCCCCGGCGCCGGTAGCAGATCAGGTCGATCACGACGTCCTTGTGGAACGCCTGCCGGTACTCGAACGCCAGTTGCGCGACACGGACGCACGCCTCGGGGTCGTCGCCGTTGACGTGGAAGATCGGCGCCTCGACCATGCGGGCGACGTCGGTCGCGTACATCGACGAGCGCGACGCCGTGGGCGCGGCGGTGAAGCCGACCTGGTTGTTGATGACCACGTGCACGGTGCCGCCGGTGCGGTAGCCGCGGAGCTGCGACATGTTGAGCGTCTCGGCCACCACGCCCTGGCCCGCGAAGGCCGCGTCGCCGTGCAGCAGCAGCGGCAGCACGGTGAACCCGGCGCCCGCCATGTCGATGATGTCCTGCTTCGCGCGGACGACGCCTTCCAGGACCGGGTTGACAGCCTCCAGGTGCGACGGGTTCGCAACGAGGCTCACCTTGACCTGGGCGCCGTCCTCGGAGGTGAACGTGCCCTCGGCGCCGAGGTGGTACTTCACGTCACCCGAGCCGTGCATCGACTTGGGGTCGATGTTGCCCTCGAACTCGCGGAAGACCTGCGCGTAGCTCTTGCCGACGATGTTCGTCAGGACGTTGAGCCGGCCGCGGTGCGCCATGCCGATCGCGACCTCGTCGAGCCCGGCCTCGGCGGCGGCCGACAGGACCGCGTCGAGCAGCGGGATCGTCGACTCGCCGCCCTCCAGCGAGAAACGCTTCTGGCCGACGTACTTGGTGGCGAGGAACGTCTCGAACGCCTCGGCGGCGTTGAGCTTGCGCAGCACCCGGAGCTGGTCCTCGCGGTCCGGCTTGGTGTGCGGGACCTCGATGCGCTCCTGGATCCAGCGGCGCTGCTGCGGGTCCTGGATGTGCATGTACTCGACGCCGACCGTGCGGCAGTAGGAGTCGCGCAGGACGCCGAGCACCTCGCGCAGCGTCATCATCGACTGCCCGGCGAACCCGCCGACCGCGAACTCGCGCTCCAGGTCCCACAGCGTCAGCCCGTGCTCGACGACGTCGAGGTCCGGGTGGCGGCGCTGCTTGTACTCCAGGGGGTCGGTGTCGGCCATGAGGTGGCCGCGCACGCGGTACGAGTGGATGAGCTCCTGTACGCGCGCCGTCTTGTTGACGTCGTCCTCGTGGCTCGCCGAGATGTCCTGCACCCAGCGCACCGGCTCGTACGGGATGCGCAGGGAGGCGAAGATGTCGTCGTAGAACCCGCCCTCGCCCAGGAGGAGCTGGTGCATGCGACGCAGGAACTCGCCCGACTGCGCACCCTGGATGATCCGGTGGTCGTAGGTGCTGGTCAGCGTCAGGATCTTGCTCACCGCGAGGCGGGCCATGGTGTCCGAGGACGCGCCCTGGAACTCCGCGGGGTACTCCATCGCGCCGACGCCGACGATGGTGCCCTGGCCGGGCATCAGGCGCGGCACGGAGTGCACGGTGCCGATGCCGCCCGGGTTGGTCAGCGAGACGGTGACGCCGGAGAAGTCGTCGACGGTCAGCTTGTTGGCGCGGGCGCGGCGGACGATGTCCTCGTACGCCTGCCAGAAGGCGAAGAAGTCCATCTCTTCGGCCTTCTTGATCGCCGCGACGACGAGCTGGCGGTCGCCGTTGGCCTTGGTCAGGTCGATCGCGAGGCCGAGGTTGATGTGCTCGGGCTTGACCAGGAACGGCTTGCCGTCCTTCTCCTGGTAGCCGTGGTTCATCTGCGGCATCGACTTGAGCGCCTGGACCAGCGCGTAGCCGATGAAGTGGGTGAAGGAAACCTTTCCGCCGCGGGCCCGCTTGAGGTGGTTGTTGACCACGATGCGGTTGTCGATCAGCAGCTTCGCCGGCACGGCGCGCACACTGGTCGCGGTGGGGATCGTGAGGCTGGCGTCCATGTTGGACACCACGCGGGCCGCGGGGCCCTTGAGGGCGACGGTCTCCGGGCCCGCGCTCGCGGGTGCCGGTGCCGCCGGGGCGGTCGGCTTGGTGATCGTCGACGGCGGGTCGGCGGGGGTCGGCTTGGCGGGGGCCGTGGTCGCGGCGGCGCTGTTCGACACGCCGCTGCTGACCATCGGGTGGCTGGACGCCGGTGCCGGTGTCGTCGCCGTGGTCCCGGCGGCGGGCGCCGGGGCGGCGGGGGCTGCGGGCGCCGAGGGCGCCGCTGCTGGGCTCGGTGCGGGCGCGGGGCCGGCGGCGCCGGGCGCACTCGGAGTGCTCGTTGTGATGGGACCGCTCCGGTTGGACGAGTCGGCGGCGGGTGCGGTTACCGCGTCTCCGCTGGGCTTGTAGTCGGCGAAGAAATCCCACCAGGCACGATCCACAGAATTCGGGTCCTGTAGGTACTGCTGGTAGATCTCGTCGACAAGCCACTCGTTGGGGCCGAAGCTGGCCATCGGGTTGCTAGGGGACTGTGACGACACGGCGGCAACCGCCCTCTTCCGCTTCCTTGGGTGGTGGACAGCGGGAAACAAGGCTACGCCCTTTCGGCCATGCCGCGCAGGCTCATCGTCTTTCGCGTCGCGTAGATCACAGATAGATGACCCATGAAAGAAGAATTGCCCTTTTCACCCACATTTTTTGTGACGGAATGTGAGAACCGGAGGGTCGGTCGCTATCCACTAAGCGCCCGCTCTTGTCGGCCTGCCCACCCCTGCCTGTGGGTGCGGCCGTACAACTGTGCGAGAGGTCGTCTCGTGAGGTTTGTCGTCCTCACGGATTGTCATCGATCACACATCCGGATCCGCGGGCGCGACCTAGGCCGGAAGACTGCGGCGCGCCCGCGGGGAATGCCCGGGCAGCCGCTCACGACGGCTCGCGCGAGGCGGCCGGGAGCACCACCCGGATCCGGCAGCCGTACAACGACTCGGCCACCACGATGTCGCCGCCGTGCAGCGACACCGCCCACCGCGCGATCGCCAGGCCGAGACCCGTACCGCCGCCCTCGCGCCGACCGCCGCCGCCCTGGTACGGCACCGCGGCACCCTCGCCGCCGCGGATGAACCGCTCGAACACGCGCGTGCGCTCCTCGCGCGGGATCCCCGGGCCCTGGTCCTGCACCTCCAGCCGCAGGCTGCCGGCCCCCTCGTCCTGGTGCGCGTGCAGGCTGACCCGGCCGCCGGGAGGCGAATGCCGGCAGGCGTTCGCCAGCAGATTGGTGACCACCTGGTGAAGCCGCTCCGGGTCCGCGACGGCGGTCAGCGACGCCGGTTCGACGTCCACGACGAACACCACGTCGTGGCCCAGCGCCTCGGCCTCGCGCAGCACCGCCTCCAGAAACGGCCGTACGGCGAACTCGCGCACCCGCAGCGGCACCACGCCCGCGTCGATGCGCGACAGGTCCAGCAGGTCCGCGACCAGGCGGCCGAGGCGCTCGGTCTGGGTGAGCGCCTGCGCCAAGTGCTCCTTGTCGGGCTCCTGGACGCCGTCGACCATGTTCTCCAGCAGCGCCCTCAGGCCCGCGATGGGCGTGCGCAGCTCGTGCGAGACGTTCGCGACCAGCTCGCGCCGGTGCCGGTCGACCTGCTCCAGGTCCGAGGCCATGCGGTTGAAAGCACTCGCCAACTGGCCGACCTCGTCACGGGAGGTGTCGCGCACCCGCCGCGAGTAGTCGCCGCGGGCCATCGCGCGCGCGGCGGCGGTCATCTCCCGCAGCGGTGAGGTCATGCCGTGCGCGAGCAGCAGCGTCACCGCGAGCGAGGCCAGCGACGTCGCCACGAACGTGTACCGGAACTGCACCTCCGCGCGCAGCCCCAGGATGAAGAACAGCGTCGAGACGAACACCGAGGCGACGACCAGCACACCGAGCTTGATCTTGATCGACCGCAGCGGGTCGAGAGGCCGGAGGTTCAGCCAGTCGGGGCGGGGCACCGGTCACCCCCCGGGCCGTCCGGCGCGGTCGGGCGCCCCGGGCGTCTCCAGGGCGTACCCGACACCGTGGACGGTACGGATCCACTCCGCGCCCAGCTTCCGCCGCAGCGCCTTGATGTGGGAGTCGACGGTGCGCGTGCCCGACGCGTCCACCCAATCCCACACCTCGGCGAGCAATTGCTCCCGCGACAACACCGCGCGCGGACGTGACGCGAGACACACCAGCAGGTCGAACTCGGTCGGTGTCAGGTGCACCTCGGCGCTGTCGAGATGCACCCGCCGCTGCGTGCGGTCGATGCGGAGTGGGCCGAGCCGCACCGCCTCAGGCTCCGCCTGCCGCGCCGCGGCCTCGGCCCGCTCCATGCGCCGCAGCAGCACGTGGACCCGCGCGACCAGCTCGCGCATCGAAAACGGCTTGGTCATGTAGTCGTCCGCGCCGACGGCCAGGCCCACCAGCAGGTCGGTCTCGTCGTCGCGTGCGGTCAGCATCAGCACCGGGACCGCAGGATGCGCCGCGTGGATCCGGCGGCACACCTCCAGCCCGTCCAGGCCCGGCAGCATGACGTCGAGCACGACGACGTCGGGCCGGGTCTCCTCGGCGACCGCGACGGCGGCGGGGCCGTCCGTCGCGATGACGGTGCCGAACCCCTCGTTGCGCAGCCGCGCGGCGACCGCTTCGGCGATGGTCGGCTCGTCCTCCACCACCAGGACGAGCCGCTGCTCGCCGGTGCCGGAACCGCGCTGCGACGGCAGGGACGGCGGGGACAGGGACGCTTCGTCGGTCATGTACGGCAGCGTACGGAGGGAACACACGTCGCCGTATGGGGGTTGACCACCTAAGGGTGCTCTCCGCCCCAAGACCGATGCGCGGCGCGCCGCCGGGTTCGTAGCCTTCTACCAGCCCCGGCGGGGCGCCGTACCGCGCCCGCAACCGAACGGCGCCGCTTGGTGTCTGTGAGGTTGCGGCGCGAAGGCCGCTGGTTGTGTCGCGGGTTGACGGACGGCTTAGGCTGGCCTGCGGTCCGAAGCAGCATTTGGACAGGATGGAGTTGGGGGAGCGGTGATCAGCAAATTCAAGGCGAGGAGCACCGGGGCACCGGTTCTCACCGCCGCGCCCGTCCCCCCGGGCGCCGACTCCCTCACGGGTACGGCGTCGGAGGACTTCGCCCCGAAGCCGCCCGAGACCCTCGACCCCGTCGCGCTCGCGGCGGCGAAGAAGGCCAAGCGCCTGCGCACGCTGCGTGACGCCGTCCGCGAACTGCTGCTCGTCGCGGCGCTGTTCCTGATCTACAAGTTCGGCCGAGGCCTCGCGTCCGGCGAGACGGGCAAGGCGTTCGACAACGCCAAGGAAGTCCTCACGCTTCAGAAGACACTCGGCCTGCCGGATGAGTTGGTCATCCAGAAGTGGTACATCCAGTCCGACTGGCTGGTGTCCGCCGCGAACCAGTACTACGCGTACGTCCACTTCCCGATCACCGTGGCGTTCCTGCTGTGGCTGTGGGTCCGCCACCGCGACCACTACAAGTGGATACGGAATCTCCTGGCGATCATGACCGGCGTCGCGCTGGTCATCCACATCCTGGTGCCCCTGGCGCCGCCGCGGATGATGCCCGGCTTCACCGACACCGGTCTTGAGGACGGCACGTCCCCGTACTCCGGCGTCGGCGAGAAGATCGCCAACCAGTACGCGGCGATGCCGTCGCTGCACTTCGGCTGGGCCCTTGTCGTGGCCCTCGGCGTGATGGCCGTCTGGTGCAGCCGCGACCAGGTCCGCCGGGTCGGCAGCAAGCTGATCTGGCTGCACCCGGCCATAACGCTGCTGGTCGTGGTCGTCACCGCGAACCACTACTGGCTCGACGCGTTCGTCGCGACGCTGCTGCTGGCCGTGGCGATGGTCATCGTGCCGTTCCCCGACCGCTCGCCCCACGCGAAACTCATCCGGATAGTGCCCCGGCCCCGCGTACCCGCGCGCTACTGACCGCGGCGTCGGTGGCGTCGCCCCGGGTTCGGCCGCGCGCCTGCGGTACGCAAGGCCGATGATCGACCTATGGCGGAGACCGGGCGGACACAGGCCGTCGGCTACGGCTCGGCAGCCGCGCGCTGGGTGCTGCTGGCGACGGTGCTGGGGTCCGGCATCGTCCTGCTCGACGGCACCGTGGTCAACGTGGCGCTGCCGACGATCGGGCGCGACCTCGACGCGTCGGTGGCCGCGCTGCAGTGGATCGTCAACGCGTACACCCTCACCCTCGCCGGTCTCATCCTGCTGGGCGGCGCGCTGGGGGACCGCTACGGCCGCCGGAAGATCTTCATCATCGGCGTCGTGTGGTTCGCGCTGGCGTCACTGCTGTGCGGGATCGCGCCCAATGTCGAACTGCTGATCGTCGCGCGCGCCCTCCAGGGCATCGGGGGAGCGCTGCTGACGCCCGGCTCGCTGGCCATCATCCAGGCGACGTTCGCCAAGGACGACCGCGCGCGGGCGGTGGGCGCGTGGTCGGGCCTGGGCGGCGTGGCGACGGCGATCGGACCGTTCCTGGGCGGGTGGCTGGTCGACGCGGTGAGCTGGCGGTGGATCTTCCTGATCAACCTGCCCCTCGCCGCGGTGACGATCGCGGTCGCCGTACGACACGTCCCCGAGACGTTCGATCCCCGGGCCACCGGGCGCTTCGACATCACCGGGGCCGCCCTCGCGGCGCTCGCCCTCGCCGGCGTCACGTGGGCGCTCATCGCGGCGTCGGACTCGGTGCCCATCGCGGTGGCCGCGGGCCTTGCGGGGATCGTGGCGGGGGTGGCCTTCGTGGTGGTCGAGAGGCGGGTGCGCGAGCCGATGCTGCCGCTCGGCATCTTCGCGTCGCGGCAGTTCACCGCGGTCAACCTCGTGACGCTGTGCGTGTACGCCGCGCTCAGCGCCGTGCTGTTCTTCCTGGTCATCCAGCTCCAGACGGTCTCGGGCTACTCGCCGCAGAACTCCGGACTGGCGACGCTCCCGATCACCGTCCTGATGCTGCTGCTGTCGGCGCGTGCCGGAGCGCTCGCCAAACGCATCGGCCCCCGGCTGCCCATGACGGTGGGACCGCTGCTGTGCGCGGGCGGGCTGCTGTTGATGCTGCGCATCGGACCGGACGCGCCGTACATCGCCGAAGTCCTCCCGGGCGTGGCACTGCTCGGACTCGGCCTGTCGGTGACCGTCGCACCGCTGACCGCGACCGTGCTGGCCTCGGTCGACGTGGCGCGGGCGGGCATCGCGAGCGGGGTCAACAACGCCGCGGCCCGGGCCGCGGGCCTGCTGGCGGTGGCCGGGCTGCCGGCGATCGTCGGCCTGACCGGCGACGGCTACCGGGTTCCGTCCACCGTCGACTCGGGGTTCGCCACCGCGATGTGGATCTGCGCCGGCCTGCTCGTCGCGGGCGCGGCGCTCGCGTGGTGGACCGTGCGCTCCGACGCCCTGGAGGAGCAGCCCGACGAGCCCCCGCACGCCCAGCCCCGCTGCCGGACCTCCTGCCCGGTCAACGCACCGCCGCTGGAGCCGGTCGACCCCCCGCGGGCCGGATCCCACGAGCACGACGGCCCCCGACCCTGACGCGGTACGCGGCGACCCGCCCCGTACCGTGGTCGCCGCAGGAGCCACGGGCCGGACCGCACGACGCACGGCCGGCACAGGAAGGGAAGGCGACCGGGACATGGGCGCGCGACAGGTGGACACCGGGGCGGACGGGCTGATGCTGGAGGTCGACGAGGCGATCGCGACGCTGCGCATCGACCGGCCCGAGGCCAAGGGTGCGATGACCGCGGCGATGTGGGCGGCGATACCGGGGATCCTCGCGGGGCTCGAAGCCGATCCCGAAGTGCGCGTGCTCGTCCTGACCGGCTCGAACGGCGTCTTCTCCGCCGGCGCCGACATCCGCGAACTGCGCGGCCACTACGCGACCGCCGAATCCGCCGACGCCTACCACGCCCTCAACGCGGCGGCCGAGCAGGCGCTCGCGGCGTTCCCCAAGCCGACCATCGCGTTCGTCCAGGGCGCGTGCGTCGGCGGGGGTTGCCAACTGGCGGTGGCCTGCGACCTGCGCTTCGCCGACGAGACCGCCCGGTTCGGCGTGACGCCGGCCAAGCTCGGCATCGTGTACGACGCCGGCTCCACCGCCCGCCTCGCCCGCCTCGTCGGCACCCCGACCGCCAAGTACCTCCTGTTCTCCGCCGAGCTGATCGACAGCGCCCAGGCCCTGCGCGTCGGCCTCGTCGCCGACGTCTTCACGCCCGACGCCGCCGCAGACCGCGTGTACGCCTTCGCCCGCATGATCGCCTCGCGCTCCCAGCTCACCGTCCGCGCCGCGAAGGACCTGCTCGCGTCCGACACCCTCGACCCCGAGCGGGTGCGCGCCTGGGAGCAGGAGTCCCGCAGCTCGACCGACGTCCGCGAGGGCCTCACCGCCTTCACCGAGCGTCGCGCGGCGGTCTTCACCTGGGGGACGGCGCCGTAGTCCGTGCGACGCCGCGGATTTACTGTCCATGTACATTATTCGGCATGAGCGAGGAGAAGCCCGAAGGTCCCACGCCCGGGTTCCTGGTGTGGCGGCTGTCGATGAAGTGGCGCGTCGCCGTCGACCGGGCGCTCGCGCCGCTGGGGCTGACCCACGCGCAGTACTCGCTGCTGGCGTCGCTGCGGGGCATGGCGAAGGCGGGGGTCAGGCCGAGTCAGCGCGAGCTTGCGGACCACTCCGGCCTGGAGGCGCTGTACGTGTCCAAGCTCGCCCGCACGCTGGAGGCCGAAGGCCTCATCCGCCGTCTGCGCGACCCCGACGACAGCCGGGCGATCCGGTTGTCGCTGACCGAGCGCGGGGCCGAGGCCACGGGTGAGGCGGTGGCGGTCGTCCACGGTCTCCTCGACCGGTTGGTGGAACCGCTCGGCGGCCTGGACGCGGAGCACACGCGGGCGTTCTGTGCGGAGCTGCGCCAACTGCTCGACGTGCCGCTGGACGCCTGACGGCCGCGGTCAGGTCCCGGTGAGGTGTTCCGGGCGCACCGGGACGCGGTTGAGCGGGAGGCCGGTCGCCGCGCGGATCGCGGAGACGACGGCCGGGGTCGAGGACAAGGCGGAGGCCTCGCCCGCGCCACGCAGACCGTAAGGGGCGTGCGGGTCGGGGTGTTCGAGCACGTCGACCCGCATCGGCGGCGTGTCGAGGATGGTCGGGATCAGGTAGTCGGTGAACGACGGGTTCCGCACCTTCGCGTCCGCGACGACGATCTCCTCCATGACCGCGAGGCCGAGCCCCTGGGCCGAGCCGCCGTGGACCTGGCCGAGCACCGCGGCCGGGTTCACCATCAGGCCCACGTCCTGGGCCGCCGCCAACTCGACCACCTTGACCAGGCCCAACTCGGTGTCGACATCGACGACCGCGCGGTGCGCGCAGAACGTGTACTGCACGTGGCCGAAGCCCTGCCCGGTCACCTTGTCGAACGCCTGTGTGGGCCGGTGCCGGTAGACGCGGGTCTCCTCGACCGCCTCGCCGCCGAGGAGTTCGGCCAGGTCGGCGACGACCGCCCCGTCGGGCGCGACGACCTTGCCGGCCGCGAGCGCGAGGCCCGCGACCATCTCGCCGGACCAGCCGTACCTGCGCATGCCGATCTCGAAGACCGCCGCCCGCACCGCCTCGCACGCCGTCTTCACCGCGCCGCCGGTGACGTACGTCTGCCGCGACGCGGACGTCGACCCGGCCGAGCCCACGCGGGTGTCCGCCGGCTGGACCGTCACGCGCCCGACGCCGAGCTCGGTGCGTGCGATCTGTCCTTGGACCGTGACGCCGCCCTGCCCCACCTCGGCGGCGGCAGTGTGGACCACGGCGACCGGCTCGCCGGCGATGACCTCCAGGCGCACGCGCGCGGTCGAGTAGTCGTCGAAGCCCTCCGAGAACCCGGCGTTCTTGATGCCGACCGCGTAGCCGATCCCGCGCACCACGCCCTCGCCGTGGGTGGTGTTCGACACGCCGCCCGGCAGCTCGCGCAGGTCCGGGGAATCCGTGCCGGTCGGCGGCAGCGGCATGTCTCGCACGCGCCGCAGCAATTCGGCCACCGGGGCGGGCGCGTCGACGGTCTGCCCGGTCGGCATCGCCGAACCCTCCTCGACTGCGTTGCGGCAGCGCAACTCCACCGGGTCCATGGCCAGTTCCTCGGCGAGCCGGTCCATCTGAGACTCGTACGCGAAACACGCCTGCACCGCACCGAAGCCGCGCATCGCGCCGCAGGGCGGGTTGTTGGTGTAGTACGCGGCGGCGTCCACCGCGACGTTCGGCACCGCGTACGGGCCGATCGCCAGCGACGCCGCGTTGCCCACCACCGCGGCCGAGGTCGACGCGTACGCGCCGCCGTCCAGGCTCATCCGCGCCTCGACGTAGACCAGCTTGCCGTCGCGTGTCGCGCCGTGCTCGTACGTCAGCCACGCCGGGTGACGGTGCACGTGGCCGAAAAACGACTCCTCGCGCGAGTAGACGATCTTGACCGGGCGGCCGGTGTGCAGCGCCAGCAGGCACGCGTGCACCTGCATCGAGATGTCCTCGCGCCCGCCGAACGCGCCGCCGACGCCCGCGAGTGTGAGCCGCACCTTGTCCGGCGGCAGGCCCAGCACTGGGCACATCTGCCGCTGGTCGGCGTGCATCCACTGAGTGGCGATGTAGAGGTCGACACCGCCGTCCTCGGCCGGCACCGCGAGGCCGGACTCGGGGCCGAGGAACGCCTGGTCCTGCATGCCCACCTCGTAGTCGCCCCGCACGACCACATCGGCCGCCGCGCGGACCTCGTCGGTCACCCCGGCGCCCGAGACGATGCGCTGGCGGTGCACGACGTTGCCGTCGGCGCGCGCCTTGTACTCGGCGGGCGCGTGCACATGGCCGTGCGACGCGGTGTCGGCGGCTTCCTCAGGGCTCGTGATCGGGGGGAGCACGTCGTACGTCACCGCGATCCTCGCCGCCGCGCGCCGCGCCGTCTCGGGGTGATCGGCCGCGACGATCGCGATCGGCTCGCCGTGGTAGCGGACCTGGTCGATCGCCAGCACCGGCTGGTCCGCGATCTCCAGGCCGTAGAACTTCTCGCCCGGGATGTCCTCGTGGGTCAGCACCGCGTGCACACCCGGCAGCGCGACCGCCTCGGTGATGTCGACCGCGAGGATGCGGGCGCGGGGGTGCGGGCTGCGCAGGGTCGTCCCCCACAGCATGTCCTCGTGCCACAGGTCCGAGCTGAACGCGAAGTCGCCCCGGACCTTGAGCACGCCGTCCGGGCGCGGCGCCGACGCGCCGACACCGTCGCGTTCCGGCGCCGTGGTGTGCGGGAGGCCCACCGGGGTCCCGCGCGTCGTGTCCTCCGCCACTGTCAGCCCACCCGCCCCTCGTCGGACGCACCGCCGGCCCGGCGCTCGGCCGCCAGACGCACCGCGTCCATGATCTTCTCGTAGCCGGTGCACCGGCACAGGTTGCCGGACAGCGCCTCGCGGATCTCCGCGTCACTCGGCCGAGACTGCCGCGCGAGGAGCGCGTGCGCCTGCACGATCAGGCCCGGCGTGCAGAAACCGCACTGCACCGCACCCGCGTCGAGGAAAGCCTGCTGCACCGGATCGAGTCGTGCCCCGTCCGCGAGTCCTTCGACGGTACGGATCTCGCGGCCCTCCGCCTGTCCGGCGGCGACCAGGCACGCGCACACCGCCTCGCCGTCGAGGTAGATCGTGCAACTGCCGCATTCGCCCTGCTCGCAGGCGTTCTTCGAGCCCGGCAGGCCGACGCGTTCGCGCAGCACGTACAGCAGGCTCTCGCCCTCCCAGACGTCGTCGGCCTCGGTTCGGCGGCCGTTCACCGTGAACGTGACCCTCATGCGGCGGTCCTCCGGTCGTCGTTGCGGTAGGCGTCCCACGTCCAGCTGAGTGTGCGTCGCGCCATCACCGCCAGGGCGTGGCGCCGGTACGCCGCCGACCCGCGAACGTCGTCGATCGGCGACGCCGCCGCGGCGACCAGTTCGCCGAACCGCGCGACGGCCGTCGGACGCAGCTCCCCGCGCGACGCCCACGCGTCGGCCAATTCGGCTTCGATGAACTCCTCGGCGTCGAGTGCGCGCAGCGGGGTCGGCGCGGCCGAGCCGAGGCCGGTGCGCACGGTCCCGGTGTGCGGGTGCAGGGCGATCCCGAACGAGCACACCGCGATCACCATCGCGTTGCGTGTGCCGATTTTCGAAAACTGCTGTGGTCCGGTCGCCGACGGGATGTGCACCGCCCGGATCAGCTCGTCGGACGCCAGCGCGTTGCGTTTGACGCCGAGGTAGAAGTCGTCGATCGGGATCATGCGCACCCCGCGTGCCGCCGACTCGACCTCGACGCGACCGCCGGAGGCCAGCAGCGCGGGGTGTGCGTCCCCCGCGGGTGAGGCGGCGCCGAGATTGCCGCCGACACTGCCGCGATTGCGGATCTGCGGCGACCCGATCGTGCGCGCGGCCAGCGCCAGCCCGGGCAGGCGGTCGGCGAGGTTCTCGATGATGCGGGCGTACGGCACGGACGCGCCCAGGCGTACGACGTCGGCGCCGACTTCCCAGGCGTGCAGTTCGGCGATGCGGTCGAGGTCGACGAGAGCGTCGGGGCGGCGCCGGTCGAAGTTCAGTTCGACCATGACGTCGGTGCCGCCGGCGATCGCCACCGCGTCCGGGTACGCGGCCTTCGCGGCAAGCGCCTCGTCCCACGTCGCGGGGCGCAGGAACTCCATGACGGGGGCCTCCTGTCGTGCACACACCACCAGGCACGGATCACGCCGAGCAGGTCGGGCAGAGCAGTTCACGGGGAAACAGATCGCGCGGAACGGGTCGGTCGGACCACACAGCATGAAGCACACCGCACCGCTCGTACAGCACCCGACCGTGCCGCACGGGCCGGCAGCGGCCCGGAGCACGTCAGCCGCGCCGAGACCGCGCGCCCGCAGGTTCATGCGGCAAAACGGAGAGGTGGGGGGGGGGGGGGGGGGGGGGGGGGGGGGGGGGGGGGGG
>NZ_JBPKBI010000002.1:120302-137070 GCF_051388935.1 Yinghuangia sp. YIM S10712
GGGCCCCTCACCTCTCACCTGAAGATCGTCGGCCGCGGCCGGATGCGCCGAGTCACGCCTGGTTGAAGAAGCCGTCGTGGTTGTTGTTGCCGGGGTCGCCGGTCAGCAGGGCGACATCGCCGGGCAGCAGCAGGAAGACCCGCTTCGCCAGGCGTTCCATCGTGCCGCGCCGCCCGAAGGTCAGGCCGGACGCGAAATCGACCACCCGCTTGGCGTCCGCCTCGTCCATCGCGGTCAGGTCGATGATGACCGGGATGTCCTTGCGGAAGTATTCGCCTATCGCGCGGGCCTCGTGGTAGCTCTTCGGGTGTACGACCGCGATCCGCGAGGTCGGCTTGGTGACGGCTGCCGCGGCCGCGCGGGCCGCGAAGATCTCCGACGCCGGAACGACGCTGCCCTCCAGCGGTCTTGACTGTGATTCCGGACCGTCGTCGTAGACCCAGCCGGTGTCCACGTCGTCGTCCTCGTCGTAGGAGCCTGTGTCGTACGCGCCCCTGCCGGTGCGGTACATGTCGTCGTCCTCGTCCCCCGAACCGAGCCCGAGCCAGGAGCCGGCCTTGCGCAGCGCGCCCATGGGCACCTCCCTCTCCGCTCGCCCCGGCCCCGTCCGGGTTATGTCGTTGTCCTCCACTCGACGGCACTGTATGCCAGTACCTGTCCCGTTGGACCGGCGACGCGCGCTCCCGGCGGACATTTGTCGACCTGGGATACTCCGGGGGCATACCGGAACCGGGGGAGCCCACCATGCTTCCGCAGCAAGTTCCTTGGCGCCAGGGGCATTTCCCTTTTCGTGAGAACGGCCGGATAGCGTCGGTGCCGCACCGGGCGCGGTGAACTCCCGTTGTCGACAGGGATATTCGTGGACGCATGCGGTAAATATCCGCCTGTTCCGGCAACATGACGGATGATTCATGGCTTGTACCGTTGAACGGTGGTCGATTTCCGTCCCGCCGAACGCGCATCCGCGTGCGTCCGCTTGCCCACCGGCTTAGCGTGGAAGGCGCGTCCGGGTGGCGCGGTCACCGGGAGAGCGTGCTGGAGGAGGCATGGACGTGGGCGAGCTGGGGCCTGTCGACGCGATCGTCCTCGGATTTCCCGGTCAACGGCTGACGCGGTCCGTGTTGGACGCCGTCGACGAGGTCGAGGCGCGGGGCGACGTCCGGGTGATCGACATGCTCATCGTGATCAAGGACGCGCACGGTGAGATCACCCACCACGAGATCAGCGAGTACGAGAGCCTGCGCGACATGGCCGCCGAGGTCGCGGCCCGGCGCATGCTCGGGCTTGCGGGGGAAAGCGATGTTGAGCAGATCGGGCTGATCATGCCGCCGGATTCCCTGGTCATGGTCGTCTTCGTGGAGAACGTGTGGGCCCGGGAGGTCGCCGTGCGCATCAGGGAGGCGGGAGGGCAGCTCCTGTCGTACACGCGGCTCCCGCAGGCGACGCTCGACGACGTGGAGGACCAGATCGAGGCGTCGGCGGGCCGGGGGGACGGGTCGGACACCGGCGAGTGATCACCGGGCGTCGTGCCCTGCGGTGGGGCGGACACGAGAAGAGGCGCATCCCGTTGTGGGAGGCGCCTCTTCGCTGATGCGGTCGACCCGTCAGATTCGGCCTGCGGCGCGGGGCTCGGGTTGCTGTGCCGCCGTGTCCTCCGGGGCGGCGGGACGCGACGACCGGGCGGACAGAGCGGGTTTGATGCTGCGCCACGACCAGATTGCGGCCACGACGACTGCAAGCGAGCCGACGAAGACCAGGCTGTTGCCGAAGAAGAACTCGGCCGGGCCGAAGCCCAGTGGGTCGGTGTCCGGGGCGAGCCACAGCAGGCCGAGGGGGACGGTCTTGTCCGGCAGCGGCCCGTAATCGGGGCGGGCCATCGGGATCGACGCGAAGATCACCGCGAACACGATGAGGGCCGCCCACACGCCGATCGTGCGGCGGGTGAAGGCCCAGTGCAGCAGCAGGACGAGGGCGGGGACGGCCCACACGTAGTGGTGCGACCACGACAGCGGCGACATGAGGAGCCCGACGAGGCCGACCAGCGTCGCCGCCGCGAGTTCGTGGCCGCGCTGCGACACGATCACCGCGGACGCCAGGCCGAGGACCACGACGGCCGCGGCGAGCAGGAACGCGACCGGGCCGCCGGGGAAGCCGCCGTCGAACAGGCGCAGGGAGAAGCCCTTGAGGGTCTGGTTGTCCAGGGCGTACAACGGGATCTCGTTGTTGACCCGTGAGCCGATCTCGCTGACGTTCGTCCAGTAGGTCTTGGACGCGCCGGGCAGGAAGAACCAGGCGAACACCACGGTCGCGAGGAACGTCCCGATGGCCACGCCGGCGGCCCGGAAGCGGCGGGTGAGCAGCAGGTAGACCACGAAGAGGCCCGGCGTCAGCTTGATCGCGGTGGCCAGGCCGATGCCGACGCCCTTCCAGCCGCGCCGGTCGGGAGTCGCCACGTCGGCCACGATGAACGTCAGCAGCAGCATGTTGATCTGGCCGAATTGCAGCGACCGGTTCACCGGGACCAGCCACAGGCAGACGCCGGCGGTGGCCAGCGCGGCGCCGAGCCGGCCGATCGTCCTGCGGTAGCCGAGCATGCCCCAGGCGATCCAGCACACGATGAACGTGCACGCGATCGTCACGATCGACATGGCCTCCTTGAGGTCCATGAAGTCGTCCGGGACGATCCAGGAGAACGTCAAGGCGGCGAACGGCGGGTAGATGAACGGCAGTTCGAGTGGCCCGAAGCCCGCGCTGTACAGCACGTCGGAGTGGTCCTCGACGGAGTGCGCGCCCAGGAAGTAGATGTAGAGGTCGCCGCCGTTCCAGGCGTAGCCCCATGCCTGCGACGCCTCGACGCAGGCCCACAGCGCGAGTGCGAACACCAACGCGCCCACCGCCAGAAGCGGTGCGCCGAAGGGGATCGTCCGCGGCTGCGGCTCGGCCGGCGCGGGTATGCCCGCGATCCGGGACTTCAGCGAGTGAATGCTGCCACGCACGTGGATGAGCCCCTCTGAATGCGCGCGCGGGAAATCGCCCGAATTGTCCGTGGGGGATCTCCCGCTGTTTTCCGATGGCGGGCCGGCCGGGCAGCGGCCCGAGCGTCGGCAGAGCCTATACCAGAGGTAGCATTGCGGGGTGCTCGGGCCTGTCGCTGGTGGTGGGCTTTTCGGCGCGTCGCGGCCCGGCGTCGCGGCGCCGACCGTAATGACCTTTTTGCTCGGGCGCAGGCTATTTTCGGCCGGTCTCGGGGGCAGGGCGCGCCACGCATCCACAGTCACCCGATACGCGGATCGGGACAATTGCCAACGGGCGCGCCGAGGCCGTGCGACCGGCGGTAAATCGTTACCAACCGGTTACGTGGGAAGGGGATTGCCTTTAGGGAACTTGGGAGGCAATATGCCGGGCAAGCGTATCGCCGCCTTGGCCCGTACCGTGGTCTGACAATCGACCGCCGGTGCGGCGTGCTCCGGCCCCGGGAATCCCGTCGCGTCCTTGCCCGCCGGGAGGAATTACCCGGGGGCCCGTCGTACGTGGGGGTAACGCAGGGGGCCATGGAGGGGGTTACGTACGTGGGGGGTACGCAGGGCACCCCGGTGTCGACATTCTCTTCCGATCCGCTCGGCCGCCGATGACAGTGCCGTCGGCCTGCGCCTGATCGAGATTCCGCGAGCCGCCGGGCGTCAGCCCTGAATTCGAACCCCCGGCAACGACCGTCCCCAAAGGTGTTTTTCTTGTCTTCGTCTTTGCTCAGGAGAATCAAGTCCCACCGGTTGTATCCGGAGGTCAGCAAGTTCGCTGTCGTCGGCGGCTTGGGTTATTCATCCGATGTCATTGTCTTCAACATACTGCGGTCGACCACATCGCTCGAACCGCTCCTGGCGAAGGCGCTGTCGCTGACCGTCTCGACCCTGGTCGCCTTTGTCGGAAACCGACAATGGACCTACCGCGAGCGCGCGGTGGACGTACGGCCGGCGAAGATCCCCATGCAGGGTCTGATCTTCATTGCGGTGAATGTCATGGGAATGCTCATCCAGATGGGTTTCCTGTGGTTCTCGCACTACGTTCTGGGATTCACGTCGCTGCTCGCCGACAACATTTCCGGAAACATCCTGGGCATGGCGGTTGCCACCGCGTTCCGGTTCTGGGGATACCGGACGTGGGTCTTCCGGCACACGCCGCCGACCGCCGCCGAAGCCGAGCCCGACGGCGAGTCGGCGATCCGCGAGGTCGGCGCCGTCCACAACGCGTCGGTGTCGGCCGGCGAGGGAGACCCGATGTGGGAGCGGTCGACGTACCGGCCGCAGGACCACGCCGGAACCGATCGGTGACCGGCCGGCGTCCGAATCGTCGATGTGTCGCGCGGTTCTCGCGACTTCCGTCCCAGCCGTAGGCGACTTGGTGCCGCCGTACCAAGTGCCCGCACGCTCTGCGGGGGCCCTCATCAGCTTGACACCTGAGTCTGTTGGCTTCCTCCCCCTTGTGAACGAGAGGGAGTCCCCTCGGCCTCGCGGCCGAGCCACTGCGCGTCAGCGCGGCGGTTGGGACCTTTCCTGCTTCGCCGACCGTTGCCCGCCCGGGAGAGAGGACTCCCGTTGAGGTCTTACACCGTCTCCACAGGCAGCAACCGCCGGCCCGGCGGCCAGAATGTTCTTCGCTGCGTTGACGTCGCGGTCGTGGATGGCGCCGCAGCCGCACGTCCACTCCCGCACATCGCACGGCAGTGTCGCCGCGACTGTTCCGCAGGCCCCGCACAGCTTGCTGCTGGGGAACCAGCGGTCAACCACAACGAGTTCACGCCCGTACCAGTTGCATTTGTACGCCAGTATCATCCGGAGGTTCCGCCACCCCGCATCCAAAATCGCGCGGGCGAGGTTGCGGTTCTTGACCATGTGGCGGACGGACAGGTCCTCGACCACGACCACTTGGTTCTCGCGGACGAGTCGAGTCGACAGTTTGTGCAGTTGGTCCCGGCGCCGGTCGGCGATGCGCGCGTGGACCCGCGCGACGCGGAGTCGGGCCTTGGCCCGGTTGTTCGATCCCTTCTCTTTGCGGGCCAGTTCGCGCTGGGCGCGGGCGAGGCGTTCGTGGTCGCGGCGCTCGTGCCGGGAGTTGGCGATCTTCTCTCCGGTGGACAGGGTCGCCAGGGAAGCGATTCCGACATCCACGCCGACTGTGTTCGCGGTGGCCGGTGCGGGTGCGACCGTGTCGTCGCACAGCAGGGACACGAACCAGCGCCCGGCGCTGTCGCGGGAAACGGTCACCGTAGACGGTACCGCGCCCTCGGGCAGCGGACGGGACCACACGATGTCCAGCGGCTCGGACATCTTGGCCAGGGTGAGCCGGCCCTTGCGGTAGCCGAACGCGGACGCGGTGTACTCCGCCGACGCTCGCGACCTGCGCTTGGACTTGAATCGCGGGAACCCGGCCCGCTTCGCGAAGAAGTTCGCGAACGCCGTTTGCAGGTGCCGCAGCGCCTGCTGCAACGGCACACACGACACATCTCGCAGAAACCCCAGCTCCGGAGTCTGCTTCCACGCGGTCAGCATCGCGGACGTCGCGCCGTAGCCCACCCGCTCCCTGCGCAGCTCCCACGCCTCGGAACGAGCCTGCAAGGCCAGGTTGTACACCTTGCGGACACACCCGAACGTCCGCACAAGCTCCGCAGCTTGCGCGTCGGTCGGATAGAAGCGGTACCGCATCGCCCGCTTCACGGAAGCGCTCCTCACGATGCGCAACTCTACCGTCGCTGCTTGTGCATGCTCAACGACGTTGTGCGTCGGGCGAACCGCCTGTCCTGCCCTGCTCTTTCCCCGCCTGGAGGCGGGGGTCTCCTCGAAGGTTTCTGATGATCGGTTTGTTTTTCACGCTGGTGCTGACCGCGGTCGGCGCCTGGTACGTGGCGTGTGCTCTGGGCCTGCGCCGCCCCGTCGACACCGTCACCGCGTGGCTCCTTGCAGGGACGGCCCAACTCACCGGCATAACGCTGCTCGTCGGCGGCGCCATGCGGCAGTTGAACGCCTGGGGCCTGTTCATCGGCACGGTCGTGGTCGTGGCCGCCGAAATCGTCTGGGTCCGGCGTACCCGGGCCGGTGTCCGGCGCGAGGCCCAGAAGGCGGTCACCGACTGTCTCGGCACCGCGAAAACGTTTTGGCGGCATCCGCTCGTCGTGGTGCTCGGCGTTCTTGTGGTCGGCCAGTACGCCTGGCGCGGCGCGCTCGGCACCACACTCGGTCCGCTGGACTGGGACGGCCTTTGGTACCACGTCACCGGTCCTGACATCTGGCTGCAGAACGGGAACGTCGGCCACACCTCCGACGTCCTGTGGGCGGACGTCTACCCGCAGGGCCAGGAGCTCCTGATCGCATGGGGCGGCGCCTTCCTGGGCACCACCCGCTACGCCTGGACATCCGGCATCCCCTTCGTCCTTCTCGGCCTCGCCGCGGTCGCGGGCCTCGCCCGCAGCGCCGGCGCGTCCCGCAAGTACGCGCTGCTGGCCGCGTTCGGCTTCTTCGCCGTGCCGGCGGTCTTCCTTCAAGCGTCGACGAGCTACGTGGACGTCGCCGCCGCGGCGACCGCCATGGCCGCGTTCCAACTCGTGATCTCGGCACGCGACGCCGTGGTGGACGCCCACGCACGCGGGGGTTCCGCCCGCGGCACGCTGTTCCGCTACCTGGGCCTCATCGGCGTCGCCCTCGGCCTGGCCATCGGAGTGAAGTCCTCGAACCTGCTCGTCTGCGCCTTCGTCGTCCTGGCGGCCCTGATCCAGCTCTGGCGCGTCGCACCGCTCATCGGCGGCGGCGCCGAACCCCGGGACGACAGCCCCCGGGCCCGTCTGCGCACCACCGTGCGGCTGGTTCTCCCCGGCGCGCTGCTCGTGGGTGTCCCGACGCTGCTGCTCGGCTCCTACTGGTACGTGCGGACCTGGCTGCGGTACGACAACCCCTTTTACCCCTTCACGATGTTCGGTTTCCAGGGTGAGGGAACCGTGCACGACATCATCATCGTCCCCAACACCCCGCCGCACTGGCTTGAGCAGGGGGCGACCGAGACGACGCTCGACTCGTGGTGGCACGAACACTCCCGGCACGCGTACTCCTACGACGTGATTCCCGGGGGGCTGGGCCTTCAGTGGCTCTTCCTGCTGATACCGGCCGTGCTGATCGGCCTCGCCCTGCTCGCGTGGAAGCGCCGGTTCGACGTGATCTACGGCTTCGCGGTGCCCGTGGTGGTGAGTGCCGCAGCGTCCCCCGCGCCGTGGTGGGCGCGCTACGTACTGCTGCTCCCGGCCCTCGGTGTTGTGTGCCTGGCCGTGCTCCTCACCGAACTCGCCGGCAGGCTCCCCGAGGCGCGAACCACGATCGCGGGGCAGGACTGGCGTACCCGCATTCCGCTCGTCCGCCGCCTCGCGGCCGGTCTCGTGGCGTTGGCCTTCGTGGCGGCATCCGCCACGAGCATGTGGTGGGCCACGTCCCCGACCCACATCTGGACCGGCTCCGACACGAGCTGGCACAAGGCGAGCGTCAAAGAGGTCATCGACCTCATGGACGACCCGGACCGAAACAGCAAAATCCAACCACGGCAGGCGTACGCACCGATCAGGGAACACGTTCCCGCAGGCGAGACGGTCGCCCTGACCGAAGACTGCGGCGCGCAGTTCCTCCACCTCATCATCGGTGACAAGGGCGAACGCGAAATCGACCTGCTCGAATCCCCCCGCAACGCCGCCGACTTGGCCACAAAGCTTCACAAATCAGGCGCCCGTTACCTCCTCCTCTCCGAGGCAGGCCGAGACGGCGAACTCCTGAAGCAGGTCAACGCCGACCCGGCCCACTACCGCCTCCTGGTAGGACCCGGCCAAATCGGCTGGTTCTGGCTCCCGGCCGGCACACGAATCCCCTCCGCGTGGCTCTTCGAAGTCGGAGATTTCCCCGCAAAGCCCTGACCGCCCGCGCTCCTGTGGCCCCCGGCACCCCAGGCCACAGGAGCCGCGCGTCCCAAACAACACAGCCACCCACGACGCACGGCATAGCCCCCGCGACCACACCGCGCCGCAGAACTCGCGCCGACAAACGGCCCCCGGATCGACCAGGGCGCAGGGGGTGCGGGTGGCGAAGCCCCCGCGAGCACGCCGCGCCGCAGAACTCGCGCTCCCAAACGGCCCCCGGATCGACCAAGGCGCAGGCGCACACCCGCGCCGCAGAACTCGCGCCGGCAAACGGCCCCCGGATCGACCAGGGCGCAGGGGGTGCGGGTGGCGAAGCCCCCGCAACGCGCGGCGAAGCCGCGCAGAAAAGACAAATGCGACCCGGCCCACGCTTTCCGTGGGCACGGGTCGCCTATCGCATTTGTGCGCCGCCAGGGACTCGAACCCCGGACCCGCTGATTAAGAGTCAGCTGCTCTAACCAACTGAGCTAGCGGCGCCTGCTGTGGGAAAAATAGTACCCGATTGGCGGGAGTGGTCGGCACCGAATAAACCGCGTGGGGGTGTTGGAGCACCGGTGGTCGTTGTTGGGGTCGGTGGTGACGGTCCTTCGGGCTGTGTCGTTACGTGGTGCCGGCGGCGAAGGACGTCAGCCGACGTCGTGTTTACATGAGGCCGTGCGCGCGCGGGGGCGCGTGGGCCCCTTTTGCCGCACATCCGCCGCCTGCCGGTGCGGCAAAAAAATCGGGTCCGCTTCGATGTCCGCGGTGGGAAGCCGCTTAGGCATCCGGGATCGAGGCGGTTGGGTTGCCATCGTCGACGCAGGCCCGTGCTGCTGGGGCGCGTCGGCGCATTCCGGCCGACGGCTCCGGCGACGTCGCGTGTGCTCCTTCGCGACTGCCGTCGGGCGGCGACGGTCGCGTGTCTCAGCGGATCAGCAGGCTTGAGTCGCCGAACTCGTGCCACAGGTAGCGCTTTTCGAGGGCTGCGGTGTAGGCGCGGCCGACGGTGTCGGCGCCCGCGACGGCCTCCAGGAGGAGCAGGTGCGAGGCCTCGGGGGCGTGGAGGCCGCTGATCAGGCCGTCGACGGTGTAGGCGGGGCGGTCGGGGCCGAGGACGAGGTCGGTCCAGCCTTCGGTGGGGGTGATGGCCCCCGCGGGGGTGGCGGCGCTTTCCAGGGCGCGGGTCGCCGTTGTGCCGACTGCGATGACGCGGCCCCCTGTGCGTTTGGTCAACTCGACCAGGCGGGCGGTCTGTTCGGGGACGCGGAAGCGCTCCGGCAGCGGGGGTTCGCCGGCTTCGAGGGAGGAGACTCCTGTGTGCAGGGTCACCGGTGCGACGACGATGCCCCGGGCGATCAGGTCGAGGACGAGGTCGTTGGTGAACGGCCGTGCCGCGCTGGGCATTTCCGCGCTGCCCGGGTCTTGGGCGAAGACGGTCTGGTAGTGGGTGAGGGGCCAACGGCCGTGCAGGTAGCCGTAGGTGATGGGCCGTCCGTGTTCGTTGAGGTACGCCCGGACGGATGCGCTGACGCGTACTGCCCACAGGCGGCTGCCGCGCACGGTGGCCGGGTCCGGGTACGCCTCGTCCACGGAGAGCGTCACGTCGCCCGGCAGGGCGACGACTTCGCCCACGCGGGCGTCCGGGACCGGGCCGCCGGGGTTGTCGGGAGGTCGGAGTTCGGCGATCCAGCGGCCGTCGTCCAGCGCGGTGGAGAAGTGCACGATGACGCCGCGCCCGTCGGAGCGTGTGGCGTCGACGGCGGCCGGCAGCGTCGCCGAGGTGTTGACCACGAGCAGGTCGCCTGGGCGCAGGTGGTCGCCGAGGTCGCGGAAGCGGGCGTGGGTCACGCCCTTGCGTCCGTCGCTGATGAGGAGGCGAACCCCGTCGCGGGTCAGGCCCCTGGCCTCCGGTGGTACGGAGGCGTGGAGTTCTTCGGGCAGGTGGAAGCGGGTCCGGGCGGCGGCGGAGCCGAGAAGCTTCATCGCGACATCTCCTGTGCGGGCGTCGGGGTGGCGAAGTCGGCCGCGCGGTGGCGGCCGCTGGGGGGGTGCCGGTCGAGGAGGGCGAGGAAGGCCGGGACGACGGTGCCGGGTTCGGGGCGGTCGGAGATGTCCTGGCCGGGGAAGGCCTCTTGGTGCATCGCCGTGCGCATGTCTCCGGGATCGACGGCGTGGAAGCGGATTTCGGGGTTTTCGGCGGCGAGTGTGCCGGTGATGTGGTCGAGGGCGGCCTTGGTGGCGCCGTAGCCGCCCCAGCCCGGGTAGTGCTCGATCGCGGCGTCCGAGGTGATGTTGAGGACGGTGCCGCGTGACGCGCGCAGGCGGGGGAGGAAGGCCTGGACGAGTGCCAGCGGCGCGATGGTGTTGATGCGGAAGGCTTCCTCCAGGGCGGCCGCCGGGTAGTCGGCGAGTGGCGGGAGGGGGCTGAGGCCGAGGGTTCCGGCGTTGTTGACCAGCAGGTCGAGTTCGCCGAGTCCCGAGACGGTGTGGGTGAGGCGCCGGCGGTGTGCCGGGTCGGAGACGTCGCCGGCGACGGCGATGACGGTGGTCTCGGTGCGCAAGTCTGCGGCGGCCCAGGCGAGTTCGTCGGTGCCGCGGGCGGTGAGGACGAGCGTCCAACCGCGTTCGGCGAGTCCGTGGGCCAGGGAGAGACCGAGCCCGCGGGAGGCGCCGGTGATGAGGGCGACGGGCATGGCGTGGTCCCCGTTCTGTGATGGTCCGTCAATGGGTGGGTGCATGGCCTATGCTGCAAGTTGAAGTTGACTTCAGGTCAAGCACTGCCCGGCGGAAAGGCTTGTGGCCATGAAGGACACCGACCTGCTGACCGTCTCCGAGGTCGTTCACCGCAGCGGTTTCGCGGCGTCCGCACTGCGTTTCTACGAGCGCGAGGGGCTGATCGACGCACAGCGCACAGGCGGCGGCCAGCGGCGGTACGAGCGCCAGGTGCTGCGGCGCCTCGCGTTCATCCGCGCCGCGCGGCACGTCGGCCTCACGCTCGACGAAGTCCGGCAGGCCCTCGCGATGCTGCCGCAGGCACGCACCCCGACCAAAGGCGATTGGGCGCGCATCTCTCGAAGCTGGCGGGCCCGCCTGGATGCCGAGATCGCCGCACTGACCACGCTGCGTGACGGACTCGACTCCTGCATCGGCTGCGGCTGCCTGTCGCTGCGGAGCTGCGCCATCTCCAACCCCGGCGATGCCGCCGCACGCTACGGGGCCGGAGCGAGGATGCTGCCGGCACTGCTGCGCGAGGACGGTCCGGCACTGGACGGTGGCTCGGCAAGCGGACGAGGCGCACGGCGGCCGAGGGCGTCGGCGGAAGTCGACCGGGAGCGGGACGAGGCGGATGACCCCGTGGCCGACGATCCGTGCGGCACCGGCGATCTCGCGGAGAACTGCTTCGGCGACGTCGCGCGGAGCGACGGCACGCACGCCGAACTGGTCGCGGGGGATGGGTGCGCTGCGGCGTTCGTGTGCGACTGAGCCGGCCCGGTGGCCTTCCGCCGGACAGGTCCTGGCCCGGTCGGGCAGAGTGCCGCGGCGACCGGGACAACGTCGGAGGCCCGGCGGTCTGCCGCCGGGCCTCCGATGATGCGTGTGGGCAACTTCCCTGTCAGGTACCCGACTTCACCGCCGGCGGCATCTGCTGTACCGGGATCGCGGGAGTGACGGGCGCGGGCGCCGGGGCCGGTGCCGGCGCATTCCACAGGGCCTGCCAGTCGGTCTTCTGGCCGACCTTCAGCTCCTGCAACTTGGCCACCACCGCCGGGTCCTGCGCGTCGAGCCAGTCGACGAGTTGGCGGAAGGACACGCAGCGCACGCCCTCCTTGGCGCACACCGTGCGCATCGTCTTCTCGACGGCCTTCATGTAGATGCCGCCGTTCCAGCTCTCGAAGTGGTTTCCGATGATGAGCGGTGCGCGATTGCCGTTGTAGGCGCGGTCGAATCCGCTCGTGAACATCTCGTACGCCTGCTTCTCCCACGCGGCGAAGTTCGACGGGTCGCCCTTCGTGGTGTTGCCCTGGTTCACCATGATGTTGTAGTCCATCGACAGGACTTCGAACGTGCGCCCGGGGAAGGGAAGGGATTGGAGCGGCATGTCCCAGATGCCGTTCACCTGCTTGGGCCACACCTGGCGTCCGCCGCCGGCGCTGGAGTCGTAACGGAATCCGAGCTGCGGGGCCGCCTCCAGGAGTGCCTTCTGGCCTTCGAGGCAGGGCGTCCGGCTGCCGATCAGTTCCTTCTCGTAGTCGAAGGGCAGGGCCGGCAGGTCCGAGAACCCGGTGTTCGTCTTCCAGCTCTGCACGAACTTGACCGCTTGGCGGGTCTCGTTGATCCAGTCCGCCGCGGTCCAGGAGCCGACGCCGGTCGGGCCGCAGAAGTGGCCGTTGAAGTGTGTGCCGATCTCGTGGCCTTCCTGCCACGCCAGCCCGAGCTGTTCGATCGTGTCGTGGACCTGGTCGGGGTCCAGGAAGCCGATGTCGGACTCGCCGACGCCGTGGTGCGGGCCGTGGTAGAGCGCGCGCTTGTCCGGGGGGAGCACGTAGAGGCCGCTGAGGAACAGCGTCATCGTCGCGTCGGATTCCTTGGCGACCTGGCGGAAGTGCGAGAAGAGGCGCTGGCTGTCCTCGCCGACGCCGTCCCATGAGAAGACGACGAACTGCGGCGGGACTTCGCCCGGCTTCAGCTTGTCGATCGGCATCTGGTTCGGCTGGGTGCCGGTCACGGATGTCGATCCGTCGCCGAGGAGGGTCACGGCTCCGGCGGGCGGGGGCGCGGCCTGGACGGACTTGCCGTCCCCGTCCGCGCCGCCGCCATCGGAGGCCGGTGCTTTCGACGTGTCGTTCTTGGGGTCGCCGCCGCCTTCTCTGGCCAGGAACACGAATCCCACGGCGGCCAGGACGGCGACGACGACGAGCAGGGCTGCACCACGAGCGGAGCGCACGACTCACCTCGTCCGGAGGGTGAAAAAGGGAAGAAAAGCCGACGAAAACTCACCGTAGGTGGCGGTTCGTCGGTTCCTTGATATATGGGGGTGCTCATGCGGGTGTGTCGCGATATGTTCATCCGTTAATAGTTGACCTGTGCATCCAAGTCGTCCCACAATCGACCCAGTCGCGGGCAACGTGTCCGCACGACCCCGGACGGGAGGGATTCCGATGCGCGCGCTCGTACGCCACCGCATCTCCCACCTGCCCGTGCCCCCCGGCGCGCACTGTCGCTGAACGACGCGCGCCGCTTCTCCCGTACGCCTCACGCGCCCGTGGCGCGGCGGTCGCGCGCTTCTCGCCGGGCCGGTGCCGTTCGGCAGGACCGAACTACCGGGCCATTCGGCTCATTTCTCCCGTGCACGCCCGCGTGCACGTCGACTTGACCAACGCGAAAACTCCCGAAGGGAACCGCAGCATGACTGCCGGCACGCTCGAAACCACCACCGTCACCAAGGTCGCCGGCCGCATCGGCGCGGTCGTCGACGGCGTCCGCTTGTCGGGCGACCTCGACGCCGCGACCGTCCAGGCCATCCGGGACGCGCTGCACGAGCACAAGGTGATCTTCTTCCGCGGCCAGGAACACCTGACCGACGAGGCGCAACTGGAGTTCACCCGTCTTCTCGGCGACCCCGTCGGGCACCCGACGGTGAATCTGGAGGGCGAGTACGTCCTGCCCATCACCAGCGAGTACGGCGGCTCGGCCAGCCAATGGCACACCGACGTGACGTTCGTGCCCGCCTACCCGCTCGCGTCCATCCTGCGCGGCATAACGATCCCCGAGGCGGGCGGCGACACACTGTGGGCCAACACCGCCGCCGCGTACGACGAACTCACCCCGGAACTCAAGGAGTTGGCGAACAACCTGCGCGGGGTCCACACGAACGTCTACGACTACGCCGCGGTTGCCCCGACTCGTGATCCGGAGGCGTTCAAGCGCTACCAGGAGGTGTTCACCAAGGTCCACTACGAAACCGAGCACCCGCTCGTCCGCGTGAACCCGGTCACCGGCGAACGCACGTTGGTGCTCGGCAACTTCCTCCAGCGGATCGCCGGCTACTCGCGCGACGACTCCCGCCTGCTGATCGACCTGCTGCAAGGCCACGTCACGCGGCCGGAGAACACCGTGCGCTGGTCATGGCAGCCGGGCGACGTCGCGATCTGGGACAACCGGGCGACTCAGCACCGTGCGATCGCCGACTTCGGCGACGCCCTGCGGGTGCTGCACCGCACGACGGTCGACGGCGACGTCCCGGTCGGTGTCGACGGTCGTCCCAGCACGGCGATCAAGCCGGTTCCGGCGGAAGTGGCCCAGGCGGCGTGACGCCTGAGTGAACCGAAAGGGCCCGTGCGGTGGCACGGGCCCTTTCGCGTGTCAGCGGGCGCCGGCGGGGACTCGGGTACGTTGCCGGCCGATTGTCGCGCGGGTGTGTCCGGCGGCTTTTCCCATGGCCGTTCGGCTCACGACGCGGCCCCGGCGCAGCACGATGCGGTCGCTCGGCGCGGCCAGCACGGCTTCCGCGAGGCTGCTCGCGCGCACCGCCAACAGGTCGGCCACCGCACCGGGTTCGGGGCCGGCGTCCGGGAGGCCCATGATGCGGCGGGCGTCGGTGCTGACCGCGGCGTAGGCCTGGTCCACCGACAGTTGGCCCGCGGTGACCAGCAGCGACGCCACCTCCAGCGGGTCGCCGCGGCCCATGGTGTGCAGGGCGTCCCGCAGGTGGTCGCCGCCCGCGGTGAGCGGCACGCCGGCCTCCAGCAGCGCCCGCAGCGGGGTGGGTCCGCCGCAGGGCGCGAGTCCGTGTGCGCCCCGGCCGGTTCGGGCGTCGGTCAGCGGAGCCGACGGAAGGCCGACGACGGCCAGCCGTGACGCCGCGATCGCCTCGACCACCTTGGCCAGCGCGGGCGGGCGCAGTGTGCCCAGACTCGCGCAGTGGCTCGCTGTCACCTGGCGGCCGAACCCCGACGCCCGCAGCAGCCGGGCCAGGTCCGCGACGGCGAGCACTCGGTGGTCGGGCTGGTCGTCCAGGTGCAGGTCGAGGTCGACTTCGGCGCGGTCGGCCAGGCGCAGCAGGCGACGCGTCTCGCCGCGCGGGTCGGGCGAACTGTGCGGCCGGCCGCCGAGCAGCGCGGCGCCGGCGGCGAACGCCTCAAGGGCCGCGCGGTCCGACAGGCCCGGAGAGGCCACCGCGACGATCTGCAGGTCGAGGACGCGCTGGAGGTCTTCGCGGAGTTCGCGCAGGATCTCGATGACGCGCAGCGGCGCGCCCACGCCGAAGTCGACGTGCGTGCGCACCGAGGTGACGCCGTTCGCGGACAGGACCTGGAGTGCCGCACGAGCGCGGCGTCGCAGGTCCCCGACGTCGTACCGGGTCGGTGCCGCCCGCCACGAACGCACCGCGCCGTCACGGCCACCGGCGTCGCTGCCGACCGGCTCCCAACTGAGTGCGCGGTCGAGATGCAGGTGGGGTTCCGCCGGCGCGGGCAGCAGCAGATATCCCGTCAGGTCGATCGCCGCCTGGCGCGGGTCCGGGATGCCGACCGGGCTTATGTGGCTGACGGTGCCGTGCCGCAGGACGACGTTGCGGACGCGACCGTCGGGCAGCGTCGCTCCGGTCAAGGTGGTCGTTTCGGTCACGGCTTCTCCTCGTGCGCCGGGCATGCGCGGATGTGTTCCGGTGCGGGGGATGCGAAAGGAACAGTCTTGTCCGACTACTTTGGGGGCGGGCTATTGCCGCAGGGTTACCGAGGGGTTACGTGCCGGGAGGCGCCGCAGGAATCCGGTGCGGAGCCGCAGGTCCGGGGGCTGTTCGCGGTGGTGGCCGGTATGTGTGGCGTGTGTCGCGATCCGGTCGTCGTCGCCCGGCCACCGTGCGGTGGGGCGGCCCGAGCCGTCGAGCGCCCGGTCCGGGGCGCTGTTCCGCGCGACACCGTAGCCGTCGCGCCTGTGCCGCACCAGAGGGTGACGGTGTGTCAGAAGCTGAAACAGGTCGGCCGAATAGCGACGTTTGGGTTGTCGAGGGCGGTGATGGGCGCATCCGAGGTCCGCTCCGTTTTTCGCTGGGCCGCCCGGTGCCGGTTGCCTAGTGTGGACAGGTGCCGACCATTCCGAACTCACCGACCGCCGCCGCTTCGACGCCCGGCGACCAGTCCTGGCCGACCACCGCCGAGGAAGCCCGCGCCCTCCAGGACCGGCTGCGTCCGCTCGTCGACGCGACGGGTTCCGGACCGTCGCCGGTGCGGCGCGTCGCCGGGCTGGACGTGGCGTACGCGGAGGGCTCGGACCGGCTCGCCGCGGCGGTCGTGGTGCTGGACGCCGTGACACTGGCCGTGCTGGAGTGCTCGGTGGTCCGGGGCCGGGCGCAATTCCCTTACGTGCCGGGTCTGTTCGCGTTCCGTGAGCTGCCGTCGCTGTTGACGGCATTGGACGGCCTTTCGACCGCACCGGACTTGCTTGTGTGCGACGGGCAAGGGCTCGCTCACCCGCGCCGGTTCGGGTTGGCCTGCCACATCGGTGTGCACACGGGAATTGCGAGCATCGGCGTCGGCAAGACGGCGTTCGTGGGTACGTACGATCCGCCCGCCGCCGATCGCGGTGCCGTGTCGGACCTCGTTCTCGACGGCGAGACCGTCGGTGCGGTGCTGCGCACGCAGGCCGGGGTGAAACCGGTCTTCGTGTCGGTCGGCCACGGCCTCGACCTCGCGACCGCGTGCCGCCACGTCCTGGCCCTGAGCCCGCGCTACCGCCTGCCGGAGACCACCCGGGCGGCGGACCGCGCGTGCCGGCAGGCGCTGGCGGGGGAGCTTGCGGCGGACTGAACGCGCCCGGCAACTCGCGGACAGCGCAAGGGCGCCC
>NZ_JBPKBI010000002.1:137250-165854 GCF_051388935.1 Yinghuangia sp. YIM S10712
AGCACGTTCATCCGCGACGCCCGCAGCGCGGGAAGCAGCGCGGCGAGCAGGCCGACGATCGCGGCCAACACGACCACGGTGATCACCGTCGACCAGGGGATCGTCAGGACCTTGAGGCCCTCGGCGGCGAGCAGGCGCTGTGCGACGACGCCCCACGTGAGCCCGAGTGCGAGTCCGATGAGGGCTCCGAACACCGCGATGACCATCGACTCCAGCCGGATCATCCGGCGGATCTGCCTGCGTGAGGCTCCGATCGCCCGCATCAGGCCGATCTCACGGGTCCGCTCGACCACCGAGAGCGCCAGGGTGTTGACCACCCCGAGGATCGCGATGATGATCGCCAGGCCGAGCAGGCCGTAGATCATGTACAGCATGATGTTGATCTGGCCCTGCACCAGTTCCTTGTAGTCGGCCTGGTTCCGGGCCTCGACCTGGGGGAACGGCTCGACGGTGCGGTCGATCGCCTCGCTGAACCGTGTCGCGTCGGCTCCCGGTGCGGCGTTCGCGAAGACGATGAAGTCCTGGATCTGCGGCAGTTGCGCGGTGACGGTGTCGAACGGAAGGATCACGGCGTTGCCGAACCCGGCGCCGCCGGTCTCGTCCGCCTGGATCGTACCGATCTCGGCCTTCACGGTCTGACCGGTGCCCTTGAACACGATGTCCACCGGGCTGCCGACCGCGAGGTTGTGCTCCTTGGCCGTCTCCTCCGCGATGGCGACCTTGCCGGGAGCGCCGATGTCGTCGCCGCTGCCGGACAGGACGTCGCGCTTCCACACGACGTCGTAGCCCGGCTGAGCGGTGATCGCCTTGCTGGTCGACTCGCCGTCGGGGAACTTGACCTCGACGTCCTGCTCGCTGAGCATCCGGACCCGGACGACCTCGCCGACGCCTTCGGTCTTCTGGATGTTGTCGGCGATGTCCTTCGTGAACGCCGAGCCGCCCATGGCCTGCACGGTCACGTCGGCGCCGAAGGTGTCGTCGATCTCCTTGGAGATCGAGTCGTTCATCGACGCGGCCACCACCGACAGCGCCGCCACCAGGGCGACACCGATCATGAGGGCCGCGGCCGTCGCGCCGGTGCGGCGCGGGTTGCGCAGGGCGTTCTCGCGGCTGAGCCGGCCCATGGATCCGAACAGCTTGGGGTAGCCCGCAGCGAGGGCCGGGATCACCGTACGGGCAAGCACCGGGCCGAGGACGACGAACGCCAGCAGGGTCAGGACGACGCCCAGGCCCAGCAGGCCGCCGCCGGCCGCGCCGCTGTCCGCGGTCGCACCGCCGACCAGCCCGAGGATGCCGACGGCCAGGAGAACCAGGCCGATGATGGAGCGGACCTTGAGCGACTTGTGCGCCGGGGCGCTCGCCTCGCGCAGTGCGGCCATCGGCGAGACCCGGCTCGCGCGACGTGCCGGGATGTACGCCGCGATGATCGTGACGACGGTGCCCACCAGGTATGCGGTGATCGGCGTGGCCGCGTTGAAGACGAGGGACGTCCCCTTGAGGTTCATGCCGATGCCGCTGATGAGGGCCTTGAGCCCGACCGCCAGACCGAAGCCGGCCGCGAGGCCGAGCGTCGACCCGACGATGCCCAGCAGCAGGGCCTCCAAGAGGACCGACCGACGGACCTGCTTGCCGCTGGCACCGATGGCACGCATGAGACCGAGCTCGCGCGTGCGCTGGGCGACCAGCATCTGGAAGGTGTTGAAGATCAGGAAGATGCCGACCAGCACCGCGATGCCGGCGAAGGCGAGCATCACGTACTTGATGATGTCGATGAACGAACCGATCTCGTCGGCTGCGTCCTTGGCCGCCTCGGCCTTGGTCTTGACCTCGAAGTCGGCGCCGAGTGCCTGCTGGACGGTCGCCTTGAGCTGGTCGTTGGTGACGCCCGCGGCGGCGTCGAGCTCGACGGAGGAGAGTTTGTCCGGCGAGCCGAGCAGCGCATTCTGCGCGTACGCGGTCTCCAGGAAGACCAGCGTCGCGCCCGGGTTGGTGGTCGTGAACGTCGCGATGCCGACGACCTTGGTCTGGATCCGTCCGTTCGCGTCCATGAGCGCCGCGTTGGCGTCGGTCCTGCCGACCGACGGGATGATCCACAGCGAATCGCCGATGTCGATGTTCTTCTTGTCGGCGGTGTCCGCGTCGACCACGACCTCACCGGGTGCCCGGGGCACCTGACCGCTGGTGAGCTTCACCGGCGAACGGTCGCTCTCGTACCAGTTCACGCCGACGGTCGGGGCGCCGCCCGTCGGGCCGATCGACTTGTTCTCGTCGTTGACGACGGTGATGTTCTCGACGCCGACGGACGGGTGGGCCGCCTCGACCCCGGGAAGGTCCTTGACCCGGTCGACCGTCGACACCGGAATCGACAGGACCCGGCCGGTCGCGGCGAGGTCCATCGAGTCCTCGTCGGACTCCTGCGACACCGTCACGTCCGCGGCGGTGGACTTGAACAGGTCGTCGAACGTCTTGGTGATCGTGTCGGTGAAGATCAGCGTGCCGGAGACGAACGCCACCGACAGCAGGATCGCGATGGCCGACAAGACCATGCGTCCTTTGTGCGAGAGAAAGCTTCTGAAGCTCGCCTTCAACATGGTCGACGGTCCGTCTCAGCTCGTACGGGCGGCGTCGAAGCGCTTCATACGCTCCAGGACCGCGTCGGAGGTCGGCTTGTGCATTTCGTCCACGATGCGGCCGTCCGCGAGGAACAGCACACGGTCCGCGTACGACGCGGCCACCGGGTCGTGGGTGACCATCACGATGGTCTGGCCCATCTCGCGCACACTGCGCTGGAGGAACGCCAGCACCTCCGCGCCCGCCCGCGAGTCGAGGTTGCCGGTCGGCTCGTCGCCGAAGATGATCTGCGGCCGGCTCGCCAGCGCACGGGCGCACGCGACACGCTGCTGCTGGCCGCCGGACAGCTCGGCCGGGCGGTGGTTGAGGCGGTCGCGCAGGCCGACGGTGTCGATCACGTTCTGCAGCCACTCCGGGTCGGGCTTGCGGCCGGCGATGTCCATCGGGAGCGTGATGTTCTCCAGCGCCGTGAGCGTCGGCAGCAGGTTGAACGCCTGGAAGATGAAGCCGATGTTGTCGCGGCGGAGCTTGGTCAGCTCCTTGTCCTTGAGCCCGGTGATCTCGACGTCGCCGATCCAGCTCTGACCGGACGAAACCGTGTCCAGGCCGGCGAGGCAGTGCATGAGCGTGGACTTGCCGGATCCGGACGGGCCCATGATCGCGGTGAACTGTCCGCGGGCGATCTCGACGTCGACGGCGTTCAGCGCGACGACGCGGGTTTCGCCTTCGCCGTACGCCTTGGTGAGCTGGTTGGCGCGGGCGGCGATGCCGGTCCCTCGGGGTTCCGCGTCCTTGGTGGCTGCGGTGGCCGTGGTCACGAGTGGTCTCCTGCGGTGTCTGCGTGCCTGAAGCGCCGTGGCGGCGTACCGCCCCGGGCGTGGACTCGTCGGTGAAGTGTGAAGTGAACTGGAATCAACCTAGGGGCGCTGCACGGTCGATGAATCGTCGCGAGGAACGGATCAGACGGTCCTACGCAAGGAGGAGTGCCTGCCCACGCACATACATCCGGATTCACGGGATCGTCGGACCCGTTCCCCCTTCGGAACCGCTGGGGTCGGGCCCCGGGAGGGTTGACCGCGGCGTTCCGCGGTGTTATCGCCGGGTTCGTCAGTGCGGCAGGGCGGCGACGACCGCGGTGCGGACACCGTGCGTACTGTGCCGTGTACGCGCGAGACGGCTTCGGCGGCGGCCGGGCAACAGGCCGCGGTGACCGAGGTGCGGCATGCGGGGTAGCAGTAGGGGAGAACGCGCTCCTTCGCGAGGACGAGACGTCGTTGCCTTCGCGGGGCGAGCGCTGTTACCGCAGCGAACCCGGGAGGACCGCCGTGGACCACGACCGCGACGCCATGTCGTCCGACACGTCGGCCTCCGGGGCGACCGCGGCACACGGCCCGACTGCGCTCCGGCAGGACGGAGTCGCCGCCCGCGCGGCGCAGTTGACCAAGGCGTTCGGCGAGGGCGAGACGCAGGTGACCGCGCTCGACAGCGTCGACATCGACATTCCGCGCGGGCGGCTGACCGCGATCATGGGCCCGTCCGGCTCCGGCAAGTCGACGTTGATGCACTGCCTGGCCGGCCTCGACACGGTCACCGCGGGCCGGGTGTGGATCGCCGGCACGGAGATCACCCGGCTGAAGGACAAGGAGCTGACCAAGCTCCGCCGCGACAACATCGGCTTCATCTTCCAGGCGTTCAACCTGCTGCCGACGCTCACGGCGTTGGAGAACATCACACTTCCGACCGACATCGCGGGTCGGCGGCCCGACGCGGAGTGGGTCCGGCAGGTCGTGGCCGCCCTCGGGTTGCAGGACCGGCTGCGGCACCGGCCGGCCGAACTGTCCGGCGGCCAGCAGCAGCGGGTCGCGTGCGCGCGGGCGCTCGCCGCGCGACCGGAGATCATCTTTGCCGACGAACCGACGGGCAACCTCGACTCGCGGGCGGGCGCCGAAGTGCTGGCCTTCCTGCGGCGCAGCGTCGACACGCTGGGCCAGACGGTCGTGATGGTCACCCACGACCCGGTCGCCGCGTCGTACGCGCACCGCGTCGTCTTCCTGGTCGACGGGCGGATCGTCGACGAGATGGACGCGCCCACCTCGGAGCGCGTCTTGGAGCGCATGAAGCGGTTCGACGCGTCGCAGGGGTGAGACGCGGGACCGAACGCTCGGAGTCATGTCGAGGGGCGTGGCAGTGGGGGGGTAGCGGCGCGCGGAGTCTCGCGGCGACGGCTCCGGGCAGCGTGGAAGTGCGGCTGAGGGGTGCGCGCCTCTTCATGGCGGCGTGTGTGGGGCGCCGACAGGTCTGGTGCGGCGTCGACGCCCCACGTCACCGGGCGGACACGAGTCACCGTGTCAGCCCACCGGCGTCGTCCGCTTCCGGAGCGCGTCTTTCGTTTCGGTGCCCGCACCCTCACCTGTTGGGCTCGCCGCACCCGCGCGGTGTGCGGCCCAGGCGACGAGGATGCCCAGGAGCGCCGCACAGCCCATCAACGCGGCCTGGATCTCGAAGGCGCGGCTGAAGCTGTCGACCGACGCCGTCATGGGGTCCGCGCCCTCGGCGAGGCGGTCGTCGCGCAGGCCGGTGGCGACGGTGACCAGCACCGCGATGCCGATCGCGGCCCCTATCTGCTGGCAGGTCGTCACCATCGCCGACGCCACACCGCCGTCGCTCTCGCCCGCGCCGCCGGTGGCCACCTGGATGACGGCGACGAACGCCATGCCGAGTCCGAGGCCGGTGACCACCAGCGCCGGCATGAGGTGGGCGGCGAACGACGTCGCGGCGTCCATGCGGCTGAGCGCGTACATGCCCAGCGCGGCGATCGTCGGCCCCAGGACCAGCGGCACGGCGGGGCCGCGCGTGGTGAGCATTTTGGCGGTGACCGCGCTCGCGATGCCCATGCCGACGCTGAAGGGCAGGTACGACAGGCCGGTGCGGATGGGTGACCAGGCCTGGACGTTCTGCATGTAGAGCGTCAGGAAGAAGAACATCGCGAACAGCCCGCCGGCCGCGACCAGGACCATGACCTGGGCGAGGACGGCCTGCCGGATGCGCAGCAGGCTGCGGGGGATCAGTGGTTCGGCGGCGGTCCGCTGCCGTGCGGCGAAGCCGAGCGCGAGGACGGCCGCGCCGGCGAGGCCCAGCAGCGTACGGCCCGATGTCCACGGGTGGGAGTCGGTCTCGACGACGGTGTAGACGAGCAGCAGGACCGCGAGTGTGCCGAGCGCGGCGCCGATGAAGTCGGGGGTGCGGCCGCGGGTGCCGCGCTGGTCGGCCGCGATGATGCGCGGCAGGACGGCCAGTGCGACGGCGCCGACGGGCAGGTTGATCAGGAAGATCCAGCGCCAGTCGGTCCATTCGACCAGCGCGCCGCCGAGCAGCAGGCCGGTGGCGGCGCCCAGGCCGGTCAGCGCGGCCCAGACGCCGAGCGCGCGGGCCCGCTCGCCGCGTTCGCGGAAGGTCGCCAGCAGGATCGCCAGGGCGGCCGGGGACAGCAGCGCGCCGGCGATGCCCTGCGCGGCGCGCGCGGCGATCAGCGTGCCGGCGTTCGGCGCAAGCCCGCACGCGGCGGACGCCAGGACGAAGGCGGCGAGGCTGCCCGCGAACAGGCGCCGCCGTCCCAGCAGGTCGGCCAGGCCGCCGCCGATGAGCAGGAACCCGCCGAAGGTCAGGAAGTACGCGTTGGTCACCCACGACAGGGAGCTCGCCGAGAAGTCGAGATCGTCGCCGATGGTCGGCAGGGCCACGTTGACGATCGTGTCGTCGATCAGGAGGACGAACTGGGCGGTGCAGACCAGGAGCAGCACGAGTCGTGGATTGACGGGTGCGGGAGCGGAGCCAGGGGTCGACATGCGACCTCCTACAGTTGTAGTGGTGACTTCTACAGTTGTAGGGATAAATTCTACGGTCGTCAAGCCGACGGATAATGGGATGGTGAAAGCCAACGAAGACACAGCGCGAGGCACTTCGGCGGGTGCGCCGCCGCCGAGCCGTCGCGTGCAACTGCTCGACGCCGCGATCCGGGTCATCGCGGCCCACGGCCTGCGCGGTCTCACCCACCGGGCGGTGCAGCAGGAGGCAGGGCTGCCGCACGGATCGGTGACGTACTACTTCAAGACCCGCGACCAACTCGTGTTCGGCGTCATCGACCGCTTGACCGAGTTGGAGCGCGCCCAGGCCGGCGAGGTCGCCGACGAGCTGTTGCGCACGATGGCGGTGCACCCGTTCGAGCCCGACTATCCGCGCATCGCCGAGCTCACGCGCGCGTGGTGGACTTCCAGCAGGGATCGCCAAGTGGCGCGCTACGAACTGCAGTTGGAGGGCAAGCGGGAACCGCGCATCCACGAGGCGATGCAGAAGGCGGCGACCGAGTTCGGGAAGCTCACCGAACTCGTCGCCCTCGCCACCGGATCAGCGAACGCCGCCGACGACGGGGAAGTGCTTCTGGCCTACATCGACGGCCTGATGTTCCACTACTTGGTCCACGCCCCGGACAACCCGAAATTCCTGGAGACAGGCCTCCGCCTCGCGATCGAGTCGCTGCGAAGCGTCCCGCGTCCGCAGTGACCGGGACGAAGCGGATGGGTTCAATCCCAGGTGAGACGCTGCCCGTCCGGCCCGACTTCGAGCCGGAGGCGTTCGGGGGGCGGGGAGCCGGCCTTCTTCCAGCGCGTCACCTCGGCCGCGATGTCGTCCCAAAGCCGTGCTGGGCCATCCTGCCGGGCGTACCACGTCCCGTCTTGCTTGTGGACGGCGGCCCATGCGCCTGCCGCCACGTCGATGACGACATGTTCGTCACGACCGTTACGCCGGAGGGTGATGCGCTGGGCGCGCGGAGCCGCGAACTGGGCGACGAACCGTGTTGTCCAGCAGTTCAGTTCGTCGCCGCCCAGGTTGGTGGGGGCCGACTCGGCCGAGTCGAGATCCGGCAACAATCCCAGCGGTGGGGGTAGTTGGGGGCGGGCGAGCATGAACGAGACCTGGCCGCCCAGTACAGGGCCGGTCGCGGTTCCGTCCTCCGCGACGGTGAGTCGGACGAGTTCGGAAGCCTGCATCCAACCGCCCACGGTGACAAGGATCTTGCCCTGGGGGCGGGTCTGGGCGAGCCACGCGGCGGGGACCGTCTGAACGCCGCACGTGGCGATGACGCGATCGTAGTGGGCGCCTTGGTCGTGCCCGGCCAGCCCGTCGCCGACGACGAGGGTCGGCCGGTAGCCGAGCCCTGCGAGAGAAACCTCGGCACGCGCGGAAACGTCGGCGTCGATCTCCACGGAGGTCACGTTGTCGTCGCCCACGACGTGGGAGAGCAAGGCCGTGGAATAGCCCGTTCCGCTGCCGATCTCCAGCACGCGGGTGCCTGGGGACACCTGAAGCTCTTCCAGCATGCGGATAACGAGACTTGGCAACGTCGAAGACGACGACGGCGTTTGGGAAATGCGTCCGTCAACCTGCCGGGGAACCACTTCGCCCGCCATCTGCGTGACGAGCGTGTCGTCTTCGTAGATCCGCTGCAGAAGTGCCGGGTCGTCGGCGACCGAGGTGGGGCGGTACCAGCCGCCCTCTTCGTACTCGAACCAGCCCTCGCTGAGGAACGCCTCGCGGGGGACCGCCATGACGGCGGCTTCCCACTCCGGGCTCCGCAGATCGCCCGACTCGCGGAGGCGCCGGGCCAGTTCCGTCCGCAGCGCCTCTGAGGTCATGTCGTCGCTCATTCGCAGTCTCCGAGTTGGAGTAAGTCGGCAAGGGCCATTGTCAGCGGAAGCCCGGCCGCATGTTCCAGCCACGCCCACTGGCCGTTCGGGTTGCATTCCAGGAACCACCATTGGTCTTCGGCGGTCAACGCGAAGTCGAAGGCACCGAACTTCAGCCCGAAGCCGGTGAGGAAGCGCAGCAGCGCTTTGCGCACCTCGTCCGGGCACTTGATTGGTTCGTAGGTGAGATGTCGGTAAGCCGCACGCCAGTCCAGGACCCCGTCCGGAGCGGTGATCCGGGCGCAGAGGATCTGATCACCGACGACGACCGCGCGTACGTCCGATGTTTTCGGCACCTGTGCTTGGAACATGTGGGCGCAGAGGCCCACACGGTCGTCGATCTCACCGGGCTCGACGGGAGCGGCCCAGATGCCGGCGGGTTGCCCTTCCACGGCATAGGGCGCGGCATGCAGGGGCTTATAGACCGTCGGTTGTCCGGCCGTGAAGGCTTTCGCTTCGGCCGGGTCGTTGGTGATCAGGGTGACGGGGACGTTCAGCCCCTCACGGATTGCTGCGGAGAGCTGAGCGGGCTTGTACTCAGCTCGCGCGATGGCCTGGGGGTGGCTCAGGTAGAGGCACTTGGGCAGCGCGCCCAGCACGCCGCCGAGCCCGCGCCGGTTCTCCTGAGCGGCGAACCGAGCCGCCTGATCCCCACTCTGTGGGCCATAGGCCGACGGCCGGCGATGGTACAGAGCGCGTACGTTCGCCAAGTCCGCCACTCGGTCGCCTGCCACGAGGCGTCCGCCCCAGCTCCGGGGCCCAGTACGCGCCGAGAGTACGACGTTGGCCGGGAAATCTCGTCCGGGGTCGAAGCGGAGGACGGGCACCCGGCGCCGGTTCAGTTCCGCGATGACCAGATCAGCTGTTGCGTCCTCTGATTCGGTGGCGACCAACACCGGGCGTCCGTTCATGCTGTTGTTCCTAGTCCTGGGTTGCGTCGTGGCCGGTGTCGGAGTCCTGTTTCCCGTCCTTGCTGATCTGGGTGGGCGGGTAGGTGTTGACCGACGTGCCGTGTTTGCCGAGCTCAGCGGGCGTCATCTGCCCCTGGCCATCGGTCCAACGGCCCGTCTGGGTCTCGGAGTCGAGGCCCGCGTACCGCCATTGGGATGGGGTGCCGTTGTTCAGCGGGGTCATGCGGCGCATGGCCCACGGCATCGGGGTCGGGTGGGTGATGGTGTTCGGCAACGTGTCTCCATGGGTGTCGTGGAACTGGACGTGACGTCTGGCCGGTGGGGAAAGGGGGGGGTCAACTCCCGCATGGGCGGCGGGTTTACCGCCGTCGTCGCGTAGTGCCGCGGTTGCCGGACGGGGCCTCGAACCAGCCGCGAACCAGTCCCGGACCGAGCGGGATGCGGCGGCCTTCGGCCTCGGCTTCCAAGACGGCGTCGATGCGGTTCGCGATGGAGCGGGCCCGGTCGGTGTCGTAGTGGGCGACAGCCAGGGCGAGGGCGGTGCTCAGTTCTGCGGCCGCTCCCGGCGAGAGCCGGTGCGGCAGGGTGACGGGAGTGGGGAGGTGCCCCGGCCCCAACGCTGCCGTCTCGCCGGTCAGGATGATCGGCTGCGGCTCGGTTCCGCGTACGAGGGTTAGCCCGAACTCGTCGGTAACTGCGGTCACTTCGATGCGGCCTGGTTCGAGTAGTGGTGGGAGATCAGGCATGGTCTGCGGCCTCACGGCTGTTATCGGGTGTGTGCGGCGCCGGGGCGCGGGCCGGGGGTAGACGCGAGTGCCGGGGGCGCGGGCCCAGGTCTGCCCCGGCACCGGATGACGACGCGACCACCCGGCCCCCACAACCAGCGTCGTGTCGGACGCCCAGGGGAGGGGAGGACATGTGCCGGTACGCAGCCGGGCCGTCACCGCTCCGCCCTGGTGCAGCGCCGGCAGCCGCACGGGGGGAATGTCCGTGTCGGTGTGAGCAGATCGAGCCACGAGCCGGTGACGGTGCGGCGGGTCACCACATCGGTGCGGGTGCCGTCCGGGGCCAACCGGTAGACGGCAAGGGTCATGGTGGCGCGCGCCGGGCGTGAGGCTGCGGGTGTCGACATGGGGTCCTCTCGACGGCACGGACCGGACCAGATACCGCCGGAGAGGGTCATGGTGCGCGAAGTACCCTTCGCGACACCGTGGTTGGCGGTTGATCGGGAACCTATGGCTGCAGAGAGCGATGGTCGACACGCAGAACGTGGCAGCGCCCGGGGGTTACCCGGGGGCTGCCACGGAACGTAGGAGTGTGGTTACTTCTTGCCGATGATCCCGAGGTGGCGGCCTACCTCCCGCATCTCGGCGGGGAGGGCCCGCCTGCGCTTGGAGGCGATTTCCTCCCACGTGTCGACGGCGAGGTTTTGCTGTTGCAGCCAGGTCGGGGCCGTGCTGTGGAGGCGGAGAAGGTCTTCCATGGCGGCGGTGGTGTCGCCGGTCCGGACATGGGCGCGCGCGACGTCGAGTTGGTGGCGGTGCTCGTCGTTCTTCCCGGCGGACCCGAGAAGCTTCCAGGCACGAGGTGAAAGTGCCTGCTCCTCGTTGGACCGGCGGACCACGGTGCGGGCGTCGCCGAGAATCATGGAGTCTTCCAGTTCCTTCATGGCGCTCGTGACCGGGCCGAATACGGTACCGAGGCTGCCGACACCAAATCGGTGCTGCTTACCCAGCGCACTGGCGGCGGTGGCTGCCGCCTTCCGGTACTCCCTGGCTTCGGCCGGGCGGTTGTTGCGTACGGCAGCGGCGGCGGCCTTCATGGCGAGCGTGCCCCAAATCGCGTACCGGTCCGGTTCGGCGCTGGTGATGCGCGGTTCGATCTGGTCCATTGCGTGGACCGCGCCGGCCTCGGCCTCGTCGAAGCGACCGGTGCGTACGAGGGTGAAGCAGACCGTGCTGATCCGTGCTGCCGTCGCCAGGTCGTCAGCTGCGGCCTTGGCGTCCGTGATGGCCCGAGAGCCGGCGATGTACGCGAGGTCGAAGTGCCGTGTCTGGGTGAGGAATCGGTTCACCAGTGCGAGGATGTCGGAGCGGGTGAGCAGGGCCTCGCGGAGCAGTTCGTCGTCGCCGCGGTAGTGGGAGACGGCGGCGTCGGCCTGGCGTACCAGCGCGGGCAGGTTCGCCGCGAGGCTTTCGTAGCGGCCTGCTGGATACAGCACGGCCGCGTCGGCGGCGGCGCGGCGGAGCAGGCGAAGATTCGGCTCGTCGGTGGGAGGCGTCTGCCCGAGCAGGTTGAGCATCGGGGTCAGGGACATGCGCAGGTCCCGGAGGTTCAAGCGCGTCCGCGCTCGGCGGCGTTCCGGAGGATCCTCCGCCAAGAGCGCGGATGTGGTGACGCCCAACGCTCGCGCGACGGCGTGCAGCGTCTCGATCCGTACGCTCCCGCCCTGTTCGAGCTTTTGGATGACGGCGACGGAAAGCTCGGCTTCAGCCGCGAGTTGTTCCTGGCTGAGCCCGCTGCCTCGCCTGAACTTCCTGACGTTGTCGGACAAATCAGTGTGGTGGTCAACCACAGTGTCACCTGCCTGTCTCAGGCAGGACGCCCCCGAAGATCGTGGTCGTATGGAGGCGGGGGCGGTGCCCTGCCGGTTGTAGGAACCACGGCCAGCGTACGCCGCGTGCGTGTTCCGACAAGCGCTCTCGGTGAACCTGGTCACCGTCCCCACGTCGCTGCGCTGTCGCCTTTGGCCTGGCCGGCGGCTGGGAACCGGTACTTCTCCGGCGACACTCCCGACGCGCGTCACCGCCCGCAGTGACGCGGTCAGGCGACGACGCGGACGGTGGGGTCCGGGGTGGTGGTTGGGGCGTCCGTGGGGTTCGGTGCAGCCGCATGGTTCGGGGCGTCGGTGTCCGTGGCGGCGACGGTCGTCAGTACGTGCCGGGCCAGGGCGTCACTGATGCGAAGTGGTGGGGCGTCTGCTCGGGGGCGGGAGAAGCCGCTGATCGGGACGCCGCCGGTCACCCCGTGTCCGAAGGCGAAGCGGGCTGGGTGCGGGGAGCCGTCTGCCGCGATGAGGCGGTGTTCGGCTGGGGTTGCGCGTACCTGCCCCGATGGCCGGCCGGCTACCGACTCCTCGGTGATTTCGCCGCGTGTGAAGAGGGCGCGAAGGAGGGGGTCGCGGCTTCGTGACGCGGAGGGAACCGGTAGACGGGCCTCGATCAGGGTTCGGGCTCGTGTGACCGTGCTGGGGACCGATGGGCTGTGGGCGGCGAAGAAATTCCCGGAGGGCCCGACTGTGGCGTCTGCGCCCAGGAAGACGATGAGTCCGGCCTTGGCCAGGGCCAGGACCTCCTCCAGTCGCGCGCGGGGCGGGCCGCTGGCCATGTAGTTGTGGAAGCCCACAAACTCCTGGAGTTCGTCGCGCCGCGAGCGTTCCGAGATGCGGCCATGGTCGAGCAGGCGTGTGACGACCTCGAAGCCCGACAACAGGGCCTGGAGCGCGGCCAGGTCGGGGCTGTGCCGGGGGTCCGCGCTGCGGGTGAGGGTGTCGGTGATGTGTGCGGTGACGGTGGCCTGCAAGGCCGTGTGGTCGGCGAACTGCCGCCCGCACAGCGGGCGATCGAGACGGGCGAGGTCGAAGCGGTCCGCCGGGTCGGGGACGGCCCCGGCGATGAGGGCGGTCAACCGAGAACGACGGGCTGCCTGTTCGGACGGGAACGCCTCGGCGTCGCCTGCGGTCATCGCGGTGAACTCGGGGGCGAATGCGTCCCATTCGACGGCGGTGCGGTCCGGGTGTGCGGTGAACAGGCGGTGGTAGTACGCCCACGCCATCTCACGTGCGAGGAGCGGGCGGAGGTCGCGGTGCCAGTTGACGGCACCGCGTCCGGGCCTGTCCGCGACGGCGGCGCTCGTCAGGAAGTACGGCAACGGGGGCCGATCGCCGTCGAGTTCGTAGTCGAACTTGGGACGGTACGGGACACCGCGTCGCGAGGCGGCGTAGAGCTGCGGCTCGTTCCCCGACGGCCGGTAAACCAGCGTGCCGTCGGGGTCGCGGACGAACGTTCCTCCCCGTCCTGATGTGACACGGACCACCAGGTCGATGAACGCCAGCCCCATGCCCCGGGCGATCACCGGTTCACCGGGCCGCAGGGCGTCCAGGTCTTGTTCGGCGGTGTAGCCGGAGGGGATGTAGTGCAGCCCGTGGCGCTTGGCGTACCGGGTGAAGCGCCTTTCGCCGGGGTCGGGTTCGCTGTCGAGATGGCCTTGGGTGAGGACCACGGCGTCGACGACCACGCATGTTCCTGCGGTGAGTTCGACGCGTTGGCGGCCCGAGCCGTCGGGTACGTCGGCCAGGTCGAGCGCGCTGTCGCGGTGCACGAACACCCGGACGTTCGACGGCGCGGACGCGACCGTGGTGTGGAACACCCAGGCCATGTAGGCCCCGACAAGGCCGCGACTGGGAAACCACATCGGAGTCAGACGGGACAACTCATCGGCCAGCGGGGCGAGTTCGGGATCCAAACGATTGCTGCGCAGCTCGGCTGCGCGGTCCCGGCCCCATTCCCACAGCGACGGCCCGAGGCTGATCGGTCCCGCGCAGGTGCTGAGCTCGTCGGTGAACAGCGTGATGTGGGCGGCGCGGGAGTTGGCCCACATCAACGAGGCGGAGTCCCGCTGCCAGACTCGGCCGCCGCCGGGCGGGCAGGGGTCGATCACATGTATGTGCAGGGGCCGTGTGCCGACCAGGTCGCGCGCGTTCGCGCAAAGGCGTTCGAGGAGTGAGGTGCCGGCCGGTCCGCAGCCGATGAGCGCGACGGTCGCCGGCAGGGGCGCGGGTATCGGTCCAGGTGGGGTGTCGGTCATGGCGCCCCGACAGAGCGCGGAGAACAGCGGGCCAGAACGCGGTCGGGCACGCGAAAAGGCGAGCGGACGGCAGTTGCCGGCCGCTCGGCGCAGGTCGCGGTGACGGCAGGGCCCCCGGCGCGATTCGCACTCACGTCAACGACGTTACCGGGATTGGGCACACCGCACCCGGGCTTCGGTACTGCCGAACGCGACGGGAGAGCACCGGAGCTACGTTCGGTAACCGCCTCTCGACGGACATTCCGTGTCGGGAAGATGGCAAAATATGCGGCCAACCCCGGTATTGGTCACGGCTTTTGCCTGCACTCTTCGCGTCGGGGCGAGCAGTTGCCGAATGACGATGAACGCGAAGCGTAACTGAGAGGTACGTGGTCGTCGTCACTGTAGGGAAGGTGCCGCGCCCTGTGGATGGTCGCGGCACGGCCCTTGTGAGGTCTCCGCAATGTGCCGGCAACGTTTCGGCGGTCACGCGGCGCTGTCAGCCACAGGGCTCGGCCGCCGTGCCGCCGACCGCTGCCAGGCCGCTGACGCGGGGCCAGTCCACGACCGGCACGCCGCTTCCGCTCGCCGCCGGTCCCCGGCAACTGCTGCGGTGGTGGCGGTTGATGTGGTCCAAACGCAGGTTGTCGCGGAACGCCGGGATCTCGTGCAGACGCGCGAAGTAGTCCCACAGCGCTGGGTGTTCGGCGATCCTCCGGACATCGTCCGCGTGCAGGTGCAGGCGGTGCACGGCGTCGACGTGCAGCAGCGTCGTCCACAAGTGCACGTCGGCGGCGGTGAGTTCGGGGCCGAGCAGGAAACCGCCCGGGGCCAGGCGGCGTTCGAGCATGGTCAGCGCGCGCAGCACGGTGCGTACGGCTTCGTCGTAGCGGGCGCCGGCCCTGGCGCGTCCGGCCTGCTGCGCCGCCTCCCAGATGTCGTCGTCGAACAGCGCCGCGTAGTAGGCGAGTTCGGTGGACAGCGCGGCGGGGTACAGGTCGGGGCCGGAGCCGGGAAACGCCGTGGCGAGGTCGGCCAGGATGTCGGAGGACTGGTTGCTGACGATGCGTCCGCTCCACCGGTCCCACAGCACCGGGACGGACACCGGGCCTTCGTAGTGGTATTCGGTCGCCTCGTACGCCTCCCGCAGCAGCGCGAACCCGCCGACCGCGTCCGGGCCGTGCCCGTCGCCTGACCGGAACGCCCATCCGCGCCCGTCGCGCACCGGGTCGACCGCCGAGACGGTCACGACGTCCCCGAGTCGGCGGAGGTCGCGGGTGATGGCGGCCCGCAGGGAGCGCGGACACGCGAGACAGACGTACACGTGGTAGCGGCGCGGGTCGGCGGTGAAACCGCTGCCGGGCATGCGGCCGATGCGGCCCCGGAAAACCGGGGCAGGGCGGCCGAGGGTGCGGTAGCGCCCGTGGGCGCGGAAGTCGACGGGGTCTGCGGAGCCGGGCAGGCGTACGGGTGGCTGGGCGGGCATGACGGAACTCCCTGGAGGCCGAATCGGGCAGGGGACGACAGCCGCGCACGGTCACGCGCGCGAGGGACGACGGAACGGGATGGCCGGGGCGGCGGAGCCGACACGCACCTTCGGACAGCCGGAGCGCAGGCCGCGCACCGCCACATCCGGCAGGCGCGGGCGCACGGTGCACACGCGGGACAACGGACGCGCGGAAACGCGCGGCGCGGGCATGCGACACGTGGTTGTCGGTCTCCGGGAGCTTTAAGCCGCGCTGCACACACGCAGCAGGTCGATGTGACGCCGCCTCAGAAACCGGCCGGAGACGAGCCGACGGAGCGGAGGGAACGGTAGCTCGCGGATGCCGCGCATCGTTTCCCCCTTCCCGGCGTGCCAAATCGGATTATTCGCGTGCCGTATACAAACCGTCAATAGCAGCGAACATGCAGTGCCGGTGACGTGGTTCGACGGTGTGGACCGGGCGGAGCGGGGGGTACGGCCGGCGAGGCGGAGGGGCGGGGAACGGTCGGACGCTGCGCGAGACGTGGTTCGCGAGAGGCGGAGTGAGGTTGCGGTGGAGCCGGTGCCCTTCGGAGCCGGATCGGCAGAGCCGCAGGCCCGGTCGGTCACGAGGGCGCGGTCGTCACGGCGCATGCGCCGGGGGTGGCTGCCCGTGCCACGTGCCACGTCCAGGCCGGGTCGGGGCCGGGTGGTCGGGGGTGGAGAGTGCTGTCACTCGCGACGCGGGCCGAGGGGCGGTGCCTCGGTGGCGGCGCGGGCGTGGTGTGAGCGCCGGCATGCCGCGTTTTCGAGCGGGCTCAGAAGTAGCCGGGCAGTGGGGTGCGTTCGTGGGATTTGACCTTCACCCCGGGGCCGCTGCGCCACGGGTGGCGGCCGAGTGTGCCGCACGCCAGGCAGGCCTCCTGCTTGCCGATCGCGACGATGCGGTGGCCGATCAGGGCGGCCTGCGGGGCATACCGCCAGCCGTCGCCGTCGCACGCCTGACACGCCACCGTCAGGTCGGTCGGGAACCCGGGCGGCGGTTCGGCGGGGATCTCCGGCATGTCCGGAGTGTTCGCGTCCACTGCTCCCACCGTATCCCCGGTTGGCGCGAGGTGGGGTCCGGCGCGGGCGGGCAGAGGTCGGAGTCGGCCGCGCGCCCGCCTCCCGTGGGAAGACGGAGACGGGGGCGGCGCGCGGCCGACGGCCTCCGCCGGCCCGGTCAGGGGACCAGGACGACCTTGCCGCGACCGTGCCCGGCTTCGACGATCCGATGCGCTTCGGCTGCGTCGGCCAGCGGCAGGCGGTGGGCGATGTGCACGACGAGCGCTCCCTGCGACCACAGGTCGACCAGCTCGCCCAGGCGTTCCCGCGAGCGCGCGCCCGGGCCGCCGCGCAGACCGACGACGCCGAGGCGTTCGGCGCCTGCGAAGTCGATGATCGTGCCGATCCGGGTGCGGTCCGCGACAAGTTCGACCGAGGCGTCCAGCGCCCCGCGTCCGGCGGCGTCCAGCGCGGCGTCCACACCCTGCGGGGCGGCGGCCCGAACACGCTCGACCAGCCCGTCTCCGTACGTGACCGGTGTGGCTCCCAGGGACCGCAGGTACGCGTGATTTCCCTCGCTCGCGGTGCCGATCACCGTCGCGCCCCATGCCACCGCTACCTGCACCGCGGCCGTCCCGACCCCGCCGGCCGCGGCGTGCACGAGCACGGTCTCGCCCGAGGCGACCCGCAGTTCCCGCAGCGCGCGGTGTCCGGTCTGCCCCGATGCGGACATCGCCCCCGCGACCTCCCACGGCATCGCGGCCGGCTTGCGCACCACCTGATCGGCCGGGACCACGACGGCCTCGGCGTGGGACCCGAGCATGGACCAGCCCAACACCTCGTCCCCGACAGCGATTTCGGCGACCCCGTCGCCCACGAGGTCCACGACGCCCGAGAATTCGTTGCCCGGGACCGCCGGGAGCTCCGCCCGCATGGACGGCGGCGCGGCACCCCGGCGCATCATCGTGTCGGCAGGCTGCACACCCGCCGCCCGAACCCGGACACGTATGTGGCCGGGACCCGGTTCCGGGGTCGGCACGTCCGTCAGCGTCAGGACGTCGGGCGGGCCGAACTCGGCGAGTGTCACTGCCTTCACGGAGGTCACTTCCCATCGTTGCGTGGTCGACGGGGACCACGATGCAAGGTGAACCTCACTTCAGGTCAAGCGCACGGGTGAGCCGTCCGCTGGGCGGGCGTAGGCTCGACACGCGTGGGGCCCGGGCAAGTTGCGTTTGCCCGGGCCCTGCGTTTGTGCGCGCGGAGTTACGAGTCGGCGTTGGGGAAGGTGTCCCGGTCGATCTGCTTCCCCTGCGCGTCGTACGCCGTGAAGGTGTACGTCGCCCCGCGTGCCGCCGCCTGGGCCCGGGTACCGAGCTCGAACACCACGAAGCCTTCCGGGGTGTTCGGGACCGGGACCGGTTCCCCTTGGAGGCTGCTGCCGTCCGGGAAGCTCACTTCGGCCCGTGCGACCTGCGGCGTCACCTGGAGGACGATGTAGGTCTGTCCGCCGCCTGAGCCACGGCCGTTGCGCATGACCGGTGCGTCGCGTCCGCCGCTGTTCTGCTCCCACGGCTGGGCCATCGGGCACGGGTTCAGGAACGTCGCCGCCCACGCGGCGTCGACCATCAGGTAGACCTGCTCGCAGTACGGCGGCCCCGCGGTGGGGCCGTCGGCCGCCCCGGGATCGACGGCGGAGTTCGGCTTGGCCGCCCCCGTCGCCGACGGATGTCCCGGCGGCGGTTCGTCGCCGAGGACGCGCACGATCTCCCACGCCTTGCCCTGGAACTGCCCGCTCGCCACCACCAGTTTCCCGTCCGGCGTCTTCGGCGGGGAGCTCCCGTCCGGGGTGGAGGCGGGAGCCGGCGTCGCGCTGCTCGCTCCGTTGGTCGCGGCAACGGTCGGTGTGGCCGCTGTCGCCGGGCCGGCCTTGTCGTCACCGCCCAGGAACGTCACCCCGGTGACCGCCGCCGCCGCGATGACGACCGCGGCGACCGAACCGGCCACCGCGACCCGCCGCTTGCGCCGCGCCCGGCCGCCTTGCTCGATGGCCGTGTGTGGAGCCGGGGTGTCCGGCAGTCCGCCGCGCATCCCCTGCTCGAATCTGTCGCGCATCCACTGCCCTTCCTCAATGCCGGCCATGGGCCAGAACCTCCGAGGTGTCGTCGGAACCCGAATCCCACTGCGGTCCGTTGAGCCCCGGGTCGGCGCGGAGCTTCGCGAGCCCCTTCGACGCCTGGCTCTTGACCGTGCCGACCGAGCAGCCGAGGATCCCGGCCACCTCGGCCTCGCCCAGGTCGTCCCAATAGCGCAGCACCACGACCGCGCGCTGCCGGGCCGGGAGCCTGGCCAGCGCACGCAGCAACGCGTCGCGCTGGTCGACGCGGTGGGTCGTGTCCGGGACGCGTCCTTCGGGCACCGCGGCGCCCAGGAGCTGGGTGATCCTGCGCTTGCGGAACCGCGCCGCGTTGGCGTTGACCAGGATGCGACGCACGTAGGCGTCCGGGTTGTCGCTGGCGCGTACGCGGTGCCATGCCGCGTGGGCTTTGATCAGCGTCGTCTGTGCCAGGTCCTCCGCCTCGCCGTGGTCGCCGGTCAACAGGTACGCGGTGCGCACGAGCCGCGCCCAGCGGGACCGGACGAAGTCGTGGATCTCCACTGCTTCCTGGGGTCGCAACGAACACCTCCTTCAGGAAGCCTGAGTACGGCCCGGTCCGGCGGGGTTGCCCAGGACGGGAAAACATTGCATGGGCCGTCGGGCGGCGTGCGAAGAGGCCCGGAACGCGGGGGCGTTCGGGCCTCTTCGTGCGGACGGAAGCGGATTGCGCGGCTCAGGCCGCCGCGACGCCGGCGATGAGCAGGGCTCCCGCGGCGACGGCGGCGAGACCGCGGACGTGGTTCATGCGCGTCCACTCGACGACGTGCACCGCCCAGAGGCGGTCGGCGTCCGCCGTGCCCGCCGTGACCTTGTCGAGCGCTTCGTTGCGCGGGACGTGGTAGGCCACCGTCAGGACGAAGCTCCCCACCAGGTACGTCGCCGCTCCGGCGACCAGGAGAGCGGAGTGGTCGGCGTCCCAGTCGACCACCGCCCAGACACCCAGTGCCGCGGACGCGAGCGCGCTGCCGAGGAAGACCGGGAGGAAGGGGAAGGTGAGTGCGGACGTGTTGACGGCCTGCATGACGCCGACCGCGTCCTTCGCGGGGGCCTGGCGCAGGGCCGGCATCACGAGGGCCGAGAACCCGAAGAACACTCCGCCGATGACGATGCAGCCGAGCGCGGTGGCCATGGTCAGTGCGAACTGGAATCCGTTCATTGGGCTGCCCTCCGGGCATCGGGGGTCGTCGGCGAGGTTCGTGGGGCTCTGGCTCGGGTGTGTTTGCGCTGTCTGGCTCTGTCGCGCGCCGGGCGGGGGCGGCCGGGACCGGTGGTCCCGGCGGAGGGGCGTTACGCGTTCCAGGCGCCCGTCGCGGCCACCGCGCGGGCGTAGTCGGCGAAGTCGCGGGGCTCGCGGCCGAGAGCCTGCCCGACGCCGTCGGTCAGGTGCTCGTTGCGGCCGTCGAGGACTTCGGTGAACAGATAACGCAGGAACCAGACCGTCTCCTCGTCGAGGCCCGCGTCGCCGAGCGCCGCGGCATAGGCGTCGATCGGCACGGTCACGTACCCGATCTCGCGCCCGGTGGCGGCGGCGATCTCGGCGACCGCCTCGGCGAAGGTGATCAGGCGCGGACCGGTGACCTCGTACGTCCGGCCGTGGTGCCCGTCCTCGGTCAGCGCGGCGACCGCCACGTCGGCGATGTCGTCGGCGTCGACGAACGGCTCCCGTACGTCCGCGACCGGCAGGGCGACCTCGCCCGCGAGGATCGGCTCGATCAGGAAACTCTCGCTGAAGTTCTGCATGAACCACGAGGCCCGGACGACCGTCCACTCGGCGCCGGCCCGCTCCGCGGCCTCGGCGACGCGCACCTCCGCGCTCTGCGCCTCGGGCTCGCCGCGACCGGAGAGGAGCACCAGGCGCCGCACGCCCGACACGACGGCGAACTCGGCGAACGCGCCGACCGCTTCGGGAGCGCCGGGCACCGCGAGGTCGGGCACGTAGGTGATGTAGACGGCGGCGACATCCGCGAGGACCGGCTTCCACGTCGCCCGGTCGTTCCAGTCGAACGGGATCTCGGCGCCGCGCGAGCCGATGCGTGTCGTGGCGCCGCGGTCGGTGAGGCGCTGGGCGACGCGACGGCCGGTCTTGCCGGTGCCGCCGAGGACCAGGATGGTGTTCGACATTGCGGGCTCCTCTGCCAGGTTGTCCGTTGCTTGGTGGCGTGACTTCATTGAAGTCGAGCAGAGCGAGACGGAACATAGCTGGAAAGCCCAATTACATAAGAGAAAGTCTCATCTTGTGGCGACGGTCGTCGGGACGCGCGACAGAGGGGCGCCGCGACCGCGACGGAGCCGGGGCGTCACGAACGGGCGTACGCCGCGGGCGGCGTGCCCACCGCGGCGGTGAAGTCGCGCGTCAGGTGCGCCTGGTCGGCGTAGCCGAGCTCCGCGGCGAGCCGTGCCCAGTCGATCCGGCTTCCGGCGGCCGCGCGTTCGGCGGCTTCGTGCAGGCGGGCGCGACGCAGGACCCATTTAGGGGACGCGCCGACGTACTCCGCGAAGAGGCGTTGCAGGCGGCGCACCGACATGCCCAGTTGCCCGGCGATTTCGTCGACGCGGGTCAGCGACGGGTCGGCGGTGATGCGCGCGACGATTTCTGCGGCCTCGTCCGCCGCCGGGTCCGGGTCGGGGAGTCTCGCGCGCAGGAACTCCTCGGCGTGCGTGACCATTTCGGTGTCGTCTCGGGTGCCGAGGACGGCGGTCTGCGTGGCGTGCACGGCCGCAGGGTCGAACAACTCGGCGGCAGGCACGACCCGGTCGACGATGTCCGCGACCGGACGGCCCAGGAAGGGCCGGAACCCGCCCGGGCGGAACCGCACGCCGAGCACATGGCCGAGGCCGCCGATACGGCGGCGGAACGTGCTGCGGACGATGCCGTAGACGGCGGCTTCCGGCTGCTCGAAGACCAGGTGCACACTCGGGTGCGACAGCACGTGGGACTCGTGTGAGGCCTTGCCGCGCAGGTCCCACGCGACGATCCAGTAGTACTCGACGAAACGGTCGATCGCCGGGCTCGGGGCGTGTTGCGCGAGCCGGATCTTGGTCGCGGTCAGCTCCGGATACAGGACGCCGCGGGGCATCCCCGCGGGATTCGTCTGCTTCTCCGGCATGGCGCCAGGCTACGTGGCCGCACCGACAGCCCGGTGTGGCCGGAGCACGGCGCCGCTCGTCGTGTTTCTTCAAGATCGCCGCGCCCGCGCTGCCTAGCGTCGACGCCATGAACCTTCACCCGCACCTCGCCGCCGCCGCGGCCGAATCCGCCCGCATAGCCCGTACCGCCGAGGACCGGCTCACGGGCGACCGTCTCGCCGCCCCGACACCCTGCGCCGAGATGGACACCAGGACCCTGCTGAACCACTGGGTCCTCTACAGCGCCTACGGCCTGGAGAAACGTGCCCGGCGCGAGCCGCTGCCCGAGGAGTGGCCAAGCCGCGACTTCGTGGCCGAACCGGGGTGGGCCGACGCGTACGCGGTGCAGCTCGACCGTGCGGTGGGCGCCTGGGCCGACCCGGCGGCGTGGGAGGGCGACATCGAGCTCGGCGAGGGCTACGCGCAGCCGGCCTCAGAGATCGCGGGCATGCTCCTCATGGAGCTCGTGCTGCACGGATGGGACGCGGCCAAGGCGACCGGGCAGGAGCCCGCGTTTCCGCAGGACACCGCCGAGGCCGTGCTGTCTCTCGTGGAGCGGTACGCCGGGGTCTACCGGGAGTACGACGGCTTCGCCGTTCCGGTCCCCGTCCCGGTGGGCGCGCCGGCGTTGGAGCGGGCCCTGGCGTTGTCCGGCCGCGACCCCGGTTGGACGCCGTGACTGTACTCCGCCGGGAGTAGTGCCGCCCGTGCGCGCTGATGCCACGGAAGCACGCGGGCCCGGGTGAACCGGCCGGTCACCTGCGCGGAGAGCAGTCGCGGTGCCTTCCGCAGCCGGACGATCGCGGCGCGCTTCGGCGGGAGCCTTGAGGACGTCGGCGAAGCGTCCCCGAGGGAGGCCCACAGTGAACACGGTCGCAACGTCCCGGGAGCCGTCCCGCAAGCCGTCGGAGGCGACCGCGAAGGCGGCGCGGACGACGGCGAAGTCCCGGCAGTTCCCGCGCGGTGTGCGCCGCGCGGTCAACTCGTCGCACGTCGTCGTGGCGGTCGGCCTCGTCGGCGTCGAGTGGGTGATGGTGATGCTCGGTGTCATCGCCAGAAACAGCGACGACCCCGCGCTGCGGCACAACGTGTACGAGGTGATGCGCAGCCTCGTGTTCGCCGCCGGGATCCCCCTCGCGGCGCTCTCCCTGGTGACCGGCGTCGTGCTGTCGCTCCGCACCCCCTGGGGGCTGTGGAAGCACCTGTGGATCAAGGTCAAAATCGTCCTGCTGATCCTGGTGATCGTGCTCGGTGCGGGTGTCGTGTCGTCGTGGGTCCGGGAGCTCGGCGCCATGACCGCGCCGGGCGGCGACCCGTCCGGTCTCACAGCCGTGCAGTGGTACCAGATCGCGGGTGCGAGCGTGCAGTTGGCCGCGCTGATCGCGGCGACCTTCCTGTCGGTGTACAAGCCGTCCGGCAAACGGCGGCCCGCCGGCCGCCGGTAGCGCGTTCTGGATGCCGGTGAGCACGGCCCCGGCGACACGAACAGCCGTCTCTGGGAAGGTGATTGCGTCCGCACGGGAAACGGCGGCGGGTGCGGGGCCGGAAGGGACCGGCCCCGTACCCGCCGCCACGGGGCCGCCCCGAGCGCGGTCCCGTACGCGTGTCACCGGGCGTGCGTCAGCCGGTGGCCGCGCGGGGGAAAGGGTAGACGTCGGCGTCGCCGGAGCGGGTGGTCTGCGAGGGGAGCCTCCCATACGCGGCGCGGTAGAGGGACCCGAACCGGCCCAGGTGGCTGAAGCCCCAGCGCAGCGCGATTCCCGTCACGGTGTCGTCGCTGCGTCCCTCGGCGACCGCGAGCAGATCGGCGTGGGCCCCCGCGAGGCGGACGTGCCGCAGGTGGGCGAGGGGGGTAACGCCGAGGTGGGTACGGAACTTCTCCTGAAGCGTGCGCACGCTCATATGCGACGCGGCGGCGATGTCCGCGACCGAGATCGGCTCCGACGCGTGCTCCTCGCAGAACGCCAGGGCGCGGCGGAGCGCCACCGGAGCACCGACCGGGCCGCTGCGCAGGGTGCCGCCGCTGAGGGTGTGCGGCTGGCAGGCGAGCAGACCGTGGACCAGCATCTGCTCGAAGTGCGCGGCGGCGTCCGGGGACCGGGTCAGCAGGCCGGAGTCCACCATCGAGGCGAAACTGTGCGCGAGCGAAAGCCACTGCCGCACCTCGTCGTTCGAGGCGTCCAGGACGGGTTCGAAGCGCAGCGGGGCGTTTTCGGCGGTGTCGTCCGCGTAGGGCCGGATCGCGGCGTCGATCACGCGGCGCGGGATGCGCAGCACGAGCGCGGTCGTGTCGGGTGCCCAGCGCGCGACGACCTCCTGGCCCGGTCCGGTGATCACCGGCGACATCGGGACTTCGCGTCCGTCGACGGTGAGCCGGCCGCCGCCGCAGTGCAGCAGGTGTACGAGGTAGACGGGCGCCTGCGCGTCGAACCGCAGTTCGGCGTGGGTGCCGTAGCCGATCTGGTAGAGCGCGATCTCGCCGCGGTGCAGCACCCGCAGCTTGCCGCGCACCGCGCCGGTGCCGGGCACGCGCAGGCGGTGTGGGATCACGTGCGAGCCGACGGCGTGGTGCATGAGGCGCGGTTCGGTGCCCTGGTAGAGCACCCGGCCGCGGGGCGCGAGCCCGTTGGCGGGAGCGTTGTTCGAGCGGATGGGCGTGGCGGGCTGGGGGCGTCCGGTGCGCTGGGGGGCGAGCCGGGTCGGGGGCTGTGTCGCCCCGGGCGCGGTGGGGCGCGCCAGGGGCGCCGCGGGCTGCGGACGCCGGGTCGCGGCGACGCGGGCGGGTGTCCTCGGTGCCGCGACTCGGGCCGCCTGGGCAGGCTTGGCGGTCGGCGCGGGCGAATACGCGGACACGGCGGGGGCGACGTGCAGGGGGCGAAGGGGGGCCGGGGCGGGCATGGAGGACTCCTGCCTGATGGTCATGGTGTTGTACGCGCGGGGGATGCGGTTGTCGGGGACTGCGGTTGTCGCGGGGGAACTCGCGGGGTTTTCAAGCGATTTCATGGGGTCTCGCGAGGGGTTTCGAGGGCAGGCGGGGACGGTTGGGGCGGGGTCGGCGATGCGGGATCACGAGGCACGGCGGCGGTCCCTTACGGCGTGCGGGCCGCCGGGGCGGTCGACGACCTGAAGGGCGAGCCACAGGTCGGCTTCCGCTGTCGGCCCGTGCAGGAGATCGAGGCCGAGGACGCCGCCGATCCGGGCGAGTCGCTTGCGTGCGCCGGGCACGGTGAGGCCGAGCGCCTCGGCGGTGGCGGACAGGCGGGCGTCGTGGGCGAGCCAGACGCGGAGCGTGCGGGCGTCCGCTCCGCCGGGGCCGCCGGTGAGGGAGCGAAGGCCGGCGTACGCCCAACCCTCCAGGGCGGGAAGGTCGAGCGGCAGGCGGGGCCGCGCGGGGGTGCCGTCGAGCGGTTCGGCCCCTCCGGCTCCGTCGGCGCCGGGAGTTTCAGGGGCGGGGCCGTGTTCGGCGGCACGGTCGCTCGTGAACCGGCTTGCCGTGAACGCGGTGTTCGCGAACCGGTCCGCCGCTTCCGTCCGCGGAAGGCCGGAACTTCCCGTGTCCGCACGGTGGTCGGCCGGGTGACCGGCGCGGGACGACGTGTTATCCGCGAACCCGCGTTCCGGTTCCGGGGCGTGCCCTGCCCCGAGGTGTACGGAGGACGGCGGGTCGGGGAAGTCGGACAGCCCCGAAAGGTCGGTAAGTTCGGCCCGCTCGCCCGGTTCCGTCTCGTCCGCCGACAACTCCAGGACAGCCGACACCCGCAACGCGAGCGAGAGTTGCGCGCGGTCGTCGACCCGGCGCAGGTCCCGCCCGAGCACATCCTGGATCAACCGGAGCCGGCCGCTGAGCGTGTTGCGGTGGATGCCCAGACGCGTCCCGGCCGTGCGGCGGTCGGCGAGCCACATGCTCAAGGTGCCGACCAACTCGCCGGCGTCCGGGTCGCCGCGGCGGCGTGCGCGGTGCGTGGTCAACGGCGCGAGTGTGCCGCGCGCCCAGGCCTCGGCCTGACGTGCGATCAGCAACTCCGGGTCGAGCCACGCGTGGAAGCGCGCGTAGCCGCCGACCGCCATGCGCGCGGCGGCCAACGCGTGCCGGGCCTGGTCGTACGCGGTGCCGTAGCGGGCCGGCTCGGCCACCGGCGACGAGCCCACCCTGCACTGCGGGTGACGGCCTGTCAGTTCCCGGGCGAGGCGCCGGGCCGCGCCGTCGTCGTCGGGGGTGTGACCGTCGGCGGCCAGCAGCACGACGATCGGCGTCTCGTCGTCCGCGTCCCGGACTATCCACGCGCCGCGACCCGCCATGCGCCGGACGGCCGAGGCGACCGCGTCCGTGTCGTCGGCGTCGCAGTCGACGGCCAGCACGCGTGCCACGCCGGGCAGCGGTTCGCCGAGGGCGTCGGCCATCGTGGCCGCCGCCAACGGCTGTTCGTCGCACAACAGACCCCACACCGCCCGGCGTTGCCGGCGCTCGGCGTCGTCGACTATGCGCACCGCCTCCGCGAAGCGGTACGCCGCCCAGCGGGCGAGGTCCACCGACGACACAGTGTCGGGGAGCGCGTTCGACGTCCCGTCGATCGCGGCGCAGGCTTCCCGCGCGAGTCCCATGTCATCTCCCGTCGGCCCTGGGGGGCGCCGTGGCCGGCGCCTCCTGGCGCCGCCGGAACCACCGGTGATCACCGTCTCTCCTGTCGTCGTCCGCGCCTACGGGAAAAAGCCGCAGATGATGAGGGGGAATCCGAAGTTCCTGTGATGGAGTCGAAGAGGGACCCGCACTCTGGGGAAGACTCGGGAACCGCCGTACGGTTGACGAGTATCGGAAGCCGAGCGGCCCTGAATAAGGTCGAGCCGGTTATCCGACCCGAGTAAACTCGCGAGTAACAACGGGCTTGCCGGGAGCCCGTGGTGACGCGTTTGGGGGTTTTGGGACATGCCGTATCAGGGGCCGGAAGGCCCCCTGCCGGAAGCCCTCCTGGCCACTCCGGACATGCGGCGCGCCTGCGCCGAGCGTGATGTCGGCGCCATTTTCGCCATTGCCCGCGACCAGGCGGGAATGAGTCTCAGCCGACTCGCCCGGCTGTGCGAAATGACCCCCAGCCGCGTCGGCGACTACGTACGCGGGCGCGCCCGCGTACGCCAGCAGCACGTCGTCGAGCGCGTCGCCGACGGACTGCGCATACCCGGCGAACTCCTCGGCCTGGCCCCGCGGCCGTGGGAGGCGGACCCGCCGCCCGACCCGGCCGCCGTCCCGCCGGGCCTGCGCGCGCGCCTCGCCGACAGCATCGTCGAACTCGACTTGCGCATCGAGATCGACGTCGACAAGGACGGCTGGTCGCACCTGACCTACCGCCACCATGTGCTCAATCTCACGGACCGTCCGATGACGCGCTTCGCGCGCGAGCTGTGGTTCGAGCACGGTGAGGGACCCTTGGTGATCGACGCGCTTCCCTCGGCCGACCACGTCGTCGCCGTCGAACGCATCCACGACGCGGGCACACTGGCGAAGTTCGCGTGCCGCGTCTCGCCGCCGGTGCCGCCGATGGGCAGCGCGACGATCTCGTACACCTGCCGGGGCGGGCGGTTCGTCGACGCCCACTACTGGCGCCAGGCCATCACCAGGTTCACGCTGCGCCTCCAGATCGAAGTACGCCAGATCGGCGTGAACCGGCTTGTGGACCAGGCGGCGATCGAGGAGCATCCGGACGGGGCGACCGTGCCGATCGACGAATACGTGCGCTGGTCGCACGACGGCGACGAGGCGAGACTCGGACTGGTCCGCGAGGACCTTCGCCCCAACCAATTCGTCACCCTGCATTGGGAGGTCGTCCGTGAAGGCGCGTGACGCGCTGGAGGAGGTGATCCGTGCCTGGCACCGGCTGGAGGTCGAGCGCGGCGGCCCGGGAATCGTCGAGTTCGACTGCCACCCGCAGGCCCGGAGTGCCGAAGTCCCCGCAGCGACCGACCGGTTGCAGGTCTACGACGCGCTGACCGCGCTGGCCGCCGAAGTCTCCGCGACCGCCGAACCCTACGTCGCGGCGCGCCTCGCCGCCGACCGCGCCTACCTCGGCGCCTACCTCGGCGAACGGCCCGGCCTCGACGCGTACGTCCGCGCGACGCAGGGCTGCCCGGCGGCCGGTTGGCCCGACGACTACGTCGAACACCGCGGCGACATCGCCCGCGCCGAACTCGACCGGCTCGGCATCGCGTGGGACGCCGGCACCGAAAGCGCACTGCGCGCCCGCGAGGAACCCCTCGACGCCGCCGAGGCCCCGGGTGCGATCCGTGCCGCCGCCGCCGAGTTCGAGCCCCGGGTGCGCAAACTCGTCGGCACCGACGCGCCGTACGAACTCGCCGTCGAACGCGTCGACGTCGACGAGTACTGGTCCTACTGGCTCGACGGCGCCGGACGCCGTGTGCGGCTGCGCCTCAATGTGCGCAACGCCCGCTTCACCCGCGTCGGCGTACGCCAGTTCGCGCTGCACGAAGTCCTCGGGCACGGCCTGCAATGCGCGGCCTTCGCGCACCGCTGCGCCGCCGACGACGTGCCGTGGGTCCGCCTGCTCTCCGTGCACGGGCCCACGCAGGTGCTGCTCGAAGGGCTCGCCCAGGTGATGCCGTTGTTCGTGGTGCCCGAGGACGACGTGCTCGCCGCCCGCGTCCGCCTCGACCACTACCTGCAACTGGTCCGCTCCGAGCTTCACCTCGCGGTCAACTCCGGTGTCCCGGCGGGGGGGGGGGGGGGGGAAGAC
>NZ_JBPKBI010000002.1:165956-169586 GCF_051388935.1 Yinghuangia sp. YIM S10712
GGGGGCGTGCGCGGCGCACGCCCGGCTGCGCGTACCCTTTTGGACCGACCGCCACATCGCCGACCTCCTCACCGACCGGGGAGCCGACCCCCGCCTGCGCTCGTATCTTTGGGCGTACCCGGCGGGATTCGACTGGTTCGTCCATCTGTCGGAAGCCGACGGCGATGCGATCACAGAGGTGCTCCATGCCGCTTACCGGGACCCCCTCACCCCCGAACGACTCGGGGAACTCTGGCCGGACGGCCCGCCGATCGGCGGACCGGGATCGCCTGTTCGTCTACGGGAGCCTGAGGTTCCCCGAGGTGCTGACCGCGCTTCTTGACCGCGTGCCCGACCACAGCGCGGCGGCGGTGGACGGCTGGCGGGCGGCGGCCGTCCCCGGCCGCGTGTACCCCGTGCTGCTGCCCGGAACCGGCCGTGTTCCCGGCCGGCTTCTCACCGGCATCGCCACGTCCGAGTGGCAGGTCCTCGACGCCTTCGAGGACGACCTGTACGACATCGTGCGCCTCCCTCTCGTCGACGGCGGCCACGCGTGGGCCTACGTCGCCCCATCCGGCTCGGAGAACCACGAACCGGATTGGTCCGTACGGGAGTTCGCCAGCCGCCACTTGGCCGACTACGTCGCCGCGTGCCGCAAGTGGCGGGCCGGTTACCGGGCTTCGGTCATGCGCTGATCAACTGCTGCCGCAAATCCGCGAGATGCTGCCGGGCCGCCAGCGCCGCGGGCGTCTCCGGGGTGCCCGTCGCGGAATAGGCGCCGAGCACGTGAGGGCTCAGGCCGTACGCCACTTCCGCGTCGGTGACCTGCAACCAGCAGTAGTGCGCGTTCTGCGCCAGCCGCCACGCCCAGCGCCGCTGCGACACGACACCGTCGGCGCCGGCTTCCCGGTCGTGGACCGCCCGGGTCATCGCCGCCTGGGCGAACAGCTCCACGGCGGTGGCGGTTTCGCCGTCGCGCAGGGCGGTGTAGGCGCGTACCTCGCGGGCCGCGATGGCCTTGGCGACGTCACCGCTCATCTCCGCCGCCTGGTCGAGCGCGGTCGCCAGAGCCAACGCCGTCGCGGTCTCCCCGACTTCGAGCGCTGCGCGGATCTGCCGCAGCCGGGCCGACTGCTCGGCGTCGGGTGAGGGAGCGACCTCGCTGAATTCGGTGACCTCGGCGTTCGGCGGCCCGGCGGGCACGAGTGCGGCCGACCGGGGCGGGGAGGGCGGCTGCCACGCGGGCATCACGACCGGCCCGCCGTCGCCCGCCGGTGCCTCCTCCTCGGGTGCGGCGATGCGCCTGCCCCCGCCGGAGCCGGTGGTGACCGAACCCCGGGGCGGCTGCACGGGGAACGGCGACTCCGTCGGCACCGGCGGCGCGGACGGGCGGCGGGGCGGGGCGGTCGCGGTGACGGAGGAGGCGGCCGCGGGCGGGGACGGATCGTCGGCCTCCGCGACCTCGGGGACATCGGCGGCCTGCCGGGCTTTGGCCGCCTCAGGGTCCCAAGTGGTCATGACAGCAGGCGCCGGGTCCGCCGGGGGCCCCGGGACCGAAGGCGGCGAAGCGGGCACGGGCGGGGGCACCGGGCCGGGCGCGGCCGAAGCGGACGCGGACGCAACGGGCGTGCTCGGGGCGGAAGCGTCCGGAACCAAGGCAGCCTGAGGGGGCCGGACCGCCGAAGCGAAAGCGGTCACCGAGGACGCGGCCGGCGTGCCGGGAGCGTCGGCATCGGGAACCGCGTCAGCCTGAGCGGGCGCCGCGCCGGCGGTATCGGCCGAGGCCGGGGCGGGGGCGGGATCCGGGGCCGACGCGGGAACCGCCGGCGGAGGCGACGGCGGAGCCGGCACCGGCGCGCTGAACATCGGCCCCGGGCCGGGCGCCGGACCGTACGGCCCGGTCGGCGCCGGCGGAGGAGCCGGGACGGCCACCCCCGTTGCGGGCGGCGGTGTGGGGATCTCGCTCTCCAACGACCGCCACGACAGGTCGGTGGCAGCGGGGGCGGGGAAGGCCGCCACCGGGAGGGGCGCGGCGGCGTCCGGCTCCTGTGCCTGTCCGGGCTGCTCTCCGGCTCCGGGTATGGGCACGGCACCCGTCGGGACCGCCGGTTCCGGTTCCGGCTCCGGCGACTGGGCGGCGGCCCGGCGCGGGCCCCGCACCGATGAGCGCAGGCGTCCGCGCGGCTGCGCGCCCTGCGCCGCGGACCGCTTCGGGCGCAACTTGCGGCGGTTGCCTTGCGGGGGAATCGCCGGCCCGGCCTCCGTCACCGCGGCGTCCGGCGCGACGATCAGCGGATAGACCGTGCCGTCCTCCTCGATCGCCTCCACCCGGACCGGGCGTCCCAGGGTGCGCGCGGTCTCCGCCGCGGCCTCGATGGCCGCGGCTCGCGCGTCGCCGTCCGCGCCCACGCGCACTTCCTCGCCGTCGACGCGCACCGCGGCGCCGGACAACTCGATGGTGAGCACGGGCCAGCCGGGCACATCCCCGATTTCGGTCACGGGAAGCTCCTTCGGGCGAAGTCACAGAGCGGAAGAAAGACACGGACGCAAACCGGTCCGCGGACGCGGCCGGGCGAAATCGCGGACGACCGCCGAAGTTCCTATGGCACAGCGCCTTTTCACTTCCTGTATACGCTCGGCTTCCGGGGCGGGTATAGGCGGTCGCGCATTCCTGCCGAGCAATCGCGCATCGCGGACGGAATCCACTGTGCAGAACGAAACACCGACGTCCTCCGCACGCGGCCGGGTTAGGCGATACTTGACGTCGGCGAAACACGTGGTCGAGGGTGTTCCTCGCCGGATGCCGGGCAATTCCCCCCCACCCCCGCGCTTCCGTGCGCACTTCCTGGAGGCAAGGTGAGTTCGACATGACGAACCCCTGGCTCCCGACTCCCGCTCAGTCCGAGCCGGCTGTCGCGGAACCCCAACCGGCGCGGTCCACGGGGGTGTTCGGTCCGCGTGCGCCGCAGGCCAGCGTCGTCCCCCGGCCGGACACCGGCGGGCTGCACACCTGGGATTCCGGTCCGGCGCGCGGCAATCCTCCCTGGTGGTGGGTGGGTTGCCATGGCGGCGCGGGTGTCGGCACGCTCGACGTCCTCATGCCGGGCGGCGCCGACGGCGGACGAGGGTGGCCGGTGGCGTCCGACGGCGGGCCGACCCGGGTGGTCCTCGTCGCCCGGGCCAACGCCAACGGCCTGCGTGCCGCACAACTCGCCTGCCGGCAGTGGGCGTCGGGCTCGGTGCCGACAGTGGTGCTCCTCGGACTCGCGGCGGTCGCCGACGCGCCCGGCAGGCCGCCGAAGCCGCTCGCCGACCTCCTGACCTTGGTCGCCGGCGGATTTCCCCACGTGTGGACCGTCCCATGGATCGAATCCCTCCGCCTCGGCGAAGTCCCGCCCCCCGCCCGCCTGCCCAAGCCCGTCCTGCGGATGCGCGCGGACCTCACGAGGGTCCTGACCGGCGGCGCCTAGGTTCTGTGCTTGATTCGGCGGTCGTCGGCTCCGGTCGTCGTCGAGGCTGTGGTGTGCTCGCTTGCCGGGTTTGGTGGCCCTCCTTCGCTCGCAATGTCGCGGGCGTGCGTGCCACGCCGGGCGGCCCCGGACAGATTCACCGGACAGGCCCTTGTGGTGGCCGGGATCATCGGTTCCGGGG
>NZ_JBPKBI010000002.1:169747-193925 GCF_051388935.1 Yinghuangia sp. YIM S10712
CGGTCGGCCGACCAGGCGGGGCGGCACGCTGCGGCGACCGCTGTTCCTCAGGGGGATCGGGGTGCGGTGCCGGGGGCGCTTGGGGACGACGGGGGAGCGGACGCCGCCGGGGACGCGCCCGGGCACACCGCGTCGCCCTTGGCCAGCATCATCGAGGGCTGGCCGCTTACCAGGGTCGTGACGACCGCGCACGTGCCCGGCACGGCGGCCTGGCCGGTGAAAACCGCGAAGCGCTCGTCGGGTTTGACCAGCACGGGGCTGGGCGAGACCGGCTGCCCGGCGGGGGTCTGGGTGATGACCATGTAGCCGTAGATGCCCTGCGTCGTCGCGGGCGGCTGCCAGGTCACCTGGAGGCGTCCCTCGAACGGCAGGACGACGACCTGCTGCGGCTGGTACTGCGCCAACTGCTCCGGGCTGATCGGCGTCGCCGCGACGGGGGCCGGCGGGGGCGGCGGGGGAGGTTCCGGCTTCTCCTCCTCACGGGTCATGATCAGGGCGGCGACGATCGCGAGGGCCAGGAACAGCACCCCGATCGCGACGGGCACCCACATCGGGCGCCGCCGCGGGTTGTCCTCCCAGACGAACGGATCGTGTTCCGGCTGCTCGAAGTCCCAGCCCAGCGAGCCGTTCTGGTCCGGATAGGCGGGGACGGCACCGGCCGGATCGCCCGGTGCCGGCGGCGCGGGCGGCCCGAACGTCCCCCGCTCGGGTGCCGGTTCGTACTGCGGCTCGGAGGGCGGCGGCTTGGTGAAGTCGACGGACGGGGCCGCCGCGACGGAACCGTCCGAGTCGGCGTCCCACCACAAAGGCATGCTGAATTCCGGGAGTTCCCGCCCCTGGGGGTCGAAGCCCCCGGGGGACCCGAGTGCAGGCATGTACTCCGCTCCCAGCGTCATCGGCCGCCCTCCTTGCGCAGCGTCTCCACGATCCGCCGAAGCGACAGGCGGGACCGCAGCCGAGCGCGGAGCGGTGGCCTGGCATCCGACTCGCGGACGGCCCGTTCGACTTCCGCGGCGGTATGCCACGCCTCGTCGGCATCCGACGGCTCGGCGGCCCGTCCCGCGTAGGCCAGGTCGTTCACCAGGTCCGCCAGCGGGTGCAGCCGCGAACCCACCGGCTCGGGAAGGCGCTCCTCACCGAATTCCGCGACCTCACGCGCCGTCAGGGACCCGTTGCGTGCCATGCCGACCTCGGCCAGCCGGTCGGCGATCTGCCGCCACGCACCATAGACCCGTCGGTCCGGCGGACCGCGTTTGCGCCGCCGCCGGACGATGCCCGGCGCGGCGTACGCGACGGTGACATGGCCCGAGGCGAACACCAGCGCGAGGGCGGCCGGAACGGCCCACCACCACAGTGCCACGCCGTCGTCGCCGGTGTCCGGCGTCTGGCCCGCCGCCGCCGGGGGGCGGACCTGGTCGATGATCTCCTGGTCCTTCTCGGCCCGGGACTGCTCACCTTCCTCGGCCGCGGCGGGCGGAGCCTGCGGCGGGGCGGGGGCGGCGTTGCCCGGGTCGGTCTTCGGGGTGCCCGACCGTCCGGCCTCACCCGGGGTCGGGAAGAACGGCACCCAGCCGACGCCCGCGAATTCGACCTCGGGCCACGCGACGACGTCGCCGCTGTCCACCCGCCATGTGTCCGGGCCCGTCGCCGTGCCGCGCGAGAAGCCCACAACCACCCGGCTCGGCAGGCCCAGCGTGCGGGCGAGGACCGCGAACGCCGCGGCGAACTGCTCCGACGTGCCCTCCTTGCTGGATTCCAGGAAGAACCGCAGATTGCGGTACGAGTGGCCGGGGACGGCGGTGATGTCGTACCGCTGGTTCTTCCGCAGCCAGTCCTCCAGGCGCAGCGCCTGCTGGTACGGGAAGGTCGCGCCGGCCGTCGCCTCGATCGCGATGCGGCGGAACTCCTCGACGTCCGGGATCGGGGCGGAGGACGCGTCTTGCTCCGGGAGTTCGACGTACCGAGGGTCCGCCGCCGCGGCCCGGAACTGGAGGTTGTCGGGGTCGAACTCCTTGACCCGGGAGACGACTTCGTACGTCAGGCCGGGGTGCAGCGGATCACCGGTGGCCAGCACGCCGCTCGCCGGGTCGACCGCGACGTCCACGTCGTCCGGCACCGACACCCGGTCGGGCCGGTCGGCGGCGGGCAGCCACACCCCGTCGAGCCTGTCCAGCGTCACCTGCATGTTGCTGCGGGCGCCCGCGTCCTCCACGCCTTCGGCGGCCGGCACGCGACCGCCGGTGGGCCGGAGTTCGGTGGCCGGGTACCACGAGGTGCCGTCGTATCGGTCCATCACGGCGAGCCGCCAGTAGCGGTCCTCCGGGGCGGCCCCCTCGACCGTGAACAGTGGCTGATCGGGCGTCAGAAGCCATGCGGAGATGCGGTCCAGGGGGTTCACGCCGATCAGCCGGACCGGCGCCGGGGGGCTGACCTGATCACGGAGGTCGGGCGGCGAACCCACCCCCGGAAGGCTCGGCCCGGCGAACGCCGCGAGGACCGCGAGCGCGGCCGTCAGCGGCACGCCGACCGACAACGTGCGCACCGGCGTTCGGCGTCCCGGCGCCCGGCCGACCAGGATCAGCCCGGTCGCGCCGACGGCCACCGCGATGGCGAGGGTGTTGTCGCCGGGAGCCCCGGTCGACAGCACCACCGGCGCGGCCAGGAGCAGCAGTCCGGGCAGCGCGGGCAGTGCCACCGAGTGTGTCCGCAGGGCGAGTTCGGCGCCGGCGTAGGCGGCGAGCCACACGCTCAGCGACACCAGGACCAGGAGCTGCGCGTCACCGGACGCGGGGAGCACCGTCGTGAGCACACCGCGCGGCGCGTCCACCACGTCGCCGCCGATGCGGCGCAGCAGCGCGGGGCCCGGCACGACGCTGCCCAGCGCGTGGTCGCGGTACAGCGTGGCGGACACCGCCACCAGCCACGCGATCGCGCCGAACGCGAGCGAGCCGAGCAGCGGACGCGGCCTGCCGGTCGGGCGGTTCATGCGTCCGGTTCCGGACCACGCCAGAACGAGCAGTACCGGCACGACGGCGGCCACGGCGACCACCGGCAACACGGTGCCCATGTCGAAGACACGGTGGTACGCGAGCCCCACGGCCGCCGCGAGCCCCGCCACCGGCACCAACGACCACTGCATGCGCCGCAGTTGCATCTGCTGCGGAGTCTTCGAGCGCGTGTTCCTGCGCCGCTTGGGCTCGATCGGGCCGGCACCGGGCGAGGGCGCGACGAAGGCGGGAGACCCGGCGGCCGATGCCGGCTGCGGTCCGGGGACCTGCGGCGCGGGAGCCGTCGGCGGTGTCCACGGCCCGTGCGACAGCCGGGAGTTCGTCGTCGATGTCGTTCCGCCCGTGGTCATCGCATCACCTCGCGGCGCCACGCCGTGTCGAGGTCGTCGACCCGGTCGACGGCGATCCGGGGCAGCCCGACGGCCGCCTCGACGGCGTTGCCGCCGCCCGAGGTGACCACGAGCATGCGGTCGAAACGCCTGCGGAGCCGGGCCAACCGCTCGGCGGGGAGCGGGCGTTCGCCGCCGCTGACCACCACGAGCGTGTCGCCGTCGCGCAGGCGCTCCAGCACGTCGAGAGCGTCGGACAGCGAGCGGTCGTGCTCGGGGTCCACCATCGTGAGGCGGTCCAGCACGTGGTCGACGCCCTGGTCGTGGCTGTCGGCCAAGGGCAGCACGCCGGCGGCGGTGAGAACGCGTACCGGGAAGTGGTGGAGCGCGGCGGACTCGGCGACCGACGCGGCGACGTCGACGGCCGTCTCGAAGGCCTCGGGGTCACGGTACGAATCGCGGGCGGTGTCGAGCACGACGGTGGTCGTCGGCAGGCTCACGTCGATCATGCGCCGGACCAGGAGCCGTCCGCTGCGGGCCGTCGAACGCCAGTGCACGCGCCGCAGATCGTCGCCGAGCACGTATTCGCGCAGCGAGTGGAACGTCAGCGTTCCGTCGTCGGCCGTATCGGAGTTGGGGCCTTCCAGATGGTGCGTCCGACCCGCCGGCAGCACCGGCAGCGGAATCGTCCGGGGATGGACCATCAGCGTCTCCACGGAGCCGCATTCGCGGACGCGCCTGGTCAGGCCGAGCGGGTCGCTGCGCACGAGCACCATCGGCCCGACCTCGACTCCGCCGCGCCGCCGGGTCGGAAGGCTGTAGCGCGCCCGGATCTCCGCGCCCGGTGCCACCGGCGGCAGGTCGACCGGGAAGACCGGCTTGCCCGCGACGCGGTCCTCGGCACGCAGGCCGCGCAGAGTCCGCGAGCCGTTGTTGAACAGGACGACGACGCCCTGCGCGATCTCGCCGCGCGCGACCCGGGCCGGCACGATCTCCCGCCGGGCCTCCAGGACCGGTACGGAATGAGTCCACGCCAGGGCGACGACCACCGCGGCGAGCGACGCGATCCCGAGTGCCACAGCCTCGGTGTAGCCGAGGCCCCAGCCGAGCCCGCACAACACCACACCGGCCGCGAGCACCGCGCGACCGGACGGGGTAAGCCGCGAAGTCGATTGGTCCCCCGAGGAGTTCGTGCCAAGAAGGTCGGTCGGCGCGACAGCCCGCGGCAGCCGTGTCGGGCCCTGCCTCAGACCGGCGGTCGCGGTGGGGACCGGGGTGGGCGCAGGGGCGCTCCCGGCACTCGGCGGAGGAGGCAGCCATGCCACGGGCGGGCCTGTGGGCGGGCCCGGTTCCGGTGCGGCGGGAGCGGCCGGGGGCCCGGCCGCCGCCGGAGCGGCCTGTCGCCCTTGCCGGGGGTCGCGGACGGCGCGGGTTCCGGAGTGCAGTGTCGGCGCGTCGGCTCCGTACGTGAACTCGCCGGGGTCGTCCCGGGCCGTCGGCCCGCTGCTCAACTGCGGGCCTTCGCCAGGCCGCCGGGAGTCGGGGCGGGAACGTTCGCGAGGATTTCGGCGAGCACCGACTCCCCGGTCCAGCCGGCGAGTTCGGCGTCTGGCGAGAGCAGCAGACGGTGTGTCAGGACCGGGCCGGCCAAGGCCTTGATGTCCTCGGGCAGGAGATGTGCGCGCTCCTGCGAGGCCGCGCGCACCTTCGCCGCCCTCACGAGGGCGACGCTGCCGCGCGGGCCCGCGCCGAGGCGTGTGTAGGGGGACGAGCGAGTGGCCTGTGCGATCCGGACCGCGTACTCCACGACGGCGTCGGCGGCGGCCACGCGCTGCCGTACCACCTGGATGAACTCGCCGATGTGGTGCGCCGCGGCGATCGCCGGAAGCGTCTCGATGCTCGGCGCCCCCGCGGTGCCGGCCGCGACCGAGACCTCCGAACGGGTGTCCGGGTAGCCGACCGTGACGCGCATCAGGAACCGGTCCAACTGCGCCTCCGGCAGCGGATAGGTCCCGGACATGTCGACGGGGTTCTGTGTCGCGACGACCATGAACGGGCGCGGAACCGAGTGCGGGGCACCGTCGACGGTGACCCGCCCCTCCTCCATGACCTCCAGCATCGCCGACTGGGTCTTCGGCGACGCCCGGTTGATCTCGTCGCCGATCACGACGTTCGCGAACACCGGGCCGGGCAGGAACTCGAACGTGTTGGTCGTCTGCCGGAACATCGACACACCGGTGATGTCCGACGGCAGCAGGTCGGGCGTGAACTGGATGCGCTGCCACGACGCGTCCAGCGACGCGGCGAGCGCCCGTGCGAGGGTCGTCTTGCCGGTGCCGGGCACGTCCTCGACCAGCAGATGCCCTTCCGCGAACAGGCAAGTGAGGGTCAGGTCGATGACCTCGCGCTTGCCGACCACGACCCGCTCGATGTTGTCGCCCAGGGCGTGGAAGCACTCGCGGAACAGGCGTAGCGCGTCGGGCGCGTGGTACATGACCGACGGCTTCGGGGCCCCGCCCGGGGTGGACGCGGCGGTCGGAGTGGTGCTCACGGTTCTCCTGAAGGTTCCGTGGGTGGTCAGGTGACCGGGACGTCCCGCCGGTTCGGGGCGACGACCGCGGCCAGCGCGACGGCGTCCGGCCGTTCGTCGTTGGTCGGCGCGCCGGGCGAGGGGGTCGGGGGATACGGCGCCGAACCCGGTGTCTCCGGCGGCATGTCGATCGAGGCGGACGTGACCTTGCCGTACGCCAGCGTGATGGTGAGCGTCGCGGTGCTGGACGAGGTCGTTCCGGCGCTGTTCTTGGCGCTGACCTTGAAGGTGTACGAACCGCTCTGTCCGCTGACCGAAAGCGTCACGGACTTGTTCGTGGTCGTCCAACTCCCCGACTTCGCGGCGGCCACCGCGGCGGCGTTCGTCCCGTCGGCCACCGTCGGGAAGTTCACGGCGGGCGGTTCGGCGATCAGCTCTCCGTACACCGCGGGGGTCACCGTCAGCGGCCCGTCGGCGGGACCGGCCGCCTTGGCGGTGGACGTGGAGGCCGCCTTGACCGACCACGAGCCGGTGTAGGTGACCGTCTCCCCGGCGGTGTTGGTCGGGGCCGACCAGGACACCTTGGCCTTGCCGCCGGCGGCCGTCACCGCCTGGAGGTTGGTCGGCTTGCCCGCCGCCACACACGGCCGAACACCCGTGGAAGCCTTGGAGTTCATCACCGCGCCGGGGTACTCGGCGATGATGTAGAACTTGTACTCCTTCTCGCACGAACCGCCGGTCACCGTGAACATGAACGGACCGGTCGCGGGCACGCTCGCGGGCGCGACACTCATCCCGGCGCCGACTCCTCCGACGCGGTAGCGCGTGGGCGTTGCACCCGAGGCCGGCTGGAACGTCAGGGTGATCTTGCCCGCACCCGACTTGGCGGTCGGGGTGCCCGGCGGCTTCATGGGCGCCGTCGTCGTGGGTTTCGGCGACGTGGTCGGGGGCTTCGAGGACGTCGGGTTCGACGAAGTCGGCTTGGACGACGTGGTCGGCGGCTTCGTCGAGGCCGTGGGGGGCTTCGACGACGTCGACGCCGGAGGCGTCGTGTTCGCCGGGGGCGTCGTCGCCGGAGGAGTGGTGTTCGGCAGTGCGGGCGTGGTCGCGGGCGGCGGCGGGGTGTCGGCCGGGGGCGGCGTGCTCGCGGCAGGCGGCGTCCACGGCGGCGTGATCGGGTTCGTCGGCGGCTCGGGAGTCTCGACCGGCGGCCGGGGCACCTCGGTGGTGGGCTCGGTCCGGCGGGTCGGTTCGGGGTCCGGCTCAGGCTCCGTGCGACCGCTGTTGCCGCCGCCGCCGTTTCCGCCCTGGTTCCCGTTGTCCGCAGGCGGGTCCGGGATCGCCGGCGGGATCACCGGTGCCTCGGGAGCGGGTTTGCCGGTGTCGACCGGGTTCGGCACAGGGTCTTCCTTGCCGCCCGTGGCACCGGACGGCGCCTCCGACGCAGTGGCCGACGGCGTTCCGGCCTCGGTCGACTGGGTCACCCCGCCCTCCGGCACGCTCTTGGCCGGGGTGGGCACCGACGAACCGTTTCCGGTGCCGGGGCTCGGGTCGGTGTCGTACTTGTCGATCAGGTGGATCTGGCCCTGCACGTTGACGACGGCCGCGGTCGCGTTCTGCGCGTCGTTGACCCACAGCAGACCGTCGCGTACGTGCGTCTCCAGCGGCCCGGGCTTGCCGGTCACCTTCACCTGGTCCTCGAACATCGCCTGGACCGTGTTGTAGACGAGCAGGTTGCCGCTCGTGCGGTCCGGGATGTAGACGCGGGCGCCGAGGACCTGCGGCGGCGCGTACTCGTGCTGCGCGACGGTGAGCGGTACGGCGTTCACCGATCCGCTGTCGATGTCGACCAGCGTCAACGTGCCGGTGTCCGAAGCGAGTACGGGCACCAGCGGCCCCTCGCTGAGGCCCGGGGAGAACACCTTGTCGGGCTGCCCGTTGCGCATCTCGGTCGGCAGTTCGACGGTCCGCTCGATGCCGGTGCCGGACACGACCAACACCCGGCCGCCGGTCACATCGGTGACCACCGGGCGACCCGAGGCCAGCGTCAGAAGCAGCGCGCCACCCGGCTCGGCGACCTTGATCGGCGCGCCGACCTGCGAGCCGTTGACCGGTACGAGACGCCCCAGCGAAGCGATCGGCACCCACAGCGTGCCCGACGGGTCGGCCTGGACCTCACCGAGCGGCTTGCCGCCGAGGTCCATCGGCGCACCGAGCGGTGCCAGCGACACCGGGTCGATGGCGGTCACCGTGCCGTTCGCGGAGTCGACCACCCACGCCTTGCCGCCGCCCGACGCGATTTGCAGGCCTGCGGCCTGGTAGTCGTACGTCTGCGGCACCGTGAGCTGCGCGGGGTCGATCCGGCTGACCGTGCCGGTGGACTCGTCCAGCACCAGCACGGACTTGCCGTCATCGGCGACCTGCAACTGAGTGTTGCCGCCCGCCGGCAGCTTCACGCGCCCGTCGACCTGCCCCGTGAGCCCGTTGACGTGCGTGAGGCTGCTCTTGGTGTCGTTGGCCAGCCACGCCCCGATGTCCGAGAGATCGGGGTCCGCCCCGGCGGTGCCGATTCCGGCCACCACGATGCCCGCGATGAGCGAGCCCGCGGCGCCGAGCGCGACCGCGGTCGTCTTGCCGCCGCGTCCGGGCCGGAACGCGCCCCGCAGCCGCGCCGCGAGCCCTTGGGGCCGCACTCCGTGGCGAAGTCTCATCAGCCGAGCCCCTCCCGAATTCCCACCGGCCCACGTGAAACCTTGAGCCGGGTACCGCCCCCAGCTTGATCGCGAGCTCGATTCGGAAGCTATCCCGCCCACGCGCCAAACGGCGCGGCTTTGGGACACAGCGAGGGAAGACGGAGGAACCTCAAGGGATTCCCCGCAACCAGGTCGGTGTGCACGAGGGAACCGGGCGAGGCTTCGAGGGGCCGGTTCGGGGCATCTGTCGACGAAGTGACGGGTATCACGTCAAGTGCCCGCCCGGGCTTCAGAGTTGATAATGAGTCAGTACGTTCCGCCTCCTTGACCCCGGGGAGGGAGCATGACCGACAACCCCTCCTCCGGCTCCGGTTCGCCCTCCCCGGCGCCGGCGCCGCCTCCTGCACCTCCCCCTGCACCGCCCCCTGCGCCCCCTCCCGCCCCGGCTGCCGAACAGGCGCCGGCTTCGGGTCCGAGTCTGGAGAAATCACCCGCTTCCGCCCAGGCCGCGGAGCGGGCTCCGGCGTCGCAGCCCAAGGTCGACCTGACCAAGACGGGGTCCGTACACGAGATCGTCCAAGCCGCCACCAAGAGGGCTCTTCAGGAGCTCAACCGCACAGATTCCAAGGGGCGAACACCCGCCGAGGCCGCGGCGGCAGCGCAGACCCGCGCCGAGGCACGCATCGACGACATAGCCGCACGACTGGTCAAGGGCGCCAATGAATACGCGGCGAGAGTCGCCGCCCAGTCGACGGCGAATCGTTACACCGACGCAAGTGTGCGCACCTGGTCCGAGTACCAAATGGGGTTGGCCAGCTCCGGCGCCGGCACAGGTGTCGAGCAGGCGCAGAGTCCGCAGAACGCGAGTGAGTCGGGGCTTGACATGGACAAAGGCATCACGCAGGCAAAGACGAACCCGACCGTGAACGCGAGCGCGTCCAGGCCCGCCGGCGAGGCGGGNAGCAGGCGCAGAGTCCGCAGAACGCGAGTGAGTCGGGGCTTGACATGGACAAAGGCATCACGCAGGCAAAGACGAACCCGACCGTGAACGCGAGCGCGTCCAGGCCCGCCGGCGAGGCGGGCCTGGACGCGGACAAGGGAATCTCGCGGGCCAAGACAAATCCGCCCGCACCGCGGCCGTCGAAGGAGACCGCGCCGGCGCAGGCCGCACAGTCGTCAGCCGCAGCGGGGCTGGGCTCCGTCACACACAGTGGAGCGGCCTCGTCCACCGTCTCGGCCCCGAAAGCCGAGCGAGTGCGGGCCGCCCAGCACGCGAGGCGTGACGCGAAGTACCAGGCCGCTGCCCAGGTGCCGAACGCCCCGCAGCGCACCGGAGCCGCCGACGCCACGCTCGCCGCCCCACGCGGTCGACGCGAGCGTACGTCCCAGCAAGTCGTCCGTGGACTCCGGAAGTTGCTCGGAAAACGCTGAACCGGCGACGCGGTGACCGAAATGCCCGCCGGTCCGACGGCCGGCGCGCCTACGGTTGCGCCGGTGCCGGAGTGCCCTGCCCCGGCGGGGCGACGACGACCACAGGTCCCCGGTCCGACGAGCCGTCTTCATCTTCGATGGAGAACACGCCGCTCCCCGTCGAGGTGATCGCGATCGGCGCGGACGTCCCGACGGGAAGCGCGTCGACACGCTTGGTACGCGTCTGCACGACGGCGACATCGGGGGTGTCGTTGTCGTCGTCCCGCAGCGTCGCGTAGCCCACGCCACGGTCGTCGACGGACAGGAAGGAGACCGACCTGTTCTCCCGGTCGCCGGTGAAGCAGGTGGCCGTACGGCCGGACAAATCGGCGGCGAAGAAGTCGGACACCAGGTAGCGCCCGTTCGACGACACCTGTGCGGCGGTGTCGAGGTCCACGGCGTCCCGCTCGGTGTCGAACAGCGCCTCGACCACCGCGGTGGAGTCCGGCGTCGTGCCCGCGCATTCCGCCGACGCGAGGATCGCGCCCGAGAGCAGGTCGTGCACCGCGTACAACGGCGTCTGGTCCTCCCCGGCACGCCATGCCGCAAGCACCGTTGTGCCGGTCACCGCCAGGATGGTGCTCTCCGCGCGGCCCTGGGGCGCGACCTGGGCGCTGTTCCAGCGACCCGAGACACCGAACCGCAGCGACTCGCTCAGATCGCTGTTCTCCGTATCTTCCCGGAAGAGCATGCCGGCCCCGGTGGGGAAGAGCGGTTGCTCCTGGATCTCGCACCGGAATTCGCTGGAGCAGCCGGGCATGGGCCGCGTGGGACCGGGCGGCAGTGTCGACAGCACGCCTGTCAACGGGTCCCACAGCACGGTTGCGGGCGCCTCGTCGCGCTCGGCGAAGCCCGTGATCAACACGCCGCCCTCGCCCACGAGGGTGTCGACGTCGTCGGGTGAGCCGTCGACCATGTGTTCCACATGCCGGGCAGGCGCCCGTTCCGTGCCCGCGCCGACCAACGGGAACGAATCGATGACGACGAGTTGTCGGGCGCGGGCCACACCGTTTGCGGGCAGGCCTCCTGTACGCACGACGACTGCGTACAGCCCTTGATCCGTTTGCACGACCCGGAGCAAGGGCGGTCGCTCCGCGACGATGCGCCGCAGGGGCGTCGACGACCAGACCACGTGGCCGTCCGCGGCATCGCGGGCGATCAGCACGGAGCTCGGGCCGGCGCCGGAACTCTCTTCGGCGGACGGACTCGGCGACTCGGAGGGCGTCTCTTCGTCACCGGTCGGCGTCGCGCTCGCAGCCTCGTCCAGTGCCTGCTCCGCCGAGTTGCCCACCGCGAAGATGTCGAGCAGCAGGCCGCCGCTTTGGGCCGCCACGAACACGCGCTGCGTCTCGTCGACCGACCATCCCTTGGCCAGATCGAAGCCCGCGGGGAGCTTGACGTTCAGGTCCTTGGCGGGGTCGGGATTGCCGGTCGGATTCCTCTCCTCGTCCGAAGCGTCCACGCCGCCGCCGGAGGGACCGAGGGAACAGCCCGAAAGCACGAGCGGGAAGACGAGCGCGCCGATCACGGCGGCGCGCCGCGTCCTACCGAGCCTCACCGGTCTGGTGCGCGGCCTTCGCCTAGCCATGACTCGAACTCCCATTTCTACGCGCTTCTTTCGCACAGCGGCCGGCTACGTTCAACTGAGCTGATAGTTCGTCACCTGCCAGGGCTGTCCCACCATGGAACGTGCCAGCGTGACAAAGACGGTGATGTTCTCGGGGACGCCCCGCCAGCCGTCCGCACCGATCGGGCTCACGGTGAGCGACCACGCGTGGTAGGCCTCGGTCGGCGTGTCCGGCGGCTTGCCCTTCTCGTCGGCGAGCGTGGCGGTGACCACGGTGCGTCCCTGGCGTTCCGACATTTCGACCCAGTCGGGTGGCAGGCGTTCGATCGACTGTGCCGTGCGTGCAGCCTCGTTGAGCTCCTGGCTCAGGTACGGCTCGGCGCGGAGCATCGCATCGCCGGGGCGGGAGTCCTTGGTGGTGTCGGACGTCCACATGACGACGACCGCAGCGCGTGAGACGGCGACGGGATCCTGGAAGTCGACCTGTTCCGGCACAGGGGGCGCGAGTGCCGGGGCTTCCTCCGCAGGGGCATCCACGTCTGCTGTCTGACCGTCCATCGGAAGCGTGGCCGAGCCTTCGGGCAATGGGAGTTCGTCCGGGTCCGTGGCATCGGGCGGCGGCGCCCCCGTGGGTGGCGTCGTGACGATCACCGCGCTTTCGGGTGACTGCACGTCGGCTGCCGAGGAATCGGGTGTGGCGGTCGGACCGTGCGACGCACCGCTGTCGGAACCAGGCACATCGCAGGCGAACATGACCAGGATGGCCATGGCGGCGATGAACGGCACCACGAAGGCGGCGCGTGCCCACGTTGCGACGTTGTCCCTCATGCCTGCGCCACGTTGGGTTGCGGGCTGAGGCCTTTGGAACGCAGGTAGCCGACGGGGTCGATGTCGCTTCCGTACTCGGGGCCCGTGCGCGCCTCGAAATGCAGATGCGGTCCCGTGCTGTTGCCTGTGCTGCCCACGTCGCCGATCACTTGTCCGGCGCTCACCCGAGCCCCCGTACCGACGCGCGGACGGCCGTTCATGTGCGCGTACTGCGTGTATTTGCCGTCGTCGTGCTTGATGACGACTTGCCAGCCGTAGGCGCCTCCCCAGCCGGCCGTGACCACTTTTCCGGGGCCGACGGCCTTGATGTCGGTGCCGGCCTTGGCGGGGAAGTCGATGCCGGTGTGCCGGTTCGCGTACGGTCCGGCCGCCTTGTAGGTCGGTGAGTAGCGCACATTCACCGGCAGGACCCACTTGCCGTTCGACTTGCCGTCCGACGCGCCGGACGCAGGCTCCGAGGCGCCAGGGACACGTACATAGAACGGCGTGTAATTCGCGTACAGGGTGTTGACCTGTGCGACCCTCACTGCCTTTCCCGGCACGGGGGCCTCGATCATCTGGATGTTCGAGCCCGACACCGCACTCACCAGGCCGATGTGCGTGATGTTCTTGATACTTCCGCCGCTGCTGCCGCTTGTATCGAATCCGACCAGGTCGCCGGGGCGTACCTGGGACGCGGGTATCGTCGGCAGGAATGCGTTGATCTGATCCTGCGCCACCCGAGGAAGTTCCACGCCGACGGCTTCGTAGGCGTTTTGCACGAGTGCCGAGCAGTCGATGCCCTTCAACGTCGTGCCGCCCCAGAGGTACGGCGTTTTCGCCTTGACGTACTCCATGGCCACGGCGATGGCCCCTTGGGCGCGCGTGCCGGCTGCGGTACCGCCCGGCTTCTCGAAATTCTTCATGTTGGCCTGGATGACGCGGACGTAATTCGTCGTCTCCTTGTACGGCGGAATTCCGTTGTACTTCTGCACGGCGCCGGGGCCCGCGTTGTAGGCCGCGAGCATCAGGGCCTGCGTGTTGCCGCCCAAGGGGCGCACGATGCCGGCGAGTTTGCAGTTGTAGGAGCCCTGCGAGGCGATCGCGTCGGCAGGGTCCCAGATGTCCCGGTCACCGTCCCCGTCGCCGTCCACCCCGTGGACGGCCCAGGTGGCCGGCGTGAACTGGGCGGGGCCGAAGGCGACTGCCCAGGGTTTGTCCTTGTTCGTGTTCAGGCCGAATGTCGATTCCTGCTGAAGCTGGGCGGCGATCAGTTGCGGTGGTGACTCCGGGCATATGCTCCCGGCCTTGACAATGTCGTCGCCCCAGGAGGTCGCCCAGGAGGGCAGTTTCGAAAAGTCGAATATCATACCCCCGATCGCCTCGATGAGGTCTTCGGGCTGGGGCTTCCAGATCGCCGTGCAGCCGTTCACCATGGTCATGACCAGCAACATGCCGACAAGGCGCATCGGCACCGAGAAGGCCGAGCGCCCTTTGGATTCTCCGCGTCGAGTGCGGGTGCGGCGCGGCATGTCAGAGATTCCGCTCCGCCGCCTTCTGGCGTCGGATCTCACGTCTTTTTGCGGCGGCCTGTTTCGCGGCGAGTGTCTTCTCGCGATGGGCCTTCCGCTCCTTGGCAAACGACTTCACGGGTTTCTGGGTCACCGACTTCAGGACCGAAAGCCCGAGTTTGCTGGCTCGATTTCCCAGGTCGATGGCCCAAGTGGTGCCTTTGTCGAGTTCTCCCATGACGGACATGGCGTCAGCTCCTTGCGCCGGGCGAGCCGGGGAGAGAAGTGCTCACGCCGTCTTTCGGGCTGAAATCGACGATGAAGACCGGGTCGTCCCACATCCCCGGAGGTGACGGGGTCAACGGCAGGGGCCCCAAAGGGTGTTCGGCATGGCCGTCGCGGGCGTCGCACAAGGCGAACGGACCGTGGTCGGGGTCCATGAGCGCGGACAAATGCGGGTCCGCGTGCTGGGTCCACCAGAAGGACAGCCCCAACGCCTCGTCCTCCTTAAGGTGTTCGAACGCCCGCCACAGCACCGACAGGCGGGCGACCGCCTCCTCGTGGGCCCACCAGGCCGGACACCACATGGCAACGGACCGGCTCAGTCGCCGGCGCACGACCTGGGCGATGTAGCGAGTGACAAAGTCCTCCAGTGAGGAGAACACCAACTCGCTTCGCACCTCTTGTTCTTCGTCGTCCACGGAGTCGAAGTCGGTTTCGTCGTCTGTCATCGCTGCTTCCTCAAAGAGACCCCGGCCGCCTCCAGTTCGTGGGCGTGATCGTGCCCTGGGTCGAACCGGGCGACGGATTCCTGGATGTCGTCGGCGAACGGGGTCTGCCACCACGGGACCGTTTTGATCAACACCGGCGGCGAGCCACTCATCTGCACGAACGCACGACCCCGCGGCATCGAGGCGAGATCGGCCTCGTCCAGCACCGCTTCCGAACGCGACGACAAGCCGAACGACCGCCGGTCGCCGAACTTGACCGTGGCACTCGTGGTTCGCGGCTCGAACACCCCGGAGACCTTCGACAGCGAGCCGAGGAAGTCCGTATCCGACGAACCCCCGCCGTACACACGGATGTTTGCCGCGCCCCACAGCTTCTTCATACCGTCGCCGCCCCACGCTGCCGCGCCCTGCGCCCAGGACTGGAGGATCGTCATCATGACGATGCCGCGCGACCCGAAGTGCGAGTACTTGTCGGGAAGAGCCTTCCAAGGGCACACGTTCGCGGCTTCGTCGAGTACGAAGAGCATCGGGACCGGCAAACGGCCGTTCGGCTGCTTGATGCCCTCGTTCTCCGCGGCCTCGGCAAGTGCCGCGGTCAAGGCGAGGACCAGCGGCGCGGCGGCCTTGTTGGTCTCCTCGGAGAGCAAGTAGATCGTGTCGGTGCTTTTGACGAACTCCAGGTAGTCGAACGACGGGCGGTTCGGATTGGAGCCCGGCGTCACCCACTCGGTGACGGCCGGCGCCAGCAGGAACGACATGATCTGGGTGGCGGTGCCGAAGACACCCGCGCGCTGCAGGCCCGGACTGGACACGACCGACTCGACTGCCTCGGCCGAAACGTCCTGCCCGTGTGCCCGCAGGATGCGCGCGGCGGTGTCGTCGTTCGGACGCGTCAGCCAGGTGTACACCTGCGTGATCGGCTTGCCGTCGAGTGAGGCCGCCAACAGCATGTGCGAGATGAGGTCTTCCGCGGCCGGCTCGAAGAAAGCGTCGCTGCGGGCGTGCGCGGGGCGGTTGATCGAGGAGAAGCGACCGGTCATCTTGATGGCCCGGACGATGCTGTTTCCGACGTACGACAGCGGGTCCCAGTACCACGACGGCGGTTCGCTGGCTTGTTGCTGGGGGTCGAACACCCAGACGTGGCCGTGTCGTTCGCGGCTCGCGCGGGTGGCGTCGACGACATCGCGCTTGTTCGACGTCACGACTGCGGCACCCGGCGCGGCCACGATGTTGGGAATCGCGCGTGAGGCAGTCTTTCCGGTGCGCGGTCCCCAGATGTCGACGTGCATGTCTTCCCACGACCCCCACAGGTCGTGGTCGCCGCCGACGGTCTTCCCGAGGTAGACACCGGGGGGAGCATCGGTGGGGACGCCCAGCCGGTCGGCCGAGGCGCGGGCCCCGGCGGTGAGGAACGGCCGCAGGTCCCGGCGCTTGGCAAGGTATTTCGTGGCCCGGTCGATGACGACGACGTCACGCTGCTGGTAGAGGAACATCGCCAGCGTCACGGCGATCGTGACCAGGAACAGGATCACAAACGAGGCGACGTATGCGCTTGTGCCGGGCCATTCGTAATCCCGGCGGACGAGTTCGAAGGCCATCGTCCAAGGGGCGGACGGCTTGGGTTTGTCTTCGAGGATCGCTCCGACCCACGCCCCGGCCCACGCCGAGCCGAGGATGGCCACGCAGCCACCGATGCAGAGCAACGCGAAGTAGAACTCGATGTACGGGTCCGGTCCACGCCGGCGTTTGGTGGCGCTCACGCGGTCATCACCGTCCAGAGGACGCCGGAGACGCCGGTCGCGATGGCACACGCCCCGAGCGTCCAGCCCACGCTGCCCACGACTTCGGCGACCGTGTCGCCGCCGCGGTAGGACTCGATCCCCCGGTAGACGTGGAACAACAGCCCGAACATGCCGGCGACGAAGACCAGCATGACGAAGTAGCCCAAAACCCGGGTCATGGGCTCGACGACTGCCTTGGGTGCCTTGTAGTCGCCCGTGCCGACAAGTTGGGCACCGGCACAGTCACCGGTCTGGGCCTGCTCGGTATAAGAACAGCCGTTCGCCGGCGGCGCCGGCGGCTGCCAGGCGAACCAGGGGTGCGCGTCGTTGCACTCGTCCCGGTAGTCCTTGAAGGTGATCTTGTCGCAGGGGTTGGTCTTCCGGACATCGGGACAATTGGGAACGGGGTCCCCCTCGTTCCATATCCCGGCCCTCTTCCTGGCCTCCACGTTTTCCCGGATCGTCACACACGGGTCTTCGTTGAGATTCCGCAGCAGGCGTGGCGGGGTCTTGCCCCACGATTTGTCCTGGCCTCGCATCCATTCACCCAGGCCGGAGAAGTCGTGCCCCAGGAGGCATTCGCCGCGGGTGCCGCCGGTCAACCAGTCGCCTCCCCAGTTGTCGTCCTGCGGGCAGGGCTGTCCCCGACCGTCCTTTCCGTTGGGTGCGGGGCCGACGTAATGAGGGGAATCGTCGGTCCAGTTGACGTAGTTGCGGGCGTGCAGGTTGAAGAAGCTGCCTTTCTCCGCCACGAGTCCCGAGCAGTAGAATGTGAATTCGAAGCCGCTCCGGTCTTCCGCGACGTAGATGCACTTCGGGTCGGTGGGCATGGGCGGTTCCTCTACGGCCACAGCCGACTGTGGGACGCCGATGAGTATCGCCAGCACCAGGCCGACGACCACCGCCAAGGCCCGTTTCATCGCGCCCACCTGCGGTTCGTGTCGTTGATGTCGCGCTCGGCCGCGGTGAGGTCGACGTGTACGGGGATGCCGGGGCGTCCGCCGACCTTCACCATGAAGTTGCCGAGCCCGGGAGGCGGTGCCTCCTCACCGGCGAGACCGTCCCACGCCGGCGGCGTCGACCAGTCCACGATCATGCGCTGTTCGGCTTCCGTCATGCCGATCACCTGGGTGAGCTGCGGCATTTCCGCTGCCGGAAGACCACCGGTGATGACCATGCCCGCGCGTTCGACGAACCCCTTCGCCTTCATGCGGTCTTCCTCGCCGGGCAGCGCGAGCAGGTCCGACATGGTGTGTGTGATCATCGCCATGCCGACGCCGCGCTGCCGGTTGAGTCGCGTGAGTGCGTCGACGCGGTCGACCAGGCCGCGCCCCGCGCGCAGTACGCGCCACAGCTCGTCCAGGATCACGAAGTAGTGGCGCTGGGGCTCCAGTCCGGCGTCGGCGAGCGCCTGTGCCGCGGAGACAGCACCGAATCCATAACTCCAACAGGCGAGCAACGCGGCGGCCTGCAACTGGGTTTCCCCGTCGTCGATGCTGCTCACGTCGAAGCACACCGGCCGGTCGCGCAGCATCGGCTCGGTGGTCGGTCGGGAGAACATGTCGCCGAGCCGGCCATCCCCCAGCAGGCTGACCAGCGACGACTCCAGGTTCTCGGTCACGTCCCGGTAGCGGTTGATGTCTCCGCGGTCCAGGGCGACGGCGCGCAGCGGTTCGGGTGCCTTCCTGATGACCTCCAGCAGGTCCGCGAGGATGGGTACACCGTCGTGGTGTTCGTCGAGAAGGCGCAGCGCGGTGCTGAGGATGGATTCCTCACGGTCGAAGACGGGCTGGTTGCGCACGATGGTGATCAGCGAGCTGACGGCGTTGAGCCGGCGCCCGTGCATGTCGGCGATGAGTGCCCGGCGGGCGTCGCCCGTCAGTCGGCTGGCGGCGTGGATGGATTCGCCCGGGTCGAGGACGTTCAAGGCGCCGCGTCCGCGCCCGAGGGTGATCACCTGGCCGCCGAGAGCGTGGATCAGGTCGACGTAGTCGGGCTTGAGGTCGCCGAACACCAGAGGATGGACGCCGTATCCGGCGAGCCCGAGGGCCTGGCGGCGAACGACGGTCGACTTGCCGAGGCCGGGCTTGCCGAGCACGAACTCGCTGGGATTCAGCAGAAGTTTGGCGCGCTGGAACCAACTGATGGGGTCACAGCACAGCGTCGCTCCCGAGGTGAGCGTGCGGCCGAGCGGGACACCCACCACGGGGGTGCCGGAACCCGCGCCGAACGGCCACAGGCCGCAGACCTGCACCGTGGTGCCGCGCCACTCCGGCACTGCCTCCACGTACGAGGCCGCCCCGCGTCCGATGCCGAGGTAGCCGCGCGGTCCCGGTCGGGTGCCGGGACGGGGACGCGGTTGCCGGGTCTTGCCGGCGTCCTTCGCCGCTTCGCGAGGCCGGCTCCAGGGCGAGCGCTGCCGCTTCACATCGCCTCCCGGATCTGCTGGGGCACCTTCAGGTGGTTGGGCAGGACCAGGCCGAGGGGAAGTGCCGCGGCGAACGCCGAGGCCTGGGAGCCGTAGACACGCCGCAGCCGCAGGCGCGACGCTGCGGACAGGTTGTCCATGGCCGCCGCCGCGATGGTCAGGTCTTCCTTGTCCAGGACCGTGGCCGTGGCCAGCAGACCGAAGCGCACCAGGCCCGCGCCTGCGGCCTCTTCGCGCGCGGACTGGTCCGACGCGGCGATCGCCGCGTTGTCGCGGGCCTGGATGACCTTCTTCTGCTGGGCCTTGAACAAGGCGTCCTTGCGGTCGCGTTCGACGAGGCCGGCGGCGGTCGCCGCGTCGTGCGGACGGTAGAGCAGGGTCACGCGCTTGCGCACGATGTCCGGGTGGGGGGAGACCAGCCTGGACAGGATGTTGGACTGGACCTCGCCGCGCGGCGCCTCCGACATCGACCACGTGATGGAGAAGGCGCCGTCGTGCCGGTAGTGGTCCCAGTTCTCCTGATGTGCGATGGGCCCCGCGTCGTCCCAGGTGAGGTTCGAGCCGCCGGAGGTCCGGGCCTGGTCGAGTAGTGCCGCGACACTCGGGTCGTACGCGACGCGGATGGCCTCGGCCATCTCCTCGCCGGTCAGCGGACGCGCGGGCCCGGCACCCGTCATCTGGAGCCCGGCGGCCAGACCGGGCAGCCGCGTGCCGAGGTCCAACGCCATGTCCTCGACGCTCTTGCGCCCGCCGATCGCGGTGCCGCCGGCTCCGGTGTAGGTGAGTGCTATGCGCGTGATCAGCTGTGCCGAGCCGACCGGGTAGGCGTCGACGACTTCGTTGAGGACGCTCTTGGACAGCTCCGGTGCATCGGGTGCGATGTTGTCGAAGACCTCGCGTCGCAGGCGTTCGCCGGTGTCCGGCGTGGCCTCGACGGTCACCGATGCCGCCACGAGCCTCGGTTCGTGGGCGAGTTGGGACAGCCAGTGGCCCCAATACGCGACCCACGTGTCGATCTGGTCGCTGTCCACGAGGGACGCACCGTCGGCATTCGAGGTGAGGACGACCGTGTGGTGGTTCGTACGCGGGATGGTCACCATCGCGAACGGCCGTCCCCACGCGTCGTGGGCCTCGTACAGGGTCGATGCGGCGGCCAGACCGGGCAGCTTGCAGGTCCCGAGCGGGACGCGGCCCAACGGCCCGGAACGGTAGAGGTGTTGTCCCTTGGACTTGCCGTTGGCGTAGGCGACCCGGGCGGTGACCCACTGCAGTCCGTTGCGTCCGTGACGGTCCCGCATGATCATCGGCACCAGGAGGATCGCCAGGGCGAATCCGCCGATAATCGCGGCGAACATCGAGATGTAGAGCAGCACAACGAGCATCAGGATGCCGCCGAGCAACACCGCGCTGCCGCCGAGTCCCAGGTTCCCGATGCCTGGGGACGTCGGCTGCCGCCAGTTCCCGTAGGTACGGGCTTCGTTTTGCGTCGTCATGGGCTTTCTCGTCTCCGCGTGCCGAATCTGGGTCGAGTCCGGCGGCTACCTGGAGCCGCTCGGGTTGCGTACCGCCTTGACCAGGCCACCCGCCGCCTTGAGCGGCTGTGCGGCACCCGCGACCACGCGCGCACCCATCGCGGGTGCGGCATCGGCGAGGCGCCGGTTGTTCTCTCCGGTTCCGGCGACCTCGGCGGCGATGGGCAGCGTGACCCTGATCATGGCCCCCGGCATGAAGCAGACCAGAAACATGCCGAAGACGGCGATGAAGCCGGACTGCACTCCGCTCTGGGTGTCCTGATGCGCTTCCAAGAGCCGTAGGGGGATCACCATCCCGATGGCCTGAACCGCGTCGAGCCAGCACAGGGGGGCGATGACCGCGACGGTGCGGCGGAACGCCTCTCGGCCGTACGAGGTGCCGGACAGGCTGGCCATCACCGGGATCGTGGCGGCGGCGGCGACCACGAGGAACAATCGGAAAATGCATTCGATGTAGAGCACGAGGCTCGCGATCGTGATGCAGATCAGAAACAGCATCTCCAGGAAGTAGTTGCTGTTCTCGTATCTCTCGGTGAACTGCCGGATCGCCGTCTGCAAGGACCGTTCCGGACTCGGATCGCCTTGGCCGCTGGGGAGACCGGTGACAATGATCCACTTCGCGAAGGCGTTGCTCGCCATGACGTTGGCGTTGATGAGGGGCACGGTCAGCGCCACGGAGACGACCGCGTAGGCGGGGCCGCGCAACGACTTCTTCGCGGCGGTCGGGTCTCCGGACCGGGCGACCAGGATGAGGGAGAAGATGCAGCCGGCCGCGCTGAACGCGATGACGAAGATACTGAACTTGCCTTTGCTGAAGCTGAAAGCCTCGTTGTTCGCGTCGGCGTTGTTCCGTTCGGTCTCCGTCAACAGGCTGCTGTCATAGCCGCTGTTCCCGATGATCGGGTCGGGCGAGGTCATCCACCATGTGAAAGTGTCCTCGGCCGCGGCGTTGGCGTAGTACTTGGCCCACTCGTCGGGTTCATTGAGGATGCTGGGCACACCTTGCGCGTCGAACCAGTCGTCGCAGTAGCCGGCGGCATCCGCGCTACCGTTGATGCTGTTGCCGAGATTTCCGCACGGATCCTCCGCGACCAAGGCCATCGGCGGGGTTTGTACGGGGGTTTCGGCGACGATGCTCCGGTCGTCGTGGCGCCCGTCCGAGAAGAGGCCGACCAAGGCAAGTGCGGAACACATCAGGACGCAGGCCAGGAAAGCCGGTCGGACCATGAACGCCGTACGGCGTTTTCGATCCACCGTGCGGCGGCGCCGCTTGGGGAAACGCAGGCGGGGTGTCACGGACGAACCGCGCTTTCGCCCCACGCGATGTATCCGAGCAGCGAGTCCACCCGTGTCGACGTGACCGCCGCCGCGCTCGTGGCCTGCACGCGGAGTTTCCAGTCGCCGTCGAGCCACACCATCGAGTACAGCGAACTCACCAGTGCCTTTCCGGATGAGTCGGCGGAGACGATGGAAATCATCGCTGCCTCCTCGGAGTAACTGACGATTTGATAGCCCACGACTTGCCGGAGCCGCTCCTCGACGATTTCCGTGGTCGCCTTGCCGACCGCTGCCGCCGTCCGCTCGCGGATCTCGATCGCGGCGTCGCGCGAGGGTTCCGGCTGCATTTGGTGTTGCATGATGTTGCGCCAGTCCGGCGAGAACCGGTAGCGGACGCTGATTTGCACGGCGGCGATGGTCGCACCCGTGGGCGTATGTGCGTAACAGCGGGCGACGTCGCCATTCGCGGCCAACGGGCCCGCGGTTTCCGAGAAGGGGACGGCAACGCCGTTGAAACGGCTCCACATGACGTTTCCGACATCGGCCGGGTTCGTTGCGGCATCGTCCGGGGCGGCATTCTCGGCCGATGCCGTGGGCACGGGGGCACCGCTGGGTGACGTGCTGCCTTCCGGTCGTGCCGTGCCCGGGGACGCGGCACTCGCGGAAGCGGATGGTGTCGCGGCGGGGCGTTCGCCGGTTTGACCGGGACACTCGGCCAGTGCGGGCAGAACGGGCAGTGCCTCTGCCGGCGCCGCCACATCCGAGGAAGAGGCCTTGTCGGAGCCGGAGAGCACCACGATTATTCCGGACAGGAGGACGACGCCGATCAAGACCGCCGAGACGATGAAACCCCGTTCGGTGAACGGATTGGTTCCGACGACATTGTCGTTGGTCCGTCCTCTTCGAAAGATCACGACTTCTCCTGTCCGGCTGACTTAGATCCAACCGCCGCCGACGACGCCGTAGACCAGGGATGAGATTCCGCCGACCGCCACCGCCAGGAACACCAGAATCATCATGATCGATCCGAACGGAACCGCGGCGCCGTCCTTGTACGCCGTCACCGCCTCGAAAAGTGCGCGGATCAACATGAACATGGCCACGACGATGAACAGCATGATCAGCGCGCCCAGTGCGAACTGAATCGGAGCGCGCATTCCGTCAGGAATTTTGGTCTGCTTCGGCTTCAGCGGATCATCATTCGGGTCGGCCATGGGAAGAGCCGCCATGACGGAAGCGTGCGCGTGATGCGCCGAACTGGCCAGAGCTGCGATCATGGCTTGTTCTCCGGAATCCTGCAGTGGGACGAGTGTGAAGTGACGCGGAAGGCAACGGCGTTCGGTCTTTCTCCGAATCAGGGGTGGAACCCCGACGCCGGCTCCCCCTGCCGTTTGTTGCCATTCCGGGAGGCGCACCCGTAATCCACGGACGCGGTTGCCAGGCCGAACGTCACTGCAAAAACAGTGTGTTCGTCGCGCGCCTCGGCGGGAATCCCATGGATGCCCAAGGCAGCTCTCACCTCGCTCCCGGCGGTGTAACCAAGCCCAGATACCGGGCTCCTTGAAATTAGCGACCACTGCGAACCGCCAGCTATCCAGATAGCGAGAGGTCGGAGGGTCCGTCTACGCGGGGAGGATTTGTATGTGCACGGTCATACAGGGAATCGGTTGTCGCCTGCACAGTGATGACCGCATGCGGCGGCCGTGCACACCGCGGGGAGTACTGCGGGCCGCCCGTGGCTGGGCGTTCGGGAACCGCTGTCTCAACTGTCCCGCGGGGGACGCCAGGACGGGGCGGGAGGCGGATCCGCCATGGTCACATCGCTGTTCGGGGCTCCGGTGTCGGTGGTGACCGCCGGGTGGTCGGCGGCGGTGTCGTCGACGACAGGGTCCTCGTGGACCGCCGCGCTGATGGACCAGACCGAATCGAGCGCGTTGTGATTCGGTGGGGGAGGCGGTGCAGACAGGGGATTTTGCGGGGGTTTGGAGGGCTCTTGAGGCGGGTCGTTGTCCTGGAGCCACAGAGCCTGGGACATGGCTGGCTGAGATCCGGCGGTTTCGAGCGGCATGGTGAGCGGAGCGGAAACTGCTTCGGAAGACCGCGATTTGGCGGCCCGGCGGACGCGGATGTGCATGGCCAGGCATGCCATCGAGACGAGTGCCGAGGCCCCTGCTGTGGCCGCGAGCACTGTGTCGGTGCTGTCGTCTCCGGCCGCGGTGGTCAGCGAACCCGGCGCCGGGTATTCGGAATTTCCGAGGAATGCCGTCTTGGGCCCGCCGCGGTGCGGTTCCGCCGCCCGGCCGTGCGGTCCGACCGCGGTGGTCGGTGTCGCCACCGCGGCGGCGGGAGCCGCGGTGGCCAGACCCAGCGCCAACAACCCGGCAGCGGACACGCCGACCGTGCGGGCCGCGCTGAGCACACGAAATCGCATGACGGGCAGCCTAATACCGTGATCGGCCTCCTTCACCGGGTCCGGTGGTGCCGAGCACAGGCGCCCGGAAAGCGGAGGGGGG
>NZ_JBPKBI010000002.1:194045-232868 GCF_051388935.1 Yinghuangia sp. YIM S10712
GGGCACCCGTCACGGGTGCCCCGCCCTCCGGCCGGCGGTGTCGGTGTCCCGTCAGGCGAGGCGCACCGGAAGGGACTTGTGTCCGTTGGAGATGAACGACTCCATCGGCTCCAGCTCTTCGGCCGGCACCGCGAGCGCCAGGTCCGGGAAGCGCTCGAACAGGGCGGGCAGGGCGATGCGGGCCTCAAGGCGGGCCAGGGGGGCGCCCAGGCAGAAGTGCGCGCCGTGGCCGAACGAGAGATGGTCCTTGTCGGCCCGCGTGAGGTCGTACGTGTCGGCCGTGTCGCCGTGCACCGCCGGGTCGCGGCCGGCGGCGCCGTAGGCGATCAGGATCGGCTCGCCCTGGCGGATCACCACGCCGTCGCCCACGTCGATGTCGGCGACCGCGTAGCGCAGCGGCAGGTTGGCCACGGGCGCTTCCGCGCGCAGGGTCTCCTCGATGACGTCGTCCCACGACGCCTCGCCCGAGCGTACGAGCGCCAGTTGGTCGGGTTGCGTCAGCAGCGCGTGGATCGCGTTGTCGAGCAGGTTGACCGTGGTCTCGTGGCCCGCCGAGAGCATCAGCAGCAGCGTGTCGACGAGTTCGCTCTCGCTCAGCGTCGCCGCGTCGCCGTCGGCGGCCTCGTCGCGGGCCGTGATGAGGCCCGAGGTGAGGTCGTCGCCGGGGTTCTCACGCTTCTCCGCGATGAGCGTGGTGAGGATCCCGTAGACGCTGACCTGGGACGCGGTGATCTCCTCCGCGGTCGCGGTGGTGCGGAAGATGGTGTCGACGGCCGCGTGCAGGGCGGGCTTCGACTCGTCGGCCACGCCGAACAGCTCACAGATCACGTTGATCGGCAGCGGGTATGCGAAATCCCTTCGCAGATCCGGGTATTCACCGTCCGGCGTGGCGGCGATGCGGTCCAGCAGCGTCGCGGTCAGCTCCTCGACGCGCGGTTGCAGCGCGGCCGTACGCCGTGCCGTGAACGCCTTCGAGACGATGTTGCGCAGGCGTTTGTGGTCGCCGCCGTACGCCGTGAACATGTTCTGGACCGAGACCCAGATCTGCAGCGGCCAGTCCGCCGGGATCTCGCCGTTGATCCACGCCGGCCAGTGCTGCCGGGTGTCCTTCGACACGCGCGGGTCGGTCAACAGGCTCTTGATCAGGTCCTGGCTGGTTACCGCCCACGCCTCCACGCCGCCAGGGAGTGCCACCAGCGTTGCGGGACCTCGGGCGCGGAGCTTGGCGTGCTCGCCGTGGATGTCGTTTCCTGCGGCGTCGATGACGTAGGGGGTGGATTCGTCGGATCGGCCGGACCCGCCGACTCGGCCCGGCTGCCTTGACTGCTCGACCACGCGTTGTCTCCAAGCTGCGATGCGGACTGTGCGGCAGATTGCGGCGGAAGAGGCCGTGGCGCGGCGGACTCCTGTCCCGATGCGGCCAGCAGCGGCGTTGACGCCGCAAAGGGCTGTACCGGCGGGAAAGTCACCGGCAGTTCAGCCAGTGCCCGGTGGAACGGCCCCGGGCGCCAGCGTAGTTGGTCGGCGGGGACGGCCAACTCCAGGTCCGGCAGACGATCCAGCAGGCGTTCGATCGCGACCGAGGCGATCAATCGGGCGCTGTCCTTGGCGGGACACGCGTGCGGGCCCGCACTCCACGCGAGATGCGCGCGGTTACCGGCCCGCTGGCCGCCGGCCAGCGCGGGGTCGGTGTTGGCCGCCGCGAAACTGACCACGACCGGCTCGCCCTCACGCAGGCGTACGCCGGCCAAGTCGACGTCGTGCAGCGGGAAATGCACGCCGTAGTTCGCCATCGGCGGGTCGGTCCACAGCACTTCGTCGAGCGCGTCCTCGATCGGCATGTTGCCGCCGGCCAGGTCGCCCGCGAACCGCTCGTCGGAGAGCAGCAGGAGCAGGCTGTTCGCGATCAGGTTCTGCTGCGGCTCGGTGCCGGCGCCCATGAGCAGCGCCAGTTGATGGACCATCTCCTCGTCGCTGAGCTCAGCCGGATGAGCGATCAGCCACGACGTCACGTCGGCTCCGGGCTTCTCCCGCTTCAACGCCACGAGTTCGAAGGTGCCCTCGGCCAGCAGCGCGTTGGACGCCTCGGCGTCGGTGACGTCGAAGATCCCGGTCATGCCGCGCACCAGCTTCTCGGCGATGGCCGGCGGGCAGCCGAACATCTCCATGAACACCAACACCGGGACCGTCAGTGCGTATTCGCGCCGCAGGTCGACCTTGCCGTCGGCGGCGAAACCGTCGATCAGCCGGTCGGCGCTGCGTTCGACGTAGTCGCGCAGCTCGAACGAGTCGATCCGGTCGAGGCTGTCGCTGATGGCCGCGCGGTAGCGGGCATGCTCCTCGCCCTCGGTGAAAAGGGCGTTGGGGCGGTGACCCATCATCGGCAACAGCGGGTTGTCCGGTGCGATCCGGCCGTCGTTCACCGCCTTCCAGCGGCGCGGGTCCTTGCCGAACGTGTCCGGGCTGCGCAGCAGTTGCAGCGCCGCGTCGTACGACACCACCAACGAGGCCTCGACGTCCTCGCCCAACAGGACCGGCGCGACGGCGCCGTGGTCCTGCCGCAGGCGGGCGTAGACCGCGGCCGGGTCCTTCGCGAACTCCGGTCCGTACAACGGCACTCCGGCGAGGCCGTGGGCGGGGCAGCCGGGCGGCGGGGTGGCCTCGGGCGCGGACTCGGCGGTGGCGGTGCCGTCATGGGATCTGTCGGTCAACTGGCTGACTCCTGGGGGGTGCCGGTGCGGGTGAGGAGGTACTCGACAAGGGCGATCAACGCCTCGGTGGACGACCGTTCGTCGCGGGCGTCGCAGAACACCAGCGGCGTCTCGGGGAGCAGGTCGAGCGCCTCGCGGATCTCGCCCTCCGTGTGGTGCGGCGAGTCGGGGAACTGGTTCATCGCCACGGCGTACGGCAGGCCGTGCTCCTCCAACACGCCCATCACCTCGAAGGACTGGTCGAGGCGGCGGGTGTCGGCGAGCACCAGCGCGCCGAGCGCGCCACGCGTCATGTCCTGCCACAGGCGCGTGAAGCGCTGCTGCCCCGGGGCGCCGAACAGGTAGAGGACGAGTTGGTCGTTGAGCGTCAGGCGGCCGAAGTCCATGGCGACCGTGGTGGTGGTCTTGTCCGGCACGCCGCGGAGATCGTCGACCAGGGCCCCGGCCTGCGTCAGCTTCTCCTCGGTGTGCAGCGGCCGTATTTCCGACAGCGTGCTGACGAACGTCGTCTTGCCCACCGCGAAGTGGCCGACGACCAGCAGCTTCACCGACGTTCGCACGCTGGGCCGCAGATACATCGCACTGTCGGCGGAAGCCGAGCGCACGTCAGAGGCGAGCGCGGAGTCCATCAAGCACCTCCTGAAGCAGCTTGGCCTCGGGGAGTTCGGCCTTGGGAATGGGGGCGCGCGTAAGGATGTGCCCGGAGTCGACGAGGTCCGCGAGCAGCACCTTGACGACGCTCACCGGCAGCGCGAGATGCCCCGCGACCTCGGCGACCGACAGCGAGCCGGGGCGGCACAGTTCGACCAGCCGGCGCTTCTCCGGGCTGAGCCCGGACGTCGGGGCGTTCTGCGTCGCCAGGACGAGAGTGACCAGGTCGAAGGTGTTGCGGCTGGGGTGCGCGCGGCCGTCGGTGACGACGTACGGGCGGACGAGCCCCTTGCCGCGCCGGTTGTTCATGCCCGGATCCCCTGACGCGGCGGACTGGTCATCTCCTTGCCAAGTCGGTCCACGAGCTTCTGCATCGCATACGTCACGGCTTCCATGTCGACGTTCTCGGACGCCGACACGGCCAGGTACGCACCCGGCCCCGCCGCCACGAGGAACACGTACCCGCCGTCGAACTCGACCAGGGTCTGGCGCCACGGGGTCTCCGCCGGGCCGGCGAACTCCGAGGTGCTGCGGCTGATGGACTGGAGCCCGGACAGCGCCGCGGCCTGCCGGTCGGCTTCGTCGCGGTGGATGCCGCGCGAGTGGGCGCGGAGCATGCCGTCGGCGGACAGCAGGATCGCGTGCCGCGCCTCGGGGACGCGCAGGGCCTCGTCCAGCATCCACCCGAGGTCGTTTTCACCGTGCTCGTTCATCGCTGCGTGATCCCCTTGTCCTGGTCGTCGCCGTGGAGGGCCTCCGGGGCGGCCGTGTCGGTCGTGTCGGTCGGGTCTTCGGTTCCGGCGGGCACGCTGCCCGCCGCTGTGTTCGCGTCATGGCCGTTGACGCGTTGGACGGCAGCCCGCCCGGAGCGCGTGCCCCGTGCGAACGCGCCCATGCGGGAAGCGGTCTCGTGGACGGAGCGCCCGCCGGTGTCGGTCGACTCGTCGGAGCCGGCCGTAACTCCGCCGGAGGCTCCGGCGTCCGTCGCGGCGGCGTCCCGGCGGCGGCGCTTGGGGAGCCCGCCGGCGGTCGAGCCGACGATGTCCGCGGCCGACGGGGCCGGAGCGGACGCCGCGGGTGCCGGGCTCGGTGCGGCGGCGGACGGCCCGCGGACCTCACGTACGACTCCGACCCCGTCGTCCGGGGTCAGGTGGGTGAGCAGCGCCTTGGGCAGGAACAGGACGGCCCGCACACCGCCGTACGGGGAACGCGTGTCCACCGAGACGCGGAAGCCGTACCGCTCGGCGAGCACGCCGATCACCGGGAATCCGAACTGCGGCGGGTCGCCCAGGCGGTTGATGTCGACGGCTGTCTGCCCCTCCAGCCACCGCGAAGCCTGCTGGATCTCCTGGTCGTTCATACCGACACCGGCGTCGTCGATGACGATGCAGGCACCGTTGTGCGCGGGCTGGATGTTGACCTCGACCGTCGTGTTCGGCTGCGAATGCCGCGCGGCGTTGTCGAGGAGTTCGGCGACCGCGAGCACCACCGGCTCGACTGCGCGGCTGACCACGGCGGTCTCGACCTGCGCGTGGACCTGGACGCGCCGGTAGTCGCGGATGCGCGACTTCGCCCCGCGCGCGACGTCGACAAGTGGGGAGGCGGCGCGCTGTCGGCCCGGCCACGAACCGCACAGCACGGCGATCGCCTGCGCGCGGCGGCCGAACTGCGCGTTGGCGTGGTCGATTTCGAGCAGGCCGCCGAGTACGTCGGGGTGGTCGTGGCGTTCCTGCATGTCCGATATCGAGAGCTGCTGCTCGTGTGCCAGGCCCTGGAGGGCACGCATCGCACCCTTCAGCGCAGCCTTCGCGGACTGGTCGGCGCGTACCCGGGCCCTGCTCACCGCACCGGCGAAGGTCTCCTCGATGAGGTGCACGCTCAGCGCGTACGACGTGCCCTCCAGGCGAGGGTCGAGTGCCTTGGGCGCGGGCGGACGCGCCTGCTCCAACAAGGGCAGTCGTGCCTCGACCATGTGCCGCAGGCCGGTGTCACGGGCCTCGACGGCCGCCTCAAGCTCGGCGATGGTGCGTCTGCGTGCCGACGCGGTCAGCGCGACGCGGATCAGCAGGGCGGCAAGCACGATCGTCGCCGCGACCAGACACCAGAACACCGGGGACGGAACGCTATCTGTCATCGGATCCTCGGAAGGGCCTTGGGACGGGCGGGCAAAGCGGCCCCATCCTAATGCGAGCAATTACGACCAGTCAGAGGTCGTAAGCGGTACGGGAATTGGTCTTTGTCGGGTATGAACGGACAATGCCTGTGAATTTTCCGGTCTCAACCGGCCGCCGGGTCCGCGCGGGAGGCGACTGCGGGCACCGCCCCCTGATCTGCGTGAAAACGCTCCCACGCGGCGTGCGGAGGCCTTGTCGACGAGGGTGAACACGGCGTAATGGAACGCCCGTTCGGTTGCCCGAAAATTGATCGGGGAACGTGTTCTCGTTCACCGGCATCGGCGGGTGCACCAACCGGCCTGTGTGCCACAGCTGTTCGCCGAGCGCGGAACGAAGGCCGGACCCGGACGATCCGAACGCCCCGGCGGAATCATCGTCGTGAGCCCGAGGTTGCCAGGGCCGAGCCGACTGTCACGACGAGAGCAGAGGCAAGAGACGATGATTGTCGAATACATCCGCTACACCATTGCCGAGCCGAACACCGCCGAGTTCGAGGCCGCGTACGCGCGAGCGGCGGCATCATTGCGTGCGTCCCCGCAGTGTGTGGACTACGAACTGACGCGGTGCACCGAGGAAGCCGGCGCGTACATCCTGCGGATCCGCTGGACCTCCGCCGCCGACCACTTGGAGGGCTTCCGTGCCGGCGAGCACTTCCCGGCGTTCTTCGCCGAGATCAAGCCATACGTCACCGCGATCCAGGAGATGCGGCATTACGAGGCCACCGAAGTCGTCGGCACCGGCGGCTCGAACCCCACGCTGTACGAGTGGGCGGGCGGCGCCCCCGCGCTCGAACGCCTGTTCACCAAGTTCTACGCGCGGGTGGCCGACGACGAACTGCTCGCGCCCGTCTTCGCCGACATGGACGAACACCACGCCCGGCATGTCGCGCTGTGGCTCGGCGAAGTCTTCGGCGGCCCGGCCGCATACAGCGCCGACCACGGCGGCCACCGCCACATGGCCGCCAAGCACATCGGCAGGGGCATCACCGAGGAACAACGGCGCCGCTGGGTCGCGCTGCTGTGCGACACCGCCGATGAGGTGGGGCTCCCCGCCGACCCCGAGTTCCGCGCGGTCTTCGCCTACTACCTGGAGTGGGGCACGCGCATGGCGATCCTCTACTCCGGCCCCAACCCGCCGCCCCTGACCGAGGCGCCGATGCCGCGCTGGAACTGGGCACTCACGCCGCCGTACCGGGGGTAGCCACGGGGGAGGCGGGCAGCGGCAGCGCGGATTACCGATGCGCGACCGATTCCGGGTACGCCGTGCGCGCGTAGCGTCCTGGACTGCCGGAACAAACCCAGGAGGACCCGATGACCGCCTACGCTTTCGCCCACCTGCGCTCCGTCGACTTCAACGCCGACATCGTCACCTACCTGCGCAAGATCGACGCGACACTGCCGCCGTACGACGGCCGCTTCATCGTCCACGGGAAGACGCCCGAGGTCCTCGACGGGAGCTTCGAAGGCGTCCTCGTGATCATCGAGTTCCCGTCGGTCGAGCGGGCCAAGGCCTGGTACCACTCGGAGGGCTACCAGGAAATCCTCCACCTGCGCGTCGCCAACTCCGACGGCGGTGCCGCGATCGTCGAGGGCGTGGGTCCCGACTACCGCGCGGCCGACATGGTGGCGGGCCAGTGAATCTCTCGGGGTGAACCGGGTGGGTGGCCTTCCCCTTCGCTCAAGGAGGTTCCCACCCGAACACCAGCCGAGCCGCGCACGCGCAACGGGCGCGGACACAAGAAAAGACCTGCGAGGTGGGCTCCCTGTCGCCGGCATTGTCCGGATCAGGTGCCAGGGGTCGCCACTTCGTCACCTTCGACGTCGCGGCCTCTCAGCCGGACCTTCCGTCCTCGATGAGAGTCATGGTGCCCACTCTCTCCGAGTCTTCCGATCAAGCTCCCTCGCTCGCCCCGCAGGCCACTTCCCAAGTTACGCCGCGCCCCTACGGGCGACAAGACCGTTTTCAGAAAAATGTCGGATTTTCCATCGTCTCTTGGTTGCCCGTGATCAGCGTCACCGCGAGTCACATTGGGCGCACAGTCAACACCGTTGTCGCCACCGGCTCGGCCTACGGGCACCTCTCCGGTTCCACGAGCCGCACTCAGTGCGCGTGGTCCCCGTGCTCCTCCTCCCCGGCACCCGACGGCGAGTTGCCCGGGAGCGGGGTCGCAGGCACAGACGTCGGGGAGGCCGGTGACGGCTGTGGTGCCGACTGGGCGGACGCACCCACCGTCACGGTGAACTCGGCTGTCCGCACCACGCCTTCGTGCTGGAAGTCCAGGTAGAGGCGGTAGCTGCCGGGGCTCGGGGCCTGCGCGTGGAACCCGATGCCCGGGCCGGCCGCCGTCTTGCCGTCGCCCGGTTCGCCCTGCGGGTGGACGTGCAGGTAACCGAGGTCGCCCTGACGCAGTGCGACCAAGTGCCCGTAAGCCCCCAGGTAGGGCTGCAAGTCGGTCACCGGAACGCCGCCCTTGCTGACCGACAGTGTCAACAAGCTGTCCGCCGTGGTCAGTTCGCCGTCCAGCGTGACCGTGTATCCGTCCACCTCGGCGGTCCGCGCGGGCACGGGCAGCGGTGTCGCGCGATACTCACCGCCCGACACCGAGACATCTGCACCCAGCGTCAGACCGCCGGCAGGATCGCCCGCAGGCACGAAGTCCGCGAAGATCCGGTAGTCGCCCGCCTCCGCGAAGGTCAGCGGCACCGACCACGTCCCGTCCGAGCCGAGCACCGGGTGCACGTGCTGGAAGCCCGACAGATCGCGCCGGGCGACGATGAGATGCAGGTCCTTCTCATGCGAACGCTCGTAACGCGTCCACGGAGCACCGTCCGGACCCACGATCCGGAACCGGAAATCCTCGGCGACCCCCACGCGCAACGGCTCGGCCTGCGGCACCAGCGTGTAACCGCGCTCGGACACCTGTAGTCCGCCCACCGCGGCAGGCTCGGCCCCTCCGTCCGGCGAGGCGGCGGCGGTCTCGCCGTGCCCGTGCCCGGAACGCTTCCCGTCCCGCACCGGCTCCACCGCGCTCCCGACACCGAACGCCGCCCCGAACGCCAGAGCGACGCAAGCACCGTACGCACCAACACGAGTGACCGTATTCATCGCCGCACTCCTTGAACATGACCGGACGGCAAGCAATCCGCCCGCAGACCCCGAGCATCGCCCCTACGCCACTCACATTACCCCTAGGGGGTATGGGTATCAACCCATCTGTGGGCAGCGCGACGTCCCGCCGGCAGCCCCGGAGCGGGAACCGACTCGGCGGGCGCCACGGCGACCGCCGTACGGCTGGCGATCGAAGGGGGCGCGTCCGGTGGACGACGGAGAGAAACCGCAGTTGTTCGTCGACAGATGGGCCGGCGCGGTGGGGCAACGCGGTGTGGGAGGCGGTCGCGGCCGGTGCTCCTGTATCGACCGGTCGCGCGCCGACCGGCAGCGGCGGGTCCAATTCCACCTCGATGTCCAGGACACCGAAGCGCCGGGACGGCTGCGCCGCTCGAATCGGTCGAAGAGGCCGCGGCCGACAAACGCGAGGTTTTCGAACGCTCGCGGACCTCACCGCAGAGGAACGGCGCCAGGTGGTCACAGCCCCGCCGACAATCACCAATCCGAAGCCGGCCCCCAGCCGCCCGCGCTGATCAGCGCGGGCGGTGAGGAAAACCGATGAGGGCGTTCTCGGGAGACCGAGAACGCCCTCATCGGGTATCGCTCTGCTGAGTGCGCCGCCAGGGACTCGAACCCCGGACCCGCTGATTAAGAGTCAGCTGCTCTAACCAACTGAGCTAGCGGCGCCTGTTGCGATGTGTAGAGGTTAGCAGGGCGGGGTGGGGATCAAGAAATTGGATCCCGGGGCCGCGTGCGGAGGTGCGGGGGCGGGGCGTGCGTGCCGGGGTGCGGGGAGGGGAAGGAGGGTGATTTTGCGTGGGCGTTTCCTGGGGGGCGGGGGCGTTGCGGTGGTGCGGGGGCACGGGGTCGTGCGGGGGCGGTTGAGCACGTATTCGCTGGTTGTGGGCGTGATGGTGGGGTGTGGGGAGCGGCCCGGAAGACGCGATGGCGGGGGACGCGGGGGTGGCGCCGGTTTCCGGACATGTGCAAAGTGGTCCCCGCGGACAGCTCACGACGGGTACCGTCAGGATCACGGCCCGCCATGCTCGGCTTCGTCTGCGCTGACGGACCGAACCCGTGGGCCGTGCATCTCTGGGGAGGACGCCGATGGCCATACGGCAGGGTGGCGGCTCCTCTGCGTCCGGCAACGTCCGTCTCAAGGCGCTGCGGCATGCCATGGGCTGGGTTTCGCAGCAGCAGCTCGCCGACGCGTTCGAGAAGAAGGCTCTCGAATGCGGTCTTCGGCTGGCCGTGAGCGTGCGCCAGGTGCGGCGCTGGGAGAGTGCGGACCCGCCGTGGCCCACGCCTGATTATCAGAAGGTATTGCAGGAGCTGTTCGGTCGGCCCCTCGCCGACCTCGGGTTCACTCCGCCCTGGCAGGCGGACCTCGATGCCGCGCCGCCCCCGCCCACGGTGCCACCCCAGCAGCCGCGGGCGTACGGCGGGGCCCTCAACGGCTCCGCGGATGTGCCGCGTTCGCCTTCCCGGCCCGGGCGCTACCGCATCACTCCGCGCGTCGGCGAGGGGCAGCCGGGGAACGGTCGTGCCCCTCAGCCGCAGAACGGCACCTTACGGCGTGCGGTGCCCCCGCCCCCCGGTTCGGCGCCGGCCCCCGGCCTGATGCCCGAGCCCATGCACAAGGTGGAGCCGCGCGCGGATACGCTCCCGCCGCCGTCGTCGCTTCGCCCGTCGGGGTTGATCCTGCCGGGGCAGGCGGGCCCGGTGCCGCGTCCGCCCGGGGAGCGCCCTCGGGCGTCGACTCCTGCCCTGCTGCGTGCCGTCGACCGCGAGGAGCGGGTGGGCGGCCTGCCCGATCTCACCGACCTGGTGCCCGCGCCGGGGCGTACGGGGCGGCTCGGTTCACCGGTGGCCGACCAGTATGCGCGGCTCACGGCCTCGTACCGGCAGATGTACTGGGTCGCGCCCGCGCTGATGACGTACGACCCGGTCGTCAGCCACGTGCTGCTGGGGGACAAGCTGCTGAAGGCCCCCGGCCCCTCCCGGCCGCGCCGCGTGTTGGCGGCATCGGTGTCGGAGACGGCGATGCTCGCGGGGCGGATCGCGTTCTTCGACCTGGGCAACGAGTTGTACGCCCGCCGCTTCTACCAGCTGGCCGAGCAGGCGGCGTACGAAGCGCAGGAACCCCTGCTGCGGCAGGCGGTGTTCGCGCATCAAGCGTTCATGCCGGCGTTCAACGGGCGCACGGGGGAGGCGCGCGCGCTCATCGCCAGGGCGAACCACGTCGGCGCACTCGCGGATGCGGGCGCTCCGGCGCTCATGCGGTCGTGGTTGTGCGCCGTCAACGCCGAGATCGAGTCGCTGGTCGGGGACAAGGACATCGCGCTGCGGCTGATGGACCGCGCCGAAGACCTGCTGTGCCACCCGGACGAGAACGAAGTCCCGGCCTGGCTCGACTTCTTCGACTCGGCTCGGCTGTGGGGTTTCCGCGGCGGCGCGGAGTTGGCGGCCAAGCGGTACGACGCGGCCCGTGAGGCGCTGACGGATGCCCTCGGCGATCTCCCCGCCTCCGCGGCGAAGCAACAGGCCGTGACGTGCGCCGATCTGGCGCGTGTCGCGGCGGCCAGCGGTGATGTGGACGAGGCGAGCGGCATGCTGTCGCGGGCCCTCGACGCGCTGACGAGGCAGTGGTATGCGACGGCGATGGACCGCATTTGGGAAGTACGGGGCAGCCTCGAACCCTTCAAGAACGCGCAGTGCATCAGGCGACTCGATGAGGAGCTGGCTGCTTGGCAGAATGTGGAGGGCGGGGAGGAAGAGCAACCGCCGAGGCTGTCCTGACGGGCGCGCGGCGGTGCACGGTATTGCTGTGGTCGGCGTCGAACCCGGCCCCGCTGCCGCTTCCCGTTTCTCATTTGCCCCCGCCGCAAGGAGGCAGGGCACCGCGCTGCGTACGCGCGACCATCGCCGTCGGCGGTGACGGCCATCTCCGGTCCGCAGTGAGGGCCTTGGTGTCGCTGCTGCCGCCATGCGGAGGTCCGGGCAAGCCGCGCCAGGAAGATCGGAACGGGTGTACAGCCCGCCGTGTCATACGCATGAGCCACACTGTGGCGGGACCGCATCAGCCCGACGACGGTACGGAGCCGCACACCACGCCATGGGCACCACCGACTCACGACTCGACCTGCTGCGGGGGTCGTTGCCGACGCGCAATCACAACGCGCGCACGGTGGCCGCGCTCGCCGCGAACCCCGGCTGTGCGCGACGCGGTGTGATGGACGCCGCCGGGGTAGACAAATCCGTGCTCGCCGCTCGGCTCGGCTTTCCGATGGCCTACGGCCAGTCGCCCTTCGCCATCGTGCGCGGACACGCCTTCGAGGCGCAGGTCAAGGAAGAAGGCGGCGCGGGACTGCGGGAGTTGCTGCACGATGTGCTCGGCGTCCCGGCCGACGACCTGGCCCGGGGCGAGTACGCCGAGCTCGGCGGCGACCTGCCCGACAACGCTCCGCAGGACGACCGCCGCCCCGGGCGCGAGGAGCGGGTGGGCCGCACGCGGACCGCGCTCCGGCGCACGCTCGAAGCCGCGCGCCCCGGCGTATGCACGATTCTCGACCACCCGCTGCTGCCCCTCGACGTCGCGGGCAGCCGGGCGTATCTGGAGCCCGACGCCATGGCGTGCCTGATCGCGGGCCGCCTGCACATCGTGGAGATCAAGTCGTTCTCGGTGATCGACGGCAGCGCGGACCCGGGCAAGCTGGCGTCCGCCGCGCGTCAGGCCGCGGTGTACGTGCTCGCCCTTCGGCAGACCATCGCGGAGCTCGGTTATCCGGCCGACGTCGTGTCGACCGATGTCGTGCTCGTGTGCCCCAAGGACTTCTCGAACCAGCCGACGGCGGCGATCCTCGACATTCGCAAGGAGCTCGCCGTCACCCGCCGCCGGATCGCGCGCCTGGCGCGCACAGACGACCTCCTTGCGCTCCTGCCCGCCGGTCTGACGTTCGACCTCCCCGAGGAGGCCGGACCGCCCGCGGTGGCCGACGCGGTCCGCACGGTTCCCGCGGCGTACCTCCCCGACTGCCTGTCGACCTGCGAACTTGCGTATTTCTGCCGGGCGGAGGCACGCGCCTGCCACAGCGGGCACGGAGCCGGCGGCCTGGTCGGCACACTCGGCACCGCGATCCGCGGCGAGCTGGGCGGCATCGACGACGTCGGGCGCGCGTTGGACCTCGCGGACGGGAAGTGCCCCCCGGCGCGCGGTGAAGAGGAGATCGCCCGCCTGCTCCGGCGCGCGGAAGCACTGCGGCGCGAAGTGCTCGCCGGGTCGGGCTGCGACCAGCCGGAGGTCGTCCGGTGAGTGCGGTGCGCGCTCTCGGCAGGCTGCGTGCCGCCGCCACCGGTTACGCGCAGCCCGCGGCGACCGTCCGGCACCGGTACCTGTCCGACCGGCCCGTCGTGTTCGTGCCCTACGGCATGTCCGGCGAGGCGTTCGCCCCCCTCGCGGCGCTGGTCGGGGACGACCCCGCGGCGCCGCATCTGCTGGTCGTGCCGCAGCCGCGTGACCGCAGCCGGCGGTTCGCCCACGTCGCCGAACTCGCGAGGGTGATGCTGCCGTACCTCACCGAACACCTCGGCAAGACCGAGACGGTCGAGCGCCGCAACGACGATCCCTACGAACGCACGCTCGACGCACCGCAGTTCATCGTCCCCACCACGGGCGGCATCGAATACCTGCGCCTGCTGGGCCGGTCCACCCGTTTCCGGCGCACCGAGGGCGAGTACGCCGTGCACCCGGACGTTCCCCTCCTCGGCCGCTGGACGACCTGGCTCGCCGAGCGCGCGCGTACGCCCGGCTCGTGCGTCCTGCTCGCCCTCACGGACCTGCTCACCCAGACCTGGGCCACCGGGCAGAGCAACCTGGAGGACCACGAACTCGCCTCGCTGATGGGGTGGATCGACCCGGCGCCCGGCCGCACCGGCGCCGAGACCGCACGCGAGGCGGAAGGCGCCCCGCCCGCAGGCCCCGCGTCCGCACCCGCGTTCGACGAGAAACTGGCCCCGCTCATCGCCGCGTTCGACACCGCCGCCCGCGCGGGCCACCCGCACAGTGTGGCGCGCGCCGAGGAGCGCATCCGCGACGCCGTGGGTGCGGAGCTGATGCCGACCTGGCATCGCGTGTGGCGCGGCATCGAATTGCTGCGCGCGCTGCCCGCGGGCGCGTCCGTCGCGGGACGCTGGGACACCGACCGCATGTCTTACAGCCTCTTCGCAGCGGATTTGGAGAGCCCCGACTCACGCCCGCAGCCGCGCGTGCCCGGAGCGGTCGCGGCGGCACAGCAGTTGGTCCGCCGTGAGCAGGCACAGGCCCGGCTGGAAAACGAACAACTGCGCGACGACCCGCTGTTGATGGCCGAGGCGCGCCTCGTGGGTCAGGCCTTCCGCGGGCACGTCACCGAGGTCGACGCGGACCGCAAGGTCGTCGAGCCGGGGAGGAAGCAGGCCCGGCCGCGACCGCTGTTGGTCGTGCACACCGCCGACGAGCCGCTGCTGCCGCCGGCGACGGAGCTGGAGTGCGTGGAGCGGCCGAAGGCGAAGGCGAGGCTGCTCGGTGTGGTGGACGGGCCCGACGGCATGCACGAAGTGCAGCTCGAACTGACCGGCGGCATGGGACGAGGCAAGACCCCGGACGAGGGGAGCGTCCCCGAGCCGGGGGAGGTGTTGTGCTGGACGTTGGTCGCGCCGGGATTCCGCGGCGGCCCGAAGTGGCCGACGCCGGAGGAGACTCCGTGGACGCACGGCGGCCCGCCCGAGCCGCCCGTCGAACGCGACGAGGACAGCGAGGAGGCGGCCACGGCCTCGCGCGAACCGGACGCCGACGAACTCGCCGCGGCCGAGGAGCCGTGGTCGTGACGACAACCGTTGCCCGACACCCCGGCCACCCCACTCGGGAGACCCCGCGATGCCCCTGACCACGCCCCTCGACGAGGGCTTCGTCCCCGGCCCGGCGTCGTTCGGCGGCCATGACGCGGACCCCGCCCTCGCCGCCGCACTGGTGACCGACGCCGTGCTCGCCGACCTCGCGTCCGGCCGCCACCGGGGCGTCGTGGTCGACTCGCCGCCCGGCGCCGGCAAATCGACGCTGGTGGTCAAGGCCGCCGCCGAGATCGCCGGGCGGGGAGACCGGCTCATGATCGTCGCGCAGACCAACAACCAGGTCGACGACCTTCTCGTGCGGCTCGCGGACGACTACCCCCACCTGGTGCTCGGCCGGCTGTCCGCCGCCGATTACCGGCCGACCGACGAACTCGCCGAGCCGGTGCAGATCGCGGGCAAGGCCGCGGACCTCGACGGGTGCGAGGTCGTGGTGGCCACGGCGGCGAAGTGGGCGCTGGTGGACGACCGCCGCTGGGCCTGGGCGATCGTCGACGAGGCGTACCAAATGCGTTCGGACGCGCTGCTGTTGGTGGCGCGCTTGTTCGACCGGGCGTTGTTCGTGGGTGATCCGGGCCAGCTCGATCCGTTCGCGACGGTTGATGCGGGCCAGTGGCACGGCCTGACGTACGACCCGTCGCAAAGTGCGGTGGCCGTGTTGCGCCGCCACAATCCGGATCTGCCGGTGCACCGGCTCCCCGTCTCGTGGCGCCTGCCCGCGACCGCGGCACCGTTGGTCTCGGAGGCTTTCTACCCCTTCACGCCGTTCCGCTCGGGAACCGAACTCGGCACGAGGGCAATGGCGTTCGAGGCGTCGCGCCGCCACGATCCGTACGACCGCGTCGTGGACGTGGCCGCGGACTCCGGGTGGGGCCTGCTCGAACTGCCGTCCGCTTTCACGCTCCCCTCGGACGAGGAAACCGTGCGTACCGTCGCGGAGTTGGCCTCCCGTGTGCTGGCCCGACGAGGGACGACGCTCTCCGAGCGGGGCGAAAGCCGCTTGGACGCCGCACGCATCGCCGTCGGCGTGAGCCACCGCGAGCAGCGCTCCCGCGTCGAGGCGGCACTCCTGCGGCTGAACGCGGAGGTCCCGGGCGCCGAGGACATCGTCGTCGACACCGCGAACCGGCTCCAGGGAAGGGAGTTCGACGTCACGGTGTTCCTGCACCCGTTGTCGGGGCGGCGCGACGCGACGGCGTTCCATCTGGAGACCGGCCGCCTGTGTGTGCTCGCCTCACGGCACCGGCACGCGTGTCTTGTCGTCGCCCGCGCGGGAATCCCCGAACTCCTGGACGCCCACCCGTCCGCGGAGCCCGTCCACCTCGGCCTCCCGGTGTCCTTTCCGGACGGCTGGGAGGCCAATCAGGCGGTGCTCGCCACACTCGCCGAGAACAGCGTGAGGCTGGACTGACCGGCCCCGCCCCGTCAGTCGCCACGCTTGGCGATCAGCCGGTCACCGTACTCGATCATCTTGACGGTGTACGCCTCGCTCCAGCCGGCCATCGCGGCAATCTGCGCGGGCTCCAGGCGGTCGAACCGCCTGCGGTCGGCGAGCCTGGCGACGGCTATCGCCTGGTAGTCGACCGCTTTGTCGGCAGCGGCACGGAAGGCCTCCGCGAGCTGCGTCGACCGTTCGAGCATCACCAGCGGGTCGGTGAGGTCGTCCAGGTCGAAGAACCGCTCCTCTTCGCGTTCGAACACCGGGGGCTCGAACAACAGCCGGGCTGGTCGGACGCGCGGCTTGGACGGCTCTGGCGGCATGACGTGCTCCTCCTGGCGTGGCGACGGCCCCCCGTGACGACGATGTGGGCATGCCCAATGTCGTTGCCGCTACGCACGTGACCCACGAGTAACCACGATCATGCCGACACGATTCGGTGCAAGCCACCTGGACCGGGCAAATTCTGGCACACACAAAGAAGTTCGCATCTCGGCACCCGGCAATCCGCTTGGCGGACGCAGGAGTTGCGGCCGGGAACGTCCGAACGTGCCGTGAACAGGCCGTGGCCGCAAAAGCGGTCCGCGCAAGGACGCGAACGGGCTCGTTGCGACACGCCCCCCGAATGACTCGTGCACGTCGGCACGGTCAACGCAAGCAGGCACAGCATCGACGCAGCTCGACGAATGCCGGCGCACGTCGACGGCACGACCGTCACACGGTGGTGCAGTACCGGCCGAGGCGAGTCGGACAAGGGGGAGCCGCTCAGTCAGGTACCCCGGCCGGTACGTCTATGGGTTCGGTCCTCGGCCCCGGCCTCGGGGGCGCCGCGCGGGCGCCGCAGCCGGGCCTCGGGGGGCGGGACCGTCGACCGGGTCGTCAGGAGACCCGGGTGTCGGCGAGCGTGCGCGCCGCCTCCGCAATCGCCGCGCGCACATGGTGCAGCGCGGTCAAACGCCCTTCCGGGCTCGGCGGGACCAGCCACACCAGGGGCCCGTCCTCGCAGTCGGCCGGCGGCACCGTGATCCAGGCGCCGCGCCCGTGGTGGCGCGGACCGACCGCGCGCTGCCGGGGCGTGGGCGCGGCCGCGGCCGGGGGCACCAGGAACCCGATGCGCCGGTAGCGTCGGTCCGAGATGACCGGACCGACCGCGACGCGGTGCGCGTACAAGGCGCCGAGGGCCTCGAAGCCGAGCCGGTCCTCGACCTCGATCACGTCGAACGTCTCGCCCGCCGCGACCAGGCGTGGCGCGTAGGGGTTGCGGATCGGGTCCTGCGGCACCACTGCCGTCCTGGTGCGGTTGACGTCGGCGTTCAACGGAGGCGTCCTCTCTCGTCGGTGCGCGGGCCGTGGTTCCGGACCGGGGGCCGGGACGTGGTTCCGAGCCGCTCGGCGGGTGGCCGTCGTGCGGAGAACCGTGGTGGAGCTAGCCGGTCGTGCGGTGACGGGTGCCGGACGGTGCGGCCCGGTGCGGCAGGCGCCTGTCGCGGAAGCCGGGTCCGGCATGTCCGGCGGGTGGCCTGACGTGGTGCCAGGACGTCCTCCCGCCGTCCTGAGAACGATGCAATCAGGTCGGCACCGTCTGTGACGAGGTCGCCACCGGGGACTCCTGGAGGACTCCCGGAGGACTCTTGGCCGCGGAGAGGCCGGATTCGATGGCGGCACAGGACCCCAGGCGGCCAGGATCGACAACCGGTAGGCCTTCCTCTCCTTTCCCTTCTGCGATCCGTCACCGAAGCGCGTCACCGTCACCGCCACCGGCACCGTCACTGGCAGCGCCACCGGCACGGTCACGGACGACGCCGAACGGGTGCGGAGCGGTACGGGCATGCCCCATCACCCCGACGCGCGTGGAGGAACGCGGTGCAGCGACGTAGCTTCTTGGCCGGTGCCGCCGGATTGGCCGCGGGCGCGCCGGTGACCGCGCCGCGCCGTGCCGCGGCCGACTCCGGCAGCGTCGATCCCGCGGCGTATGCCCGGACGACCACCCGGCTCCGCGAGCAGTACTGGACCCACGAACCCGCCCGCCTCCTGCCCAAAGTCGCACGCCACGTGCGCGTCGGCGCCCGTCTCATGAACCGCCGTCCCGACTCCCGGGTCGCCGCCGCGCTCGCGGAATCGGCGCTGCTGGTCTCGCGCATAGCGTTCTTCGACCTGCAACTCGGCGTCGAGCGCGTCGAGCCCTGGCAGGATCTCGCCCTCGCCGCGGCCGACGCCGCCGACGACGGCGCCCTCGGTGCCGCGGTCCTCGGCCACATGGCCTTCGCCCCCGCATGGTCCGGGCGCGGCGGCGAGGCACGCGGTCGTCTGGCCGCGGCCCGGGCCAAGGCGTCGCGCGGCGGCGCCGGCCCGGTCGTCCACGCCTGGCTCGACGCGGTGGCCTCCGAGGCCGAAGTCCGGCTCGGCAACCCGTCCGGCGCCTTCCGGCTCCTCGACCGGGCGGCCCAGACCCTGGCCCCGGTGCAGTCCGACAACACGTCGGCCGGCACACCCGAGTGGCTTGATTGGTTCTCCGGCCCGCGACTCGACGGATTCCGCGGCGCCGCCGAACTCGCCGCGGGACGAGCCGACCAGGCCAGGGCCGCCCTGCACCGCACCCTCGCCGGGCTCGCGCCGGAAGCAGACAAGCAGCGCGCGGTGACCCTGGCCGATCTGGCCGCGGCCGCCGCGGCGGGCCGCGAGCCGGAGGACGCGTGCGGCCTGCTTCACCACGTCCTCGACCTGGTCGAGCGCCAGGGCTACGCGACCGCCGTGGACCGCGTGCGCACGGTACGCGCCGCACTCACTCCGTGGGCCGGCGAGCGCTTTGTCGCGGAACTCGACGACCGCCTGGCGGCCGGTCAGGCGACCTCGTCCCCCGACCCGGCCGCCTGACCGCCGGGGGTTGCCCGGCGGCCCCCGCCACGGGCGAGACCGTCACGCTCGGGGATCCCGGCTGCCGCCGCTCAACCGCACGATCTCGCCCGGCAGTTCGTCGAGGGACGTCAGCAACACGTCCGCCACCTCGCGCAGTTCCGTGTCCGCCGCGACCAGCAGTCCCCACGGCCCGCGTCTGATGTGCGCGGTGCGCAGACCCGCCCGGTGCGCCGGCCGCACGTCGTTGTCCAGGCGGTCGCCGACGTAGAGGATCTCCGCGGCGGGAAAAGGGCATTCGCCCACCAGCCTCTCGAAGAACGCCGCGTCGGGTTTGTTCGCGCCCCAGTCGTCGGAGGTGGCGATCAGGTCGACGCCCAAGTCGAGGCCGCGCAAAATCGATCCCGCATTGACCGTCTGATTGCCCGCCACACCGAGCCAAAGGCCCATCCCCTGCAAGGCCTTCAGGCACGGCCGCACGTCCTGGTAGAGGTCGTCCTCGCCGAACCACTCGGGTCTGCCGGCCGCGGTCCGGGCGGCGCGTTCCGAGTCCAGGTCGAATCCGGGGCGAAAGCGCTGGAACGTTTCGCGGTAGTCGAGCCCCTGGGCCAGCACCATGCCGAACACCGCGGAGAAAGTGTGCCGGGGGACCCCGAGCCAGTCGGCCCATGTTCCGTACTCACGGCTCTCGTCGACCAGGGTTTCGCCCACGTCGAACACCACCGCGTTGATCCTCATGAGACTGCTCCCGCTCCCGATTGCCGCTCGCGTATCCCGGTCCCCGACGGGCGCGACTCGGGTGACCCGGGCGCGGGACCTCCCAGACGGTATCGCGACGCGGGCTTTTCGGACGCGGGAACCGCGCGTCCTCGCAGGGAGCACGGACGCACGTGCCCCGTCGCATGCCCGGCGCACGGGGGTCGCCGGCGCCCTGCGCGCCGGGGCGCGCGGGAAGACGCCGCACCGTGTCGGCTGCCTCTTCGGTTTCGCGCGGGCATTGAGGACGCGTTCCCCCCATGGTAGAACCAGTTCCACTTTTCGTACCGGAGGTTGCCGTGGCCGACTCCGCCGCCGTCCCCCGCCCGCAGGTCAGCAACCGCGACCTCGCCGAAGTGCACGACCGACTCGTCGCATGGCTCGCCGGACGGCTGCCGGCCGGTGCGGATCCGCGGATCTCCGAGCTGAGCGTCCCCGCCACCAACGGCATGTCGAGCGAGACTCTGCTGCTGGACGCCTCGTGGTCCGGAGAGGACGGCCCGCAGACCGAAAGCTGCGTCGTGCGCATGTGCCCGGCCCCCGAGGCCAAACCCGTCTTCCCGGCCTACGATCTCGACAAGCAGTACCGCGTCATGGCCCTGGTGGGCGAGCGTTCCGGCGTCCCGGTCCCCCACCTGCTGTGGAACGAGCCGGACGAAGGTCCGCTCGGCGCACCGTTCTTCGTCATGCGCCGCGCGGCGGGCAGCGCTCCGCCCGACGTCATGCCGTACACGATCGACAGTTGGCTGCTGAAGGCCTCGCCGGCCGAGCGCCGCCGCCTCCAGGAGGCCTCGGTCGCCGTCGTCGCCGACATCCACCGGATCACCGCGACCCCCGACGAGACCGCCTTCCTGGCGCTGGACCGGCCCGGCGACACCGCGTTGCAGCGCCACCTCGCCGACCTGGAGGCCTTCTATGTGTGGGGCACCGAGGGCCGCCGTGTGCCCTTGCTCGACCGCGCGTTCGCGTGGCTGAGGGAATACCTCCCCGACGACACCGCGCCCGACGTCATCAGTTGGGGCGACGCGCGCATCGGCAACATCCTGTACGTCGACTTCACCCCGACCGCGGTCCTCGACTGGGAGATGGCCGCCGTCGGTCCGCGCGAACTCGACCTCGCGTGGATGGTGTTCATCCACGATTTCTTCCAGGACATCGCCGTCCGCCACGGCGGCCTCCCCGGCATACCGGACCTGTTGCGGCGCGAGGACGTCTACGCCCAGTACGAGCGCCTGACCGGCCACACACCGGCCCACACCCGATACTTCGAGGTGTACGCGGCCGTCCGCCACGGCGCCGTCATGGCCCGCATCGCGCACCGCCAGGTGTTTTTCGGCGAACGCACGATGCCCGAGAACCCGGACGAGACGATCCCGCACCGCGCGCTCATCGAACGGATGCTCGACGGTACCTACTGGGACGACCTCCCGATCGGCTCCGCGGTCCCGGGCGCGACCGCCGAGGCCACCACGGAATGAGCGACGCCTCGGCTGTTGTTCGAACAGTGTCACTGCCGGTATCACCCGGGCGGGTGATGGTGGGGGAGAGCCGCCATCCGCCGGACGAGCCCGCCGGACTTGCCGGTAGCATGAACCACCGGGGCGATGCTCCGGTGTTCGACTGCCGGAGGTGCTGATGACGATCGGGGGGATCGACCCGCCTGTTGGGGCGGGCGCGCGAGAGGCGACGTCCCGTCCGGTCGAAGCACGTGTCGAAGCACGTCCGGACCCGCGCGAGGACGCCGCGGCCGCAGGCTCCGAGCGAGCGAGCCGCACCACCCGTCGTCCCGTGCAGCGCTTGAGCCTCGCCGCCGCGACCTTCCTCATCGGCGGCAGCCGGCGCCGCGGCCCGGAGGCGCCGGAAACCCTGATCCCGCTCGTGCAGGTCCACCGTGCGCACCACCCGAAGGCCGATATCGCGTTGCTGCAACGGGCGTTCGTGGTGGCCGAGATGTCGCACCGGGGCCAGATGCGCAAGAGCGGCGAGGCGTACATCACGCACCCCCTGGCCGTCGCGACCATCCTCGCCGAGCTCGGCGCCGACACCACGACACTGGTCGCGGCCCTGTTGCACGACACCGTTGAGGACACCGACCTCACCGTCGACCTCGTCCGCGAGTCGTTCGGCGACGACGTCGCGCACCTGGTCGACGGCGTCACCAAGTTGGAGAAGGTCGACTTCAACAACCGCCAGGAGGCCGAGGCCGAGACCATGCGCAAGATCCTCGTGGCCACCGGCCGCGACCTGCGCGTGACGGTCATCAAGCTCGCCGACCGGTTGCACAACATGCGGACCATCCGGCACATGCGCCGGGCGAGTCAGATCCGCATCGCGGAAGTCACCCGCGACGTCTTCATCCCTCTCGCCGAACGACTCGGCATCCATGTGGTGAAGGCCGAGCTCGAAGACATCGTCTTCGCGACCCTCAAACCCGACGAGCACGCCGACACCGTCCGCGCGCTCGCGGAAGGGGCGGCCGAGCGCGCGGAGGCCGCCGCCGCGCTGGCCGGCTCGATGCGCCGCGAGCTGCGCGACGCGGGCATCGACGCCCAGGTCACCCCCCGGCCCCGGCACCACGTCTCCGCGCGACGCGTGAAGCTCCGCCGAGGCGACGCCGCCCTCGGGCCGTTCGACCTGGCGCGGCTGATGGTCGTGGTCGACGCCGACACCGACTGCTACGCCGCGCTCGGCGTGCTGCACACCCGGTGGACGCCGCTGGCCGGTGAGTTCAAGGACTTCATCGCGACGCCCAAATTCAACCTGTACCAATCACTGCACACCGCGATCTCCCTCCCGGGCGGCGACGTCGTCGAAGTGCTGATCCGGACGCGCCGCATGCACCGGCTCGCCGAGTTCGGTGTCGTCGCGCACACCGGTGACGACGGCAGCAAGGAACGCGGCCAACTGGAGTGGCTGCACCGGTTGTTGACGTGGCAAGGCGGCATCCCGGACGCCACCGCGTTCTGGTCGCAGCTCACCGCCGACCTCTCCGCCGACCGCGAGCTGCTGGTGTTCACCCCCGGGGGCCGGCCGCTGACCCTGCCAGCCGGTTCGACGTGTGTGGACGCGGCGTATGCGATCGGCGAGCAGACCGGCCACCGGTGTATCGGCGCGCAGGTCAACGGCCGCCTGGTAGCCCTCTCTTCGGTGCTCGCGGACGGCGAGACGGTATCGATCATCACGGCCCCGCCGAACGGCGCGGGCCCTTCTCGTGAGTGGCTCGGTTTCGTTCGCAGCCCGCTCGCGCGGGTCGCCATCGAGAGCTGGCTCGCCGAGCACCCCGAAAACGGCGAGCCGGGTGGAGAGCCCGCGGGAGCACCCGTACCCGCGGCGGCCCCGCCGGTGTACGAGGACGGTCCCGAGTCGTCGCTCGGCAACCTGGCCGCGAGCGGCGAGGCGGCGAACGCCATGGCCATGGGCGTGACGGCCGAGCCGGACGCGGGGGCGAGCCTGGTGTCGGTCCCCGGGTCCCCCGGCGCACCGATCCGCCTCGCCCGATGTTGCACGCCGGTGCCACCGGACGAGCTCGCGGGCTTCGTCATCCGCGGCGGGACGGTGGCCGTGCACCAGCGCGAGTGCTCCAACGTCCAGCAGATGATCCGCGCGGGCCGCGACATCGTCGCCGCCGCGTGGCTGCCCCACCAGGCCGAGCAGGGCTATCGCGTCACCGTGCAGCTTGAGGCGCTCGACCGCCCCCGGCTGCTCGCGGACGTCACCGCCGCGATCGACGCGGCGGGCGCCGACATCACCTCGGCGTCGATCGCGCCGCCACAGCAGATGCGGGTCCGCCAGACCTACACCATCCGCCTCGCCGACCTGTCGACCCTGCCGCACCTGCTGCGCGCCCTGCGCCGGGTCCAGGGTGTGTACGACGTCTACCGGGCCCGCCCGCGCATCCACCCGCGGGTCGCGGAGACTCGGGGCGAGAACTAGGGCGCGTCGTCACACCCCCGCCGGGGCCGTGTGGTCCGGCGTGAAGAGATCGTCATCGGCCAGGCCGGGCGCGGCTTGCCTGGGGGCCCGGTCAGGGGCCGACGGCGGTGACGCCCGATCCGCGCAACTGGTCGTTGAACCGTGCCAGGGAGTCGGCCAGCATCTCCAGTTCCCCGACGGGCCATGCGGCGAAACGGTCCTGCAGGACCGCAACGGTGTGCCGCCGAGCGTCGGCCAGCCGCACGCGACCGGCGTCCGTCAGGCTGATCAGATGCGACCGCCGGTTGCTCGGATCGATCTCCCGCGTGATCGATCCTGTCTCTTCCAGTGCGGTGAGCTGTCGGCTGATCGTTGTTTTGTCGAGGTTGAGCCGACACGCGAGTGCCTTGCCGGTCGTGGTGCCGCCCTCGTCCAGGCTCACCAGGAGGTAGTACTCGGCCTGGGTGATCCCCGCGGCGTGCAGCGGCGGTGTCATGAGGCCGCGCAGCAGCCGCGTGGCGGCGCCGACTTCGCGGAGAACGCGCCTTCCGGCGTCTCTCACGTCCGTTTGTTCTTGCTCGTCCACGCCCGACACCTCGTCACCGACAGCCCTGTGTGCCCAAGCGTGCCGTACAACGGTTGCTTGACACAACTTCGCTGGTGGCGGCCCTGTCGGTCAGGCCCCACATGCGCGGCTACCCGGTCGACTGACTCGGCGTCATGCGGTTCTCCCAATACGCCAGTTCCTCACGCACCGTGACCACCTGCCGGTGCTGCGCGCCCAGCACCCGAGTCATATCCGGGATGAGTTCGCGAAGCAGCCGGACAGCCTCGTGGGCGTTGCCGGACCGCCCGACACACAGTGCGAGTTCGCGCCGCACCTTGAGCGTCTCCGGGTCGTCGGGACCGTGTACGGCCACGTAGTCCGGCAGCATGTCGCGCAACAGCACCGCCGCGGCCTCGGGGTTTCCGGCCTTCGTGGTCCAGTACGCGAGGCTTCGCCGCACCCGCAGTGTGCCGGGGTGCTCGGCGCCGTACATGTGTCCGTAGTCCGACACCAACTGGCGCAGCAGCCGGACCGCCGTACGCCGGTCCCCGGACTTGCCGAGGTGGTACGCGAGATCGTCCCGGACCCCGAGCGTGCGCGGGTGATCGTGGCCGAAGATGCGGACGTACTCGGGCAGCAGTCGGCGCAACAGGGCGACCGCGTCCTCGGCGGGCAGGCCCGGCAGCTCGTCGAGACTGCGGGCCAGGGCCTCCACCTGCGCCGATACGGACAGCAGCCGGTCGGGCGGGTGAGGCGGCAGCGCGTCGAGGAGGCTGCGTACCTCGGCGGCGCTCTGCGGCCGGTCGTCGGGGTTCTTGGCGAGAAGCGCGAGGATCAGCTCGCACACCGCGTCGGGAAGGTCCTCGCGGACCCGCGCCGGCGAGTCGGGCTCGACGTGCACGTGGCGGAACAGCAGGCTCGGCACGTCACCGAATCCGAACGGCGGCATGCCGGTGAGGAGTTCGTAGATGAGGCAGCCGGTCGAGTACAGATCGGAGCGTGGGTCGACCTCGGCGCCGTTGGCCTGTTCGGGCGACATGTAGGCGGCGGTGCCGAGCACGGCCCCCGGGCGGGTCAGCGTCCCGCCCGCGGCCAGGGTCTTCATGAAGCGCGCGATGCCGAAATCCAGGACCTTCAGTACGCCGCGGTCGCTCGCCATGATGTTGGCGGGCTTGATGTCGCGGTGCAAGACCCCCGCCTCGTGCGCGACTTCCAGCGCGTCGCACAGCTGCCGCGCCCAGTCCAGGACACGCGGCAGCGGCAGCGGCCCCTCGTCGGCGGCGACCTTGGCCAGGGACCTGCCGGCCACCAGCTCCATCGTCACGTAGACGACCTCACGCGAACCCGGTCCGTGCGCGGCCCCGGTGGCTTCCCCGGGGTCCGGGCGGGTCCGCAGCGACGTGGCCGCCGTGGGGGGCGAATCCGGGTCCTCGGGATCGGCCGGCCGCAGTATGCCGGTGCCGAAGTCGTGGATCGTGACGATATGAGGGCTTGCCAGCGTGCCTGCCGTGCGTGCTTCGCGGGCGAAACGGTCTGCCGCGCCGGGCACGCCGAACACGTCGCGCAGCAGTTTGACGGCGACGAAGCGGTGCATGTGGGTGTCCCGGGCACGCCAGACCACGGCCATGCCGCCCGAGCCGAGTACTTCGATCAGCCGGTATCGGCCGGCGAGCCACCACTCACCCACGCCCCGTACGCCTCCCTTGTCGTCCCGCGCTGATTGTCCCGCAGGCGGGCGTCAACCGGGAGGACACCGGCTGACCCGTTCTGATCTCGGGCGGAAGTGTCCGGACAGGAGGGGCCAGTCCGGGCGCCGGGTAACGTTCACCGGCCCGGGGGGTTGGGCCGGGCTCGGTGCAATGTCGCGCAAGTCACAACCGTGGAGGCCCAGTTGCCCGGTCCTGTCGTCGTCGTGTACGCGAGCGAGGAGCCCCCCGCCGCCTGGGAGGCGTCCGTCTTCCTCGCCGGCCCCACGCCCAGAAGCGCGGATGTCGCCTCGTGGCGTCCTGACGCACTCGACCTGATCCGCCGTCAATGGCGGGGCCCGGGCGAGCTGTTGGTCTTCGTTCCCGAGCCGCGCGACGGCGGGCCGTGGGCCGACTACGAGGACCAGCGCCTGTGGGAGCTGCGTTGGCTGCGCGTCGCCGACCAGGTCGTCTTCTGGGTGCCGCGCGACCTCGCGACGCTGCCGGGGCTGACGACCAACGACGAGTGGGGCTGGCTCAAGGACAGCGGCCGGGCGGTATTCGGGTCACCCCCCGATGCCGCCAAGGTGCGGTATCAGCGCGAGTACGCCGCGGATCAAAATATCCCCCTCGCGCAGACACTCGACGAGACTCTGCGAATCGCCCTCGGCCGGATCGGGGCAGGGGAGCGGCGTACCGGCGGTGAGCGGCACGTGCCGCTGCGGATCTGGACGACCCCGGTCTTCCGGCACTGGTACGCGGCCCAGCGCAGGGCAGGCAACGCACTCTTGGCGGCCCGCGTCGTGTGGACGTTCCGCACCGACAACGACCGTGTGCTCGTCTATTGGGCCGTCCACGTCTCGGTGGCGGTCGCGGCCGAGGGCGGTCGGGTCAAGGACAACGAGGTCGTGATCGGGCGCCCGGACACCGGCAGTGTGGTGTTGTACCGGCGGGCGGCGACGGCCCGCGCGACCACGGTCGTACTCGTCCGCGAGTTCCGCTCGTCGGGGTGCGCGGACGACGGTTATGTCCGCGAACTCCCGGGCGGCTCTGCCGCGTTCGGCGCGTCCGTCACTCCCGAGGCGGTGGCCGCGGCGGAGGTGCGCGAGGAAACCGGCCTCGCCCTGTCCGCCGAGCGCTTGCGCGGGCACGGTGTACGACAGGCAGCGGCCACCATGTCGGCGCACCGGGCCCACGTCTACTCCGCGGAACTGACCGACGACGAACTCGCGACCCTCCGGGCCGACGCGTCGTCCGGCCTCGCCCACGGCACGGCCGAGGACTCCGAACGCACGTACGTCGAGGTCACGACCTACGGCGAACTCCTCGATGCGCCCGGCGCCGACTGGACGACGATCGGCATGGTCGCCCAGGTCCTCGCGGATCTGGGCGACCATGCCGACTGATCGATCCGAGGCCGCCGCTCAGTAGGGCAGGCCGTCGCGGTGCGCCGCGGTGCATGGCGTGTGGCGCTGGACCATGTACGTCTCGTTGTCGAACACGGTCAGTCGGCCGCCCATCCGGTCACCGCCGGCAGGCACCTCCACCAGCGTGCGCGGGTGGAGCACCGCGAGGTACGGCTCCCCGCACAGGCGGCAGAGAGCCGGAACCGTGGGGTTCGTGTGTGTCTTCCTCATGGCCTTGCCCCCTCCGGATGCTCGATCCGATGCGTGGTACCAAGACGGGTTTCCGTCTCGGTGGGGAAGCGTTCACCTGGTGTTCACTTCCTTGTCCACCGCTATATTCCACCCGCGCCCCCCGAATGTCAACTCTGTTGGCCTACGCACTAGGCCAATGCGTGTGGCATCCTGGCGCCGTGGAACAGAGCGAAGCCGCCGACGAGCTGACCCGGGCGGCCAAGGCCTACAGGCGTACCGAGAAGGAACACGAGGAGGCCCGCCAGGCCCTCAAGCGGGCTGCGGTCGAAGCGCTCGCCGCCGGCGTCAAGCAGTCCGAAGTCGTCAAGACCACCGGCTGGACCCGCGAATACCTGAGAAGACTCCGCAAAGGCGGCTAGAGCGCGCCGCACGAGCGCGCCGACTCCCGGCGTGCCACGAGCATCTGTGCGCCCCAAGCGCCGATACCGGCGCCGACGGCGTTCATCAGCAGGTCGTCGATGCGACCCTGCCGAGGCCGAATGCGTACTGTGCCGTCTCAAGCGACCCCGACAGCACCGCGCCGACGGCCGTCATGCGTGCGACGCCGGCGAACCTCTCTGCGCGCAAGGGGAGAAGGAAGCCGAGCGGGACGAACAGCGCGAGATTGGCGCCGACTTGGACGACCGCGGAGCGAGCAGCCCGTGCGGACGCTGCGACCCGGATGGAGGGCCCGTCACGGCCGGAAACCGCTCACCGGTGCGGGATCGCGTCGATCAGTGCGCGGGCCCCCTGGTCGAGCAAGGTGTTCGCGGCCGCTTCCCCGACCCACTCCGGCATGTGCAGCAGACCGTTCTCGAACGCTTCGATGACCACGTCGCCCGTCGGACTGAACACGGCCGCGTGCAGGGCGAGTCCGTCCTCCTTCTGGGCGCAGTGGCCCGCGATCGGACTCGCGCAGTGCCCGCGCAACGCGCGCAGCAAGGTGCGTTCGGCCGTCGCGCACGCCCGCGTCAGCTTGTGGTCGAGTCCCGCGACCGCCTCGACCGTCTCCTCGTCACCGGTCCGGCACTGCACGACCAGCACGCCCGCGCCCACCGCCGGAACCATCGTCGTCGTGGGCAGCACCTCGGTGACGCGCCCGCGCAACTTGATCCGCTCCAACCCCGCGACGGCCAGCACAACGGCGTCGAACTCGCCCGAATCCAGTTTCGCCAGCCGCGAGTTCGCGTTGCCCCGCACCGGTACCACGGTCAGATCCCGCCGCAGCGCGAGCAATTGCGCGACGCGGCGCACCGAACTCGTCGCCACCCGCGCGCCTCTGGGCAGGTCCGCCAGCTTGGCCCCCGACGCGGTCACAAGCGCGTCGTGCACGTCCTCACGCGGCAGGTACGCGGTGATCTCCAGCCCCTCGGGCAGCGGCTCGTCGCCGGGAACGTCCTTCAGGCAATGCACCACGACGTCGACCTCGCCCGCGAGTTGCGCCCGGTCGATCTCCTTGACAAACGCGCCCTTCCCGCCCAGCTCCGCGAGACTCCCTGCCCACCGGTCGCCCGAGGTGGTGTACGGCACGATCTCGACCTCCCGGACCACCCACTCCGCCCGCAGGAGTCCCGCCACATGCTCGGCCTGCGCCACCGCCATCGCGGACGAACGCGTACCGATCCGAAGAACGTCAGCACCACCCATGCGCCCCAGGCTAGGTGCGCCGAGACCCGAGCCACCCCGCCCGAGCACGCACACCACCCGAACAGCCGACGCCGTCGTCGCGGTCGTGCGGCGAAGCCGACCGGGAAGGAAGCCGGGACGGCAAAGAAGGCCTCGTACCGCTTGCGCGGAACGAGGCCTTCGATGAGGTGGGGTGAGTGACGGGACTCGAACCCGCGACGTCCTGGACCACAACCAGGTGCTCTACCAACTGAGCTACACCCACCACGCGGCATTCGGGCGGCGAAGCCGACCGGAGCAGCGAGAAAGAGTGTACAGGGGATCGAGGTGTGCTCGCTGCCGGGTTGTTTCGGGGCCCCGCGGTGGGCGCGGGCGTCGCCGGCCGTGCCCGGCGCCGGACGGCCACAGCCGTCCGGCGGCCCGGCTCAGGGCAGCGGTACCTGCGGCGCCGTGAAGCGCGCGGCGATCGCCTTGGCGGTGTCGGAGTCCGGGCCCGGCATCGGGACGAAGACCGTCTCCCGGTAGTACTTCAGCTCGGTGATGCTGTCCTTGATGTCGGCGAGCGCGCGATGGTTGCCGGTCTTGGGAGGCGACTGGAAGTAGACGCGCGGGTACCACCGGCGGGCCAGTTCCTTGATCGAGGAGACGTCCACGATGCGGTAGTGGAGGAACGCCTCCAGCAGCGGCATGTCGCGCGCGAGAAAACCGCGGTCGGTGGCGACCGAGTTGCCGCACAGCGGGGCCCTGCGGCCCTCGGGCACGTGCCGGCGGATGTAGTCGAGCACCAGCGACTCCGCCTCGGCCATCGTCACCCCCTCGTCGAGGACGTCGAGGAGGCCCGACGCGGTGTGCATCTCGCGCACCACTTCGGGCATGCCGGCCAGCGCCTCGGCGGGCGGGCGGATCACGACGTCGACGCCGTCCCCGAGGACGTTGAGCTCCGAGTCGGTGACGAGCGCCGCCACTTCGATGAGCGCGTCCCGGGTCAGGTCGAGTCCGGTCATCTCGCAGTCGATCCAGACCAAGCGGTCATTCATAAGTGATCAGCCTAGTGCGGTGTCAAGGAAGCCTCCGAGGGTGGCGACCGCACGCGGCAGCCGAGGGGGAGAACGGCTCGTGGCGCTCTCCCCCTCGGTCCGTCGGTGCCGGGCCGGGCATGGACCGGCGACCGTCGACTACCCGGCGTCTGCGGCCTCCGCCTCCTCGGGGTCACGGGTGCGGAACGCCTCCCGATAGGCGGCCGGCGGGATGCCGAGCTGCTTGCGGAAGTGCCCGCGCAGCGCCACGGGGGAGCGGAAGCCGCAGCGGCGCGCTATCTCCTCGACCTGGAGGTCGGTGGTCTCCAACATGCGCTGCGCCTGGAGCACCCGCTGCGTGAGCAGCCACTGCAGCGGCGCGCTGCCGGTCAGCGAACGGAAGCGCCGGTCGAAGGTCCGGCGGCTCATGTACGCCCGCGTCGCCAGCACCTCGATGTCGAACTTCTCCGACAGGTTCTCCAGCGCCCACGAGATGACGGTCGCCAGCGGGTCGCCGCTGATCTCCTCCGGCAGCGACAGGTCCATGTACGCCGCCTGCCCGCCGACCCGGTGCGCCGGTACGACGAGTCGCCGCGCGAGCGCGTTCGCCGCGTCCGAGCCGTGGTCGATGCGGACCAGGTGCAGGCACAGGTCTATCCCGGCGGCCGTACCCGCACTGGTGAGCACGTCGCCGTCGTCCACGTAGAGCTCGCGCGGGTCGACGCGGACCTTCGGGAACGACTTGGCCAGTGCCGGGGCGTACATCCAGTGCGTGGTCGCGGGCCGCTCGTCGAGCAGCCCGGCCGCAGCCAGTACGAACGCCCCGCCGCACAGGCCGACGACACGCGCACCCTCACGGTGTGCCCGGCGCAGCGCCTCCAGGACGGGGGCCGGAGGCGTACGCGACGGCGAATGCCAGGCGGGCACGATCACCGTGCCCGCGCGGTGCAGGCCGTCGAGGCCGTGGGGCGCGATGAGTTCGACGCCACCGGTCGTGCGCAGGGGCCCCGGCTCGGCCGCACATACCAGTAATCGGTAGTTCGGCACGCCGGCGTCGCGTCGGTCGACCCCGAACACCGAGATGGGGATCGAGCTCTCCAGGATCGGCGAGTTGGCGAACAGCAGGACCGCGATGGTGTCGGCGCGGCGCCGACCGGTCAGCCGCGTGGGCCATTCCGCGTGGGAGAGGGCGTCGGCCGTGTCCGGGCCGTTGTCGCCGTCCGGTTCCTCGGCATCGGCGTCCATGTCGGCGTCGGCGGATACGGACGGCTCGGTGACGGAGAAGGCCCGGTGGTCGGGAGCGGCCGCCGTCTCCGCGTCGGTTTCCGCATGCGTCGGTTCCGTCGGGTCGGGCGGATGCGTCGTGCCGTTCGTGTCGGCCGGCGCGTACCCCTGCGCCGCGTCCGAGGTGCCCGTTGCGGCCGTCGGCTCGGATGACTTCGCCGGATTCGCCGCGGCCGGCTCGCCCACCGTGTCGGCTGTGGCTGCCGTGCTTGACGTGTCTTCTGTGTTTGTCGTGTCCACCATGCTCGCCCCGTGCGCCGGGATCGCCGAGTGAGCGCCGCCCCCGTCGCCATCTTGTCGCGGATGTTCCGCCGTATACGCGTCCGGGCCCGTACCCGGCGAACCCCCGGACGCACTTCCTGATTCGCCTTCCGCCCTGCTCGCGCCGACCTCTGCCCTCGGCGCCGGGACCGGAGCCTGCGGCTCGCCGGCACGTGCCGTGGGTATCGACACGTCGGCGGTCCGCTGGATGGCCGCGGGTGTTTCCCCGGCCGTGGACTCGCGCCGGTCCGTCTTTCGACCGTCGGTCCTGCTCATGGCTCCGATCGCCCCCTTCTGCCCTCCGCAACCCCTCCGGTCGAGCTCCGTCGAGGCGGGAGGGGCCGTTGATGGCGAGTCTCAGTAGTTAACACGCGCCACTCAAGTCACCCAAGATCGGAACTTACTCTTTCTGGCCTTGTCTATGCATGGTGTTCTCCACGTGACGTTAAGTAGATATGCCTGTTTGTGACGGCGGTCACACTGGGGGCGAGGGGTGTTCGATATGAAATGCCAGTATTGTTCACTGAATTTCACTCATGAGACTCTTGTGCGTTATGTAATAAAAGTCGGTAATTTCCGGACACTGTCGAGCCGGGGCGGGACAGCGTCTGCGGCGCGCCCGAGGCGACCTCGCGACCGGCCTCCCGCCGGCCCTCGCGCGCGGGCGATCGGCGCATACGAATCTGGCCGCGAGACCGCGAAGAAGGCGTTCGTACGCCGGTTCGACCGCCATGCACGGCCGCCGGTCGGTTCGGGTGGGGCTCGGCGGATCACAAGCTCGAAGTCGCCTGGATTTCGCCCCTGCGGCCCCTGTCGCTCACATGCGGAGCGCCTCGGCGCGGGAGATGGCCGACGAGTCGGACGCCGCGTCGGAGGCGAACCGAATCGGCCATGCGACACCTGCCGCACAAGACCGCCGTGCGGGGCCCTCGTACGCGAGCCCCGCCGACGCGGGGTCGGCGTCCGCGATGGTGCCGCGCACACGGGATCGCCGCCCCGGTCGGCGCGGGCCGCCCGGACACGTGGTGTCGTCGTATGCAACGCGCCGCGACGCCGCGGGTAACGGGTAAGCGGACATTCCGGGGCATTCGCCAAGTGGCGCCAGGGCTGCGCGGCACAGTCGCGCAGCGTCGAACGGCGGGGGCGCACCGCGTGGGCACTGCGTTTGCCGGTGCCTACGCCGACGCACGAGTTTTGCGGCCGCGTACGCCGCTCTTCCGCCAAGCGCGCGCCACCCCGCGAGTGGTCCTTGGCCGATGACTTCGCCAGGAACGCATTTTCGGTGTCCTTGGGGACTCCCGCGAGCGCTTCCGGGCGGATATTGTGCGTGGTCAACCGACGCACGGCCTGTCCGATTCCGACTGCGAGACGTAATCTGTAACGCATAGGGTCTTTCGAACCAAGAGGGCCAATCCCTCCTCAGCAAAGACGCCCGATTGCCATGGCTGCCTTCGATTTCCAAGACCTGCCGGACGGTGCGCCGCTGCTCCGTCCGGACTCCCCGCGCCCCCGCGACCCCGCCTTCCGGCATCCGGTCGTCGTGGGCTTCGACGGGTCCGGCACGAGTGAACGTGCGCTGGCGTACGCGGCCGGAATGGCCCGGCGTCTCGGCGGAGGGCTGGTGATCGTCCACGTCGCCAACCGGATTCCGGCCACCGTGTGGGCGGGATGCGAGCCGCCGGTGTTCATCGACGTGCCCGACAGCCGTTCGGAAGCCCTCGGCCTCGAACTGGCGTGCGCCGATCACCTGAGCGACGTGCCCTGGATCCTCGTCGAACGAGGCGGCGACATCTGCCACGAGATCGAGGACGTGGCCAAGGAATTCGCCGCCGACGCGATCGTCGTGGGCGGATCGTCGGGATTCGTCAGCCGGATCTTCGGCTCCGTCTCCTGCCGCCTCGTCAAGCACGCGAAGCGCCCCGTCGTCGTCATTCCGTAGCCGCCGGCGCGCTGTCATCTCCCCTTCCACCCGGGGCTCGTGATCGAGGTTCCCGCCCGGCTGCATTACGTTGCTGCCACCCCTGTCGCTGTTCACGGCAGTGCGACTGCCGACGGGGGATCCGGGCGGGGAATCTGGTGACACACGAAGATCGCGAGGCACGAGGTTGGCGGACTATCGGATCGAGGACCTCGCCCGCGAGGGCGGCACGACCGTGCGCAACGTGCGCGCGTACCAGGACCGAGGGCTGCTGCCCCGGCCGCGGCGCGCCGGGCGGATCTCGCTGTACGACGGAAGCCATCTGGCTCGGCTCCGCCTGATCGGGCAGCTCCTCGAACGCGGCTACAGCCTGGTCAGCATCAAAGAGCTCCTCGACGCGTGGGACAACGGTCGCAGTCTCGGCGGGGTGCTCGGCTTGGTCGCCGAGGTCACCGGTCCGTGGAGCGATGAGGAACCCGCCCGCATGACGCGCGCGGAACTCACCGGCATGTTCGGCGGTTTGTCGGACCCGGTCGCCATCGCCGGGGCCGTGCAATTCGGCCTGCTCGAACCCGAGGACGACTCGCTCGCCGTCTTCCGGGTGCCGAGTCCCCGCGAACTCGCGGTCTGCGCCGAACTGCACGCGGCAGGCGTTCCGGTCCACGCGGTGCTCGACCATCTGCGGGCGCTGCGCGCCGATATGGAGCAGGTCGCGGCCTCGTTCATGCGGCTGACCGAGACGTACCTGTGGCAGGACTACGTCAAGGACACCTCGCTCGAAGAGGCGCCGGCGATGACAGAGCTGATCCGTCGGCTCCGCCCGCTCGCACAGCGTGCCGTGGACAGCGAACTGGCCCGTGCCATGCGGCGCCTGGCGACCCGTCAGCTCGGCGAGACGCTGGGCCGGGTGCTGGACGCGGAGAACACCGCCGCCCCCGCCGAAGCGCCGGACGAACCGGACGCGCCCGCGCTGGAACGCTATCCGTTCATGTCCGACGAGTGGATCGCCGCCGTCTCGCGGTTGAGCCGGCTCATCACCCCGGATCCGGAGAAACGCACACCGCACCCGGCGGTGGTCGACATCGTGGTCAGTGACGTGCCGGGCCGCGACGACCCGGCGGAGCTGCATCTCGACGTCTTCCACGGCCGCGTCCTGGTCCGCCCCGGCCTGCTGCCGGGGCCGGACCTGATCATCCACATGGACTGCCCGACCGCGCGCAGGCTGCTGCTCGACAACGAGCGCTCGCTGCCCCGGAAGGCGCTGGCGGACGGCCGCATGACCGCTCGCGGCGACCTGTTCGCGCTGACCACGTTCCGCGAGGCCATAGCCAGCCTGTCGGGCTGGGACCTCGCCGGCGTCCTGACCGAGCTCACGGCCCCCGAGCCGGGCGGCGAAGTCCGCCCGTGAGCCGGTCTGTTGCCGGGGCGTCGCGGATCCCACGTACGGTGCTCGCGCCGTCGCGTTGTGCCGTACGTTTGCCTGCGGACGACCGAGCGGCCCGGGAACCAGACCCCGGGCGGGGACCGAAGTGAGAGGGGAAGGCGCGATGGCGACGCAGGAGGAAATGGACGCCGAGAAGGCGGAGCTGTACGCGCGCGACATCAGCGGCGTCGAGTGGATCAGCTACGGCGAGGACACCACCGGCGAAGGCGTCGTACAAACGGCCGAGATCGGCGGCGGTGCCGTGGCGATGCGCAACTCGGCCCATCCCGAAGGGCCCATCCTGCGCTTCACCAAGGGTGAGTGGGACGCGTTCGTCCTCGGCGTCAAGGACGGGGAGTTCGACCTCGACCGCCTGATGTGAGGCCCGGGCACCGTCCCCGCGGCCGGGTCGCCACCCGTATGGCGCAACATCGCACACCACCTCCCTGGAACGGCTGCGTGCGGAACCGGCAACCGGCGGTAGGGCGATGCCCGACGGCCGCCGGGGCCCGGGACGCGTACCGTCGTCTTGTCCACGCTTTCGTGTCCGATGTCGCGGAGAATCGGTGCGGGGGGAGAAAGGCGTGGCACAGGACGAGGAGGCGTACGGGGATGGGTGTCGAGAACGACGCGACGCAGAGTGCACAGGTCGCAGGCCACGCCGCGCCGGGCGCGGCCCGGGAGACGGGCCGGGCGGACGCGCTGCGGGAGAAGGCGGAGGCGGCCTTGAAGGAACTCGGACCGGACCATCCCGGCACGCTCGACGCGCGTGCCGACTGGGCGCGTGCCCTCGGGGAGGAAGGGCAGGCGGCCCAGGCCGCGGCGGTCTTCGGAGAGTTGGTGACGGAGTACGCGCGTGTCCTGGGCCCGCAACACCCCGACACCTTGCTCGTCCGCCACAACCAGGCCTTCTGCCTCGGCGTGTCCGGCAACGCGGTCACCGCCGAGGCTCTGGCCCGCAACGTCGCGGCGGATTTCGTGCAGCTCCTGGGAGAGGACGATCCCGAGACGCTCAACGCACGTGCGGCGTGGGCGCGGTGGATCGGCGAGGGAGGCGACCCCGGTGCGGCCGCGCGCATCCTGCGTCCGGTGGTCGACAGTTGCTCGGACGTGCTGGGACCGGTGCACGCGGACACGCTGACGAACCGTCACCAGCACGCGCACTGGGTGGGTCGCTCGGGCAACGCGGCCGAGGCCGCGCGCCTGCTGGGGGAGATCGCGGGAGAGCGCGAACAAGTGCTCGGCGCCAACGACCCAGACACGCTGACGGCCCGACACGACCTCGCGGTGTGGACGGGCGAGGCCGGCGATGCCGCCGCCGCCCGCGACCTGTTGCGCGGGCTCGTCGCCGACGCTGTGCGGGCGCTGGGCGCCGGGCACCCGGACACCCTCGTGATGCGGCACAACCTCGCCCATTGGACGGGCGAAGCCGGTGACCCGGGTACCGCCCGGGCGCTGCTGGAGTCGCTGACCGCGGATTGCGCGCGCATTTTGGGGCCCGACCACCCCGACACCGAGAACGCGCGCCGTGCGCTGGACTGGTGGACGTGGGGGCCCAAGGCGAAGGCGGCGCCCGGGGAGAACCAGCAGGAGGAGAAGCGGCAGGCGGCGTGACTGCGCGGCGGTCGACGTTCGCACACACGTGTCATCTTTCGGCAACAAGTGCGAAATGGGCTGAACGGATGATCGGAACGGCCTCATACTCGACATCCCAGGCGCAACCGCTCCCGGGAACCGCACCGAACCACTGAACCGCTGAACCGCTGAACCGCACTGAGTCGTGCTGTGTCGCAGTGAGTCGCAAACCGAGTTGCTCCGAGGCGCACCGAGCCGCACCGAGCCGCACCGAGCCGTGCGAAGTCGCCCTCAGCCGCCCTCGGTCACCGCGAAACACCCCGAACAGCGCCGAACCAGATCACACCCGACCGAACGCGTACGTGAGGAGGCGGTCTCCGCATGCTGTTCCGCCTGCGTGTCTCGCTGCCCGACCGACCCGGCTCGCTCGCCCGGATCACCCAGACCCTGGGCTCCTCGGGCGCCGACGTGCTGCAGATGACCGTCCTGGAGCGCAACACCGGTCGCGCGGTCGACGAGTTCACCGTCTCCTGGCCGGGCGAGCGCCCCGTGGAGCGCCTGACCGAGGGCCTGGGAGGCATTCAGGGCGTCCGTGTCGAGGGCTGCTGGTCGACCGGTGAGGTCCCGGGGGCCGCGCCGGAGCTCGACGTGCTCGGGCAGGTCGCGCGCGACCCGGGCCGCGCGGTGGCGACCCTCGTCGACGCCGTGCCGGGGCTCTTCCACGCCGACTGGGCCGTGGCCACCCGGGGGACCAAGTCGCGCGCCGTGGTCCACGCGAGCTGGCAGGCTCCGTCGTCCCCGCGCCTGCCGCTGGTCTCGCCGCTCCGGCCGCTCGCCCTGGCCCTCGACGACGCCCCGACCACCTTCGCCGCCGCGGCGCCGATCGGTCTGTCCTGGCTCACGCTCTTCGTCGTCCGCGCGGACGGCCCGGCCTTCCACCGCACCGAGCTGGAGCGCCTGGGCCGTCTTGTGGACGTGGTCCAGGGCGTCCTCGGCACGCGGACCGCGCCGCGCCCCGCCAAGGCGCCGCAGCCTGGCTGACCGGGCGCACCGGTCGGATCGGTGGCACAGTTGAACGACGTCTGATGCGCGGCATCGGAGGAACAACGTCGGACTCGGGGTCTGCTGCTCCGGAGAACCGGAGCGTCATATTCCGCACGTACGCGGGAGCTGGAGACACAACGGTTCGGGGGCCGGACGAAAGCGACCTCTGTGCTGGAAGACCATCAGGGTTTCTCGGAAGATCCCGGCGCCGGCAAGCGTCCGGGACGCGCCCGGCGACGCCGTCAGGGACGGCGTCACCGGCGGCGCAGGCGCATCCTGATCGGCGTGGCCGCCGGGATGGCCTTCGTCCTGCTGGTGGCAGGCGGGCTGGCGTGGTGGGTCTACGAACGGCTCGACAGCAACATCAAGACCGAGGACTTCGCCGCGAAACTGGGGGGCGACAAGGACCGCCCGCTGCCCACCGGCGCGCTCAACATCCTGCTGGTCGGCAGCGACACGCGGGCCGGCGACAACGCCGAGTACGGCAGTGATCCGGCGGACGCGCGGGCGCAGCGGTCGGACACGACGATCCTGCTGCACGTCCCGGAGGGCCGCAGGACGGCGCTCGGGGTGAGTTTCCCGCGTGACCTGATGGTCGACGTCCCCGCCTGCCAGAAGCCCGGGGGAGGCGTGTCCGAGCCGTACTTCGGCATGTTCAACAGCGCGATGAGTGTCGGCGGCACCGCCTGCACGATAAAGACCGTCGAACATCTGACCGGCGTCCGTGTCGACCACCAGATAACCGTCGACTTCGTCGGCTTCAAGAAGCTCGTCGACGCCCTCGGCGGCGTGCCGCTCCACCTCGAACAGCCGATCGACGACCAGGCCGCCAGGCTCCACGTCCCCGCGGGCGACGTCACGCTCAACGGTGAACAGGCCCTCGGTTTCGTCCGGGTCCGCAAGAGCCTCGGCGACGGCAGCGACATCCAGCGAATAGAGCGCCAGCAGCTCTTCCTCACCGCGATGATCGCCAAGGTCAAGAAGGAGAGCCTGCTCGGCAACCCCGCCCGGATGTACAACATCCTCGACACCGCGACCAACGCGATCACCACCGACCCCGCGCTCGGTTCGCTGAGCGACCTGTACGGCCTGCTGGCGAGCCTGCGGAACATCCCCGAGGACGCGGTCGCCTTCGAGACCGTCCCGACCACGTCCTACCAGCGCGACCCCAACCGCGTCGCCATGGTCCGGCCCGAGGCCGACGTGCTTTTCGCCCGGCTGCGCGACGAGTCCGCCGCCGTGCTCCCGGAGCCGACGTCCGAGCCCACCGCCGAGCCCACCTCCGGGCCGACCTCGGGGCGGGCGCCCGCCGCCGGGG
>NZ_JBPKBI010000002.1:232977-246217 GCF_051388935.1 Yinghuangia sp. YIM S10712
CCGCCGGGGAGCGCTGAGCGCGCTCCCGGGACGGTACGGCGGAACTCCTGCGAGACCGCCTCGGCAGTCGTACCATGAGGCCCGAGACCCGAGATCATCCGGCCGCCCGGCGGTATGTGGCGTTTCGCCGGTGCTCGACTGCGACCTTGGCATGACCCCTCGCCGGCGGACTGTACGGTGCTGCTGACCACGTCCGGGTGAAGCGCGGGACCGCGCCACCAGGCGTGGCTACGGTGGTTCACCGGGGCGAACTTACGTGTACCGAGGGGTTGGTGGCAGTCGCGCCATGGCGGGTCGGGTTCTTCAGGTCGTGCAGGGCACCCGCTGGCTCCGGCGTTCGGGGGAGTACTCCTCGATCGGCCAGGCCCTGGCCGCCGCGTCGCCGGGGGATTCGGTGACGGTGGCCGCCGGAACGTACACCGAAGACGTCACCATCAGCGTTCCGATCACACTGACGTGTGCCGACGGCCCCGGCACGGTGGTCGTCGAGGCCGTCGACGGCGTCGCCCTGACCGTCCTTGCGGACGCCGCCGTGCACGGGCTGACGCTGACCGGCGGCGCGGGCGTGCTCTCGACCGCCGTGGTCGTCGACGCGTCCTCGCCGATACTCGAAGAGCTGACCGTGCGCGCTGACTCCGTCATCGGGCTCGAACTGCGCGGCGCCGCCGACCCGGTGGTCCGCCGCTGCCGGATCACCAACCCGCAGGGCATAGGGGTCGGCGTTTCCGGCATGGCCCGCGGGGCGTTCGAGGACTGCGACATCACCGGCACCGGACGCGAAGGCGTCGACGTGCGCGACGGCGCGCGCCCCCGGTTCACCAACTGCCGGGTGCGCGACGTGTCCGGCCACGGCATGCGTTTCAGCGGGCCCGGCTCCGGCGGCACCGTCAGCCACTGCGAGATCCACGACGGCTCGGACACCGAGCCGGCGGTGTTCGCGGGCGACCAGGCGACCCCGGAACTCATCGGCTGCCACATCCACGACGTGGGCGGCGGAGGCGTCTGCGTCGCGGGCGGCGCCTCGCCCACGATCACCGACTGCCGTATCGAGCGCGTGGGCTGGGCCGGCATCTCGGTCGGCGGGCAGGCCAGCGGCGGTACGGCGGTGCGCACCGAGATCACCGCCGTGAAGGGCACCGGCGTGCAGGTCGACGACCTCGCGGTGTTCACCCTCGACGACTGCCACATCCGGGACGCCGAGGCCAACGGCGTGTCCGTCGACCGGGGGGCCAACGCCATCCTGGTCGGGTGCCGGCTGCGCGACACCGGGCGCAGCGGGGTGGACGTCCACGGCCAGAGCGAAGTCACGCTCACGAACTGCACGTTGCGCAGTTTCGGCCGCAACGGCCTGTCGATCGTCGACCACGGGGCCCGCGCGTCCGTCATCGACTGCGAGTTCCACGACTCGACCGGCGGTCACCCCGCGGTGTGGGTCGGCGACGGCGCCGACGCGGCGCTGGGGGAGTGCCGGATCCACGACGTGCTCGACGCGGTCAAGGTCGGCGGTGTCGGCACGGGCTTGTCCATGCAGAACTGCGAGATTCACGACGTCGAGGAGACCGCCGTCGCGGTCGGCCAGGGCGCGATCGTGTCCGTCAACGGCTGCCGGGTTCGCAAGGGGACCACGGGAGTTTGGTTCACCGACGCGGACTGCGGCGGCATCGTCGCCGACTGCGTCATCGAGGACGTGACGGACGGGATCGCGATCACCGGAGCCGCCGGACCGACCGTGCGCCGGGTGACCGTGGAACGCGCGAACGGCGAGGGCATCCGCGTATCGGGCGGCGGGCACGGCGACTTCGAGGACTGCGAGGTCGCCAACGGCCGCGGATACGCGATCCGCGTGCGCGAGGGCTGCCGTCCGGCCTTCAGCCGCTGCCGCACGCGCGGCAACGCCAAGGGCGGGTTCGAGTTCGACGACTCCGGACCGATCGCGACCGAGTGCACATCGCAGGGCGACGGCCCCGGATCGGGCGGCGGGACAGGGCCGGACGACGGCGGTACCGCCCCGCTCACGCTCAAGCCGGTGTCCAAGCAGCCGGGCGTGGCCACACTCACCGAACGCCTCACCGTCCCCGCGGCCCGGGAGGGAAGCAGCCCCGGCGGCGACGACGAGCGCGTCCCCACCCGCAGCCCGGAGGAACTCCTCGGCGAACTCGACGCGTTGGTGGGTCTGGAGTCGGTCAAGCGCGAAGTGCGCAACCTCATCGACCTCATCTCGGTCGGTCGCCGCCGCGAGGAGGCCGGGCTCAAGGCGCCCACGTTGCGGCGGCACCTGGTGTTCACCGGTTCTCCCGGGACCGGCAAGACCACCGTGGCCCGCCTGTACGGCGAAATCGCCGCCGCCTTGGGCGTGTTGCGCCGCGGACACCTCGTCGAGGTGTCGCGGGTCGACCTCGTCGGCGAGCACATCGGCTCGACGGCGCCGCGTACCAAAGAGGTGTTCGACCGGGCGCGTGGCGGCGTGTTGTTCATCGACGAGGCGTACAGCCTCGCACCGCCGGACGCGGCACGGGACTTCGGCCGCGAGGCGATCGACACACTCGTCAAGATGATGGAGGACCACCGCGACGACGTCGTGGTCATCGTGGCCGGCTACACCGACGAGATGGAGCGGTTCCTGTCCACCAACCCCGGCTTCGGATCGCGCTTCTCACGCACCATCACGTTCCAGGACTACGCCGCCGAGGACCTGGTGGAGATCATCGGCAAGCAGGTCGCCGAGCACGAGTACACCCTCACCGACGCGGCCCGGACCTCGCTCCTCACCTACTTCCGGCGCCTGCCGCGCGGGGCCGGGTTCGGCAACGCCCGGGAAGCACGGCGGACGTTCGAGACGATGATCGAGAACCACGCCACCCGCCTCGCCCGGATGCCGGACGCCGGCATGGAGGACCTGCGCACGCTGCACGCCGCCGACCTGCCGGATCTGCCGGGGTAGGGCGTCCGCATATCGGGGCCGTCGCGCGGGGATCGGCGCCGACGCGGCGCGCGCCCGTGGCGAATTACCCGGTCCGGAGGCGCGGATGAGGCCAGGATGGGCACCGTGGACACCTGTTTCGGCATCGACATCGGCGGCACGGGAATCAAGGGCGCACCCGTCGACACCGCCGCGGGGCGCCTGTTGCACGAGCGCCTGCGCCAACTCACGCCCCAGCCCTCGGCCCCCGACGGGGTGCTGGAGGTGGTCCGCGACATCGTCGCGCGCTTCTCGTGGCGGGGGCCGGTCGGAATCACGTTCCCGGGAGTCGTCGTCGACGGGGTCACCCGGACCGCCGCGAACGTCGACCGCAGGTGGATCGACCTCGACGCGCGCAGGATCTTCGCGGAGGCACTGCACGCGCCGGTCACCCTGGTCAACGACGCCGACGCGGCCGGGATGGCGGAGATGCGCTTCGGCGCGGGACGCGGGCGGCGCGGCACGGTCCTGGTCCTCACCTTCGGGACCGGCATCGGCAGCGCGCTGTTCCACAACGGAGTGCTCGTTCCCAACACCGAGTTCGGGCACCTCGAACTGAACGGCCACGAGGCCGAGCACCACGCCTCGGGGAACGTCCGCGAAGAGCACAACCTCAGCTGGGAGCACTGGGCGCACCGCGTCGCCCATTACCTGCGGCATCTCGAAATGCTGTTCTCACCTTCGCTGTTCGTGATCGGGGGCGGGGTCAGCAAGAAGGCCGACAAGTTCCTTCCGCACATCAGGCACGTGCGCGCCGAGATCGTCCCGGCCGCACTGCACAACGACGCCGGCATCGTGGGCGCGGCACTGGCGGCGCAGGCCCTGCGCGGCGACGCCCCGCTCCCGCAGTTCCCGACCGCCGCGCCGGATTCGTGACGCTGCGTCAGGCGGCCGGTCGACGGGCGGAGACGAGCAGGTCGGCCATCAGGCCGGCGATGTTCCACGCGTCGTCGACGCCCCGATGGTGGGTGCCTTCGAGTGGTCGGCCGGCGTGGGCCAGCGCGGCGGCCATGCCGGGCTCGCGCGGGAGGCCGTGCGCGAGCGCGTACAGCGTCTTGACGTTGAGGTGGCGGGTCCCGAAGGGGTACGGCACGCCGAGTGCGGCGCACTGGCGCTCGAACGCCTGGCGGTCGTAGTCACCCCAACTGGCCCACACCCGCTGGTGCGACCCGAATTGCGAGCGCAACAGCTCGCACGCATCGGCGAACGCGATACCGGCGTCCACGTCCGCCTGGGTCAAAGTGGTCAGTTGAGTGCAGAACGCGCTCACCGTCGAGCGTTCGGGACGCACGATGAGCCCGGCCTTGTCCACGCGCGTTGCGGTGGCGATGTCGAGCACCGTCACCCCGATCTCGATGATGTCGCTCGTCTCGCCATCCGGAACACCGGTGTCCCAACATGTGGCCTCCACGTCGACGACGAGGATCCGGTCCAGAAGTCGTTTCACCATGGCGCGATCCAAGCAGCCCGGCGAGGGGGCCGAAACTGCTTTTCAGGGCCGTGACTACGCGGGAATGCACATCCCGGGCGGCGGCAGGGGGGGTTGGCCGCCGCCCGGGACCCGATACGACCCGACTGGGGCGTACCGGCCGGGCCATCGCACGCCAAGGGGGGAGTAGGCGTGTGGCAGGCCCGGGGCGTAGAACGTGGTCGAGTCGCATTGCGGCGAAGGACCACGAGAGCGGGAACGAAGATCCGGGATGTGGTGTCCCCCCCCAACGTATCGCGCCCGCGGTGTTGTTCCCGCAACCACGCGCCGCGCACCCGGGTGGTCGGCGGCGACGGATTCCGGACGGACAGCGGTTGCACGGAACTCCCCCGGCGGCGCTTGTCCCCACCGCGCCGCGACACCCCCAAGGCTCGCAGACCGAAACGCTCGAAGGCATCCGGCGCGTGGAGTATTCGCACGGCCGTGTCTCGTTCTGGCGGATGAGTGCCGCGCGTACGCCCGACGGTGGGAACCGCGCGGGACGTCCCACCGCGCACTCGGTTACCCTGAATTCCCGACCGACCCTCGACGAAGGCCCCGGCACGCCGCGAAGTGCCGTATGCATGAAGACACATGACGGCTTGTCAGCCACGCGTTGCGGCGCTGCGCCGCGCCGCCCGAGGAGGCGCGCCTCCGCACCGCGATGAGGACGGGGCGGGGCAGTGCCCCCGCGATCCGGACGAGCACGCGCACCGACCTTAGGCGCGCCCGGCGTCCCAGGGCGCACGCCTGCTGGGACCACCTCTACGCGGCGGCCCTCTGGCCGCAGCACAACGCCAATCTGGGCACGATGCTCCGGACCTGCGACGCGGTCGGGGCGTGCCTCGCGGTCCCGCGCTTCCCGTGGGTGCCGGAGGCCTTGGCGCGCGGAAACACTCTGCGCAAGCCGGCCTGCGTGCACTGGACCGGCGATCAGCTCACCTGGCTCCACCGGCAACGCGAGCGCGGCACCCGGATCGTCGGCGTCGAGCTGGCCGAGAACGCGGTACGGCTGGCCGATCTCCGGCCCGCCCGCGGCACCACCGTCGCCGTGCTCGGCCACGAGCGCACGGGCATACCGCCGGAGGCCCTGGACCTCCTCGACGAGGTCGTCGAGATCCCGATGGTCGGCACCGGCACCACGCTGAACGTCGCGGTCGCAGGATCGCTCGTGCTGTACAAGCTGGCCGGGCTCGTGTGACGCCCTCCGACCGCGGCTTCAGTCCTCGTCGGGGGCCTGCGGAGCCGGGTACTTGCGGGCGTTCTTGACCATTTTGTCGCGCAGGGCCTGGGCCGGATCGATGCCGAGGACGTCGCACAGCCCCAACAGGTAGGCCAGCACGTCCGCGACCTCCTCGCGCACATGCTCGCCCACGTCGCGGTCCGCCATGACACCGGCCGCCTGCTCGGGAGTCATCCACTGGAAGATCTCGACCAGCTCCGACGCTTCCACACTGAGGGCCATCACGAGGTTCTTGGGCGTGTGAAACGGCTCCCAGTGCCGTTCGGCGGCGAAGGCACGGACGGCCCCGGTCAGCTCGGCAAGCACGTCCGGACCGCGAGTCGTGTCGGAGGCCGTGTCGGGAGCGGCGCCGGAATCCGGCGAGGGCAGCGTCATGCCGACCAGTGTGACGCCCGGCCGGGTTGTCGGTGCGCCGGGGGAGAATGGCTCGGTGGCCGTGCGCGCCGGCGCAAACGGACACACACCGGAAGACAGCGCAGGAAACACCGAAGGCAATCGCATCACAACGCAACGGAAAGGTCGGTCACGGTCGCATGAGGGTCGCCACCTGGAACATCAACTCGGTCGGCGCCAGGCTGCCGCGCATGCTCGAATGGCTCGACGGCACCGCGCCCGACGTGCTGTGCCTGCAAGAGCTCAAGTGCACGGCCGACGCCTTCCCGTACGAAGCCGTCCAGGACCTCGGCTACCAGGTCGCGGCCCACGGTGACGGCCGGTGGAACGGCGTCGCGATCCTGTCCAAGGTCGGCCTGAAGGACGTCGTGCGCGGCCTGGAGGCCGGGCCCGACTACGAGGGCGTCCAGGAGCCGCGCGCGATCAGTGCCACCTGCGGCGACGTGCGGCTGTGGTCGGTGTACGTCCCGAACGGGCGCGAGGTCGTCCACGCGCACTACACGTACAAGCTGACGTGGCTCGGCGCGCTCAAGACCGCCGTCGCGTTCGACGCCGCCGGCGAGCGGCCTTTCGCCGTGCTCGGCGACTTCAACATCGCCCCGACCGACCAGGACGTGTGGGACATCGCGCTGTTCCAGGGCGCGACGCACGTCAGCGAGGCCGAGCGGGCCGCGCTCACCGCGTTCGGTGAGGTCGGGTTGCAGGAGATCATGCCGCGCGCGCTGAAGTACGACGTGCCGTTCACGTTCTGGGACTACCGCAACCTCGGTTTCCAGAAGAACAAGGGCATGCGCATCGACCTGGTGCTGGGCAACCCCGCCTTCAACGGGTCCGTGAAGGACGCGTACGTCGACCGTGAGGCACGCCGCGGCAAGGGCACCTCGGACCACGCGCCGGTGGTCGTGGACCTGGACCTCTGAGCCCACCCGGCCCCGAACCGCCGGAAGGAACGGGGTCCGGGGACGGGGAGCGCAGGCAGTCGACGCTCCCCGTCCCCGGACCCGGGTTCACCGTGGATCGCGGTTCACAGGTACATGCCGTCGCCGATCGGCGGGCGCTGGGCCTCGACCGGGGCGGCGCCGTTCTTGAGCGCGTACAACTCCGCGAGCGTCGCCGAGGCACCGACCCCGTGGCTCGTGCCCAGCCACGCCGACGCCTCCTGGAAGTCCATCGGACCGACCTCGATCTGCGCGAGGCAGCGGCCGGGACGCACCACAGCCGGATGCAACTGGCCCAACGACTCGTTCGTGGTGATCGCGACGAGCACGTTGCGGCCCTGACCGAGCAGGCCGTCGGTGAGGTTGAGCAGCCGCGAGAGCGCCTGCCCGGTCGACCGCTTCGCCTCGCCGCGGATCAGCTCGTCACAGTCCTCCAGCACCAGCAGGCGCCAGCGGGTGTGCTCCGACTCCTCTTCCTCACCGGTGCGGCCGATCGCGACGTCCATCAGGTAGCCGGTGTCCCCGAACAGCGCCTCGGGATCGAGGACGCAGTCCATCCGGCACCAGTCGCGCCACTCACGCGCGAGCGACCGCAGCACGGTCGTCTTTCCGGTGCCCGGCGGACCGTGGAGCAGTATCAGACGACCGGCGACGTCGTCGCGCCCGACCGCCATGAGCTTGTCGAACGCCGCCGCGGTGGCCGCGGCGTAATTGCGGCGGATGTGCTCCCACGGCGCCGCGGTGATCGAGCGCGTGGTGCGGTAGGGCCCGCGACGCGCCGAGTGGTACCAGAAGCCCATCGCCACCGACTCGTCCTGCGGCAGCGGCTCGGCCTTGGCGTTCCTGACCGCCTTCTTGAGCACGGCGCGCCCGGTCTTGGCGTTGTCGGCGGTGACGGTCACCTCGCCGCCTCCGCTGCGCCACACCACCGCGCGCAGCGTCCAGCCGTCACCGGCGGCGAGCGTCGACTGGCGGTCGTCCTCCTCCACGGTGCGCAGCACTTGGGCGCCGCGCGGCACGAGTTTCGCGCCGGGGCGGATTCGGTCGAGTCTGGTTGTGCTCGCCCACGGCTGGCGGCCCGAGACGAACTCGGCCAGCGTGAGCGCGTCGATCACGTCGTACGGAGTGTCCGAATCGTCGAGTCCGAGAGAATAGGGCAGGGTCTGGGCGGGGTCGAGGGACGCGTCGGCGCCGACGGGCGCGTCGACGGCGCTCTCGGCGGCCTCAACCCCGTGGATCCGGGCCGGTACCTGACGGGGCATGGACATGCCTCGATCATCGGTGCCACCGGCGCGTGCGTACAGTCGTTTTGCGGAAACCGGACCTCCTGCGTGCCGCTCCGGCCGTCCCGGTTTTCCCCGGCCGCCGTCGCTGTCCGCTGCCACCAGGGGTTTTGACCGACGGTCAGCGCTCGGTATACGCGGCGTCGAGAGCCGTGACGGCCGCCACAAGTGCCTCGTCGCGGGACAGGCCGAGCCGCAACGCGCGTCGCGCGTACTCGCCGGCGGCGTCGGCCGCCTCGCGGTGTGCGGTGTCGCCGACCGCCGCGACGAAGGTGCCGTGTCGGCCCCGGGTCTCCACGACCGCGTCCGCCTCCAGTTCGCGGTAGGCGCGGGCGACCGTGTTGACCGCCAGGCCCAGTTCGGCCGCGAGCGCGCGGACGGTCGGCAGTTTGGTCCCCACCGCGAGCGCACCGGTCCGGGCCTGGTCCGCGATCTGCGCCCTGACCTGTTCGAAAGGCGGCACCGACGACGCCGGGTCCAGCGTGATCTCCATGCCGCACAGTGTGGCGCAGTGACGCGCGGTACGGCGGACCGATGCGCGCGGGCGTACGGCCGAGCCCTGATACCGCCCCGTGTCCCGGACACGGGTGAGATCGTTGCCCGGAGAGACCACGGATCAGATTGGGGCGACACGGACATGGACACCGCGGCCGAACACCACCCGCAGCACATCTACCACACGCATGTGCACGGCGAGGGGTGCGGCCACGTCTCGCTGCCGCACGGCGACCACATCGACTACGTGCACGACGGCCATATCCACCGCATGCACGACGGCCACGTCGACGAGTGCGAGCCCGACGGGCACCACGTGCACGAGGGGCACCACCACCAGCACGGCGATGGCTGCGGCCACGTGGCGGTGCCGCACGGCGATCACGTCGATTACGTGCACGACGGGCACCGGCATGCCGCACACGACGGCCACTGGGACGACCACTGAGAGCGCGCGCGGACCGGTTCGTCCGATCGCTTGATCCCGTTCGCCGACAGGCGAATTCGGTACAACCGGGCGTTTTTCGAAGGAGCCTCGGCTCGTGGACATTCTGGTGCTCGGCGGAACGGTTTTCCTCGGACGGGCCATCGTCGAGGCGGCACTCGGCCGCGGTCACGCGGTCACGACGTTCAACCGCGGGCGCACCGGAACAGACGTGCCGGGCGGCACCGCCGTCCGGGGCGACCGCGAGAACGGGGCGGACCTCGACCGCCTTGCGTCGCACGGGCCGTGGGACGCCGTCGTGGACGTGTGCGGCTTCACCCCGCGTGTCGTCGGCGACGCGGTGCGCGCGCTCGACGGGCGTGCGGACGCATATGCGTTCATCTCAAGCGTCTCGGCCTACGAGGACTGGCCGCGTGCCCGCATCGACGAGACCTCCCCGCGCTTCGCGTGTTCGCCTGGCGCGGACGAGTCCGCCGGGGACTACGGGACACTCAAGGCAGGCTGTGAACGCGCGGTGGAACGTGGGTTCGGCGGCCGTACGCTCGTCGTCCAGCCCGGCCTGATCCTCGGCCCGCACGAGAATGTCGGCCGACTGCCATGGTGGCTGCGCCGCGTCGCGGCCGGCGGACCGGTCCTCGCGCCCGGTGATCCGGAACGCAGCATGCAGGTGATCGACGTCCGAGACGTCGCCGTGTTCGTCCTGGACCGCGTCGAGGCGCATGCCGAAGGCCGTTATATCGCCAGCGGGAGCCCCGCCAACACCACGATGGGCAGAATGCTCGCCGACTGCGTCGAGGCGACAGGATCCGGTGCCGAATTGGTGTGGGTCGACGACGACTTCCTGCTCGCCGCCGACGTCGGTCCGTGGACCGAACTCCCCATGTGGACACCGCCGACCGAAGAACTGGCGGGGGTGTGGCTGCCCGACCCGGCCAAGGCCGAGGCCGACGGTCTGGCGTGCCGTCCGGTCCGTGAGACCGTCTTCGACACCTGGGCCTGGCTGCCGGCCGCGGGCCTGCCCGAGAAGCTGCCGTCGTACAGCGGGCATGCGGGCACGCAGGGCATCGAACCCGGCAAGGAGCAGCGGATCCTGGCCGCGTGGGCCGCACGCTGAGTGGTCCCGGACCACCGGAACCGCCGGAGACCGCACGGCGTTTCGGCGCCGCGCTTCGACGGCCGGGAGGCGCCGGTCTCGTCCGTAGAGTGGAACCGTGCGTCCCATACGGGTGATGACCGGGTTGCCGGGACGGTTTCCCGCGCGCGTGTTCGGACTGCCGGGCTTCGACGTCGCGCTCGCGCTGGCGATGCTCCCGGTCCAGTTGATCGGTGTGTTCATCGTCTCGGTGCCGGTCTATGTGCTCGACACCGGAGGCGGCACCCCGAGCCGCCTGGAGGGCAACGACGTCGACTGGCTCGCCTGGATCCTCCTGGTCGTCTCCGCGCTGCTGCTCGTCGGGCGCTCGCGGTGGGCGCGCCTCGCGCTGATCGCGGAAAGCGGGCTGCTCGCCCTGTATTTGGCGCGCGGATACCCGGTCGGACCGATCGTGCTGCCGGTGATGCTCTGCCTGTACACGACCGTGGCAGGCGGGCGACGGAGGCGTACGGCGCTCGCGGCGCTGGCGTTCCTGATCGCCGCGTGCAGTCTGTGGGTGCCCAGGATCGCGCGCCTGCTGGACACCGCGGGCACCTTCATGGGCACGGTCGCGGTGTTCTACGCCGTGGTGCTCGCGACATTCGGCGGGCCGGTCCTGTTCGGCGAGGTCGTGCGTTACCGCCGCGAGGCCGACGAGGCGCGCGTGGCCCAGGCCCTACGTGACGCCGAACGCCGCGTCGTCGAGGAACGGCTGCGCATCGCCCGGGAGTTGCACGACGTCGTCGCGCACAGCATGGCCGGCATCGCCGTGCAGTCTGCGGCGACGCTTCGGCTCCTCGGCGACCCGGAGCCCGAAGTGCGCGAGGCGCTTTTGGCGATTCGTACGGCGAGCCGCCAGGCGCTCGGCGAACTGCGTTCCACCGTCGGCATGTTGCGTGCCACCGGATTGCCGGACAACGACGGGCTCGAACGCCTGGACACGCTTTTGGAAGCGGTCCGCAAGGCCGGTGTGCCCGTCGAGCTCGACCGCTCGGGGACCGAAGTGCCGCTTACCGTCGAGGTGGGCCACGCCGCATACCGGATCGTGCAGGAGTCGCTGACCAACGTGCTGCGCCACGCCGGACACGGCGCGAGCGCCCACGTGAGACTGGCTTACGGCGAAACGGAGTTGGTGCTGGAGATCACCGACGACGGGCGCGGGCTGTCCGATGCCTCCGGCACCGGGCACGGGCTGGCGGGCATGCGCGAGCGCGCGGAATCGGTCGGCGGAACGTTCGTCGCGGGCGCGCGCCGCGCGGCGGAGGACGGCACCAGCGGGGGATTCAGGGTGTCGGCGAGACTGCCTTATCGGCCGCGCAAGGCGCCGGAGGCCCGCAGGGCGCCGGACAGCCGACGGGCGCGCGGCGCGCGGCGGGTAGGGGAGGCACGATGATCCGCATCGGATTGGCCGACGACCAGGCGCTCGTGCGCACGGGTTTCCGCGCGTTGCTGGGCACAGAGGCCGACTTCGACGTGGTCGGCGAGGCGGCGGACGGCGGCGCGGCGGTCGCGCTCGCGCGCGAGCTGCGCCCGGACGTCCTGCTGATGGACATCCGCATGCCCGACGTGGACGGCCTCACCGCGACCCGGCGCATCGTCGGCGACCCCGAACTCGCGGGCGTGCGTGTCGTGATCCTGACGACGTACGCGGAGGACGCCAACGTCTACGGCGCGCTCCGCGCGGGGGCGAGCGGCTTCCTGGTCAAGGACGCCGAGGCGGAGGAACTGGTCCAGGCCGTCCGCGTCGTCGCGCGCGGCGACGCGCTGTTGTCCCCCGCGATCACCCGCCAGGTGATCGGCATGTTCGCCCGCTCCGATGTCCGGCCGCACGTGTCCGGCGGCGGGGTCGCCGCGCAGGTGAGCGTCCTGACCGAGCGTGAGCGCGAGGTGTTGTGCCAGATCGCGGCAGGCCTGGCGAACGAGGAGATCGCGTTGCGGTTGGGGATGAGCCCGTACACCGTCAAGACGCACCTGAGCCGAATGCTGGCCAAACTGGGACTGCGTGACCGTGCTCAATTGGTCGTCGCCGCCTACGAGTCGGGGCTGGTGAGGCCGGGGCACAGCGACGCGTAGCGCGGGGGCGGTAGTGCCGGGGGAGTAGTCCTGACGCGGTAGTCGACGGACGTATACCGCCCGCGAGGCAGGCGGCGAACCGTTCCCGCGGCCGATGAACCGGGCGCTCCCGCGCGCGAGGATCGGTGTACGGGTCCGTGTCCGGACCACGGATCCGTGCAGCACCAGCCGTGAGAAGGGTCCGCCCGCAATGCGCCTGGACGATGTGCTCCCCGAATGGCATTTCCGCGAACGCCACAGCATCGAGATCGACGCCTACGCCGACACCGTCTTCCGGGCCGTCGAGGAGGTGACGTGGCGCGAGGTCCCGGTTTTCCGTGCCCTGATGGCGCTGCGTTTCCTCGGCCGCGACCCGGCCGTCGACCCGCGCATCATCGCCTCGATGACCCGGGACGGCTTCGTGGTCCTCGACCGGCTCGACAACGAGCTCGTCGTCGGCACGGTCACCACTCCCGCGTTCCGGGTGGCCGACCGGCTGCGCGGTGCGCTGCTCGCCGATCTGCCGTGCGAGGCGTTCGCGAAGTTCGACGCGCCCGGGCACCTCAAGATCGGCTTCAACTTCCTGCGGCGCGGCTCGACGGTGTCGACGGAGACGCGCGTGTGGGCGACCGACGAGCGCGCGCGGCGGCTCTTCAGGGCGTACTGGACGGTGATCCGCCCGCCGAGCGGGCTGATCCGCCGTGTCTGGCTCCGAGCCATCCGCGAACGAGCGGAGAACGAACCGGTGTTCCTGTGAACGGCCGCCTCCGACACATGCCACCGGGGGGGGGGGGGCCGGGGGGGGGGGGGGGGCAGGGGGTGGGGGGGGGGG
>NZ_JBPKBI010000002.1:246320-250006 GCF_051388935.1 Yinghuangia sp. YIM S10712
CCCCCGGTGTGCGCGAGGGCGCGCGTCAGGTTGCGGCGTACACCTTCTCGACGAATTCGGCGAGCTGCCGGTCGGAGATGTTGCGGGCCAGGTCGGCCTCGCTGATCATGCCCACGAGCCGGTTGCCCTTGGTGGAGTCGATGACGGGGACGCGCCTGATCTGGTGCGTCTCCATCATGTCGAGGACGTCGTTGAGATCGGCGTCCGCATCACACCAGTGCAAGGTGCCGCCCAGTTCGCCCGCCGGCACCTCGGCGGGGTCGCGGCCTTCGGCGCAACAGTGCAGGACGATGTCGCGGTCGGTGATGAGACCCTTGAGCTTGTCATCGGTACCGCAGATCGGCACGGCCCCGACGTCGAGCTCCTTCATCATCTTCGCGGCGTCCATGAGGGACGAGTTCTCCGACACGCACTGCGCGCCGGCGTGCATCACGTCGCGGGCCTTGAGATTCGTCGTGTCCATGGCAGGCCTGTTCCCTTCGGTGGAATACCGGGTTTCTCGATCACAACAGACACCCGGCGACTCCGCCACTCGGGCGACACGACGCCGATCCCGGGCCTCGTTCTCGCGTGCATCCGGGGCGGTCCCTCGCGCACCGACCACTGTGCAGGTGCAAACTGTGCCCGGCCCGCGACGGCCGGGACATCCAGGCAATGACGTGGGGTGATCCCCCGCTCACCCGCGTGTGTTGCGCCCCCGGCAGGAATCGAACCTGCGACCAAGCGCTTAGAAGGCGCCTGCTCTGTCCGCTGAGCTACGGGGGCTGGGCGATTGAGGATCATGCACGGGATCCGGCCGCGGCACAACACAATAGAGGCGGTTCAGGCTGGTACTGCCCCCACTGCATCGACCGTTACCTGATCAGACGCAGTTGGCGGCCAGAATGTGATCAGGACGCGCTGGTGTTCAGGCCAAAACGGACAAGGAAGACCATGCGACCCTGTCGGCGGCCGTGCCGGGTGGCTTCGGTCCGGCCGGATCGTGACCATCCACCCTGCGAGGACATACCTCAATGAACCATAAGAACACGACCGAACCGCTTCGTGCCGCACTCATCGGGTACGGCCTCGGCGGCGCCGCCTTCCACGCGCCCTTTCTCGCCGCGCTGCCCGAGTACGAGCTCGGTGCCGTGGTCACCGGGAACCCCGAGCGCGCGGCGGCGGTACGCGGGCGGTACGGCGACGAGGTCGAGGTGATCCCCGCAGCCACCGAGCTTTTCGCGCGCGGCGACGAGTTCGACGTCGCCGTGGTGACGGTGCCCAACCGCTTCCACGCCGCGCTTGCGCGCGAATCGCTCGCCGCGGGCCTCCACGTCGTCGTCGACAAGCCGTTCGCGGGCACCGCCGAGGAGGGGCGGGCCCTCGCCGCCCTCGCCGAAGCCCAAGGCCGCACGCTGTGCGTTTTCCAGAACCGGCGCTGGGACGGCGATTTCCGGACACTGCGGGATCTCGTCGAGCGCGGCCAACTCGGCGACGTCCGCCGTTTCGAATCACGCTTCGAACGCTGGCGCCCGGAGCCGGCGCTCGGGGCGTGGAAAGAGGACCCCGACCCGGCCGCCCTCGGCGGCATCCTGTACGACCTCGGCAGCCACCTCATCGACCAGGCCGTCGCGCTCTTCGGCCGCCCGCTGCGGGTGTACGCCGAACTCGACCGCAGCCGTCCGGGCGTCGAGGTCGACGACGACTCGTTCGTGGCACTGACCCATGCACAGGGCGTGCGCTCGCATCTGTGGATGAGCGCGACGGCCGCCGATCTCGGACCCCGGCTGAGGGTGCTGGGCAGCAAGGCGGCTTTCGTGAAGTACGGACTCGACGTGCAGGAGGCGGCGCTGCGGACGGGCGGCGTGCCCGGCTCCGACGGTTGGGGCGACGAGCAGGAGGACGGCTGGGGACTGTTGGGTACGCCCGGCGACGGGCGGACCGTACCGACGTTGGCCGGCGCGTACCAGGACTTCTACCGCGAGTTCGCCGCTGCGGTACACGGCGACGGACCCGTGCCGGTGCCGGTCGCCGAGTCCGTGGCGGTGCTGGAGGTCATCGAGGCCGCGCAACGCTCGTCGCGCGAAGGCGCGGTCGTCACCTTGGCAGACCCGGACGCTTGACGCACAGCGATCGCGCAGCCCCGCGCGGCCCGGCGGAGCCCCGCACCGGGCGGGCCCACGCGGGGTAGGGGTGCATGGCTTGACGCCCCCGCGCGCGCTCGTGCGGCCGGATCCCTTGCATCGCCCTGCCCCGCACGACGGGGCTCCGCGTTGCGCAGCCTTCGTGGCCGTGTCCGTACCGACGGGTCCGGCGTCGCGCACCCTGAGCCCAGGCACCTCCGCGCGTCCGCCCCGGCCGGGTTCCGGGCGGCGGCGCGCTTCGTGGCCACGTAACGGCAACCCTGCACGGCGCCGAGCGGGAAGCGTTTGTCACCGAAACGGGTGGGTGCGTTCCATTCGGATCTGGGGATGGTGCAGAGGTGGTGATGACGCGGTGAACCAAGGCGAGGGTTTTTCCGAGGCGGTCGCCCGCATCTGGTACGAGGCCCACGACGCCCGCCTGCCCCTCGATCTTCCCCGCGCCGACGAAGCCCGCCGCGCCCGGCGCGAACTCGTCGCCCAGATCGACGACTACATCCTGCCCCGACTGCGCCGCCCCGAGGCCCCTCTGCTCGCCGTGGTCGGCGGTTCCACGGGAGCGGGGCGTTCGACGCTGGTCAACTCGCTCATCGGGCGCGAGGTCAGCCCCGCAGGGGTCCTGCGTCCCACCACGCGCATCCCCGTCATGGTGTGCCGCGCATCGGAGCGGCACTGGTTCGCCGGCGCGCGCGTGCTGTCCGGCCTTCGCCGGGTCGCGGGCGGACCGCGGTCGGCCGACGAGGGGCCCTCGATGGTTCTGCACGTGGACGACCGTGTGCCGGCCGGGCTCGCCGTCCTCGACATCCCCGACATCGACTCGGTCGACGCCGACCGCGATCTCGCCGTACGCCTGCTCGGCGCGGCCGACGTGTGGTTGTTCGTGACGACGGCCGCCCGCTACGCCGATTCTGTGCCGTGGCATCTGCTGCGCGTCGCACACGAACGCACAACGGAGATCGGCATCGTGCTCAACCGCGTGGCCGAGGACGAACTCGAAGAGGTACGCGGCCATTTTGCTTCTCTTCTGGACGACGCGGGCCTGGGCCGCGTGCCGTTGTTCGCACTGCCGGAAATGCCGCTTGCCCGGCACATGTTGGCCCGCCGCCACATCGCACCGGTGCGCAACTGGCTTTACGAGCGGGCGACTCGGCCGGACGCGCGAGAGGCGGCGGTCCGCCGCACACTCGGCGGTGCGCTGCGCAGCCTTCCGGCACGCGCGGATGTCGTCGCCCGTGCAGCCGGACGTCAGCACGACGCCGCGGCCACACTCGCGCAGTGTGTCGAACGCGTGTATGCCGCGGCGCGCCGCCACCTGGACGCCTCCCTCGACGAAGGCGCGCTGCTGAGCGGAGAAACACTTGCCCGCTGGCGTGCGTGGCACGCCGCGGGTCTGCCCCCGACCGCCGCGCCCGAGCTTGAACGAGCGCTGGGTGAGGCCGCCGCGGGCCTGCTGCGCGACGTGGCCGAGCGGGCCGCGGATGTGACCGAGAGATGTTGGCGCGGCCGGCCGGGCGGGCCGGATCTCATCGCGCGGACGACCGGACCGGGCGCGCTCACCGGCAGGGG
>NZ_JBPKBI010000002.1:250115-289463 GCF_051388935.1 Yinghuangia sp. YIM S10712
CCGCGCCGGGGCTCGCTGCCGGGCGCACATCGGTCGGCGCCGTGGAACCGCCGTCGGTTGTGGTCACCACAGTTGCGGGAGGCGTCGTACGCGAAGACTCGTTCGGTGTCGCCGAGTCCGGCGAGGAGACCGTGGCCGAGCCTGGTGTCGAGCCGGCCGCGGAAGCCGTGGCGGGATGGCTGAGCGAGACTGACGCGCGGATCCCTGACGGGCTGTCAAAGCGCGCAAACGAAAAGGTACTTCTCCTCGTCGCCGGACTGGGCCCGACATCGCCGGATGGAGGCCTGCCGCGCCGGAGGGAAACCGCCCGCCGCGTCGCCGACGAAGCGGGCCGCCAGGCGCTCGCAGCGCTCGCCCCCCGACTCGCGGACGAGATCGCACCGGTGCATGCCTCCTTGCGCGAACGAGCGGCGGCGTACCTCGACGCCGAGCGCGAACGGCGCCTGGGAGCCGTTCGTGTGCTGCGCACGAACCCGGGCAGTGGAGTGGAAGACGCAGGCAGCACAGCGCCGAGAGCGGGGTGAGTGTCGTGATCGACCGATTCACCGGGACGTACCCGGGCTACGACGTCGGCACAGAGGAGGAACCGGCGCGCCTGCTCGCGCGGTTGTCCGCACTGGCGCGCCTGATCGAGGTTTCCGACGGGCGGCTGTCCGCCGAACACCTCGCAGAGGCACAGGAGTTGATCGACCGGGCGGACACCCGCCTGCGTACCGCCCCACAACACGCTGTTGTCGCGCTCGCCGGCGGCGGCGGGGCCGGCAAATCGTCGCTCTTCAACGCCCTCGTCGGGCTCGACCTCGCCCAGACCGGGCCGCGGCGCCCCACCACGACGGCGCCGCTCGCGTGCGCGTGGGATCCGGACGGCGCCCGGCCGCTGCTCGATCTGCTGGGGGTCCCGCGCGCTCGGCAGGTTCCGCGCCACGGCGCCCTGGATGTCACGGGGCCGTTGCAGGAACCGGTGTTGTCCCGGCTCGTCCTCGTCGACCTGCCCGACCACGACTCCACCGCGGCCGAAAGCCGGACCGAGGTCGACCGTTTCGCCGCCGGCGCGGACCACGTCATCTGGGTCCTCGATCCGCAGAAGTACGCCGACGCGCTGATCCACGAACGCTATCTGCGTCCCTTGTCGCGGCATGGCGATGTGATGACCGTTGTTCTCAACCAGACCGACCGCCTCCCCGAGGGCGGTAAGGACGCGTGCCTCGCAGATCTGCGGCGCCTGCTCGCCGCGGACGGGCTCGCCGATGCAAGGGTCGTCGCGACTTCGGTGGTGACCGGCGAGGGCATCGGGGAACTCCGCGACATCGTCGCCGGGGTCGCGGCCGGTCGCCGCGCGGCGGTGCTGCGGCTCTCCGCCGATCTCGACCGCGTCGCCGAGGGCTTCGATCCGGAGTTCGCCGGCCCGGTCCCGGGGGCCGATCCGGTGCCGGCCCGGGTGCGGGCAGAGCTGCTGGAACGGCTGAGCGCGGCGGCGGGCATCGGGGCCGCCACGGAGGATCCGCAGGCCGCAGAGGCGGCAGACGCCGGGGTGGGCGAGCAGACCAAGGTGCCGCCGGCCGTGCCGGTGCAGACACACAGCGTCGACCTTGCGGTGCGTGGCGCGGCGACCGAGTTGACGCGAGGGATGCCCGAACCCTGGGCTGCCGGAGTGCGCCGCGTCCTCGGCCGCAGCGCCCGCCGCATGCCGGCCGTCCTGGAGACCGAACTGTCCGTGGTGCCGGTGCATCCTCCCGCCTTGCCTTCGCGCCTGCGTACTGCCGCCTGGTCGGTCTGGGCGGGCGTCGTCCTGGCGGCGATCGGTGTCGCGGGCGTGACGCTCGCGGCGGTCGGCGTCGGGCCGTTCGGCCACGGGGACGCGTGGTACTCGGCGCTCGTGCCGCTCGTCGCGGGGGTGGCGCTGATGGTGACGGGGCAGTACGCCCGGCGCACGTGGCGCGCGGCGGCTGCCCGGGCGCGGCGCGAGGCCATCCGCCGCGAGTTGTTCGGACGGGTCGCCGACGTCGCCGACGAGTTGCTGGTGGCGCCCGCAACCGGCGAACTGGAGCGGTACCGCGAAGCGCACGCGTTGTTCGTCGCGACCCGGGAGCCGTTGCACGTGCGGTGACCGGCGCACGGACCGCCATGCGGCAACCCGTCGGTGCAGCACGTTCGTTCACGCGGCGCCATCCCTCGGCCGGGTGATTTGCGTTGTCCACAGGCCGAGTTGTCCACAGTTCTGGTCCCGGCGTGCGGGCCCGGTCGTCGGCTCGGCGATGGTGGATGCACCGCACAGCGGCAGACACCAACGAGCAACGAGCCAGGAGGACCGGTTGTGAACGACACCCACGTGACCCTGATCGGCACCGTGGTCACCGAAGTCATGTCGGCGACCACGCCCAGCGGTGTGTTGCTTGCCCGGTTCCGCTTCGGGGTGTCGCCGCGCAGGTTCGACCGGGAGGCGAACGAATGGACCTACGGCGAATCCAGCTACTACTCCGTGGTCGCCTGGCGACGACTCGCGGAACACACCCTCAGCTCCGTCGAGAAAGGCGATCCGCTGGTGATCACCGGAAGACTCAACGTGCGTTCATGGCAGCGCGACGACCGCTGGCACACAAAAGTCGAAGTCGAAGCGTCCTCGCTGGGACACGACCTGTCGCGTGGTACGACGCGATTCACGAGGGCCCTCCGGCGCGAAAGCGCGCCGACTCCGCCTGCCGCGATTACGCTGCCCGTCGCGGTGGCCCCACTCCGGGACGCACCCAAAGCCGCGTAGCGGACGGCGCCCGGGACAGCGGCATGCGGTTGCGGCAACTGCCGCCACTGCTGCGACGGTTCCCGAGGCTTCGGCGGGGCGGCAGCTTCGGGGAGCCCTCCGGTCCCGGCGCCTACGCGGACCAGACGGGCGCCTTTTCGATGCTGACCCGACCGAAGTCGAAGCGGTTGCCGCGGGAACGCGCGGCGTCGATGACCACGGCGTCGAAGAGGCAGCGCATGACGGCGTTCATCCGCGCGTGGTCCTGCTCCGCCTCCAACTTGGCCCAACGCGCACGGGCGTCCGGTCCGGTGAGGTCGTGCAGAACGTCGGTGCTCGGACGCACCACACGCGCTGTGCGGGTCTGGTCGATACGCGCCTGCACCAGCTTGCGCATCGCCCGGTATTCGGCCGTCGAGAGTTCGCGGGCGTTCCACATCGCCCGCAGCTCCGCGAGTTCGGCTTCGTCGGCCGCGACCGCCGGGGAAACCGCAGCGTGCGGCTTTGCCGCGGGCAGGTGTGCGGGCAACGCCTCCAGGACGTCGAGTGCGGCTTCCGTGACGAAGCCGTCCAGTGTCGTGGCGCCCACCGCCCGCCCGCACAGATCACCGCCGAGCCGTTGCAGCCGGTTGCACAGGTACCGGCCGCCCGAGCCGCCCATATGCGTGCCGCAGGCTTTGCAGGTGACCAGCCCGCGCAGCAGGTAGAACCGCTTCGGCGCGGATCCGGCGGTGTAGGCGGAGCGGATCGACTGCCGGCGGGCTTGCACCTCGGTCCACAGACTGCGTTCGATGATCGCGGGCCAGTCGCCGTCGCCGATCTCCTCGCCCCGGAAGACCTGGATGCCGGCGACGTGCCGGTTGTTCAGGACGGCACGTACCGTGTAGTCGTTCCAGCTGTGGCCCAGGGCCGTTCGTTCGTCGCGCGCGTTCAGGTCCTTGGCAAGCTCGCGCACGGTCGCGCCGTCCCGGTACCGCGTGAAGATCTCACGCACGATGGCGGCCTCGTGCTCGATGACCGTGCGCTGGTCGGCGGCGTACCCGTAGCGGCGTTTGCCGCCGTGGGGCTTGCCGTGGCGTGCGCGTTCCTCGGTGGTCGCGCGGGCCCGGCGCGACGCGTCGTCGGTGGTGCGGCAGGCGCGCTCCACCTCGCCCCGGAGCACAGCGCGGTGTGCTGCGTTCGCGAGATCGCGCCGGTTCACCCGGCCGTGCAGCGTCACGGCGTGGGCATCGGCGAGGTCCAGCAGCTCCGCCAGATCGTACGGTTGCCGGAAGAGACGGTCGGGGTCGTCGATCAGAACGTGCCGGACTCGGCCGTCCCGTACGGCCTGCGTCAGGGCGTCCCAGCCCGGGCGCCTGCCGTTGCGCTGCCACGCGGAGCGGTTGTCGTCCACGAAGACCAGCGCATCGTCGAGACACAGGCCCAGCCGCTCGCCGGCCTGCCGGCACATGCGTTCCTGGCGGTCCACCCCGGTGTGGTCCTCGTCCCGGGCATGAGAGATTCGGCAGTAGATTGCTGCCGGTTCTCCGTGCCGGTCCGGGAGCGTGCGTGCCTCGCGGCGGGTGGGTGTCAGATGCGCGTTCCGGTGGCCTCTCCACGGCTGTCGGCCGTCGCCGTCACGGTCCGGGTCCGGCTGTGCGTCCATGCGAATAGGATACGGTTAAGGTATGGCGGAGTTCATTTACACGATGCGCAAGACCCGCAAGGCGCACGGCGACAAGGTGATCCTTGACGATGTGACCTTGTCGTTCCTGCCCGGCGCCAAGATCGGCGTCGTGGGTCCGAACGGTGCGGGCAAGTCGACCGTGCTCAAGATCATGGCGGGGCTGGAGCAGCCCTCCAACGGCGATGCGTTCCTGGCGCCGGGCTACACGGTCGGCATGCTCCTTCAGGAGCCTCCGCTGAACGAGGAGAAGACCGTCCTGGAGAACGTCCAGGAAGGCGCCGCCGCGACGCTCGGGAAGCTCAACCGCTTCAACGAGATCGCCGAGCTCATGGCGACCGACTTCTCCGACGCCCTGATGGACGAGATGGGCAAGCTGCAGGAGGAGCTGGACCACGCCAACGCGTGGGACATCGACGCGCAGCTCGAACAGGCCATGGACGCGCTGGGCTGCCCGCCCGGCGACTGGCCGGTCACCAATCTCTCCGGCGGCGAGCGCCGCCGGGTCGCGCTGTGCAAGCTGCTGCTTGAGGCGCCGGATCTGCTGCTCCTCGACGAGCCGACCAACCACCTCGACGCCGAGTCCGTCCAGTGGCTCGAACAGCACCTGGAGAAGTACGCCGGAACCGTCGTCGCCGTCACCCACGACCGGTACTTCCTCGACAACGTCGCCCAGTGGATCCTGGAGCTCGACCGCGGCCGGGCCTTCCCGTACGAGGGCAACTACTCGACGTACCTGGAGACCAAGCAGTCACGCCTGAAGGTCGAAGGCCAGAAGGACGCCAAGCGCGCCAAGCGCCTCAAGGAAGAGCTGGAGTGGGTCCGCTCCAACGCGAAGGGCCGACAGGCCAAGAGCAAGGCGCGCCTGGCCCGCTACGAGGAGATGGCCGCCGAAGCGGAGAAGATGCGGAAGCTGGACTTCGAGGAGATCCAGATCCCGCCCGGCCCGCGCCTGGGCAACGTCGTCATCGAGGTCGACAGTCTGAACAAGGCCTTCGGCGAGAAGGTCCTGGTCGACGACCTGTCGTTCACGCTGCCGCGCAACGGCATCGTGGGGGTCATCGGCCCCAACGGCGCCGGCAAGACCACGCTGTTCAAGATGCTGATCGGCATGGAGAAGCCGGACGACGGCACCATCAAGGTCGGCGAGACAGTCCAGGTCTCGTATGTCGACCAGGGCCGCGCCAACATCGACCCCAAGAAGACACTGTGGGAGGTCGTCTCCGACGGCCTCGACTACATCAACGTCGGACAGGTCGAAATGCCGTCGCGCGCCTACGTGTCCGCGTTCGGCTTCAAAGGCCCCGACCAGCAGAAGCCCGCGGGCGTGCTGTCCGGCGGTGAGCGCAACCGCCTCAACCTGGCGCTCACCCTCAAGCAGGGCGGCAACCTGCTGCTCCTCGACGAGCCGACCAACGACCTCGACGTGGAGACCCTCTCGTCGCTGGAGAACGCCCTCCTGGAGTTCCCCGGCTGCGCCGTGGTCGTCTCCCACGACCGCTGGTTCCTCGACCGCGTCGCGACGCACATCCTCGCGTACGAGGGCGAGTCGAAGTGGTTCTGGTTCGAGGGGAACTTCGAGTCGTACGAGAAGAACAAGGTCGAGCGCCTCGGCGCAGAGGCCGCGCGTCCGCACCGGGCGACGTACAAGAAGCTCACCCGCGGCTGACCGCTGGTCCGCATCGGCACGGCCCCCCGTCGTCGGAGTCGAAGGACGGGGGCCCTGCCGTGCGGGCAGGCGCGGCGGTCGGCGCCGGTGACACGGCAGCGAACGCACCACCACAGAAAGGGCCCGATCGTGGCCAGGCACGTGTACCAGGCGACCCTGCGGTGGTCCGACATGGACGCCTACCGGCACATCAACAACGTGCAGTACCTCCGCTACCTGGAGGAGGCGCGCGTCGACATGATGTTCGTCCTGGGCCAGCAGGAAGGCGCCAAGACACTTGCGGACGGCGTGGTCATCGCCCGGCACGAGATCGACTACCAGCGCCCGCTGGTCTGGCGGCCCGAGCCGGTGCGCATCGAGACCTGGGTCACCGAGATCCGGGCCGCGCGCTTCCGCCTCGCCTATGAGGTCCTCGACGACGACGGTGTCTACGCCCGGGCCGCGTCGGTGCTCGTCCCGTACTCCCTCGACGAGCAGCGGCCGCGCCGTCTCAACGACGAGGAGCGCCGGTACCTCGAAGGCTTCCTGGAGGCCTGACCGCCATCATGACCCCCCTCAGCCTCGCCGACGCGTCCGCCGCCGCGGACCTGGCCGGCTACCTGGTCCGCCTCCTGCGCTACGACCGGGCCGCCGTCGTCCACCTCCGCGCAGACGGGCCTGTGCTCGGCACGTTCGGCCGCGTGCCGTTCGGCGGCGGGACATCAGGCGTGATCGCCCTGCGCACGAGCGAACTCGCCGAGCCCCTGCGGTTGGACACGACCGTCTCGGCGGGACGCCTCCTCGACGCGCTGACCTCCGGGCACGGCGAGCCCGCGGACGGGTCGCAGACCGTACCGGTGCAGGTGCCCCCCGCGGTCACCGGGCCGCCGTGGACCGCAATGCTTCCACCACGCACCGGCTGGGCGCCGCTGGCGACACTCCCGATCGCCGGGCTCGTCCGCGAAGTTGCCGAAGCCGTCGGGCGGTTCCGCGCGCAGACCGAGGCCCTGAGCGCCGAGGAGCGCACCCGCGCGGTCCTGGACCGGATCGCAGAAAGCGTGTGGAGCAAGACGCTGAGCGCCACGCCGGGAGCACACTTGCCCCTGCGAGCGGCCCACGCGGCGGCGTCCCTCGGTTTCCTCGGGTCCGTCGACGCCGGCACCGACGCCACCGTCCTGGCCGTGGGCGGCTGGCTCCGCCTGGACGCCCCCTACGGCTCGGTCTCGGTGCGTCGCACCGGCGGTCCGGGCCTGCTCATCTCCCGCAGCTCCGGCGGTCGCCACACCGACTGATCGGGGCGACCGGCCCCCGGATCACGCCGCTCGCGTGCGCTTGAGCGCGTCCCATACAAGGCGTCGCCTCGTCGACCGCGACCCGGACGGGTCGTTGTCGGTGTCCGCGAGGGCGCTGCCGAAGACCTGCCCGTCCCTTCATGATGAGCGGACGCACTCGGTGACGGTCATGTGGGCCGCCGGGTCGGCGGGGAGCGCGATGGTGTCGGCGACCAGTCCGGCTTGCAGTCCGGCTTGAGGCGTCTGCGCAGTCGTCCGCGTCGTGAGGTCGGCGGTGACGGTGGTGTCCGCGCCGACGTCCTGGAGCGGGCTCACGCCGCCTGAAGTCGTGGCAAGGTGACCAGACGCCATCGGGCTTGGCTTGTGCGGTTCCGCTGCACCCGGCAGGGCCGGAAGGCTCTATCGTCTCGTTGTCGTCCTCGCTGCCCAGCCGCAGCCGGCGGCCCGCAGCCGAATGATCCAGGAAGCCGGGGATGAGCGCGCAAACCACCGTCACCACGACCGCCGGCGACGATCCCGGAGTACGGCGCTCGCTGAGCGGCCGGCTTCCCCGGCCGTGGGCCTTCCCACTGCTCGCCTACGCCTCGACGTGGATCCTCACCCTCGGGGTGTGGGCGTGGCTCGGCGACCGCAATGTGCGCCAGGTCCCGTCGATCGAGCGGCGCAAGTACGACGGCTGGGAGCTGCACTTCATCTTCAAAGACGCGTCCAACTACATGGACATCGCGCGTCTCGGCTATCCCGACCGGCTCCCGGTCGATCCGGCGACCGGCGACGTCGTCGCCAACAACAGCGCGTTCTTCCCGCTGCTGCCGATGTTGGTGAAGGCGGTCGCGTGGCCGCTCGGCGGGCGGTACGTCCTCGCGGCGCTCTTGGTGTCGGTGGTGCTCGGCGCGGCGAGCGCCTTCGCGGTGTGGAAGCTGGCCGACCACCTGCGCGGTCGCCGGGTCGCGGACCGTGCGGCGCTGCTCTACTGCCTTTTCCCCGGCGCGTTCGTCTTCGGCTTCCTGTATTCGGAGTCGCTTGCCGCGCTGCTGGCCGCGTTCTGCCTTCTCGCGCTGCTCAAGCGGCAGTGGCTGCTCGCGGGCGTGCTGGCCGGGATCGGCACGTCGGTGCGTCCGAACATGGTGCTGCTCTGCCTGGCATGCGCGGTGGCGGCCGGGATCGCGATCCACCGCGACCGCGACTGGAAGGCCCTGTGGGCGCCGCTTCTCTCCCCGATCGGGGGAGCGGCGTACCTCGTCTGGGGGGCGCTCAGGTACGACGACGCCCGCTTCTGGTTCAAGACCCAGGAGCAGGGGTGGGACCAGCACACCGACTGGGGAGCCAACACTCTCAAGCGAGTCCTGTGGCTGGACGACACCGTGAGCGCGGAACCCGCGCAGAACCTCATGCACACGGTGTTCTTCGTTCTCGCCGTCGTCGGCGTGGTCTGGCTGCTGTGGGAGAAGTTCCCCCCGCCCGTCACGGTGTTCACGATCGGTGTGCTGCTGCTGTCGTTCACCGCGTCGGCGCAGGGCAGCAAGCCGCGGTTCGTATGGACTGCGTTCCCGTTGTTCATCGCCGCCGCGACGCGGCTGCGGGGCCGTGCCCTGGTCGTCGTCCTGGTGCTGTTCGCGGCCGGGTTCGTGTGGTTGGCCGGATGGTCGCCCCTGCACTACGGCCGCGGCGCGCCCTGACGCCGCCACACGGTGGTGCGGCGGCCCGATCGGCCGACGGTGTCCGCCGCGACCGCGACGGCCGGGGAAATCCCACCACCCGCATGCCTCGGAGTCGCCTGCGCGGCGAAAAAGCAATGGCGCCGTACCGTGTGTGAGCTGTTGGATTGACGATCGGCCATGGCTCCCCGACGGTCGTGGTGCGGACCATTCCGACCGGTGGGCCAACCGCCTGATTGTTTCCTTGACACCTTGCGGAGACGCGATACATCGTGTCCGTGAGAAAGCTCGCGACATATCGCGTTTGTGGGGGCTAGATGAACAGTTGGAAAGCGATCGCCGCGAAGACGTGCGGACGCCGAAGTAAATGGATGGTCCTGGCGGCCTGGGTCATCATCGTCGTGGCGCTGTCGCCGTTGAGCGGCAAGCTCTCCGACGCGCAGAACAACGAGACGGCCGCGTGGTTGCCCGGCAGTGCCGAGTCGACCAAGGTCGTCCACGAGCAGGAGGACTTCCGCGACGAGACCACGGTCCTCGCGGTCGTGGTCTGGGAGAACACCGGAGGGCTCCAGGACGCGGACCGTACCGCGATCGCCGACGACATGGCCTTGTTCAACGGCATCAAGGGCGTGATCGCCCCGGTGCCGGCGCCGACCTACGACCCGAGCGGCAAGGCGGCCCAGGCGCTCGTCCCGATCGAGGTCGCCGAGGAGGGCTGGAACAACCTCGTCGACGCGGTCGACGAGATGAAAGAGGCCACCGAGGCCGCCCAGGCCCCGGGGATGAAGACGTACATCACCGGCCCGGCCGGCATCGGTGCGGACCAGGCCGCGGCGTTCGAAGGTCTGGAAGGCAAGATCCTCTTCGCGACGATGGGTGTCGTCGTGGTGATCCTGCTGCTCACCTACCGCTCGCCGGTCCTGTGGTTCATCCCGCTGCTCTCCGCGATCTTCGCGATGATGGCGGCGTGGGCCGCGGTGTACCTGAGCACCAAGGCCGGCGTCACCGTCAACGGCCAGAGCTTCGCGGTGCTCAACATCATGATTTTCGGTGCGGGCACCGACTACGCCCTGCTGCTCATCGCGCGTTACCGCGAGGAGCTGCACAACTTCGAGGACCGCCACGAGGCGATGGCCCACGCGCTGCACCGCGCGGGACCGGCCATCTTCGCCAGTGCCGCGACGGTCGCGGTCAGCATGCTCGTGCTGCTCGCCGCCGACATGAACTCGACCCAGGGCATGGGTCCGGTCTGCGCCATCGGCATTGCGGTCGGCGTCCTGGTCATGCTGACGCTGCTGCCCGCACTGCTGGTGATCGTCGGCCGCTGGGCGTTCTGGCCCAGGGTGCCGCGGTTCGGGGACGAGTCCGTCCACAAGGGCGGCCTGTGGGACCGCGTCGGCGGCCTCATCTCGCGGCGCTCCCGCACGGTGTGGATCACCACCACGGTGGTTCTGGGCATCGCGGCCCTCGGCATGACGCTGCTGCAGACCGGCGGGGTCAAGCTGAAGGACCAGTTCACCAACAAGCCCGAGTCGATCGTCGGCATGGAGGTGCAGGGCCGCTACTTCCCGCAGGGCGCGGGCGACCCGGTCAGCACCATCGCCAACAAGGCACAGGCCCAGGCCGTTCAGGACGCCATCAAGGGTGTCGAGAACGTCGATCCGGGGAGCGTCCGCGTCATCGACGAGACAGCCGACCGGGTCGAGATCGAGACGACGCTCGGCATTCCGACCGACACGTCGGAGGCGCGCGACACCGTCGAGGACATCCGTGCGGCGGTGCACGCCGTGCCGGACGCGGACGCCATCGTCGGCGGTGGTCCGGCCCTCGTGCTCGACATGATGGAGTCGTCGTCGCGCGACAACATCGTGGTCATCCCGCTGATCCTGATCGCGGTGATGATCATCCTGTGCCTGCTGCTGCGGTCCATCCTGGCGCCGATCCTGCTGGTCGCCACGGTGGTGCTGTCGTTCGCGGCGGCACTCGGCATCAGCGCCTTCTTCTTCGACAACGTCTTCGGATTCGTCGGAGGCGACCCGTCGCTGCCGCTGTTCGTGTTCGTCTTCCTCGTCGCGCTGGGCATCGACTACAACATCTTCCTGATGCACCGCGTCCACGAGGAGTCGATCAAGCACGGCACCCGCAAGGGCGCGCTGATCGGCCTGTCCGCGACCGGCGGCGTGATCACGTCGGCCGGCCTGGTGCTGGCCGCGACCTTCGCGGTGTTCACCGCGATGCCGCTGGTCGGGTTCGTGACCATGGGCTTCGCCGTCTCCCTCGGTGTTCTGCTCGACACGTTCATCGTCCGCTCGGTCCTGGTGACCGCGCTGACGCACGACATCGGGCAGAAGATCTGGTGGCCGAGCAAGCTGGCCAAGGAGCCGGAGGAGCCGGAGAGCGGTTCGGGCCCCGGCGAGCGGGATCGCGAACTGGTCGGCTAGTGCCCGCCGGCTTGACGCCGGCGGCCGAATGACGCGGGGCGCGTGGCGGTCCAGGAGATGTTCTCCCGGCCCGTCACGCGCCCCGCGGCGTTTGCCGTACGCGTGCTGCCGCGCTCGGCCATGTCACCGGATTCGCACGAACGTGCGCGGCACGCAACTCCTGTATCTTGGACCGGTAACCGCGCCCCCGGTTCCGTGGCGTGGCCGCGTGGTCGCGGCCAATCTTGGTTCCGGCCCGCCGCACGGCCCCGTGAACGTCGGCGGGTACGGGGCCCGCGTGCCGACCGGAGGGGGGACGGCACGCGGGCAACCCGAGGGCGCCCGGTCCGTCACGCCGAACAGCGGTTCAATCCGCCCGGTTCACCATCGACTCGGCCGCGTAGACCATGTAGTCCCACAGTTGCGTGCGGTACGGCTCGGGCAGCGCGAGCTCGTCGACGGCCGCCCGCATGTGCCGCAGCCAGGCGTCACGCGCCGCCGGAGTGACCGCGAACGGCACGTGGCGCATGCGCAGACGCGGATGCCCGCGCCGGTCGCTGTAGGTGCGCGGACCGCCCCAGTACTGCATGAGGAACAACCGCAGGCGCTCCTCGGCTCCGGTCAGGTCCTCGTCGGGGTACATCGGCCGCAGCAAAGGGTCGGCGCGCACGCCTTCGTAGAAGCGGTGCACAAGCTTGACGAAGGTCTCCTCGCCGCCCACCGCGTCGTAGAAGGAGGGGGAACTGTCCGCCGTCGATTCACTCACCGCACCATCCTCGCAGACCGGCGCCCTGCCGCGGAGGGGTCCGGCCCCAGCCCGGCCGCGGGGTCAGGGGGCCGGCGGCTGGCCCGTGGCGGGGGGAGCGGGCGGCGGCGTGGTCGCCGCCGGGTCGGGAGCCGCGGGCGCGGGCGCGTCGGCAGCCGGGGGAACGACGGCGAGGACAGGCTCGGACAGGCGTACGCCGGCCTCGTCGAACGCCTCCTTCAATCGCGCGCGCAGTTCGCGGGCGACCGGTAGCTCCTGGCCCGGCATCGTCTTGACCTGCACCTGCAAAACGACCGACTCGGCGGTGACCGACTCCATGCCGACCACCTCGCCGGGGCCCCAGACCATCTCGCTCCAGTGCTCGTCGTCGGTGAGACCCTCGATCGCGGTGCCGATCAGTTCGCGGACCTTGGCGACGTCCTCGCGGTAGCCCACCTGTACGTCGATCTTGGCGGTGCCCCAGCCCTGGCTGTGGTTGCCGACGCGTTTGATCTCGCCGTTGCGGACGTACCAGACCGTGCCGTCGACGTCGCGGAGCTTGGTGATGCGCAACCCGACCTCGATCACCGTGCCGGAGGCCGGACCCGCGTCGACCAGGTCGCCGACCCCGTACTGGTCTTCGAGGATCATGAACATGCCGGACAGGAAGTCCGTGACCAGGTTGCGCGCCCCGAAGCCGATCGCGACACCCGCGATGCCGGCGCTCGCCAGAAGCGGTGCCAGGTTGACGTTGAGCTCGCTGAGCACCAGCAGCGTCGCGATTCCGAGGATCACGAACGATGCCGTGCTGCGCATGACCGATCCGACGGTCTCCGCCCGCTGGCGGCGGCGTTCGGCGTTGAGGAGGAAACCCGTCACCGGGCGCCCGCCGCCGTTCGCGCCGCCGCTGGCCATACGCGCTATGAGCTGCGTGATCATCCTGCGGGTGATCGCCCGGGCGACGAGCGCCACGATGACGATCGCCAGAATCCGGACAGGGGTGACCACGAGGGCCTCGCCGTGGCGGTCGAACCAGCTCGACACCTTCCCGTCGTCCTCCTGGGCCTCTTCCGCGGCAGCCAACAGGACCGGAAACGCCGGAACGAACACGGACAGGCCTTTCTGCGACTCTCTGCGACTCTGTTTCCGAGGTGCGCCGGCCGCGTGCGACCGCTGCCGGGCGAAAACCCCCCATTACGGTAACGGCACCCGTGGCGCCCGTTCGCCACCGCCGACCGGCGCGCACCCGCCCGACGGCGCGAAGGGCAACGTCATGCCCCGGCCGTCAATCCCGTCCAACGGGCGAGGAACGACAAGGTGTCGGCGGACAGGTCGACGGCCCGGCTGATCGAGCGGTCCGCGTGACCGACATCGGACTCCGCACGCAGCAACACCGGACGCGTGCCCGCCTGCGCCTCCTGTAGCGCCGCGCACATCTTGCGGGCGTGCAACGGATCGACCCGGGTGTCCCCGTCGAAGACGGTGAACAGCACCGCCGGGTACTCCACCCCGGGCACGACGTGGTGGTACGGCGAGTAGCCCAGCAGCCAGCCGAGCTCCTCGGGCACCTCGACGGTCCCGTACTCGTCGGTCCACAGGCGCCCGAGGCCGAAGCGCTCGTACCGGACCATGTCGAGCAGCGGTGCCGAGCACACCACGGCCGAATAGAGGTCCGGGCGCTGGGTCAGGGCGGCGCCGACCAGCAGGCCGCCGTTGGAGCCGCCCGAGATGCCGAGGCCGCCCGGAGCGGACCAGCCGCGCGCGAGCAGGTGTTCGGCCGCGGCGTGGAAGTCGTCGAAGACGTTCTGCTTGTGCTCGCGCATGCCGGCCCGGTGCCAGGCCTCGCCCTCCTCGCTGCCGCCCCGCAGGCACGCGATCGCGTACACCCCTCCGGCCTCGACCCACGCGAGCACGCCGGCCGAGTAACCGGGGGTCATGGGGATCGCGAAGCCGCCGTATCCGTACAGGACCGTGGGGCGCGGGCGGTCGGGTTCCGCGGTCGGGGCGATGACGAACATGCGTACGGTCGTGCCGTCCTTGGAGGCGTACTCCTCCACCCGTACGTGCACGTCGGGCACCTCGACCGCGCCCGGGGCCGTGGCCCACACCGACACCTCGCCGGTCCGCGCGTCGTAGCGGCGCACCGCCGACGGCGTGCGGTAGTCGGACCAGCCGAACCACACCTCGTGGCCGCCCTCGGGGCGCTCCACGAGCCCGCCGATCGAGCAGGGGTCGGCCGAGCCGTCGGCTCCGGACCCGACTGCGGCATCGGCCGTAGCGTCCCGGGCGAGCGGAATGCGGCCGATGCCTGCGCCGGTCCGCAGGTCGTGCCTGGTCAGCTCGCCGACCGCGTGCCGCGTCCAGGACACCAGCAGCGCCGGGGCGTCGCCGAGTTCCGGTCCGTCGAGGAGCGCGTAGTCCTCCATGACGGCCTCGGGGTCCTCCGGGACGAGCGTGGTCCACGCCGCCGGGCCGAGATCGTCCGCGCCCGGGTCGGCGACGCACAGCCTGCCGCGCGGAGCGTCCAGGTCGGTGAAGACGTAGAGCCTTCCGTCGCGGCCCGGCAGCACGCCGCTGCGGGCGTCGACGCCGGTCTGGACCGGCCGGAGCACGGGCGCCTCCGGGCCCGACACGGTCAGGTCGGCGAGCCATACGTCGTTGCGCGGCGCGGTGCCCTCGACGGCGCTGACCACCGCGTACCGGCCGTCGATCGACACCGTGACGCGGAAGAACGCGGTCTTGTCCTGGTCGGCGCCGAAGATCTCGACATCGTCGGTGTCCGGGTCGGTGCCGATCCGGTGGAGGTAGACACGCCGGTGGTACTGGCGCTCGTCATCGGGCACTTGTTCGGGCGGCAGATTGCGCTGGACATACAACGCGCGTCCACCCGGAAGCCACGCGAGCGGCGATTCGCGGGTCCGGCTGATCGGGCCGTCGACGACGTCGCCGGTCGCCACGTCCATGACGAACAGCTCGGACTCCTCCGTACCGCCGTGCGACAGCCGGTACGCCAGCAGATCGCCTTCCAGGGACGGCCGCCAGTCGTCGAGCGTCGTCGTGCCGCTCGGATCCAGGGCCATCGGGTCGATCAGCACCCTCTCGGTTCCGTCAGGACCGACGGTGAGCAGGACCGCGTGCTCTTGATCCGGCAGCCTGCGGCGGAAGAAGTGGCGGTCGCCGCGCCACACGGGCGGGCCGACGGATCCGGTGGCCGTCAGGGCCGCGATCCGGTCGCGGAATCCGGCTCTTCCGGGCAGTTCGGCGGCCGATGTGGCGAAAATCTCGGCCTGCGCCGCCGACCACGCGCGAGTAGCCGCGGAATCCGCGTCCTCAAGGGGCCGGAAAGGGTCGGGAACCGCATGTCCCGCAAGCACTTCGACGGTGTCGGACCGAGGGGCGGCGGGATAGTCCGGGCGCGTCATGCCGGGATCCTAAACCCGCCGTGGACCGCCCACTCTCCGGTGAACGCGGTGTGACCTTGGAGATTCCTTGTAGCGCGAGGGGTAGGTGGGCGGCGACACTGGGATCCGATCGTCCCGGCACGAGCCACGTGCCGCAGGCGTAAAAGGAGGCATTACGTGCCGCATTCATTGGTCCTCAACGCGTCGTACGAACCCTTGTGCGTGGTTTCCGTACGACGGGCGCTCATTCTCGTGCTCAACAACAAGGCCATCTGCCTGGAGGAATCCGGCAGCATTCTGCACAGCGCCACCACCGAAATCCCCGTTCCGAGTGTTATCCGACTGACCCGTTTTGTCCGAATCCCCTTTCGGGGTCAGGTGCCGCTCACCCGCCGTGCGCTCTTCGCGCGCGACGGCGGTCGCTGCGTGTATTGCGGGGGCGCCGCGACCAGCGTCGACCACGTCATCCCGCGCAGCAGGGGCGGGCAGCACACGTGGGAGAACGTCGTCTCGGCGTGCCGCCGCTGCAACCACGTCAAGAGCGACCGCTACATCGCGGAGTTGGGGTGGCGGATGCACCGCAAGCCCGCCCAACCGAGCGGGCTGGCCTGGCGCATCATCGGAACCGGTTTCCGTGATCCGCGCTGGGACCCGTATCTCGCGCCGTACGGCGCCGAGGAGTACGGCGTCGGGCGCACCGACCACCATCACCAGCATCAGCATCAGCATCAGCATCAACACCAGCATCAACACCAGCACTTCGACCATAGCGCCGCCCCCAAGGGGCGCCACGACAAGTTCTCCGCATACGACCAGGCCGCAAGCGCATGACGGCGGCGGACCCTGCCGGACGAGGCAGCAGGTCCGCCGCCGTTGTCGTCTGCCGAGGGGCCTTCCGCTCCTGAGCGGGGGCGCCCCTCGGCGCGCGTCCGGGCACGTCCGCCGGGCGACGCGGGCCGCAAACGGCCACAATCCCCGGAGCCAGGTGCGATGCTCGCGGGATGGAGCGTACGACGACCGAGGACCAGGCCCCGTCCGCCGCCGAGCCGGTCACCGGTGATCTGGCCCGGCTCGCCGGGGCGTACGGAGTCGCGACCGAGCACCACGGCTGGCGCGGTGACGTCGTGCACGCGGACGAGGCCACCGTCCGCGCGGTATTGCGCGCGCTGGGCGTCGCCGCGGACACCCCCGAGGATGTGCGGGCTTCGCTCGCCGCCTACGAGTCGACACGACGTCAGCGGCTTCTGCCGCCGGTCATCGTGACCCGCGCGGGCCGTTCGGAGACGTTCCCGCTGCACACGGAACCGGGTGCACTCGTCGAGCTGTGGGTCGAACAGGAGGACGGCGGGGTACGCCGCGACATCGCCGAACGAGGCCGCCACCTGCCGCCCGCGCCCCCCGCGTCCGGTGCCCACGTCGAGGAGCGCGCCTACGCGCTGCCCGTCGACCTCCCGATCGGCTGGCACACCCTGCACGCCCGTGTGCTCGCCCCCGCCGACGTCTCGCGCGGGTCCGGTGGCGAGCCCAGCGCCCGGGTCGAGGAACGGCACGTGACCACGTCGCTCGCCGTCACCCCCGCGCACCTCGCACCGCCCCCGGGGCGTTCGTGGGGCTTCATGGTGCAGCTCTACTCGCTGCTGTCCCGGCGGTCGTGGGGCATCGGCGACCTCGGCGACCTGGCCGACCTCGCGGGGTGGTCGGCGCGCCGCCACGGGGCCGGCTTCGTACTCGTCAACCCGCTGCACGCGGCGTCGCCGGTGGCGCCCGTCGAAGCGTCGCCGTACCTGCCCGTGAGCCGCCGCTTCACCGACCCGATGTACATCAGGGTCGAGGCGATTCCCGAATACGCCTACCTGACCCCGGTCGAGCACGCGGTCGCCGAGGAACTACGGCTGCGCACAACCGACTTGGCCCCCGACTTGGACACCGAGCCCAGTCTGGAGCCCAGCCCCGAGCCGGGCCCTGCCCGCGAGCCCGGCGACGCGGACGGAATCCCGGCGCAGAAGACCGTGCCCCCCGCGGACGCGTCTTCGGCGCCCGCCCGCCTCGACCGCGACCGGGTTCGCGCGGCGAAACGCGAAGCCCTCGCACTGGTCCACCGCATGCCGCGCAGCCCCGGACGGGAGGCCGCGTACCGGGCGTTCCTCACGGCCGAGGGGCGCTGGCTCGAAGACCACGCAACGTGGTGCGCGCTCGTCGAGGAGTACGGCCAGGACTGGCACACCTGGCCCGAGGAACTGCGCGACCCCGACTCCCCGGCGGTCCGCGACGCCCGGCGCCGCCTCGCCGCGAGCGTCGACTTCCACCTGTGGTGCCAGTGGGTGGCCGACGAACAACTCGCGGACGCTCAGCGCACCGCGCGCGACGCGGGCATGTCCGTCGGCATCGTCCACGACCTGGCCGTCGGGGTGCACCCGGACGGCTCGGACGCGTGGATCCTCGGTGCCGGACGCGGCGGCGGGGTCCTGGCCCTCGGTGCGACCGGCGGCGCGCCCCCCGACGCGATGAGCGCCCTCGGGCAGGACTGGAGCCAGCCCCCGTGGCACCCGGTCCGGCTCGCCGAGGCCGGATACGCGCCCTACCGGGAACTTCTGCGCAGCGTTTTCCGCAACGCGGGCGCGGTCCGGGTCGACCACATCCTGGGCCTGTTCCGCTTTTGGTGGATCCCGCGCGGCCACCGTCCGGACCGAGGCGCGTACGTGCGCTACGACCACGAGGCGATGGTCGGCATCCTCGCCCTCGAAGCACACCGCGCGGGTGCGGTCGTGATCGGCGAAGACCTCGGCACCGTCGAGCCGTGGGTGCGCGATTACCTGGCCGAACGCGGCATCCTGGGCACCTCGGTGCTGTGGTTCGAACAAACCGAGACCGGTCCGACCGCCCCGGAGGACTGGCGGGAGCTCTCGCTGGCCACCGTCACCACCCACGACCTCCCGCCCACCGCCGCCCGGCTCGCCGGCGAACACGTGGAACTGTGGGCGGAGTTGGGCCTTTTGCAGGGAAGCCCGGACGACGCCCGTGCCGACGCCGACGCCGACCGCGACGCCTGGCTCGACCTCCTGCGGGCCCGTGGGCTGCTGCGGCCGGGCGCGGGGGAGCGCGAAACGGTCGAGGCGCTGCACCGGCTTCTGGTCCGGGCGCCCTGCCGCATGCTGGGCGTGTGGCTGCCCGACGCCGTCGGCGACCGCCGTCCGCAAAACCTCCCGGGCACGTCACGGGAGTATCCGAACTGGCTTTTGCCGGTGGCGGATGCGGCCGGCCGGAGGGTCCTCCTGGAAGACCTCGCGGCGAACCCCCGCGCGGCGTCGCTGGCGAGGGTTCTGCGCGGGCTCTAGGGAGGGTTGCGGGGCCCGTCCGGCGCGGTGACCGGAGACCTCGCGGAATCCGGTCGCGGCGTCAGCTCTTGTTGCCGCCCTTGCGCATGATGTCCGGCAGCGCCACCAGGAAGGCGATCACCGCGAACAGCAGGATCGGCAGCCCGACGAAGTAGCCGAGCGTTTCGCCGATGCTGAGACCCGAACCGGGGTCGTCGCCGTCGTCGCGCGTCAGGGCGAAGGCCGGCGACGAGATGAGCGTCATGAGCGTCACGCCGGCCGCGACCGTTCCGGCACGCAGTGCATTCCTGTTGACCACGGGCCTACCGTACCCGCCCGGCAGCCGCCACAGCGCACCGGGGCGGCCTCCCGGGCGAGCCCCGGGGGGCGCGCGACACCGGCCGCGCGCCCGCCGAAGGCCGTCACGCCGTCGCGTGGTCCTTCCGCTGGGCCCGCAGGGCGCGGGCCACGCCGTCGCGGCTCTCGACCACGAGGCGCCGCAGTGCGGGCGGCGGGTCGGCGTGGTCCAGCCAGGCGTCGGTGCGGTCCAGGGTGTCCTGCGACACCTGGATCGTCGGGTAGAGGCCGAGCACGATCTGCTGGGCGATCTCGTTGGTGCGCTTCTCCCACACCTCGGCGATCGCGCCGAAGTAGCGCTCGGTGTAGGCCGCGAGGAGTTCGCGCTGGTCGGGCTGGACGAAACCGCCGATGACAGACGCCTGGGTGGCATTGGGGAGCTCGTCGGACTCGACGACCGACGCCCACGCCTCGTCCTTCGCCTCGCGTGTCGGCCGCGCCGCGAGGCACGCCGCGGCGTGGCGGGCGCCCGCGGCCGTGTCGTCGCGGGCCAGTTCGGCGTCGATCTCGGGGCGGTCCGCGGCGCCCAGGACGACCAGCCGTCGCAGGAGCGTCCACCGAAGGTCGGTGTCCACGGCCAGGCCCTCAACCGTCTCGGTGCCGTCCAGCAGGCCCTTCAGCAGGGCGATCTGGTCGTCGGTGACGGCGACGTTGGCCAGGCAGCGGGCCCACGCGAGCTGGTGGTCGCTGCCGGGGGCCGCGGCGCGCAGGTGGCCGAGTGCCGCCTCGGCGAGCCGGGCGAGACCGGTCGGCCGCCAGGCGGGGTCGGCGTACAGCTCCAGGGCGCTGATCAGTTGGCGGTGCAGCGAGCCGACGATGTTGATGTCCTTCTCCTCGCCGATGCCGGACAGCACGAGGGTCAGGTAGTCGCGGGCAGCCATCTCGGCGTCGCGGGTCATGTCCCATGCCGCCGCCCAGCACAGGGCGCGCGGCAGCGGTTCGACGAATTCGCCGATCGCCTCGGTGACGACGGCCAGCGACTGCTCGTCGAGGCGGATCTTGCAGTACGTGAGGTCGTCGTCGTTGAGGAGGACCACGTCCGGCCGGGCGCGGCCGACGAGTTCGGCGACCTCGGTGCGCGCCCCGGAGACGTCCAGTTCGACGCGGTGCGAGCGCACGAGGCCCTGCGGCGTGCGGTCGTAGAAGCCGATCGCCATGCGGTGGGTGCGGATCGTGGGCCACGCCTCCGGGGCCTCCTGGAGCACCGCGAACGACGTGATCGTGCCGTCGGCGTCCGTGGTGATCTCGGGGCGCACCGTGTTGATGCCCGCGGTCTGGAGCCACTCGGCGGACCACGCGGACAGGTCGCGGCCGGAGGTCTCCTCCAGCGCGGTCAGCAGGTCGGCGAGGGTCGTGTTGCCCCACGCGTGGCGCTTGAAGTACGTGCGCACCCCGGCCATGAACTGTTCGCTGCCGACGTAGGCCACCAGTTGCTTGAGCACGGAGGCGCCCTTGGCGTAGGTGATGCCGTCGAAGTTGACCTCGACGTCCTCCAGGTCCCGGATGTCGGCGAAGATCGGGTGGGTGGACGGAAGTTGGTCCTGGCGGTAGGCCCATGTCTTCATCCGGTTGCCGAACGTCGCCCATGCGTGCGTCCAGCGGGTGACCTCGGCCTGGCAGCGGATCGAGGCGTAGGTCGCGAACGACTCGTTCAGCCACAGGTCGTCCCACCACTGCATGGTGACCAGGTCGCCGAACCACATGTGGGCGAGCTCGTGGAGGATCGTCTCCGCGCGGGTCTCGTACGACGCGTCGGTCACCTTCGACCGGAAGACGTAGTCCTCCAGGATCGTGACGCACCCGGCGTTCTCCATCGCCCCGGCGTTGTACTCCGGCACGAAGAGCTGGTCGTACTTCGCGAACGGGTAGGGGAAGTCGAACTGTTCGAGGAAATAGTCGAATCCCTGTTTGGTGACCTCGAAGATCCGGTCGGCGTCCAGGTATTCGGCGAGCGACTTGCGGCAGAACACGCCCAGCGGCACCTCGGTGCCGTCGGCGGCGGTGTAGGTGTCGCGCTCCGCGTGGTAGTGGCCGGCGACCAGGGCGGTGATGTACGTCGAAATCCTCGGCGTGGGCGCGAACCGCCACACCGATGCGCCGTCACGCCCGGCTGCGGGCACGGGAGCCGGCGTCGGCGAGTTGCTGATCACCTGCCAGTCTTCCGGGGCGGTGATGGTGAACGCGAACGTCGCCTTGAGGTCGGGTTGTTCGAAGTTCGCGAACACTCGGCGGGCGTCGGCGACCTCGAACTGCGTGTACAGGTACGTCGACGAGTCCACGGGGTCGACGAACCGGTGTAGTCCTTCACCGGTGTTCATGTACGCGCACGCCGCGACGACCCGCAGCTCGTTCTCCGCGGCCAGCGAGTCCAGTCGGATCCTGCTGTCCGCGTACACCTTCGCCGGGTCGAGCGCGACGCCGTTGAGCGTGATCGCGTCGACCGACGGCGCGATGAGGTCGACGAACGTCGACGCACCGGGCTCCGCGCAGGCGAAACGCACGGTCGTCTCCGACACGAACGTCGGCCCGCTCCCGGTCAGGTCGAGCGCGATGTCGTAGCCGTCGACGGTGAGGATCCGGGCCCGCTCACGGGCCTCGTCACGAGTGAGGTTGGTACCGGGCACGCCGGTCGTCTCCTTTGCGTTCGGTGTTCGTGGCGGAAGAGTCGGTGGTCGCGTCGGGCATCAGGCCCGTGCGTCCCGCGCCCGGGCGCGCAGCGCCCGCGCGGCGTCGTCGCGGCGTTCCAGGACGAGGCGGCGCAGTGCGGGGGCACGCCGGTCGTCGGCGAGCCAATCGTCGGTGCGCCGAAGCAGTTCGGGCGAGTTGTCCCACATCGGGTAGAGGCCGACGACGATCCGCCGGGCGATCTCGATGGAGCGCTCGTTCCAGACGCGCTCCAGCGCGGCGAAATAGGGCTCGGTGTACGGCGACAGCCCCGCCGGATCACTCGTGCGGGTGAAGCCGCGGATGACCGCGTCCACCATCGCGTTGGGCAGGTCGTCCGACTCGACGACCGACCGCCACGCCTCGGCCTTGTTGTCGACCGTGTCGACCGCGGCGCGGCACGCCGCCGCATGCTGGCGTCCCGCCGCGGTGTCGTCGTGCGCCAGTGTCGCGTCGATGTAGCCGATGTCCGCGGCCCCGCGCACGGCCAGGGTCTCGGTCATGAGCCAGGTCAGCTCCTTGTCGACCGTGAGGCCGTCGACGGTCTCGTCCCCCGAGAGCAGTCCGCGCAGGAACCGCAAGTCGGCTTCGGATACCGCGGCGCGGCCGAAGCACCGGGCCCACGCGAGTTGGTGGTCGCTGCCCGGGGCGGCGGCGCGCAGTTCGCGGAGCGCACCCGCCGCGAGGATCGCGCGCCCTTCTTCGCGCCACGCCGGGTCCGCGTAGTTGTCGAGGGCGGACTCGGCCTGCTCCAGGACCATCTGCACGACCGCGACGCGCGTCTCGCGGGCCGCGTGGCGCAGCACGAGCTGCACGAACTCCCTGGCCGGCAGCTCCGCGTCGCGTGTCAGATTCCACATCGCCGACCAGACCAGCGCGCGGGCCAACGGATCGCGGACGTCCGACAGCCGCGCGGAAACGGCGTCCGCCGACACGTCGTCGAAGGCGATCTTGCAGTACGTCAGGTCGTCGTCGTTGAGCAGGACCAAGGCCGGACGCGCGCGGCCGGCCAACTCGGGGATCTCCGTGCGCGCCCCGGCGATGTCCGCCTCGACGCGGTGGGTGCGCACCAGAACGCCGCTGCCGTCGTCTGCGTAGCAGCCGATCGCGACGCGGTGCGGCCGAAGGGGTTCGCCCTCCTGCCGCACGGCGAACGCCGTGACGGTGCCGGACGCGTCGACCGCGATCTCCGGCACCAGCCGGTTCATGCCGGTGGTCTCCAGCCACGCCTTCGACCACGTCGACAGGTCGCGACCGCTCTCCGCCTCCAGCGCGGACAGCAGGTCGTGCAGACCGGTGTTGCCGTACGCGTGCTGTGCGAAGTAGCGGCGGGAGCCGGCGTAGAACGCGTCCTTGCCGACGTAGGAGACCAATTGCTTGAGCACCGAGGCGCCCTTGGCGTAGGTGATGCCGTCGAAATTCAGCATCGCGTCTTCGAGGTCGCGGATGTCGGCGACGATCGGGTGCGTGGTCGGCAGTTGGTCCTGCCGGTAGGCCCAGGCCTTGCGACGGACCGCGAACGACACCCACGAGTCCGCATATTCGGTGGCTTCGGCGACGGCCGCGGTCCCCATGTAGTCGGCGAACGACTCCTTGAGCCACAGGTCGTCCCACCACGTCATGGTGACGAGGTCGCCGAACCACATGTGCGCCATCTCGTGCAGCAGCGTGTTGGCGCGGCCTTCGTAGGACGCCTCGGTGACCTTGGAGCGGAAGACGTACTCGTCGCGGAACGTCACACAGCCCGGGTTCTCCATCGCGCCGATGTTGTACTCGGGCACGAAGACCTGGTCGTACTTGCCGAACGGGTACGGCAGCGCGAACCGGTCGGCGCGGTGGTAGAACGCGAAACCCGCCTTCGTCTGTCCGAACAACCGCTCGGCGTCCAGGTGTTCGGCGAGCGAACGGCGGCACAGCAGCGCGAGGGGGATGGTCGCGCCGTCGTCCTCGTACACGTCGCGCACCACGTGGTAGTCGCCGGCCGCGAGCGCGGTGATGTACGTCGAAATTCTCTTCGTCGGCTCGAACCGCCATCGCGCGACCCCCGGACCGACCGGCTCGCGCGCCGACTCGGCGGCGTTGGACACCACCGTCCACTCCTCGGGCGCGATCACCGAGAAGGTGAACGACGCCTTCAGGTCCGGCTGTTCGAAGTTGGCGTAGAGCCGGCGGGCGTCGGCCGGCTCGAAGTGGGTGTACGTGTAGACGCTGCCGTCCGCAGGGTCCTCGAACCGGTGCAGCCCCTGGCCCGTGTGGCTGTAGGCGCAGTCGGCGACGACCCGCAGCACGTTCTCCGCCGCCAGGTCCTCCAGCGCGATCCTGGCCCCGTCGAAGACCACCGCCGGGTCGAGCACGCGGTCGTTGAGGCGCACTTCGCGCACCTCGGGGGCGAGCAGGTCGGCGAAGGACGCGGCGCCGGGCTCGGCGCAGGTGAAGCGGATCACGGTCTCGGACCGGAAGGTCCGGGTGCCCGACGTCAGGTCGAGAGCGACGTCGTAGCTGTCGACGGCGATGATCCGGGCCCGCTCCCGGGCCTCGTCGCGCGTCAGATTCTTACCGGGCACGGGTCACGCTCCCTCGTCGTCCTGGCCGTCGTGACGCGCCGACTGTCGTCGGTGTGTTGCCGATGCTGCGTCGACGCTGGTCGGTGTCGCCAGGCGACGTCCGCGCCGGAAGCCGCCCGACTGTTCGTCGCCTGATCCTTTCACGGCGGGCCCGGCCGGCGCGGTCGTTGCGGAATGGGGAGCGGCGGGGCGGCGTTGCACCGCGGAGACGCACACGCTGCTCGGAAGGATGGGATTCGTGACGACCGCCACACGTGACCAAGCGCATTTCTGGTTCGACCCGCTGTGCCCGTGGGCCTGGATGACTTCGCGGTGGATGCTCGAAGTCGAGAAGGTGCGCCCCGTCGATGTCACGTGGCACGTCATGAGCCTCGCGGTCCTCAACGAGCACCGCGACGACCTGCCCGCGCAGTACAAGGAGCTGCTCGCGGCCGCCTGGGGGCCGGTGCGCGTGTGCATCGCCGCCGAGCGGAAGTACGGCAACGAGGTCCTTCTGCCGCTCTACACCGCGCTCGGCACCCGGCGCCACCCGGGCGGCCGCGACCTGGACCGCGCCACGATCGAGGAAGCGCTGGAGGAGGCCGGCCTGCCGCGCGAACTCGCGGACGCGGCGGACTCCACCGACCACGACACCGCCCTGCGCGCGTCGCACAAGGAGGGCATCACCCTGGTCGGGGAGGACGTCGGCACGCCTGTCGTCGCGGTGAACGGCATCGCGTTCTTCGGCCCCGTCGTGACGCCGGCACCCAAGGGCGAGGCCGCCGGGAAGCTGTGGGACGGCTGCGTCCTGGTCGCGGGCACCCCGGGATTCTTCGAGCTCAAGCGCACCCGCACGCAAGGCCCCGTTTTCGACTGACCGTCAGGCCGCCGTTCCGTGACTCGGGTCGGCCCGGCAGCGCCACCGACCTGCTTCCGGCTGACCGTCAGGCCGCCGAAGGCCGCAGGCTCCGCGCCTGCGGTCTTCCGCCGTTCCGTGCCATCCTCGTGCGGCGACACCGCGCGCACCGATCCTGACGGAATGTGACATACGCCAATAAAATGGATAGATGACCGCGCCTGAACGTTCGAGACCCCTGGTACGCACGGCCCGTCGCGGCCGCCCCGACCCGCGTACCCCGAACGGCAACGCGCCGTTCGGCTCGCGGCGGCCGGGTGTGCGCGACCGGGTGTTCTCCGCGGCCTTGCGCCCGACGGCCGCTGTGTGGTGGCTCTTCGGCCTGCGCCAGAGCGCCGCGACGGTACGCCACTACTACCGGCGCGGTGGCGGCGAACTCGTCGTGGCCCCCGAAGGCCCGTTGGCCACCGCGCCGTTCCGCCGGGTCGCCGACCGACACCTGGAGGAGTGGCGCGACCTGGCCGTGGCGCGCTGGCGGCGAAGCGGCGGCGTGGAGCGCGAGTTCGACACCACCACGAACTGGCACGGCGTACGCATCGGCAAAGGCGACGACCTCGACTGGTGGCTCGCGCTGCGCGGCCTGCAGTACCGCATGACCGGACGCCTCGACATCGACCCGGGCGAGGACGCCGCCGAGGACGCCCGGGTCCGCGTCGTCTACGAGGTCGAGATCTACAAGGACTGGGGCTTCGACAAGGGTGAGGACGAATACGGCCTGTCCTTCACCCCGCTGGCCCGCCTGCACGAGGCGGGTCTGGCCCGCGAGTACCGCGTCGTCGGGCGCAGCCGACCCCTGGTGTGGACCGCCCCGACCACGAAGGGGAGCCCCGGGGCCGCGGGCATGCCTGCGGGTGACCGGCGTTGACGCGTCGTTAGTGTGTCGGCAGCGAGAGGACCCCGCGCGATTGGCCCGCGCGGGGTCCTCTCCGGCCTGACTGGTCCGACGTGGGAAGACGATCGGTCCGAAAGGCCCCCGGAGGTCACGTCCCTCCGGGATTCCGTGCGTGCCGTCAGACGAGGGCGCCGGCGGCCTTCGCCCGGCCGAAGCGGGCGGCGACGTCCTGCCAGTTGACGATCCGCCACATGGCGTCGACGAAGTCGGGCTTGACGTTCTTGTACTGAAGGTAGAACGCGTGCTCCCAGGCGTCGAAGACGAGCAGCGGGATCGAGCCCTGGCCGATGTTGCCCTGGTGGTCGTAGACCTGCTCGACGATGAGGCGCTGCCCCAGGGGCTCCCACGCGAGTACGCCCCAGCCGGAGCCCTGCGTCGTGGCGGTCGCCTTGGTGAGCTGGCTCTTGAACTTCTCGAAGCCGCCGAGGTGTTCGTCGATCGCCTCGCGCAGTTCGCCCTCGGCGCCGTCCTTGCCGGGCTCGCCGCCGCCGTCACCCGACAAGTTCGTCCAGTAGATCGAGTGCAGCACATGCCCGGCGAGATGGAACGCCAGCGTGCGCTCCAGGCCGACGATGCCGCCGAGCTGGTCCTTGTCGCGGGCCTCGGCAAGCTGCTCAAGGGTGTCGTTCGCACCCTTGACATACGCCGCGTGGTGCTTGTCGTGATGCAGCTCGATGATCTGACCGCTGATGACGGGTTCCAACGCCGCGTAGTCGTACGGCAACTCGGGCAGGGTGTAGGTCATCAGTTCCTCCGAGACGATTGCACTTGCAAGCTACTTGCAACTGTCGATCCTACGCAACAAACCCTCTCGGCCGCGCAACGGCGCCACCGGCACGTCCGGCGTCCGACGGCGAATCAAGGCGCGGCTTGTCGGACACCGGCATAAACGGTCGTTAACGTCGTCGGTACGTTCATGTGAGTCCCGCAAGTGATCCGAATGGGAGTCGCCATGAGCACCGCCCTGCCCGGCGCGCCTGTACCGGTTCTCGCCGACCTCGTCCCGACGCGCTTGTTCCGCGGAGTCGTCGTACGCGACGCGGCACTCGTCGTCGGAGCCGCCGGATTCGTCGGCCTCGCCGCGCAACTCTCCGTCCTCATCCCGGGCTCGCCCGTACCCGTCACGGGTCAGACCTTCGCGGTGCTGTTGGCGGCAACGCCGTCATCTACGCGGCGGGTCTGACCTATCTCGCCCGGGATCTCGACATCGGCCTTTCCCGCGCCTACGAAATCGGTATGCAGGATTATCTTTTCGGCGACGCGCTCAAGATCGCCGTCGCCGTGGGCTTGTTGCCCGCGGTGTGGAGGCTCGCCGGTCGCCGCGGCTGACCGGAGAATCGCGATAAAACCGGTGGGGTTACCCCCGGAGCACGAGAGGGAAACGGGTGCCCGGTGTCGGCCGAGCGCGCGCCCGCGGATTTTTTCTCCTCACCAAATCCCCTTCCGGGGCGGTGACTTCGAGCTCTAGCATCCGCTCATGAATACGGGGAATTCCGTTCGCACCGTATGGGCCGGGACCATCTCGGCGCTGGTCCTCGTCATCGCGTTCGGCAACCAGTGGCTGTGGGAGGAGATCCTGGAGAAACGCGATGTCGGTGAGAACTCGGGCTGGCACATCCTGGAATGGCTCAGCACACCGCACTGGGTCGTCGACGACAGCGGCTTCTACGAGGAACTGCCGGGCAAGAACATGACCGGTTATCTCCTGGGCGTCCTCGCCCTTCTCGCCACGGTCGCGTTCGTTCTGGCAAGCGCGTCCCGCCGCGGCCAATCCAATGTGTTCCTCTGCGGCTGGTTCTCGCTGGTCGCCGGCGGTGCCGCGTACAACCTCGTCGCCTACCTGATCGCGGGACCAGGCGGCCTGTACGCATTCGCCGACAGCTCGTCCGACGACCGCTCCCTCGACGGCACCCTGGGCGTTCTGGCCTTCGGCGGCGGCTACGGCTTCCTCGCCGGCTGGGCCGTGGGGCTGGTCTGCCTGCTCGCCGCGTCGTCGGCGCACCGCCCGGGGCAGTTCGGCGCGCAGTTCTCGTACTCGTCCCCGCCGCAGACCCCGCCCTCGCCGCCGTCCTACCCGCCGCACGGGGGGAACCGGCCCTACTGACCACGCGGGCGGACCGGACCCCGCGATGTGAGTTCCCCGCGGGGTCCTGACAGACTGCCTCCCATGCGTGTTTACCTCGGCTCCGACCACGCCGGATACGACCTCAAGCAGCACCTCATCGAGTGGCTGGACGCCAACGGCCACGAGGCCGTCGACTGCGGCCCGGCCGTCCAGGCCGAGGCGTACGACTACCCCGTCTTCTGTCTGCGCGCCGGCGAGGCCGTCGCCAAGGACCCCGGCTCGCTCGGCATCGTCCTGGGCGGCTCCGGCAACGGCGAGCAGATCGCCGCGAACAAGGTCAAGGGCGTCCGCGCGGCCCTGGTGTGGCGCGACGACATCGCCGCGCTGGCGCGCGAGCACAACAACGCCAACGTGATCAGCATCGGCGCGCGGATGCACACTCCCGACGAGGCGGCGAAGTTCGTGCAGATCTTCCTTGACACGCCCTTCTCCGAGGCGCCGCGCCACATCAAGCGCATCGACCAGATGAGCACGTACGAGACCACCGGCGAGCTGCCCCCGCTGCCGGAGGCCTGATCCGTCCGTCCGGGTACGCCGGACCGCACCGCAGACCCCGCACACGGCCCGGTGGCACCTCCACCGGGCCGTCGGCGTTCGGCCGAGCAGTTCCGAGGGCAAGCCGCAGGTCAGCCTTCACATGGAAGGCCCCGGAGGGCTGCCCGCCGCCCGTCTCCGGGCGGTCCTCGGGATGTCGGAGGCGTCCGTTACCTTGGCCGACAGGACACCCGGGGGAATCCGTCGGCGTGTCCGCCGACCGCCTGTCTCGAAGGGGGAATACGTGCCCGAGGGCCACACGATCCACCGCCTCGCCGAGGAGCACACCCGGCGCTTCGCCGGCCGCCCGGTCGCGCTGTCGAGCCCGCAAGGGCGTTTCGCCGACGCCGCCAAGCTCCTCGACGGGGCCGAACTCGTCGGTGCGGAGGCGCACGGCAAGCACCTGTTCCTGGAGTTCCCGGGAGAGCGCTGGATCCACGTGCACCTGGGCATCGCCGGTATTTTCCGTTTCGAGGACTTCCCCGCGGGCGAGGGGCCCGGCCCGGTGGTCGGCGTGGTGCGGCTGCGGATGGTCGGCGAGGAAAGTTGGGCGGACCTGCGCGGACCCAATACGTGCGAGCTCATCACCCGCGCACAAAAGGACCGCCTGCACGCTCGCCTGGGGCCCGACCCGCTGCGTCCCGATGCCGACCCCGACGACGCGTGGCGCCCGATCTCGCGCAGCAGCAAGTCGATTGCCGAACTGCTCATGGACCAGAAGGTGTTGGCCGGAGTCGGCAATGTCTACCGCGCCGAGGCGCTGTTCCGCGCGGGGCTCGACCCGCACTGTGAGGGCCGCCACGTCACGCGCGAGACATGGGACGCCATATGGGCGGATCTCGTCGCGCTCATGGCCGAAGGCGTACGCCTGAACCGCATCGACACCGTGCGCCCCGAGCACACCCCCGAGGCCATGGGCCGGCCGCCGCGCCAGGACGACCACGGCGGCGAGGTGTACGTCTACCGACGCACCGGAATGCCCTGCCACGTCTGCGAGTCCGAGGTGCGCACGCAGGAACTGGTCGGCCGCAACCTCTTCTGGTGCCCGACGTGCCAGCCCCCCGCCGATCGCCGTACCGCCGGTGGCGACCGGACGAACCAACAGGCGCCTGCGACCGTCTGACACAGCGCCAGGACCCGCAGGCGCCACGCACGCGACAACCAGCCTCCTGTGAACGGCCGTTCTTCCCTTGGAGTCGGCCGTGAAACCGTGAGCGTGCGGGCCGGAGCGGCCGGACCAAGTCGTTCCGGTGTGGCCGAATCCGGTCCGCGTCGCATGCGAGCGGCGCCCAGCGCCTGTCCGGTGGACCTTTGCGGGCCCGCACTTTGCGATGGCCTCGACCACACCCGCAGGCCGGTCAGAAGAGGTCCACCGGACAAACTCCAAGTGCCGCCGGCCCGCCCCGACCCGCATCGACCGAACACCCCGAGCACCGGAGCAGCCGCCGTGCCTCCTGACGTTCTGGAGACAAGTCGATATCCCTTCGGATTTTCCGGCGCTAAGTCCCTTTATTGCCGAAAGCCTTTGTTCGCTCACGTCGACGCGGCGCGGCGGGCTCGGTAGGGTCGCTCAATGCCGGAGACGAGAGGATCGCAGTCTCGGCGACTCGCCCGCCGGGCAGGACAGTTGCGCATGTGGGCTCGCCACACTCTGCTGCCTTCCGACCGATTCGTGCTGGTCGTGCTGCTCTCCCTGGTCACCGCCTGCGCGTTGCTGCCGGCCGCCGACGCCGGGTGGTTCCCGGTGACGGCCCTGGTGATCCCGGTGGTCGTCGGCGGCCTTCTGCTCCGCATGCCGAGCCTCTTCCTGCTTTACGCGGCGACCGCCGGCGTGCTCCTCGCCCAGGACCGAACCGGCTGGCCGGTCGACGTCACGCCGGGCGCGGTCATCGTCATCACGGTGGTCGCGGTCATCGTGATGTTCGTCGCACGCATCCGCACACGTCTCGGACTCCAGGCCACCCGCGGCGAGTCGATGCTCTTCGACCTGCGCGACCGGCTGCGGGCGCACGGTGTGGTGCCGCAACTCCCGCCCCAGTGGCAATCCCACGTCGTCCTGCGCCCGGCCGGCGGCCAGGCGTTCTCCGGTGACTTCGTGGTCGCGACCCGGGGCCGCCGAGGGGGCCGCATGCTCGAGATCGCCCTCGTGGACGTCTCCGGCAAGGGCCTGGACGCCGGCACGCGCGCCCTGCTGCTCTCCGGCGCCTTCGGTGGGCTGATCGGTTCGCTGCCGCCGCGCGGATTCCTGCCGGCCGCCAACGACTATCTGCTGCGCCAGGGTTGGCCCGAAGGCTTCGCGACCGCGGTGCACATCGCGGTCGACCTGGAGACGGGAGCGTACGAACTGCTCTCGGCGGGCCACCCGCCCGGCGCGCACTGGGTCGCGAACTCGGGCCGGTGGGAGATACGCGAGGCCGAAGGGCCGCTGCTCGGTGTCATCCCCGGCGCCGAGTTCGAGGGCGTCAGCGGTGTGCTCGGCCCCGGTGACGCGCTGCTGCTGTTCACCGACGGCATGGTCGAAGTCCCCGGCCAGGACATCTCCGTCGGCATCGACCGGCTGCTGGGGGAGGCGGAGAAACTCGTCGCCGACGACTTCGCGGACGGCGCGCGCCGGATCGTCGACTCCGCGAGCGGCAACGTCGCCGACGACCGGGCGGTGATCCTGCTGCGACGCATCGGCAACACCGGGTAGGCAGCCGCCGACCGGCGACTGCCCGTCCCGTAGGGCGTCAGCCCAGTTGCGCCTCGATCGCCGCGACCAGTGCCGGGTCGTGCGCGTCGACCGTCGGCCGGAACCGACCGACGACCGTGCCGTTGTCATCGAGCAGGAGTTTCTCGAAGTTCCACTGCATATTCCCGGCCGCGCCCTCGGCGTCCGGTGTCTCGGTCAGCGGGGACGAGACGCCGGATGTCGTCGAGCAGTCCTCCGGAATCTCCTCGGCGGTGCCGGGCCCCTGACCCGTCGGTTCACGCGTGCGGGTGAAGTCCTGGTTCGCAGGGTTTGCTCTGCGGACAACGCTTGTAAGGTCGCACTAGGGCCGGGCTGGTCCTTCTGCAACGTGGCTCAGCCACCGTGCGGAGAAGCCCCCGGATTCGTCCAGGGGAGGAGTCACGAACTGGTTGCACGGCAATCAAAGTCAGCGCGGCAACACGCGCACCCCCGGACGGCGGGCGGCCATTACTGACTGCCCGCCCCCCGGTCCTCGACCGTACGCCGGAACCCCTCGCGCCACGGAACCGTGCAAGGCCCGGTGAACGACGCCCGCCTGGCGGTGTCCAGGATCTGCCCGCGCAGCGTCCCCGGCTGAGGGACGACACGGACCTCGGCCGCACGACCGGTCAGCTCACCGAAATACGCCGACCACTCCTGCACGCTCACCGGTTCGTCACCGCCCCAATTGACCACGGTCGCCGGCGTCGACGCCGCGGCCAGCAGGGCTTCGGTCTGCGTGTTGATGTCGTCCTGGTGAATCGGGCTGTACATGCACGGATCCCAGCGCGTCACCACCGGGCGGCCTTCGAGGATCGCCGCCAAGTGGTGTGTCGGCAGCCCGCCGTTGGCCCCGTACGAGGCGTTCATGCGCGCGATCGTGACCGGCAGGTCGAACGCCCGCGCACAGAAACGCGCGACGGCCTCCTCGGCCGTCTTGGACACCGAATAGGTGGGCGCGTGCGCGACGTTCGCGTCTCCCAGCGGCGAGGTCTCGGTGAACACGTGCAGGGGATCCTCGTGCGGTCGCAGCACCGACGCCGTCGACATCACCAACGCGGCCTTGGCGCGGCGGCAATGCCGCAGCAGCAGTCCCGTGCCCTCCGCGTTGACGCGCAGCGCCTCGTCGAAATCGAGTCCCGGCGCCTGATAGGTCGCCAGGTGCAGGACGTACGTGAAATCCCGCGGCAGGTCGCGAAAGTCACCCGCGCCCAAATCGATCGCCCGGGTCTTCACACCCAGCGCTTCGACTTCGGCCCGGGCGGCGGGGTCGGTGAAACGTGCGATTCCCCACACCTCGTTCTCCCCGGCCAGGTATTCGGTGAGCGGAAATGCGATCTGCCCCGCCGGACCGGTGACCAGTATCTTCTCGCCGGACAGCATCCTCGACGCCTCCCTCGGACGGTGACGACTCGTCATATCCGAGAACCCGCGACGAATCCAGCGGGACCCCGGGGTGCGCGGAACCCGTTCGGCCCTCTAATGTCGATCCGCCGTGGTGCTTCGGGAAACCGGTGTGGAACCGGTGCGGCCCTCGCCACTGTGATCGGGGAGTTCCTTCTCCACTTGCCACTGGGCGCGTCACGACGCGTCTGGGAAGGCGGAGCACGGAACGTTCGACCCGTAAGCCAGGAGACCGGCCACGGCGAACGTTCTGTCCACGAGGTGCTGGAGAGGGAACCTAGCCATGCATATAGCCGAGGGCTACCTGCCCTGGCAGCACGCTGCCGCCTGGGGCGCGGTCTCCGCCCCCTTCGTCGTCCACGGCGCCCGCGCGCTCACCGTGCAAGTCCGCCAACGTCCCGAGAACACCCTGCTGCTCGGGGCGTCCGGCGCTTTCTCGTTCGTCCTGTCGGCGCTCAAGATCCCGTCGGTGACCGGCAGTTGCAGCCACCCGACCGGCACCGGACTGGGGGCGATCCTGTTCCGGCCGCCGGTGATGGCCGTCCTCGGCACGATCACCCTGCTGTTCCAGGCACTCCTGCTCGCGCACGGCGGGCTCACGACGCTCGGGGCCAACGCGTTCTCGATGGCGATCGTCGGCCCCTGGGCGGGGTACGCGGTGTACCGCCTCGTCCGCTCGTGGCTGCCGGACAACCTCGACATCGCGGTCTTCGCCGGCGCGTTTGTCGCCGACCTGTCCACGTACTGCGTCACCAGTGTGCAGCTCGCGCTGGCCTTTCCCGACCCCGACAGCGGGTTCGCCGGAGCGCTCGCCAAGTTCAGCGGCATCTTCTCCGTCACGCAGATCCCCCTCGCGGTCAGCGAGGGCCTGCTGACCGTCCTGGTGATCCGGCTGCTGCGGCAGTCCGGCGCCGCCGAACTCGTGCGGCTCGGAGTCGACAAGCCCACCGACCGGTCCGCCGACAAGCCCGCCGACACCGCCGACACCGCCGACAAGCCTGCCGACAAGCCTGCCGGCCACTCCGTCGGCAAGGCCGACGACGAGCGCGTCGACGAGCCCGGCGGCAACGCCGAAGACCCGGCCGTGACCACGACGACCCCGACGGAGACGGCCAAGTGAAGCGCGCGACCAAGATCAATCTGCTGCTCGTCCTGGCCGTTCTCCTGCTCGCCTGCCTGCCGCTGGTGCTCGGACTCGGAGACGACGAGGAAGAGCCCTTCACGGGCTCCGACGCCCAGGCCGAAACCGCGATCACCGAGAACGACCCCGACTACGAGCCGTGGTTCAGCCCGATCTACGAACCCCCGTCCGGCGAGATCGAGTCGGGACTGTTCGCCGCCCAGGCGGCCATCGGTGCCGGGGTGGTCGGCTACTTCCTCGGTGTGGTGCGCACGCGCCGCAAGTACGCCGCGGGCACCGCTTCCGGCACCTGGACGGCCGACCCTGCGGCACCCGGGGCGCGCCCGGCGCCGGCGGCCGACACCACCGCGGAAGGCGACGCGGACCAGGCCGAAACGGGCGCGCGCTCCTGATGCTCCCCATCGATGTCGCGGCGCACACCAGCCGGTGGCGCCGCCGCCACCCCGTGGACAAAGCCGTCCTCGCGTTCGGGCTTCTGGTGGCAGCCATCGCGCTGCCCCCGTGGCCCGGCGCGGTGGTCGTCGGCACCGCGACGCTCGCGGTGCTGCTCGCCGGGGCCCGGGTTCCACCGCGCAGACTGTGGCGTGCCGCGCGTGCTCCCCTCGGGTTCGCGGTCACCGGCGCGGCGACGCTGCTGATCTCGCTCGGGGGAGCGCACGGGGTCGGATTCGCCGAGAACGGGGCCTACCGTGCGGGCGAGTTGCTGGCCCGGACCGTCGCGGCCTCGCTCGCCGTCCTGCTGTTCGCGTTCACCACGCCTTTGTCCGACGTACTGCCGCGCCTGGTCCGATGCGGTGTGCCGGCCGCGGTGGTCGACGTCGCGGCCGTCATGTACCGCATGGTGTTCCTGCTGCTCGATACGACCGCGCGCATCCGCCACGCCCAGGCCGGACGCCTCGGGCACGCCACCCGAGGGGCCGAGTGGCGTGCGGTCGCCGGTCTCGGCGCGACCGTCTTCGTGCACGCCTTCGCCCGCGCACGGCGCCTCCAAGACGGCCTCGCCGGACGCGGTTACGACGGCACCCTGCACGTCCTGGTCGACGGCGACCCGGTCTCCCGCCGCTTCGTCACCCTGTCCCTCGCGTTCGTCGCCGCCGTGGTGACCGCCGCTCTTGTGATCACCCCCCTTGCCCCGGAGCTGCCGTGAACCCGCCGACCAGCCCGCCAACCCTCCGCCTGGAAGACGTCGGTTTCCGCTACGAAGACGGACCCGCCGTCATCGACGACCTCACCCTCACCGTCGTCCCGGGCCGCGCGCTGGCGCTGCTCGGCCCCAACGGCAGTGGCAAGACGACGCTGCTGCGCCTGCTCACCGGCGGTCTGCGGCCGGTCGGCGGCCAGATCACCCTGGACGGCGTCCCGGTGCGCCACGACCGCAAGGGCCTGACCGCGCTGCGCCGCACAGTGCAGTTGGTCGTGCAGGACCCCGACGACCAGCTCTTCTCCGCATCCGTCGGCCAGGACGTCTCCTTCGGACCGCTCAATCTCGGGCTGTCCGACGACGAGGTCCGCACCCGCGTCGCGGAAGCCCTCGACGCTCTGGAGATCACCGCGCTGCGCGACCGGCCCACGCACCTGCTGTCGTTCGGCCAGCGCAAGCGCGTGGCGATCGCCGGTGCGGTCGCGATGCGCCCCGCGGTCCTCGTGCTCGACGAGCCGACGGCCGGGCTCGACCCGGCCGGGCAGGAGGCGCTTCTCGCCACCCTCGCCGCCCTTCAGGCTGCGGGGACCACGGTCGTCATGGCCACCCACGACGTCGACCTCGCACTGCGCTGGGCCGACGACGCCGCGGTGCTCGCCGACGGGCGTTTGCACACCGGGCCCGCCGACGAACTGCTCGGCGACACAGGGCTGTTGACAGCAGCGCGGCTGCGTCCGACATGGGCGCACGCGGCGGCGGCCGTGCTGCGGGTGCACGGGGTGCTCGCCGGCGGGGCCCCGATCCCGCGTACGCCGGAGGAACTCGTGGGCTACGCCGTGAAGTCCGTGGGCCGATAACGGCTTCGAAATCGCCGCAGATCGGACGTCATCTGCGGACATACAACCGTAAAAGCTCCCGAGCGCATGAGTACCCTGATGGGCGGCTCCTTCGTCTCCGCGCGTCACGAAGTGAGCCGCCCCGACCACCCGCGTGCCATCGTGGAGAGCTTGTGCTGTCGCCGTACCGCCGCATATTCGAGGTTCCCGGCAGCCTTGCCTTCTCGGGCGCGGGCCTGCTGTCCCGGATGCCGCTCTCGATGACCGGCATCGGCGTCGTGACGATGCTGTCCCAGATACGCGGTTCGTACGGCCTCGCAGGAGCGGTCACGGCGGTGATGATGATCTCCGGGGCGTTCTTCGGCCCCCAGATCTCCCGGCTCGTCGACCGGTACGGCCAAAGTCGCGTCGCGCTTCCCGCGACCGCCGTCACCGTCACCGGAGGCGCCGCCCTCCTGCTGTGCGCCCGATTCGAAGCCCCCGACTGGACGCTCTTCGCGGCGGCCGTGCCGATCGGCTGCATGCCCACCTTCGGCTCGATGGTCCGTGCGCGATGGGCCCACATATTCGCCGACGACCCGCAGCGGCTGCACACCGCCTACTCCTTCGAATCGGTCGCCGACGAAGTGTGCTTCATCGCCGGCCCGATCCTGTCCGTCGGCCTCTCGACCGCCGTCTTCCCCGAGGCCGGCCCCCTGCTGTCCGGGACGTTCCTGACCATCGGGGCGATCCTCTTCTGCGCGCAGCGCCGCACGGAACCGCCGGTCCGCGCGGTCGCCGGCGAGAAGCACGGCTCCGCGATCCGCTCCCCGGGCCTGCGGGTGCTCATGCTCACCTTCGCCGCCACCGGCGCAGTCTTCGGCGGGGTCGACGTCGTCACCGTCGCGTACGCCGAAGACGAGGGCCACAAGGCGCTGGCCAGCATCGCCCTCGCCGTCTATGCGGCCGGCTCATGCCTCGCGGGCATCGTCTTCGGCATGGTCGAACCGCGCGGAAGCGCGCCGCGCCGCTTCCTGATCGGCGTGGCCGGAATGGCCGCGAGCCTTGTGCCGCTGCTGTTCGTCGGCAATCTGGCGTGGGTGGCCGCCGCGCTCTTCCTCGCCGGCATGTCCGTGGCCCCGACCATGGTCACCACGATGTCGCTGGTCGGCACCTTCGTGCCGGCCCGGCAGTTCAACGAAGGCATGTCCTGGACCCTCACCGGCCTGGCCCTGGGCGTCGCGGCCGGCTCCTCGGTCGGCGGCGCCGTCGTCGACGCCCACGGTGCCGCGGCCGGCTACGGCGTCCCGGTCGCCGCGGGGGCCCTGGCCGCCGTCACCGCCCTCGCGGGCGCCCGCCGCCTCCAGGCGCCGTCCGCTCCGCACGCACAAATCGGCCCTGACACCGCGTCACCGCAGGTCAGGGCCGATATACACAGAGCGGATGACGGGAATCGAACCCGCGTAATCAGTTTGGAAGACTGAGGCTCTACCATTGAGCTACATCCGCGTGCACTGAAACGCACGGTCATGGCCGTGCGCCTTGGCATAGAGTACCGGATCGGCGAGAGTCGCACGCGGGCGGGCGCGCGGGGACGTATCACGGTCAGTGCAGACTGGACCGCGGTGTCCTCTAGACTCTTCCGAGCGCCACGGGGCGTAGCGTAGTGGCTAGCGCGCCTGCTTTGGGAGCAGGAGATCGGGAGTTCGAGTCTCCCCGCCCCGACCATGTGTCCCGGTGGCGGCGCCCCCGCGCAAACCGTCACAAACCCACTGACCTGGCCGGAAGTACGCAAGACAAGTACCGCCGCCCGCAACAAGGAGACCCAACCGTGAAGAGCGCCGTGGAGACTCTGAACCCGACCCGGGTTCGGCTCACCGTCGAGGTTCCCTCCGAGGAGCTCAAGCCCAGCCTCGATGCGGCGTACAAGAAGATCAGCCAATCGATCACGGTGCCGGGCTTCCGCAAGGGCAAGGTCCCCTCGCGCATCATCGACCAGCGATTCGGCCGCGAGGCGGTATTCGTCGAGGCGTTCGACGACATCCTGTCGTCTTCGTACGGCAAGGCCGTCGAGGAGAACGAGCTCCGCGTGCTCGGCCAGCCCGAGGTCACCGACGTGACCGAGGTCGCCGAGCTCTCGAACGGCGCCGACCTGAAGTTCGTCGCGGAGGTCGACACCCGGCCGTCGATCGAGGTCCCCGACTACGACGGCATCGAGGTGACGGTCGACGACCTCGCGGTCACCGACGAGGACATCGACGGCCAGCTCGAACAACTGCGCGACCGCTTCGGCTCGCTCAAGGTCGTCGAGCGCGCCGCCGAGTCCGGCGACACCGTGGTGATCGACCTGGAGGCCAAGGTCGACGGCGAGATCCTGGAGGACGGCGTCGCGACGGGTCTCTCGTACGTCGTCGGCAGCGGCACCATGCTGGACGGCCTGGACGAGGCCGTGACGGGGCTGTCAGCCGGCGAGGACAAGACCTTCACCAGCGAGCTGACCGGCGGCGAGGGCGAGGGCCGCACGGCCGACGTCAAGGTCACCGTCACCTCCGTCAAGGTCAAGGAACTGCCCGAGCTCGACGACGACTTCGCGCAGCTCGCCAGCGAGTTCGACACCCTCGACGAGCTCAAGGCCGACATCAAGGGCCGCCTGGAGCACACCAAGGCGCACGACCAGATCAACGACGGCCGCGACAAGGTCCTCGACCGGCTGCTGGAGCTCGTCGAGGTCCCGCTGCCGGAGAAGGTCGTCGCGGAGGAGATCGATCAGCGCAAGCAGCAGATGGACCAGCAGCTCGCGATGATGGGCGTGTCGCTGGACAAGTGGCTGGAGATCCAGGGCCAGACCGCCGAGGCCTACGACGCCGAGCTGGAGGAGAGCGTCGCCAAGGGCATGCGCGTGCAGTTCCTCCTCGACGAGATCGTCAAGAAGGAGCAGATCTCGGTCAACCAGGAGGAGCTGACCCAGCACCTCATCGCCCGCGCGCAGCAGTCCGGCATGAGCCCGGACCAGTTCGCGCAGCAGGTCATGCAGGCGGGCTACGTCCCGGTGCTGGTCGGCGAGGTCGCGCGCGGCAAGGCGCTCGACGTGCTCGCCGCGGCCGCCAAGGCCACCGACGCCTCCGGCAACGCGGTCGACCTCGGCAAGGACCTCCACGCGGACGGCGAGGGCCACGAGCACCACGACCACTGAGCACCGGTTGCGGGGGGGGGGGGGGGGGGGGGGGG
>NZ_JBPKBI010000002.1:289565-388992 GCF_051388935.1 Yinghuangia sp. YIM S10712
GGCCGCTGTCCGGCGGCCGGGCCCTCACGCGTCGTCGTACGGCGCACGCCGTACGGTGTAGCCCATCGACCCCGCTTCCCGCCCGGAAATCGCTCCGATGCGCTCTCGGCGAACAGCCCGGCGTCGGGGATGGTCACGGCGGCGGGGCGCGTTAGGGTCGCTGTACGAGGGGGACACCAACGCAGGTCGGTGCAGGAACCGGGCACGGCCGGTGCTCCCGCAAGGTCGACTTCAGGACGGCTCGGGTTGCCGTCGGAAACGAGCAGGTGGATACGTGACGAATCCGCAGATCGTGACTCCGGGACTCGCGGTGCCCGCCATGCGTGCACCCCAGGGCGGTATGGGGCTCGACGACCAGGTCTACAACCGGCTGCTGCGCGAGCGGATCATCTTCCTCGGCGCACCGGTGGACGACCAGATCGCGAACGCGATCTCGGCGCAGCTCCTGCTGCTCAACGCCGAAGACCCGGAAAAAGACATTTCGCTGTACATCAACTCGCCGGGCGGATCCGTCACGGCGGGTATGGCGATCTACGACACCATGCAGTTCATCAGCAACGACGTCTCGACCGTCGCGATGGGCCTGGCCGCCTCCATGGGCCAGTTCCTGCTGACGGCGGGCGCACCGGGCAAGCGCATCGCGCTGGCCAACACCGAGATCCTCATGCACCAGCCCTCTGCGGGCCTCGGCGGTGCCGCGTCCGACATCCGCATCCAGGCCGCGCAGTTGCTGCGGCTCAAGAAGCGCATGGCGGAGCTGATCGCCGCCCACTCGGGGCGCACCTTCGAGGAGATCGAGCGCGACTCGGACCGCGACCGCTGGTTCACCGCGCAGGAGGCGCAGGAGTACGGCCTGGTCGACCACGTGGTCACCAGCGCCCGCGAGGTCCCCAACGGCAGCGCGAGCTGATCCGCCGGGCCCACCCAGCCGCCGAGCCACCCAGCAGCCGCAGTCCCGGAGGACCGAAACCCATGAATGACCTGCCCTTCCCCAACCCGCGGCCCGACGCCCGGGCGCTGTCCGCCGGGCGCGCCGAGGGCCGCTACATCGTCCCTCAGTTCGAAGAGCGCACGTCGCAGGGCATCAAGCGGTACGACCCGTACGCCAAGCTCTTCGAAGAGCGCATCATCTTCCTCGGCGTCCAGATCGACGACACGTCCGCCAACGACGTGATGGCCCAGCTTCTGACGCTGGAGTCCATGGACCCCGACCGCGACATCTCGATCTACATCAACTCGCCCGGCGGATCGTTCACCGCGCTGACCGCCATCTACGACACGATGCAGTTCGTGCGCCCCGACATCCAGACGGTGTGCATGGGCCAGGCGGCCTCCGCCGCGGCCGTGCTGCTCGCCGCCGGCACCCCCGGCAAGCGGATGGCACTCCCCAACTCCCGCATCCTCATCCACCAGCCGTACAGTGAAACAGGGCGTGCGCAGGTGTCGGACCTGGAGATCCAGGCCAACGAGATCATGCGTATGCGCACGCTGCTGGAGGAGATGCTTTCCAAGCACAGCAGCCGTCCGATCGACCAGGTTCGCGACGACATCGAGCGGGACAAGATCCTGACCGCTGAAGAGGCGCTGGAGTACGGCCTCATCGACGAGATCACCTCCCCCCGGAAGTCACCCCGGTCGACCGGATGACGGCGGCATCGGCCGGTCGCGGCGTGTGACGGCCGGCCGATGATCCCCTCCCCCCGGAGGGGGCCCGCGGTGGAAAGGGGGCGCTCGCCCCGGAAAAAGACCGCGGGAGGGCCCAAAACCGGGGGATGGGCGATTGCGGCGGGGTACCGTCGAAAGACCAGGCACCAGGTCCGGCTCGCGCCGCGGCCCAGGCGAAGGAGATGCACCTCGTGGCACGCATCGGTGACGGTGGCGATCTGCTCAAGTGCTCGTTCTGCGGGAAGAGCCAGAAGCAGGTGAAGAAGCTCATTGCCGGTCCGGGTGTGTACATCTGCGATGAGTGCATCGACCTGTGCAACGAGATCATCGAGGAGGAGCTCTCGGAGTCCTCCGAGCTCAAGTTCGAGGAACTGCCCAAGCCCCGGGAGATCTGCGAGTTCCTGGACGGGTATGTCGTCGGCCAGGAGGTCGCCAAGAAGGCGCTCTCCGTTGCCGTCTACAACCACTACAAGCGCGTGCAGGCCGGCGAGAGCGGCAAGGGCGGTGGGCGCGACGACGGTGTGGAGATCTCCAAGTCCAACATCCTGCTGCTCGGCCCGACCGGCTGCGGCAAGACGCTGTTGGCTCAGACACTCGCCCGAATGCTCAACGTCCCCTTCGCGATCGCCGACGCCACCGCCCTCACCGAGGCCGGATACGTCGGTGAGGACGTCGAGAACATCCTGCTGAAGCTGATCCAGGCCGCCGACTACGACGTCAAGAAGGCCGAGACCGGGATCATCTACATCGACGAGGTCGACAAGATCGCCCGCAAGAGCGAGAACCCGTCGATCACGCGCGACGTCTCGGGCGAAGGCGTCCAGCAGGCGCTGCTGAAGATCCTGGAGGGCACCACGGCGAGCGTGCCGCCGCAGGGCGGTCGCAAGCACCCGCACCAGGAGTTCATCCAGATCGACACGACGAACGTCCTGTTCATCGTGGGCGGTGCCTTCGCGGGGCTGGAGCGCATCATCGAGGGCCGGGTCGGCAAGAAGGGCATCGGCTTCGGCGCGCAGATCCGCTCCAAGCGCGACATGGACCTCGCCGACGCATTCGGCGAGGTCATGCCCGAGGACCTGCTCAAGTTCGGCATGATCCCCGAGTTCATCGGCCGGCTGCCGGTCCTCACCTCGGTGCACAACCTGGACCGCGAGGCGCTCATCCAGATCCTCACCGAGCCGAAGAACGCCCTGGTCAAGCAGTACCGCAGGCTCTTCGAACTCGACGGTGTCGAGCTGGACTTCGAGATGGGGGCGCTGGAGGCCATCGCCGACCAGGCGATTCTGCGGGGCACCGGCGCCCGCGGCCTGCGCGCCATCATGGAAGAGGTCCTGATGTCGGTGATGTACGAAGTGCCGTCGCGCAAGGACATCGCCCGGGTGGTCATCACCCACGACGTCGTCCTCAAGCACGTCAACCCGACGCTGGTGCCGCGCGAGATCGTCAAGCGCGAGCGCCGCGAGAAGAGCGCGTAGGCACTTCACCCCCGACGCCGAAGGCCCGGATCCCCGCGGGGGATCCGGGCCTTCGTGTGTGTCGTGGGGTCACGCGGGCGCGCCGCGAAGGATGCGTTCCAGCAGTCCTGCGGTGTGCTCGACGCCGTGGATGCTGCCGACGTAAAGCAGCTTCTCGTTGTCGCCCCACAGGCACGCTCCGGCTTCGCCGCCCGACCAACACCGGTCGGTGCCTGGGCTGTTCCCGGCCGGTGCATGCTCCGGGGCGCCGGCCTTCGGTGCGAAGTCGCGTACGAAGTCCGCCGGCACGACCGAGCGCCGGTCGCCGAGAAGGACGAACACCGCATCCCTGTCGCCGCGTTCGCCGTATACCCGGGTCACCACGTGGTCGAAGTCCCGCGCGAACACTGCGGCCACGTCAGCGGCCACCGGGGACACGTCCGCCTCGGCAAGCGGCAGCCGTCCGTCGATCGACGGTGGCAGCGCGAATGCGGGCACCTCCGGCGTCGCCACGACAGCGACGGCGAGGGGTCGTCCGCCGTCCGTCCCGCGCACCCCGGCGACGAGCAGGAGACCGACGACGGCGACGAGGACGACTGCCACTTGCCGAGGCGGACGTGCCGCCGCCCCGCGCCCGAACAGACCCTGCCTCGCGCGGAAAGCGCCAGTGCGCGGCGCCGGGGCCCGAAGAACACCGGTCGCCCGGTGGACACCGGGTGCCGTGGGCCGGTAACCGGCCGAGAAAGGCGGCTTGTTCGGATGGTGCATCCCGTATGCGTCGACCGCTCGCGATCGAGGCCACCGCCATGACGCGGGCGGACCGGCAGGCGCGGGCCGCCACGGCGGTGCCGCGGCCGGGTCGGCGCTTCCGTGGTTGTCGCTCATGTCATCCGCGGCGCCGCTGTTTTCCGCGAACGCGCCGGCCTCCTCCCACGGCCGAGAACGTAATCGGCCGTGTGGAGCGGCACCAATCGAAGCTGTGGACAAACGCTCTTGAAGGCTGTGGAGAAGCTGTGATGTTCGAGCAGCGTGGGGAAGTTCACGCGCCCGGGCACCGTCCCGCTCCGGCCGCCGCCGGTGTGACGGTAGAGACCGTCACACGCCAACCACGCAACGCCGTCGGTTCTCAAGGTCGGGAGCATGCCGGTGGATGCCCGGCCCGCATAGCTGCCGACCGCGGGCGCGACCCCGCTACTTCTCCAGGTCCGAACGCATCTCCACGAACTTCACCGCGGCCGCGTCGGCGGAGAGCTTGTCGAAGTAGGCCACCGCGACGGTGTTCGTGTCGGCCCACGCGCAGATCGCCGCCGGGTAGGCGTCCTGGGCCGGCATGCACTCCAGCGTGCCGCCCAGCGGGCCGGCCGCGTAGGACTGCATCGAGGCACCCTCGGGCACGCTGCCGCCGTCCGCGTTCACCCAGTCGATCATGCCGCGGATCATGTGCTCCATGCGCTTGCCGTCGACCGAGGCAAGCCCGTCGACGCCGACGAACAGCACCTCGCGCGGGCCGGAGGCGTTCTTGGCGTACTCCTCCATGACCAGGTTGTTCTTGTCGGTCATCTCGCCCGGGTCCACCGGCACGTCGAGGAGCGTTCCGTCGCCGGTGTAGCGCACGTACCCCGCGGTGGACGCGGTGGGGACCAGGGTCCGAGGTCCGGCCGCCTTGGTCGGGGCCGCGCTCGTGGAGTTCCGGCCGGTGGGCTTCGCGCTCGGCTGGTCGGTGGCCTTCGGGGCGGTGGACGCCGAGGCGGACGCGGCGGCGGACTGCTGGGCCGACGCGGACGGCGATTCGGGAGCACTCGGCGAAGAGCTCGCTCCGGCGTTCTTCTTGTCGTCCTGGCCCGGTAGTTCGCAGGCGGTCAGCGCCATCGATCCCAGCACGGCGGCGACAAGTGCGGCAGGTATGGCGGAAGTACGGGTGCGCATGGCAAATCCCCCCAGGGAAAGCGGTCGTTATATGCCGGATCGCTCACGTCCGCCCATGACCCCCCACGTGCGGCCGTTCGTCCGGCTCGGTCCCGAACATTAGCTGTTCCACCGGTGCTTTCCAGGGCCAGGGGGGCGGTGGTGACAGCACGGTGACAAGGCGGTGACCGGGCCGCCGTCACCGCGACGCCGCCGAAACGGACGTGGCGCCCGCGGCCCTCGCCCATGGCCGGGCGTCCGCGCCTGTATATGGTGCGGAACCGAGGCCGGGGCATCCGTAGACTTGGGCACTGTGACCGAGACTTCTTCCTCCGCGACCGCTGCCCAGGCGCAGACACTCTCGTCCCAGTACGCCCCTGCCGAGGTAGAGGCCAAGCTGTACGAGCGCTGGGTAGCCGCGGGCTACTTCGAGGCCGATGCGAAGAGCGAGAAGCCGGCCTACACCATCGTCATCCCGCCGCCGAACGTCACCGGGTCGCTGCACCTGGGGCACGCGTTCGAGCACACGCTGATCGACAGCTTGACGCGCCGCAAGCGCATGCAGGGCTACGAGACGCTGTGGCAGCCCGGGATGGACCACGCCGGCATCGCGACGCAGAACGTCGTCGAGCGCGAGCTGGCCAAGGAGGGCCTGTCCCGCCACGACCTCGGCCGTGAGGCGTTCATCGAGCGCGTCTGGCAGTGGAAGACCGAGTCCGGCGGCAAGATCCTCGGCCAGATGCGGCGGCTCGGCGACGGCGTCGACTGGCGCCGCGAGCGCTTCACGATGGACGCGGGCCTGTCGCGCGCCGTCCAGACGATCTTCAAAAGCCTCTACGACGACGGTCTGATCTACCGCGCCGAGCGGATCATCAACTGGTGCCCGCGCTGCCTGACCGCGATCTCCGATATCGAGGTCGACTACCAGGACGACGACGGCGAGCTCGTCTCCATCCGCTACGGCAGCACGGACGCCGACGGCACCGCGATCGTCGTCGCGACCACGCGCGCCGAGACGATGCTCGGCGACACCGCCGTCGCGGTCCACCCGAACGACGAGCGATACCGCCACCTCGTCGGCACCGAGATCGAACTCCCGCTGACCGGACGCCGCATCCCGATCGTCGCCGATGAGCACGTCGACCCGGAGTTCGGCACCGGCGCTGTCAAGGTGACCCCGGCCCACGACCCCAACGACTTCGAGATCGGGCAGCGCCACGACCTGCCCTCTCTCACGGTCCTCGACGAGCGCGCGGTCATCACCGCACACGGCCCGTTCCAGGGCCTCGACCGCTTCGAGGCGCGGTCCGCGATCGTCGCCGCGCTGCGCGCCGAGGGCCGCATCGTCGCGGAGAAGCGCCCGTACACCCACGCGGTCGGCCACTGCTCGCGCTGCAAGACGACGATCGAGCCGCGCCAGTCGATGCAGTGGTGGGTCAAGGTCGGGCCGCTCGCGCAGGCCGCGGGCGACGCGGTCCGCGACGGCCGGGTCGAGATCCACCCGAAGGAGATGGAGGCCCGCTACTTCGGCTGGGTCGACAACCTCCACGACTGGTGCATCTCGCGCCAACTGTGGTGGGGCCACCGCATCCCGGTCTGGTACGGCCCGAACGGCGAGATCGTCTGCGTCGGTCCCGACGAGGAGCCGCCTGCGGGTGACGGCTGGCGTCAGGACAACGACGTCCTCGACACGTGGTTCTCGTCCGGCCTGTGGCCGTTCTCGACACTCGGCTGGCCCGAGCGCACGCCCGACCTCGACAAGTTCTTCCCGACGTCGGTCCTGGTCACCGGCTACGACATCCTCTTCTTCTGGGTCGCCCGGATGATGATGTTCGGCCTGTACGCGATGGACGGCACACCGCCGTTCCACACCATCGCCCTCCACGGCATGGTCCGCGACCAGTTCGGCAAGAAGATGTCGAAGTCGTTCGGCAACGCCGTCGACCCGCTCGACTGGATGGACGCGTACGGCACCGACGCCCTGCGCTTCACCCTCGCGCGCGGCGCCAACCCCGGCACCGACGTGCCGATCGGCGAGGAGTGGGTCCAGGGTTCGCGCAACTTCTGCAACAAGATCTGGAACGCGACCCGGTTCGCGCTCATGAACGGCGCGACGGTCGAAGGCCCGCTGCCGCCTGCCGAAGAGCTCTCGACGGTCGACCGGTGGATCCTCTCGCGCCTCGACGCGACCGTCGCCGAGGTCGACGCGCTGTACGAGGACTACCAGTTCGCGAAGCTCAGCGACGCGCTGTTCCACTTCGCGTGGGACGAGGTCTTCGACTGGTACGTCGAGCTGTCCAAGATCACCCTCCAGGCCGGCGGCCCCCAGGCCGCCGCCACGCGCCGCGTCCTGGGCCACGTCCTCGACGTCACGCTGCGCCTGCTGCACCCGATCGTGCCGTTCGTCACCGAGGAGCTGTGGACCACGCTCACCGGCGGCGAGTCGCTCGTCGTCGCCGCGTGGCCGCAGCCCGAGGGCCGCCGCGACCCGGCAGCGGAGGCCGAGGTGACGACTCTTCAGCAGGTCATCACCGAGGTCCGCAGGTTCCGCGGTGACCAGGGCCTCAAACCGGGCCAGAAGGTCCCGGCGCGGCTCACCCTGGCCGGCACGGCGCTGGCCGCCCACGAGGCGCCGATCCGCACGCTCGCCCGCCTTGAGCCCGACGCCGAGGGCTTCGCCGCCACGACGTCGTTCCCGATCGCGGGAGCCCTGGTCGAGCTGGACCTGTCCGGCGCGATCGACGTCGCCGCCGAGCGGCGCCGCCTGGAGAAGGACCGCGCGGCGGCCGAGAAGACCAAGGAGCAGTGCACCAAGAAGCTCGCCAACGAGGGCTTCCTCAGCAAGGCGTCGGCCGAGGTGATCGCCAAGGTCCGCACGCAACTGGCGACCGCGGAGGCCGACATCGACCGCATCTCCGGCCAGCTCGACCGCCTGCCGGCGGCCTGAGGCGAGGCTCTGGGCGAAGGTCGGGAAGGTGACCGTGCATCAGGTGTCCGTGTGCCGGGGGGCGGGGGCCCCGGGGGGGGCCGGCCCCCCCCACCCCCCCCGCCCCCCCCCCCCACCCCCCCCCCCCCCCCCCCCCCCCCCCTCCCCCCCCCCCCGCCCCGGCACCGGTCGCCGCGTCAACCGACCGCACCACCGCACCACCCGCGTTCCGCACCACCCGACCCCGACGAACCGGTGAAGCCCGTGACTGACCCCGCCGCCGACCTGCGCACCGTGGAGGCCGAGCTCGTCGCGCGCTGGCCGGAGACCAAGATGGAGCCGTCCACGACGCGCATCGCCGCGCTCATGGACGTGTTGGGCGACCCGCAGCGCGCGTACCCGGTCATCCACATCACCGGCACCAACGGCAAGACCTCGACCGCGCGCATGATCGAGGCGCTGCTGCGCGCGTTCTCGCTGCGCACCGGGCGCTACACCAGCCCGCACGTCACGGCGATGACCGAGCGCATCAGCCTGGACGGCCAACCGATCAGCGACGAGCGGTTCGTCGAGACCTACCGCGACATCCTCCCGTACGTCGGCATGGTCGACGCGGCACAACCGCTGCCGATGTCGTTCTTCGAGGTGCTCACCGGCATGGCGTTCGCCGCGTTCGCCGACGCCCCCGTCGATGTGGCGGTGGTCGAGGTCGGCCTGGGCGGCGCGTGGGACGCCACCAACGTCGCCGACGGCCAGGTGGCGGTGGTGACCCCGATCGCGGTCGACCACAGCGACAAGCTCGGCGACACCCCGGGAGCCATCGCGGTCGAGAAGAGCGGCATCATCAAGCCGGGCGCCCTCGCGGTGCTGGCCCAACAGCCGCTGGACGCCGCCGAAACGCTCCTGCGCCGCAGCGTCGAGGTCGGTGCGACGGTCGCCCGCGAGGGCATGGAGTTCGGCGTCGTCCGCCGCGATCTCGCGGTCGGCGGCCAACTCGTGGCGCTGCGCGGCCTGTCGGGGGAGTACGACGAGATCTTCCTCCCGCTGCACGGCGCGCACCAGGCGCACAACGCGGCCGTCGCCCTGGCTGCCGTCGAGGCGTTCTTCGGCGTCGGCACGGGCCAGCGCGTCGGCCTCGACCACACCGGCAAGCTCGACGTCGAGCTGGTGCGCGAGGCCTTCGCGGGCGTCACCTCGCCCGGCCGTCTTGAGGTCGTCCGCCGCGGCCCGACGGTCGTCCTGGACGCCGCCCACAACCCGGCCGGCGCGCGGACCGCCGCCGACGCGATTTCGGAATCCTTCGACTTCACGCACCTGGTCGGCGTCGTCTCCGCGATGTCGGACAAGGACGTGCGCGGCATTCTGGAGGCGTTCGAGCCGGTCTTCTCGGAGATCGTGGTCACCCAGAACTCCCTGCCGCGGGCCATGCCCGTCGACGAACTCGCGGCGCTGGCCGTGGAGATCTTCGGCGAGGACCGCGTCGAGGTCGTGCCGCGCCTCGACGACGCGATCGACGCCGGCGTGCGGCTCGCGGAGGAGGAAGGCGACCTGGGCGGTGCCGCGGTGCTGGTCACGGGGTCGGTGGTCACGGTGGGCGAGGCGCGCGTGCTGCTCACCGGCGGGCGGCAAGGAAGGGGATGACCGGTGCGTGCCCTGTGCTCCACCCATCTGATCGGCGAAGCGATCGTGATCTGCCTCGGTGCGCTGGTGGCGATGTCCCTCACCGACATCTCCACGGGCGTCCTGTGGAGTGTGGCGGGTCCGGCGGCGGTGCTGTGCGTTCTGCTGTGCGGCAGACTGTCCGCGCCCTGGGCCGTGTCGGCCGGGTGGGCGCTGCAAGTCGCCTTGATCGCGGCCGGGTTCGTGGTGCCGATGATGTTCGTGGTGGGCATTCTGTTCGCCGCGATCTGGTACGCGTGCGTCCGCGTGGGCCGTACCATCGACGCCGCGAAGGCCGCACGCGGATAGGCTCGGGACAGCGGCTCGTTCGAGTCCCGAAAACCTGAAGTCCGCATCCGCATCCCGCATCTGTGTCAGGAGTGCCCCTGTGTCCGAGCGCACGCTTGTCCTCGTCAAGCCGGACGGTGTCCGGCGCGGTCTCGTCGGCGAGGTCATCGGTCGAATCGAGCGCAAGGGGTTCACCCTTGCCGCGCTGGACCTGCGGGTGATGGACCGGGAGACGATCGAACGCCACTACGAGGAGCACGCGGGCAAGCCGTTCTACCCGAGCCTCGTCGAGTTCATGACTTCGGCGCCGTCGGTGGCGATCGTCGTCGAAGGCGAGCGCGTCATCGAGGCGTTCCGCACGCTCGCGGGCGCCACCGACCCGATCAAGGCCGCCCCCGGCACGATCCGCGGCGACCTGGCCACCGTCACGCAGCAGAACATCGTGCACGGATCGGATTCGCCCGAGTCCGCGGCGCGTGAGATCAAGAACTTCTTCCCGCATCTCGCCTGACGCGCCGTCACGAACCCCGCGTACTCAACGAAACCACCGGACGTATTACCCATACGGCCGGTTGGCGGCAGTTTTTGTGCCCTTTGAGTGATGCTTCGGGGTGAGAAAACAAGTTTGACCCTATTGCCGCGCGTGGCAAACAACCTTCGGTCTGATGATCACGTCATCGTGGTTCACAGGTGTTCCGCGCGCCGTGGCACGCCTACGATTGGGGACCGGTCCCAGCCGCGTGCAGCAGGCCGGTTCACGTCCTCGTTGGCCCGCGTTGGCTTACAAAGGCTCAAAAAGGCTCCGGAAGGCCCTGGTTGCTTCATGGCGAACAATTTGTCGTTCATCGGTCGTGACATGGCAGTCGACCTCGGCACGGCCAACACGCTGGTGTACGTCAGAGGCCGCGGCATCGTCCTGAACGAGCCGTCCGTCGTCGCCAAGAACACCGCCACCGGCGGCATCCTCGCGGTCGGTGCCGAGGCGAAGAAGATGATCGGCCGTACGCCGGGCAACATCGTCGCGATCCGGCCACTCAAGGACGGCGTGATCGCCGACTTCGAGATCACCGAGCGCATGCTGCGCTACTTCATCCTCAAGGTGCACCGCCGCCGCTACCTCGCGCGCCCGCGCGTGGTGATCTGCGTGCCCAGCGGCATCACCGGCGTCGAACGCCGCGCCGTGGTCGAGGCGTCCAGTCAGGCCGGCGCGCGCAGCGTGCACATCATCGAGGAGCCGATGGCCGCCGCGATCGGCTCGGGCCTGCCGGTGCACGAGGCGACCGGCAACATGGTCGTCGACGTCGGCGGCGGTACCACCGAGGTCGCGGTGATCTCGCTGGGCGGTATCGTGACCGCGCAGTCGATCCGCGTCGCGGGCGACGAACTCGACATGGCGATCATCAACTTCGTCAAGAAGGAGTACTCGCTGCTGCTCGGCGAACGCAGTGCCGAGGAGATCAAGATGTCGATCGGGTCGGCATTCGACATGGGCGACGACGCGCACAGCGAGATCCGCGGGCGCGACCTCGTCAGCGGCCTGCCGAAGACGATCGTGATCTCCACCGGCGAGGTTCGCAAGGCGATCGAGGAGCCGGTCAACACCATCATCGACGCCGTCAAGACCACGCTCGACAAGTGCCCGCCGGAGCTCTCCGGCGACATCATGGACCGCGGCATCGTGCTCACCGGCGGCGGTGCCCTGCTGCGGGGGCTCGACGAACGCCTGCGTGCCGAGACCGGCATGCCGATCCACATCGCCGACAACCCGCTGGACTCGGTCGCGTTGGGAGCCGGGAAGTGCGTCGAGGAGTACGAGGCGCTCCAGCAGGTGCTGGACGCGCAGCCCCGCAGGTGACCGCCGGCCGTTCGGACCGGGATTCAGCGATCCACCACGCACGTCAGTAAACGAAAGGGGCGGGGCGCATCGTGAGGGACACCCGCCGCAGCCGCATGGTCCTCGTGCTGTTGCTCGCGATCTCCTTCGCCTTGATCACCGTGGACATCCGCGGCGGCCGGAATTCGCCCATGTCGCATGCCCGCGACTGGGCTTCGGCGGTTTTCGGCCCGGCCGAACGCGCGACCGCGGCCGCGGTGGACCCCATCGGCGACGCCGTCGACGCGGTGCGCGACGCCGGGGACCACAAGGACGACAAGGAGAAGCTCGAAGCCGAAAACGCCCGGCTCCGCCAGCAGTTGGAGTACATCGAACTGGACCGCGCCCGCGTCGCCGAGGTCGACAAGCTCCTGCGCGTGGCCTCGGTCGGGCAGTACAAGATCAAGCCCGCGCGCGTCGTGGCGGTGGGACCGGCCCAGGGCTTCTCGTGGACGGTGACCATCGACGTCGGCAGCCGCGACGGCATCAAGACCGACATGACCGTGCTCAACGGCGACGGATTGGTGGGCCGGATCACGACCGTGGGCCCGATGACCGCAACGGTGCTGCTCGCCACGGACCCGGGTTTCTCGGTCGGTTCGCGCATGGCCGGCTCGATGGAGATCGGCATCGCGACGGGCCAGGGCGACCGCCCGATGCGCCTGCAACTCCTCAACGGCCAGGCCCAGGTGAAGATCGGCGACCGCCTCGTGTCGTTCGGTTCGGAGGGCGGGCGGCCCTTCGTGCCCGGCGTGCCTGTCGGGGAAATCACCGAAATCCGGTCCACGCCGGGCACGTTGACCAAGACCGTCGAAGTGAAGCCGTTCGTGCGGTTCAGCAGCCTGGACACCGTCGGCGTCGTGATCGAGCCACCGCGCACCGATCCGCGTGACGCGGTCCTGCCGCCCGCTCCCGCCCCCGCACCGCCGGCCCCGGTCGCCCCGGTGGCCGCGCCGCCGCCGGCCCCGTCGGCTCCGCCGCCTGCCGATCCCGACAAGACGGCCGGCGGAACCCCGCAGCCGAACACCACGACCCGAAGGGACTGACCGGTGGGAGCAGTACGGGTGCTGTACGCCGCCGTCCTCATTGTCGTCGCCCTGGTGCTCCAGGTGAGTGTCCTGGCCCGGCTCGGGCTGCCCGGCGCGGTGCCCGACCTGCTGCTGCTCGTCGTGGTCGGCATGGCCATGACGTACGGCCCCACGGCGGGATGCGTGATCGGGTTCGCCGCCGGGCTGTGCGCCGACCTGGCGCCGCCGTCCGACCACGCCGCCGGGCGCTACGCGTTCGTGCTGTGCGTTGCCGGCTACATCGCGGGCATGTTCTCGGCGCGCAACCGCCAGTCGGTGCTCACCCCGATCCTCGTCGTGGTCGTTCTCGCCGCGGTGACCACCGCGCTGTACGCGGGTGTCGGTGCGCTCGTCGGCGACTCGGCGGCCCGCGACGCCGGGGTCGCCCACCTGATGGTCACGGCGGTCATCTACGACGCGCTGCTCTCGCCGTTCGTGGTGCCGCTCGTGATGGCCGGCGCCCGCCGCACCGACCCGCAGCCGATGCTGCCCGTCTGATCCGCCGCGCACCTTGCGCACCCCATCGCAGCACGCACGAGAACGTGGGAGTGATACGCCGATGATGCCCAGCCTGACGAACGCCGGGCGTTCGCGTGGTGACGGCGCCCACGGGGTCCGGGCTCGACTGATCATCCTTCAGGTGCTCGTCCTGTCGCTGGTGGTCACGTTGTTCGGTCGACTGTGGTACCTCCAGATCCGAGAGGGCGACGAGTACAGCCAGGCGGCCGTCAGCAACAACGTGCGGCAGGTCGTGACGCCGGCGGTGCGCGGTTCGATCCTCGACGACATGGGCCGCCCGCTGGTCGCCAACCGCACCACGCTCGTGGTGTCGGCGAGCCGTACGGAACTGCTCAAGCAGCCCGACAAGGGCGAGGCCGTGTTGGAGCGGCTCGCGGACGTGCTGAAGATGCCGGCCGAGGAACTGAAGCTGAAGATCCGGCTGTGCGACAAGGATGTGTCGCAGCCGTGTTGGAACGGCTCGCCGTACCAGCCGATTCCGATCATGCAGGGCGCCACGACCGAGCAGGCGCTGGCGATAATGGAACACCGGGAGGACTTCCCGGGCATCACCGCCGAACCGACCGCGGTGCGCGCGTATCCCACGCCGGAGGGCGTCAATGCCGCGCACACCCTCGGCTACCTCTCGCCGGTCTCCGACCAGGAGCTGACCCGGCAGAAGGAGACGGGGGAGGGCAACCTCCAGCGGTCCGACCAGGTCGGCCGCAGTGGGTTGGAGCGCACGTACGACGCGGACCTGCGCGGTCAGGCCGGGGTCACCGGGCTCTCGGTCGACAACATCGGGCGGGTGACCGGAACCGTCTCCGAGACGCCGTCGATCCCGGGCAACCACCTGGTGACCAGTATCGACGCGCGCATCCAGGCGGTGGCCGAACAGCAGCTCCAGGAAGCGCTGTTGCGTGCGCGGGCCACCTTCGACTCCGGCAACACCGGGCGGTTCTTCGAGGGCGACAGCGGCGCGGTCGTGGTGATGGACGTCAAGACCGGGCGCATCGTCGCGATGGCGAGCGCGCCGACGTACGACCCGAACGTCTGGGTGGGCGGCATCTCGGCGAAGGACTACCAGATGCTGAGCAGCCCCGAGGCCGGAACGCCGCTCATGCCGCGGACCATACAGGGCCAGTTCGCGCCCGGCTCGATCTTCAAGGTGGTCTCCACCTCGGCGGCGGCCCAGAGCGGGTACTCGCTCAAGGACAACTACCCGTGCCCGGGCAGCGTCACGGTCGGCGGAATCACTTTCAACAACCTCGAAGGGGCGGGCTACGGGGACATCTCCCTGGCCCGTGCGCTCGAAGTGTCGTGCAACACCGTCTTCTACGGTCTCTCGTACGACATGTGGCTCAAGCAGGGCGGCCTGCAGGGCACCCACCACCCGATGGTGGACATGGCCCGCGCGTACGGCCTGGGAGCGCCGACCGGCATCGACATCCCCGGTGAGGTCGGCGGTCGCATCGTCGACCAGTCGGTGCGCCGCGCGGAGTGGGAGCAGAACAAGGACGACTGGTGCCGCCTCGCCGAGGACTCCAAGATCTCCGCGGGGCAGAAGGCCGTCTACCGCGAGAACTGCATCGACGGCTGGCAGTTCCGCGCGGGTGACGCGGTCAACTTCGCGATCGGGCAGGGCGAGACGCTGGTGACGCCGTTGCAGATGGCGCGCGTGTACGCGGCGATCGCCAACGGCGGCACGGTTTGGGAGCCGACGATCGGCAAGGCGATCGTCAGCCCCGACGGCAAGGTGGTCCGCGAGATCCAGCCCGAGGTCAGCGGCAAGTTGCCGATAAGCCCGGAGCACCTGGCGTACCTCAAGAACGCGCTGGTCGGCGTCTCGGCCAACGGCACCGCGTCCCGTGTCTTCGCCGGGTGGCCCCTGGACAAGCTGCCGGTCGGGGCCAAGACCGGTACCGGGTCCGTGCAGAACAAGCAGTCGACGTCGTGGTTCGCGACGTTCGGCGGTCCGGCGGACGGCCCGCAGTATGCCGTCGTCATGATGGTCAGCCAAGGTGGTACCGGCTCGGGCACGTCGGGTCCGAGCGTGCGCAAGATCTACGACGCGTTGTACGGGGTCGACGACAAGGGCAACATCGACCCGGCCCGGGCCATGCTGCCGGCGCCTCCGTCGGCGCTGCCACCGATCAACGCGGACGGCACGGTCGCGCCCGTCGCCTCCTACACGTTCGAACTGCCGGGCACACCGGGGCCGAACGGTATGGCGACAACGGTCGCGATCGAGGCACCGGGGGCGTTGCCGCCGGACCGGGTGCCGTACCGAGGGGGACGGTTCGTATGAACCTCGGCCTCAAGATGCGGCAGAGCAAGCCCAAGGCGTTCGGCCTGGGCGGGCCGCCGCCGCTGCAGAAGCTGTCGCCGGGATTCGCCGAGCAAAAGCGTTCGTTCGCCGCCCGTGCGCTCGAACGCGACGCCCCCGTGCGCCGATTGGACTGGGTGCTGTTCGGCGCGTCGCTCGCGCTGTCGGTCATCGGGTCGCTGCTGGTGTGGTCGGCGACCCGGCCGCGGACGCATCTGACCGGCGGCGATCCGCAGGCGTTCCTCAAGAAGCACCTGCTCAACATGGTGATCGGTCTGGTGCTGTTCGCCATCGTCGCGATGGTGGGGCACCGGCGCATGCGTGTCCTCGTCCCGTTCATCGGCATCGTCGCGATGCTCGGGCTTTTTGCCGCGCTCAGCCCCCTGGGTGCGACCATCAACGGCCAGAAGGCCTGGATCATGCTGCCCGCCGGCTTCTCGCTGCAGCCGGCCGAGCTGGCCAAGATCGGCGTCATCCTGGGCATGGCCATGTTGCTGGCCGAGCGCGTCGACACCGGCGACGTCGAACGGCCGGGCAATCGCGCGGTGTTCTGGGCGGTGGCGCTCGCGATGGCGCCGATCGGGGTCATCATGCTCATGCCCGACCTGGGCTCCGCGATGGTCATCGGCGTCATAATCATGGGCGTTCTGCTGGCGTCCGGTGCGCAGGCGCGGTGGCTCGTCGGTCTGACCACCCTCGGCATCGTCGTCGCCCTCGGGGTGTGGAAGCTCGGGGTCCTCAGCCAGTACCAGATCGACCGGTTCCGGGCGTTCACCGACCCCGACCTCGACCCGGCGGGCGCGGGCTACAACATCACGCAGGCCAAGTTGGCCGTCGGCTCGGGGAAACTCACCGGCACCGGGCTGTTCCAGGGCAACCAGACGCAGGGCCAGTACGTGCCCGAGCAGCAGACCGACTTCATCTTCTCGGTCGCGGGTGAGGAGCTCGGCCTCATCGGCTGCACCGTGATCCTGTTCCTGTTCGGCGCGCTGCTGTGGCGCGGGGTGCGCATCGCGGTCAACGCCGACGACCTGTTCGGCACGATCATCGCGGCGGGTGTCGTGGCGTGGCTCGGCTTCCAGATGTTCGAGAACATCGGGATGAACATCGGCATCATGCCGGTGGCCGGCCTGCCGCTGCCGTTCGTGAGTTACGGCGGCTCCTCGATGTTCGCCATCTGGATCGCCATAGGACTGCTGCAATCCGTGCACATGCGCGGTGCCAAGGCGTTCACCAAGGCCTGAACGCGCGGCCCGTGCGGGCTGGGTGACCCATCAGGGATTGATGGCGATTTCGCCCCTTTGGCCGAGTAACCCCCAGGACCCGGGACCCGTTGAGCACACGGAGCCCGGGTCCTGGCGCGTCCGGAGACCGGTTGCGCTCGGCGGTTCGGCACGGCACGGCACGGCTTGGCGGTATCGGCAGAGGCCGGCGGTTTCGGCACAGCACAGGCAGGGAGAGGCCATGGCGGATGGACCCGAAGCACCCGGCGCCGTGCCTCTCGGGCGACCGAGCCTGGGGGACGCGGAACTCGCCGCGGTGGCGGAGGTTTTCCGGTCCGGCTGGGTGGCCGGGGCGGGCCCGGCGTGCCGGGCCTTCGAGGAGGAGTTCGCCGCGGCGTGCGGTGCCGGGCACGCGGTCGCGGTGGCCAACTGCACCGCTGCCCTGCACCTGGCGTTGCTCGCGTACGGTGTCGGGCCCGGCGACGAGGTCATCGTCGCGGATTACACGTTCCCCGCGACCGGGCACGCGGTGTTGTTCACGGGCGCGACGCCGGTTTTCGCGGATGTGCGCGCCGACACCGCCACGGTCGATCCCGCCGCGGTCGCCGCGCTCGTCGGGCCGCGTACCGTCGGGGTGATCGCGGTGGACACGGCCGGGCTGCCCGCCGACTATGCCGAGCTGGGGGAACTGACCGAGCGCCACGGCGTGTTCCTCGTCGAGGACGCCGCGTGCGCGGCGGGGGCGACGTACCAGGGGCGGCCGGCCGGCTCCCTCGCGCCGGTCGCGGCGTTCAGCTTCCACGGCCGCAAGGGCATCACGTGCGGCGAAGGCGGCGCCCTGGTCACCGACGACGCCGCGATCGCCGACAAGGCGCGCAAGCTCGCGGCCTTCGGGCTGGAGAGCGCGTGGACACGGGCCGGCCGCACCGAGCTGCCGGTCCCGGTCTTCGACGAGCCCGGGTACAACTACAAGCTGTCCGACCTGGCCGCGGCGATCATGCGCGTGCAACTCGCGCGGCTTCCCGAATTGCTCGCGCGCCGCCGGGAAGTCGCGGCCGGGTACGCCGCCTTGCTCGCGGACGTCGACGGCGCCGCCCTGCCCCGCGAACCCGCCGACCGCACCGGCAGTTGGCAGTCGTACGCGGTCACGCTGGCCCCCGGCGTGGACCGTGCCCGCGTCGCGACCCTGCTGCGCGAGCAGGACATCGGCTGCAACTTCGGCACCTACGCGTCCCACCTCCAGCCCGTCTACGGGCCGCGCGAGGCGTGTCCGGTCTCGGCCGGGCTGTTCCACCGCCAGCTCGCCGTCCCGATGCACGCCGAGATGTCCGACACGGACGTCGAGCGGGTCGCGGAGGCGCTGCGAAAGGCGGTCGAGAACAGCCGTTGACCCCCGGACCGTCCGGGCCCACCCACCGACCAGCGCCACCCACGAGGAGTCCAGCGTGTCCGTCCCCACCGTGTTCTTCTCCGGCGGAGCAGGGTTCATCGCGAGCCACACCATTCCGATCCTGCTCGAACGCGGTTACCGGGTACGCATCTTCGACAACATGTCGCGCGGCGACCGGGCCCGCGTCGAGGAGTTCACCGCGACCGGCAAGGTCGACCTGGTCGAGCAGGACGTGCGGTACGGCGGCGCGGTCCACAACGCGATGAAGGGCTGTACGCACGCGATCCACTTCGCGACGGTGTCCATCAACAAGAGCATCGAGGACCCGTACGAAAGCATCGACATCAACGTCACCGGCAACCACAACGTCTTCGCCGCCGCGGCCGACCACGGCGTGCGGCGCCTGGTGTTCGCGTCGTCGGCGTCGGTGTACGGCGACCCCGAGACGCTGCCGATGCACGAGGACGACAAACTCGACCCGCTGACGCCGTACTGCATCAGCAAGCGCATGGGCGAGGACCTGCTCGCGTTCTACCAGCGCACCAAGGGCCTGTCGTGGCTCGCGCTGCGGTTCTTCAACGTGTATGGCAAGGGCCAGCGGATCGAGGCCTACTACACCTCGGTGATCAACACCTTCCTCCGCCGCATCCGCGCGGGCGAACCGCCCGTGATCGACGGGCGCGGCGAGCAGTCGATGGACTTCGTGCACGTCGGCGACATCGCGCGGGCGGTGGCCGCGGCGCTGGAGGCGGAGCGCGACAACATGCCGATCAACATCGGCACCGGCATCGACACCTCGATCGCCCAACTCGCCAAGATCCTGATCGACGCCGTCGGTGCGCGCATGGAGCCGCGCTTCAACCCGCGTGACGTGCTGGTGTCGCGGCGGGCCGCGGACATCGGCAGGGCCCGCGAGGTGCTCGGCTGGGAGCCGACGGTGTCGGTCGAACAAGGCATGGCCGACCTGGTGCGCGACGGGAACTGACCCGCGGTTCCGACCACCGCTTGACCGCCGAAGTCCCCCGGAGCACCGAAGGTCCGCCGTGCGTATCGCCGTCGTCAACAACTTCTTCCCGCCGCGTGTGGGCGGCAGTTCGCACCTGTCCGCCGCCCTCGCGCACGAATACGCGGCGCGCGGCCACGACGTGGTGGTGCTCACCGCCGCCTACCGGGGTGCGCCCGCGTACGAGGTCGCCGACGGTGTCCGGATCCACCGGCTGCCGGCCGTCACGATGCCGAAGCTCGGCCTGTCCATCGACTTCGACATCACCTTCACCGGCGGACGCCGCAATCTGCGGCGCGTGTACCGGATCCTCGACGCCTTTCGACCCGAAGTCATCCACCAGCACGGGCAGTTCCTCGATCTGAGCTGGCTCACCGGGCAGTACGCGCGGGCACGGGGCGTCCCGGTCCTGTTGTCCGTGCACACCCGCCTGCAGAGCCCGCGCGCCCTCTACGCCACGGCTTTCCGTGCGATCGACCGGGTCTTCCTGCGCCGTGTCCTGCGCCGCTACGACCCGCGCTTCGTGATCATGGACGAACTGATGGAGACGTACTGCGCCACCCGCTACGACGCGGCGAAGGACAGGTTCCACTACATCCCCGTCGCCGTGGACCCCGCACGGTTCGATGTGTTGCCCACCCGCGACATCCGCGCCGAACTCGGTGTGGGAAACGGCCCCTTGATCGCCTCCGTCGGCCACGTCATCCCGTTGCGCGACCGGAGGCTGCTGATCGACGCGCTGCCCGCCGTCCGCGACAAGTACCCCGACGCCAAGCTCGTGGTCGTCGGCACCGTCTACTACGGGGCGTTTCTCGACCGGGCCCGCGAACTCGGTGTCCAGGACGCCGTCGTGTGCGTCGGCGAGGTGCCGCGCGAGGACGTGCCCGCGTACTTCGCCGCGGCCGACGTCGAAGTGCACGATCTGTCCGGCGGCGGCTGCGGCACCGCGAGCCTGGAGGCCATGGCGGCCGGCTGCCCGACCGTCGTCGCCGTGCGCGAGACCAACTTCCCCGGCATCCGGCTGCGCAACTGGGAGAACGCGGTCCTGGTGTCGCACCGCGACGCGGACGAACTGGCGCGCGCCCTCATCCGGCTGCTCGACGACCCCGGCGAACGCGCAGCCATCGCCGGCCGGCAACGCGAGCTCATCCGCGAACACTTCACGCTCGACCGGATCACCGACCAACACTTGGAGGTGTTCGCCCAGATGCTCGGCCGAACCCCCGGAACCCACCGCGACACGGCGCCTGGTGCGCAGCCCGTACCCGAGACCGACGCGCCGCCGGCCGAGGGGACCGCCGATGTTCCTCGATGACGAACGCAGCCGCCGACTGCGCCCCGGCATCCTCACGGACCTGGTCGGCCAGTACATGAACGACCGAGAACGCGCCGCACTGCTCGGCCTGCCGCCGACCACCCGTATCCGGGAGCGCGCCAAGATCGTCGACCGCGAGCGCCTGGAGATCGGCGACCACTGCTGGATCGGCGAGGGCGCGGTGCTGGACGCCAGCGGCGGACTTCACATCGGCGAGCACACCAGCGTCGGCCCGAACGTCCTGGTCTTCACGCACTCCAGTTGGCTGGCCAACATGACGCTGGCCAACCACACAGGGTCGGAGCTCAACCAGCACAAGCCGGTCCGCATCGGCAAAGGCTGCTTCATCGGCGGCAACAGCGTGATCATGCCGGGCGTCGTCATCGGCGACTTCGTCACCGTGCAGCCGCTGTCGACGGTGACCAAGGACCTACCCGACCGGTCGCTGGCCGCCGGCAACCCCGCGCGGGTGATCCGGCGGATCGAGGCCGAATACGTCGAGGCCGAGGTACGTCGGGTCCGCGCGGCGGCAGAAACCCCCCATAGTCAGGAATCACCGTGTCCAACCGCATCCACCCCACCGCTGTCGTCGGTGCCGGCGTCGTCCTCGGAGACGGGAACGTCGTCGGACCGTACAGCGTGATCCTCGGGCCGTGCCGGATCGGCGACGGGAACTGGATCGGCCCGCACGTCTCGATCGGCGCCGCGGCCGAATCGCGGGGCGGCCCGCACCCCGTCGCGTGGGAGGGCGAACTCGACGGCGAGGGCGTGGAGATCGGCGACCGCAACTACCTGCGCGAGTACGTCACCGTGCACCAGGGCACGAAGCGGCCGACCCGCATCGGGGACGACTGCTACCTGCTCACCCGCAGCCACGCCGGCCACGACGTCGCGCTCGGCGACTCGGTCACGCTGTCGTGCTCGGTGCAACTGGGCGGCCACACCGAGATCGGCGCGCACGCCAACATCGGCATGAGCGCGGTCCTGCACCAGTTCAGCCGGGTCGGGCCCGGCGCGATGGTCGGCATGGGCGCCTGTGTGCGCCGCGAGATCGCGCCGTTCAGCATCGCCGTCGGCAACCCGGCCCGTGCCGTCGGGGTCAACGAGATCGGCCTCGCCCGCTGCGGCATCGACGGCGACGCCGTCGCCGCGATGGCCGAGTACGTCAAGGGCCACAGCGCGGTGCCGGACGGCCTGCCGCCCGACATCGCCTCCATGCTCACCGCCTGGGAGCGATCCGCACCGGCGCCCGACTGACGGCGGCCCGACACGACGAACCAGCAAACAGCAGCACCACGGCAGCAAGGGAGAGGCATGTCCACCAAAGAACGGCTGAAGGGCGTCTTCGCCCAGGCGCTCGACCTGGCCCCCGGCACCAGGATCGAGGATCTGCGCTACCGCGAGATCGACAAGTGGGACTCGCTCGGGCACATGGCCCTCGTCGCCGCGATCGAAGACGAGTTCGACGTGCAGTTCGACACCGACCAGGTGATCGAGATGAGCGCCTTCAAGGTGGCATACGACATGCTGCGGGAGATGGGCCTCGGTGACTGACAGCCCCGCCAAGCCGTTGCACGAGCGAATCTGCGTGGTGACCGGCGGCACGCGCGGCATCGGCCTGGCCACCGCCCGCGCGCTCGCCGAAGCCGGCGCGACCGTCGTCCTGACCGGCCGCGACGAGGCCGTCGCCAAGGAACGCGCCGCCGAGGTCGCCGCGCAATTCGGCGTTCGCGCGGCCGGACACGGCGTCGACATCACCGACACCGCCGCCGTACGCGCACTGTTCGCCTCCGTCGCCCGCGAACACGGCACCGTGGACTGCCTGGTCGCCAACGCCGGGGTACTGGAGGACGCGCTGATCGGCATGATCCGCGACGACCTTGTGGACCGCATGCTCGGCACCAACGTCGCCGGCACCCTCGCCTGTCTCCAGGCGGCCGCGCGCGTCATGATGCGCAAACGCCGCGGCGCCATCGTGCTCCTCGCCTCGATCGTCGGGGAACGCGGCAACGCCGGGCAAAGCGCGTACGCCGCCTCCAAAGGCGCCGTCGCCGCGCTCGCCAAGTCGGCCGCGAAGGAACTCGGCCCGCACGGCATCCGCGTCAACGCCGTCGCGCCCGGCGTCATCCGCACCGACATGATCGCCCACCTGCCCGACGAAGTCATCGCCGAACGCGTCGCCGACACGCCCCTCGGCCGGGTCGGCGACCCCGACGAGGTCGCGCGCGTGATCCGCTTCCTGTGCGGCCCGGACGCCGACTTCGTCACCGGCCAGATCGTCGGCGTCGACGGGGGCCTGGTCCTGTGACGCACGTGTCCGAACACGCCGACGGCGTTGCCTCCCGGCTCGGCTGCGCCGCACTCGCCGACCTCCTCGTGGCCGACGGAGCCGCGCTGCTCGACGGACGGTCCGGGGAGCGCGTCGGCGGCGCGGAACTGCGCGACCGGATCGCGGAGACCGCCGAACCGCTGGCCGGAGTGCCCGGCGGCGTGGTGTTCGCGCTGACGCCGCTCGACGTGTCCGGCGTCCTGCGCTACCTGGGCGCGCTGAGCGCCGAACGCCCCGTGCTGCTCCTCGACCCCGCACTGGACCGCACCACGCTGGAACTCCTCATCGGGCGCTTCCGGCCCGCGGCCGTCATCGCCGCCGACGGGCCGACGCCGTCCGGCTACCGCGCCGCGGCCCCCGTCGGATGGGTCCGCGCCGATCCGAACGGCGTCGCCCCGCACCCCGAACTCGCGGTCCTGCTGACGACCAGCGGTTCGACCGGCAACCCCAAACTCGTCCGGCTCTCCGCGTCGGCGGTCCTCGCCAACGCCCGCTCGATCGCGACGGCGCTCGCACTCGGCCCCGACGAGGTCGCGCCGACCAGCCTGCCGCTGCACTACAGCTACGGACTGTCGGTCCTCAACAGCCACTTCGTCGCCGGCGCGACCGTGCTGATCGAGCCGAACGGCGTGCTCTCGCGCACGTTCTGGGACGCCATCGACGAACACCGCGCGACCAGCTTCGCGGGCGTGCCGTACCACTACGAGATGCTGCGCCGCATCGGCTTCACCCCCGGCGACCACCCGGCGCTGCGCACCCTCACCCAGGCCGGCGGGCGACTGCGCGGCACCCTTGTCCGCGACTTCGCCGAGCGCATGGACACCGTCGCCGGGCGCCTCGTGGTGATGTACGGACAGACCGAGGCGACCGCGCGCATGGCGGTCCTGCCGCCCGAACGCCTCGCCGACAAGCTCGGCACCGCCGGACTGGCCGTCCCCGGCGGGGCGTTCAGCATCCGGCCGCCCGAGTACGCACCCCACCACGCGCCCGATCCGGACGGCGACGAAGAAGTCGGCGAAGTGGTCTACACCGGGCCCAACGTGATGATGGGCTACGCCGAACACGAGGACGACCTCGCCCGCGGCGACGACCTCGCCGGAGTCCTCGCCACCGGCGACCTCGGCCGCCTCGACGACGAGGGCTTCCTGACCATCACCGGCAGGCTCAAGCGCATCGGCAAGGTCTTCGGCACCCGCGTCAGCCTCGACGACCTGGAAGACCTGCTGCGCTCCCACGGCGTCGCCGCCGCGGTCCCCGGCGACGACCGGATCATTGTGTGGCTCGAAGGCGCCGACCCCGAGCGCTGCCGCGAGGCGGGACGCGCGCTCGCGGCACGACTGCGCGTCCACGCCTCCGGATTCGACGTCCGCGCACTGCCCGCGCTGCCGCTGCTGGCCAGCGGCAAGGTCGACTACCGCGCCCTGGAGGCCTCCGGATGACCGAGCAAGGCTTCGTCTTCGGCCGCACACAGGCCCAGCGCGAGACCGAACTGCTGCCCGAACTCCACCGGCTCACCGCCCATCACCGCGCCCACTGCCCCGAGTACGACCGCATCCTCGCCGCGCTCGGCACCGAACCCGGCGACCCCGGCGCGAGCATCGCCGAACTGCCGTGGCTGCCGGTGCGGTTGTTCAAGCACCACGACCTGGTCAGCGTGCCGCGCGACGAGATCTTCAAGACCCTCACGTCGTCGGGCACCACCGGCGCGGAGGTCTCGCGCATCCATCTCGACCGGGCCGCCGCCGCCGACCAGAGCCGCGCGCTCAGCCGTACCCTCCAGGCGGTCCTCGGCAGCAAGCGCCTGCCCATGCTCATGGTCGACACCATGTCCGTGGTCAAGGACCCGCGAACGTTCTCGGCGCGCGGCGCCGGCGTACTCGGCATGGCCGGATTCGGCCGCGACCACGCGTACGCGCTCGACGCGGACGGCCGCCCCGACCCCGATGCCGTACGCGGCTTCCTCGCCGCCCACGGCAGCGAGCCGTTCCTCATCTTCGGCTTCACCGCCATGGTGTGGCAGTACCTGTACCAAGTCGCCGCCGAACACCGGCTCGACCTCTCGCACGGGATCCTCGTGCACTCCGGCGGCTGGAAGAAACTCGCCGAACGCGCCGTCGACAACGCGACGTTCCGTGCGAAGTTCGCCGCCGACACCGGTCTGACCCGCATCCACAACTATTACGGCATGGTCGAGCAGATCGGCACGGTCTTCGTCGAAGGCCCCGACGGAGACGCCCTGTACTGCCCGGACTTCGCCGACGTCGTGGTCCGCGACCCGCGCACGTGGCGCGAACAGCCGGTCGGCACCCCGGGCGTGCTGGAGGTGGTCAGCACCCTGCCGCGCTCCTATCCCGGACACGTGCTGCTCACCGAGGACCTCGGCGTCGTGCACGGCGTCGACGACGGCCACTGGCCCGGAAAGCGCTTCTCGGTCCTCGGGCGCCTGCCCCGTGCCGAGGCACGCGGATGCAGCGACACCTATACGGGACCGGCCGCGCCGGAAACCCCGGACTCGTCCGCCGACTCCGAAGGGGGACAAGCCGCATGATGATCCGTCAGCGCTTCCCCGCAGGCCCCGACAGGGCGTTGCCCGACCTTCTGGACGAGATGGCCGCCGACGTCCCCGGCGGGCCCCTCGTCGTGGGCGATCCGCGCGTCGTGGACTTCCTGACCTCGTTCGGCCGCACGCTCCTCGAACCCGCGCTGATCCGGCGACACCCCGAGCTCGCGCCCCTCGGTTTCTTCCTGCGCCGCGCCGAACTCGACGCGCAACTCGCGCGGCTGACCACCGCCGACACAGGCGCGTTTCGGACACTGCGCTTCCCGCGCGGGCTGGTGTTCCACATTCCCCCCGCGAATGTCGACACGATCTTCGTCTACGCCTGGGCCCTGGCCGCCCTGACAGGCAACCGCAACATCGTGCGCGTCTCCCCGCGCTCCGGCCCCGCCGCCGAAGTGATCCTCGACCGCCTCACCGAAGCGCTCGCCGACGCCCACCCGGCGCTCGCCGCGACCCAGCGGATGATCACCTACGACCGCGACGACCGCGCCACCGAGGCCCTGTCCGCCGCGTGCGACCTGCGCGTCGTCTGGGGCGGCGACCACACCGTCGCCGCCGTGCGCCGCACACCGCTCCCGCCCGCGGCCCGCGACCTCGCGTTCCCCGACCGGTCCTCGTTCGCCGTCGTCTCCGCGGGTGCGTGGCTGGCGGCCGACGACGAACAGCGCGAACAGGTCGTCCTCGGCCTGCACAACGACAGCTACTGGTTCGACCAGGCCGCGTGCGCGTCGCCGCGCGCGCTGTTCTGGGTCGGTGACGAGGCGCCCGCCACCGAGGCCCGCCGCGACTTGTTCGCCCGGCTCGCCCAGGTGATCGCCGAGCGCGGCGGCACCCCGGAGCCCGCCATGGCCGTGCACAAACGCGTCGCGGCCTACGGCGAGGCAGCAGGCGGGCGCGTCACCCGCGTGTCCTTCGCCGCCGACGAAGCCCTCGCGGTGCTCGACCTCGCCGACCCCCTCGACGCCCCGCGCGACTGGCTCGGGGCCGGCACCTTCCCGACCGCGACCGTCGCACGGCTCGCCGACCTCGCGCCCATACTGCGCCGCCGCGACCAGACGCTCACCCACTTCGGATTCACCGAGGCCGAACTCGCCGAGTTCGCGCGCGGCGCGGGCGGGCGCGGCATCGACCGCATCGTGCCCATCGGCGCGGCATTGTCGTTCGCACCCATCTGGGACGGCTACGACCTGCCGCGCGAGTTCACGCGCCTGACCACCATCGCCGCCCCGCCCGCGCGGGCCCGGCAGTGACCGGACCGGCGACCGGCGCCGACGCCACCCGGTCGCGGACCTGGACGCGCAGGCTCGGGCGGGTCGTCGCCTGGCTGCGCCCGGTCCTGCTGGTCGCCGCGGTCGGCGCCATGACGTACGTCGTGCTGCGGAACTGGTCCGAGGTCGCTGCCACGCTGCGCGAACTCCCCTGGTACGCCGTGGTACTGAGCGGGATGACGGTCATGCTCGGCATGGTCGCCGGGACGCTCGCGTGGCAGGCGGTCGTCGACAGCATGGGCAAACCGATCGGCTTCCGCAAAGGCGCGCAGATCCAACTCGTGAGCCAGCTCGGCAAATACGTGCCCGGATCGGTGTGGAGCTACGTCCTCCAACTCGAACTCGGCCGCCGGGCAAAGGTTTCGCGGGCCCGGCTGTTCACCGCGTCGCTCCTGCACATCGCCGTCTCGGTCGTCGTCTCGCTCCTGCTCGGCATCCTGGCGCTTCCCGTGCTTGTCTCCGACGCGCCCAGCGCAGCATGGGTGTTCGTGCTCCTGCCGATCGGCTTCGCGACCCTGCACCCGCGATTCCTCGCCCGCGCGGGCGAGTTCACACTGCGGCTGCTCAAGCGCCCGCCGGTGAAGCTGCGGCTCACATGGGGGCTCGTCGGGCGTACGGCGGGCCTCGCGGCGCTGGCGTACGTGCTCTTCGGCCTGCACTTGTGGATCCTCGCCCGCGCGGTCGCCCCGGCAGACCTCGACACGCTGCTGCTGTGCGTCGGCGCGATCTCGATCGGACTGACCTGCGGCATCTTCGCCTTCGTCCTGCCGTCCGGCGCGGGCGTCCGCGAAATTGTCATCGTCGCCTCGCTGGCCGGCACGATGCCGCGCGGCCAAGCGGTCGCCCTGGCGCTTGTCTCGCGGCTGCTGTTCACCGTTGCCGACCTGCTGTGCGCCGCCGTCGCCGCGCTGCTCGCCCGGCGCTTGGTGCGCGGCGGAGAGGCACCCGGCGTACCAGGAACCGAACCCGCCGGAAAACCGGACCCCGCGGCCGGAACAGCCGAGCCGCCCGCGCGCGAACAGGGGGCACGCTAAGTGCTGATGACCGCAGCCCAACGGTTCCCGGCCGCGCAATGGGCGGCGCTGCGCGAGAGGTTCGCCCGCCTGCCGCGCCTCGTGCGCATCCTGCTGCTGATCGTGGGGGCGTGGCTGCTGCCACTGGTCACCCATGCCCTGGGCGCCGACATCGTGCTGCCCGTCGTGATGCTCCTCGCCATCGCGTCTTTGCTGCGCGCGGGCGGAACCGTCCTCGACCGGCTCATGCTCGCCGGAGCCCTGCTCATGGGGTGCCTGCTGGTCGGCGGACTGCTGTTCTCGCTGTGGCCCTGGGGGCTGGAGCCGGTGCCGGTGGCCGGGACGATGCTGACCGGCGTGGTGCTGACCGGGGCGGCGGCCGGGCGCGGACCGGAACTGCCGCGCCGCGTGCTCGGCAGCGACCTTCTCGCGCTCGGCGCGGGCGCAGCCGCGTGGCTCGTCGTCGCCTGGCCGACGCTCGGCGCCGGGTTCCGCGAGCAGTTGCCGTTCTTCCCGGTCAACCGGACCGGTGACCGCCTGCGGCACTACAGCATGTTCGACGCCGTGCACAACATCGGCGGATACACCTTCTTCGACGTCTCCGCGGCCGAGCCGTACCTGTCCCCGGGCTTCGCCGAGCAGTATCCGAACGGAACGAGCTACCTCTACGCGCTCACCGACATCTTCGCCCGCTCGACCACCGACTCGGGCGGTTCCAACGACCAGTTCCAGCGCTATTACTGGTACACCGTGGCCGGCTACGCGCTCCTCGTCCTCGCGGTCGTGTGGGCCGCCCGATGGGTGGCCGGGCCGATGCTCGGCGGCTGGCGGCGGGCCTTCGTCCTCGCGGCCGTCGGCGCCTTCCTCGCGACCGGCATCATGCTGTCGCTGTTCTGGCAGGGCTTCGACTCCGAAGTGCTCGGCCTGCTGATGCTCGTGCTGGGCACCGCCGCGCTCGTGCGCTATCCGGACCGGCCGGGCGAACAAGCGCTGATCGTCGCGGCGTCGGCCGTCGGCGTCGCATTCACGTATCCGCTCTACCTGCCGTCGCTCGCCCTCGGCGCGTTGATCGTCGTCGCGCTGGGCCGCCGCCGCTTCCGGGCCGCCTGGCGGCGCGTGGCGGCGGTCACCGCGGTGTGCGGCGCGGTCGTGCTGGTGCCGGTGGCCGCACCGCATCTCGTCGGGTCGCTTGACGAGAGCGACCACCTGCTGGTGGACGGCGTGATCCTGGAGTTCCCGCGCACGGTCATGCTCGCCTTCGGTGCGCTGCTGGTCGTTGCGTACGGCCTGCGCCGGATCCGTCGCTCGCCCGCGCTGCGGGCGATGGGCGGGCAACTGGTCGCGGGGGCTCTCGTGGTCGTCGGGGTCGCGCTCTATCAGTGGGCCACGGTCGGTGAGACCTCGTACTACCTGGAGAAGGTCGTCCACGCGTGGGTGCTGCTCGTGCTCGTGGGCGCGGGCGCGGTCGGGCTGCTGCTGCGCGGCGAGGCTCTGGAAACGGCGGTCGGCGGAGGCCTGCGCGGGCGGGCCCGCCGGATCGCTACGGCCGTCGTCGCGGCGGGCGCGGCGGTTCTGCTGGCGGGCGGACTGAGCTGGGGGTCTCCTGTGTTCGTATGGGGGCGGCCGGGCGCGGACACCACGTGGGGCACGCTGTGGGCGAAGGGCATGATCCTGTCCAGCGACGGACGCGAACTGCGGACGATGTACAACGCGGGCATGCTCGGCGACGGCGTGCCGACGCTGGTCGTCGTCTCGCCGGAGGGGTGGGACAACGCGATCACGACCATGCAGGTCGCGGTCATGAACCACCAGCTGGGCGCGTTGCAGGACCTGGTCGCCAAGATGCCGAAGGCCGGGGCCGGCGAGATCGACCGGAAGAGCGGGGCCGACCCCCTCAACGCGGTGACGCTGCACTGGACGGACAACCTCGCGTCGTTCATCCCCCGCACCGACGAGCGCTTCCGCATCGTCGTCTTCGACGCCGGAACCGCGCGCCGGCTCCAGGAGGTCGTCGACCGGACACCGGGCTCGAAGGTCGAGGTGGTTCATCTTTCGGGTCCGGGCGGCACGCGCGCCCCCATCGCAGCGTCGGGCGCGGTCGTGGGCGGCGGACCGGCCGCCTGACCGACCGGCGCGTCCCAGACGTGCGGCTGGGTGCTTGGCGGGCTTACCGTTGCCGGTGGCGAGCCCGACAGCGGGGCTGTGGGGGCGACGAGCCGGAATCGGTGTTGCTCGCAGCCGTTAAGCTGGGAGGCTGTTCGTCCGAACCCCCTCAAGCCCCGCCGGAGGCCGTGCACCATGCCCGTCGAGTCGGTGTTCCCGCGCCTGGAACCGCTGCTGCCGCGGGTGCAGAAGCCCATCCAGTACGTCGGCGGCGAGCTGAACTCGACCGTCAAGGACTGGGACGCGGCGGCGGTTCGCTGGGCGCTCATGTACCCGGACGCGTACGAGGTCGGCCTGCCCAACCAGGGCGTCATGATCCTCTACGAGGTGTTGAACGAGGTCGCGGACGTCCTCGCCGAGCGGACGTACGCGGTGTGGCCGGACATGGAGAAGCTCATGCGCGAGCACTCCGTACCGCAGTTCACCGTGGACGCCCACCGGCCGGTCGGGGCCTTCGACGTCTTCGGCGTCAGCTTTTCGACCGAGCTGGGCTACACGAACCTGCTCAACGCACTCGACCTGGCCGGCATCCCGCTGGAGTCCGCCGACCGCACCGACGAGCACCCGATCGTGCTGATCGGCGGCCACGCGTCGTTCAATCCGGAGCCGATCGCCGACTTCATCGACGCGGCCGTGGTCGGCGACGGCGAGCAGGCGGTGCTCCAGATCACCGACGTGATCCGTGCCTGGAAGGCCGAGGGGTCCCCCGGCGGGCGCGACGAGCTGCTGTTCCGCCTCGCGGTCACCGGCGGGGTGTACGTCCCGCGCTTCTACGACGTCGACTACCTCGACGACGGCCGGATCCAGCGCGTGGCGCCGAACCGCTCCGGCGTGCCGTGGCGGGTGTCGAAGCACACCGTCATGGACCTGGACGAGTGGCCGTACCCCAAGCAGCCGTTGGTGCCGCTCGCGGAGACCGTCCACGAGCGCATGTCGGTCGAGATCTTCCGGGGGTGCACGCGCGGCTGCCGCTTCTGCCAGGCGGGCATGATCACCCGTCCGGTGCGTGAGCGCAGCATCACCGGTATCGGCGAGATGGTCGAGAAGGGCCTCAAGGCGACCGGTTTCGAGGAAGTCGGCCTGCTGTCGTTGTCGTCGGCCGACCACAGCGAGATCGCGGATGTCGCCAAGGGCCTCGCGGACCGCTACGAAGAGGACAAGATCGGTCTCTCGCTGCCCTCCACGCGAGTCGACGCGTTCAACATCGACCTCGCGAACGAACTTACGCGCAACGGCCGACGGTCCGGCCTGACGTTCGCCCCCGAGGGCGGCAGCGAGCGCATGCGCAAGGTCATCAACAAGATGGTCAGCGAAGAGGACCTGATCCGCACGGTCGCGACCGCGTACGGCAACGGCTGGCGGCAGGTGAAGCTGTACTTCATGTGCGGCCTGCCCACCGAGACCGACGAAGACGTGCTCGAAATCGCCGAGATGGCCAAAAAGGTGATCGCGAAAGGCCGCGAGGTGTCCGGCAACCGCGACATCCGCTGCACGGTCTCGATCGGCGGCTTCGTCCCCAAGCCGCACACCCCGTTCCAGTGGGCACCCCAGCTCGACCCCGAGACGACGGACGCCCGCCTCCAGAAGCTCCGCGACGCGATCCGCGCCGACAGGCAGTACGGCAAGGCGATCGGCTTCCGCTACCACGACGGCAAGCCCGGCATCGTCGAAGGCCTGCTGTCGCGAGGCGACCGCCGCGTGGGCCGGATCATCCGCGCGGTCTGGGAAGACGGCGGCCGATTCGACGGCTGGAGCGAACACTTCAGCTACGAACGCTGGATGCGCTGCGCCGAAAAGGCCCTCGCGGACGTCCCGGTCGACGTCGACTGGTACACGACCCGCGAGCGCGACTGGAACGAGGTGCTTCCCTGGGACCACCTCGACTCCGGCCTCGACAAGGACTGGCTGTGGGAGGACTGGCAGGACGCGCTGGAAGAGGTCGAGGTCGAGGACTGCCGCTGGACCCCTTGCTTTGACTGCGGGGTGTGCCCCCAAATGGGCACCGAAATTCAGGTTGGCCCCACCGGCCAGAAGTTGTTGCCGCTGTCGGTCGTGAAATAGCGCCCAGGCTTCCCATTGTCAGGCGAGGCAGGCCTTTGGACTCCGCACTTTGACTGCGGTGTCTGCCGGTAAACGGTGACGGAGATCCGGGAGGGTCCGACCGGCGACACGTTCCTCCGGCGGCCACGAAGTCTTGCAGCTGAACGGGGAAGGACCGGTCGGTCCTTCCCCGTTCACAACCCGGCCAGCTCAACCGTGACGCAAAGTAAGCTCATTTTGATCAGAGTTAGCTGTTGCCCTTCGCAATCGAATCGAAAATTTCCGCGTCGGTCTTCTGCTGCCAGCTCGGCAGGTCAGGCCAGTCTGCGACGTAGCCTGGCTTCGGATCCTCGAAGTGCTTGAACATCCGGGCGGTCCAACACGTCGCCACGAACCGGCTCTTCTGCTCCCACGAGAGCTTGGCCGCGTGCCCACCGCCGATCTCGACGAAACCGCAGCCAACCGCCGTTGGTGCCACCCCAAGCAAGGTTGTTCACCGTTTCCGCCTTGTCCAGCGCGCGCTCGCATGCGGCCAAGTCGCCCCAGCCGGCGTAAGCCTCGGCTTGGACAGCGGCGACCCACCGGCGGGTGGCGAGCAGATTGTTCCCTTGCGAGGCCAGTCGCTCCGCTCCGCGAAGAAAGGTCGGCTGACGCCTCCAGCAGGGAACGGGTGTGCGCCCTCGGGTGTCCGAGGCCAGTGCCTCATGCAGTGTCGCCAGCTGCGTGCGGATGACGGGGTAGACAGATCCTTTGGAGCGTGCGAGGGATGGACCTGCCAGAGATGGCTGTTCATGCGCGAAAAGTCGGCGGGTGCGCCCCTGCGGCAGCCGGATACCCGACCGATGCCGAGCTGTGGGCGGTTGCCGCCGATTGCTCGCAGTGCCACGCGGGGTGCTACTCCGATAGTCCGTGAGCAACTCGATGAGTAACCGCCCCCGAACAACTGCGCGCCGGGGCGTCCGTGCGATCGACATGTGCGGCTGCGCGATGGTGTAGCGTCCGCGGCTTGTGAGCGGAACCGGGTTTCCTGGGGCCACGTCTGAGTCGGCAACGGGGTCCTGAGGGGAGGCGGCGTGCGCGACGTGCCTTCGCAAAGTGGCAGTGGCCCGGATCGGCAAACGGAAGAATCGCCGACGAGTGCGCCTCCGACTGCCTCCTCCGCGTGTTCGGGCTCCGACGCCGATGAGCCACCGCAGCGGGTTCAGTTCGACAAGCCGTCGCCTACGAAGCACGAAGAACCGGCCGTTGCCGAGGAACAAGAGTCTTCCCGCGCGCCCGGGTGGCTGGTCTGGCCGTTGCGGATTGTCGCGTTGGTCATTGTCGTCCCCATCCAGCTTGTCCGGACAGCGCTTTCCGCGACGTGGTCGGCGATCCGTGTCGCCGCGCGTGCTCTCGGCCGCGTGCTGGCCTGGCCTTTCGTGCGCCTGCGGCGCGGGCTCCGATGGCTGGGGCGAGCACTCGTGGGTCCGCTGGGGGCGCTGGGGCGTGCCCTGCTTTGGCCGTTCCGGATGCTCGAACGCGGACTGGGCGCGCTCTTCCGGGGGATCGGCCGGCTGCTGGGCAAATTCGGCGCCGGGCTTGGTGTGGTGGGCCGCGCGCTGCTGGTCGTGTTGCGGTGGTTCGGTCGCGCGCTCGTGTGGCCGTGCGTCCATCTCTGGCGCGTTCTGGTCTGGTTGGGGCCGCACACGTTGCGCGTCGTGTGCCTGCTTGGCCGAGTGCTCGTCTGGCCTTTTGTTCAACTCTGGCGTGGTCTGCGGCGGTTCGGTCCGTGGCTGGCGAACGGCCTTGCGGTGATCGGCCGCGTGCTGGCTTGGCCGTTCGTGCGATTGGGGCGTGGTCTGCGGCGGTTCGGTCCGTGGCTGGCGAACGGCCTTGCCGCCATCGGCCGCGTGCTGGTCTGGCCGTTGGTGCGGTTGTGGCGCGGGCTGGTTGCCGCGCTGAGCTGGGCGGCGCGCGCCGCGGCGATCGCGTTCAAGGGACTCGGTATCGCGCTGGCCTGGCCGTCCGTGCGGTTTTGGCGCGGACTGTGTTGGTGCGGGCGTGCGTTGCGGGCACCGGTCGCGTGGGCTGGGCGCATGCTGCGGTCCGTCGGCAGCGGCATCGGGTGGCTCATCCGACGGCTCGCGGTGATCGTGGTTTGGCCTCTCCTTCAGCTTTGGCGCGGTCTGACCTGGAGCGGTCGCCTGCTGTCGGCCGGGCTTCGGCATATCGGCCGCGCCATCGCGTGGGCCGCGACGCGCTCGTGGCGGTTCCTGCGCTTCATTGGCCGTTTCCTGGCCTGGCCGTTCGTCGCGCTCTGGAGCCACGTCGTACGTCCTGCCGGTCGGGCGGCGCGTACCTCCGTCGGCTGGGGCAAACGTGCCGCGACGCGCGTGTGGCGTTGGTTCACCTGGCCGTTCGTCGCCGTCTACGGCTCGGTGCTCACTCCCATCGGGCACGCCGTACGGTCCGCGGCGCAGGCGACGCGCCGGGCGGCGGCCGAGGCGCGCGCGGCGATACGCGAGGCGAGCGCTGGTGTCCGGCGGACCGTGGCCGACGTGCGGCGTTCGATGGGTCGAGGCGGTCGATGACGGCGGGGTCCCCTGTCCCCGTACCCTGGAGCAAGAGCCACCGCGTTTCCGCACGGCAGCCCGGCACCACACGTCGGCGCCGCGGGTGCGTGACAAAAGCTCGCCCACGTGATGCACCACCCCTGCTTCTTCGTACTAACTGAGGACTGAGTAGCCCTGGCCCGTCGAATGCCCGAAGGACCGCCGCCCGCGCCGGCCGTCCAGAAACTGCGTCTGCGCTACGCCAAGCGCGGTCGCCTGCGGTTCACCAGCCACCGGGACTTCCAGCGCGCCTTCGAGCGCGCGCTGCGGCGTGCCGACGTGCCGATGGCGTACTCCGCCGGATTCACGCCGCACCCCAAGGTCTCGTACGCGGGCGCCGCCCCCACCGGTGTGGCCAGCGAGGCCGAATATCTTGAGCTCTCGGTCGCGCGTCGCTGCGAGCCCGACGAGCTGCGCCGGCTGCTCGACGCGTCGTTGCCTCCCGGACTCGACGTCCTCGATGTCGTCGAAGCCGCGCCCGGCAACCTCGCCGAGCGGTTGCAGGCCTCCGTATGGGAGATCCGGCTCCCGCAGGTCGACCCGGAGACCGCGCGCAAGGCGGTCGAGGTGTTTCTGGACGCCGAGACGGTCGAGGTCGACCGCATGACGAAGAACGGCAAGCGCACTTTCGACGCGCGGGCGGCCGTCGCCGTACTCGAAGCCCGCGCGGCGGCCGGCGACCGGATTGACGCAGGTCACCAGGGTGTCGATGGGAGCAGCGACCTACCCTGTGCGATACTGCGATTGGTTGTACGGCACACTACGCCCGCCGTCCGACCCGACGACGTTCTGTCCGGTCTTCGCCTGGTCGCCGACCTCGCGCCGCCCGTACCCGCCGCGGTGACCCGCTTGGCGCAGGGGCCGCTCGACACTGTGACCGGCGCGGTGACCGATCCGCTCGCGCCCGAGCATGCGGTGACCTCGATGGGGAACGAGGAACCGCAGCCGGGCTGACCGCGGACCGGAGAACGGACCGCCGTCGACGCCTCGACCCGGAACGACCGGGTGCCCGGGGCGCATCCGACAGACTTTCGTCAGCCCCGCCCGGTGCGGAGCCGGCGAGCGAGAGACGAGCTTCCGTGCGGCGCCCGTAAAGGAGCGCCCGGAAGCGTGACGGGAGACAGACCCGCATGCTCGACAACGAGCTGAACGGTGCGGCGTCCGACGACGCCCAGCCGCATGACACAGGCACATCCGACGATGCCGCGACGAACTCGACAGCGGGTACGCCCGCTGCGGAGAACGCGGCCACACCCCCCACGCGTCGCCGCCGCCGCGCGGCGAGCCGTCCGGCCGGACCCCCGAGGGTGACCGCCGAGCAGCCTGAGGCTCCGGCCGAAGTACCGGCGGAAGCGCCGGCCCCCGCAGCTCCCGAGAGCGTCGCCGAGCCGGGCTCCGCTCCGGTCGGGGAGGTTGCCGACGAGGCCTCGGTTCCCGAGGCGGGGCCCACGAGTGACGAGGCCGCAATCGACACGGCCGAAGGCACACCAGAGGACGCACAAGAAGACACACAAGAAGTCACGGCGCAGGACGCGGCGGAGACCGCCGATGCCGACTCGCAGGCCACCGAGGCGGCGCCCGCGCCGGAACCCGCCGCCGAGCCCGCGCCTCGGCGGCGGCGTACGCGCAAACGCGTCGCGGCCGAACCCGAGCCGCAGCCCGAGCCCGTGGTGGAAACCACCGCGGACGACGCCGAGGCGGAACCCGCGCCCCGGCGCACACGGCGTACGCGCAAGCGCGTCGTGGCGGAGCCGGAGCCCGAGACGGCACCGGCCGAGGCAGTGACCGCAGCCGAGGCCGAGACCGCGCCCGCGAAGCAAGCGGAACCGGAGCCCGAGGCGGCACCGGTTGCCCCGACGCGCAGGGTGGCGCCCGCGATCTTCCAGCCGCTCTTCCAGGCACCCGAGGCACAGATGCCGCGCTACACGGCACCTGCGCCCGCGCCTGAAAAGCCCGATAAGAGCGAAGTATCCGAGGCCCGCGACGAAGCCGAAGCCGAAGAAGAGGCCGTCGAGGAACCGCGTACCCGCCGTCGCCGAACACGCCGCAACCTCGCGGCCGAAGCTGCGGCGAGCATCCCGGGCGTGACCGTCGCCGGTCCCGGGGCCGGTCAGCCGCCGCAGGACGCCGAAGCCGAAGCGGACACCGAAGACCTCGACACCGAAGCGGACCTCGAAGAGGAGACCGACGACCGTCCGACGCGGCGGCGTCGGCGCGGCGGCCGTCGCCGTCGTGGCCGTGGTGACGCCGAGCGCGCCGAGGGCGAGGGCGACGAGGGCGCGGAGGAAACGGACGAAGAGCCCGAGGCCGACGAATCCGAGGAAGCACACGACGGCGAGGAGGGCGTGGCCACGACGACCCGTCGCCGTCGCCGTCGCCGCCGCCGTGCCGAAGGCGACACCGAGGCGCCGAGCGCCGACGACCCCGAGCGGACCGTCGTCAAGGTGCGTGAGCCCAGGGCGCGCCGTGCCGAGCGCACCGACATCGACGAGGTCGCCGGTGACGGCGTGCAGAGCGTCAAGGGTTCGACGCGTCTCGAAGCGAAGAAGCAGCGTCGCCGCGAGGGCCGCGAGCAGGGCCGCAGGCGCGTGCCGATCATCACCGAGGCCGAGTTCCTCGCGCGCCGCGAGGCGGTCGAGCGCGTCATGGTGGTCCGGCAGACCGGCGACCGCACGCAGATCGGCGTGCTGGAGGACGGCGTGCTCGTCGAGCACTTCGTCAGCCGCAAGCAGGACCAGTCCGGGTACGTCGGCAACGTCTACCTCGGCAAGGTGCAGAACGTCCTGCCGTCCATGGAGGCCGCGTTCGTCGACGTCGGCAAGGGCCGCAACGCCGTGCTGTACGCAGGCGAGGTCAACTTCGACGCGGGGTCGCCCCGGCGTATCGAGGCGGTGCTCAAGAGCGGCCAGTCGGTCCTCGTGCAGGTGACCAAGGACCCGATCGGGCACAAGGGCGCCCGGCTGACGAGCCAGGTCTCGCTGCCCGGCCGCTACCTCGTCTACGTGCCCGAGGGCACGATGACCGGCATCAGCCGCAAGCTGCCGGACACCGAGCGCGCGCGCCTGAAGAGCATTCTGAAGAAGATCGTCCCCGACGACGCCGGCGTGATCGTCCGCACCGCGGCCGAAGGCGCCAGCGAAGACGAGCTGGCGCGGGACGTCGCACGCCTCCAGGCGCAGTGGGAGGACATCAAGAAGAAGGCCGCGACCGCGAACGCGCCCGCGCTCCTGTACGGGGAGCCGGACATGACGGTCCGGGTGATCCGCGACATCTTCAACGAGGACTTCACCAAGCTGGTCGTCTCCGGCGACGAGGCGTGGGACACGATCCACGGTTACGTGTCGCACGTGGCGCCCGATCTGGCGCCGCGCCTGTCGAGGTGGACGAGCGACGTCGACGTGTTCGCGACGTACCGCATAGACGAGCAGCTCATGAAGGCGCTCGACCGCAAGGTGTGGCTGCCGAGCGGCGGTTCGCTGGTGATCGACCGCACCGAGGCGATGGTCGTCGTCGACGTCAACACCGGCAAATTCACCGGTCAGGGCGGCAACCTCGAAGAGACCGTCACGCGGAACAACCTGGAGGCGGCCGAGGAGATCGTGCGGCAGCTCCGGTTGCGCGACCTCGGTGGCATCATCGTCATCGACTTCATCGACATGGTCCTGGAGAGCAACCGCGAGCTCGTACTGCGGCGCCTGCTCGAATGCCTGGGCCGGGACCGTACGAAGCACCAGGTGGCCGAGGTCACTTCGCTCGGCCTGGTGCAGATGACACGCAAGCGGGTGGGCCAGGGCCTGCTGGAGGCGTTCTCCGAGACGTGCGAGAAGTGCAACGGGCGCGGTGTGCTCGTGCGTATGGACACGCCGGAGCCCAAGTCGGGCGGTTCGGGCCGGCGTCGCCGCGGCAAGGGCGGTGCGGGCAACGGCGTCGTCGTCGAGCACACCCACGACGAGCCGGTGGAGGTACCGCCGGCCGCCGAGGAGGCCGAGGTCGCCGAACCCGCCGAGCCGATCGAAGTACTCGTCGCCGAGGAGGCTCCCGAGCCCAGTGAGGTGATCGAGGAGATCGAGGTCGTCGAGACGCCGGAGCACGTCGCCGCGATCGAGCCCGAGGCGCCCGCCGAGGCGGAGGCCGAGGCGGAAGTGGTCGTCGTCGTTCCCGAATCGGTCGAGGTGGTCGAGCGGGTCGAGGCCGCGTCGGAGGCTGAGGCGGGGGTTGCGGAGGCCGGGGCGGCCCCGGAAGCCGAAGCCGCTGCCACTGCCGCGGAAACCGCCGTTCCGGAGACGGCTGTCGCCGGAGGCGAGGCCCCGGCGGAACCCGCCGCGGAGGCGGAGCCCGAGGCGCCGAAGAAGGCAGCCAAGCGCGCTCCGCGCAAGACGGCTGCGAAGACGGCCGCCAAGAAGACCGCGGCGAAGAAGACCACCGCGAAGAAGACGGCGGCCAAGCGGACCACGCGCAAGACTGCCGCGTCCGCCTCGGAGTCGGCCGCCGATGCGGCTGCCGCTCCGGACGCACCCGCGGCGGAGGCGGCCACGAAGGCAGCGTCCGCCGCCCCGGAGCCTGCCGAGGAGAAGCCGGCGAAGCCACGCAAGGCCGCGCGCCGGGCGACGCGTCCGGCAGGCGCTCCCGGCACGACTGCGGACCAGCCCGGTTCGGAGCCGGCCGGCTCGGATTCGGCGGCTTCCGAGCAGGCTGCTCGGGAGTCGGTCGGCGCGTCCACCGGCCAATGAGCGGGTCTTTCCGGCGGACGGACGTCACTCGTCCGTCCGCCGGGCACCGGCCGTAGGGCCGGGGCGGTGGATGCCACGGAGAGTGGTCCTCCCGGTCGTGGTGAGGGCCGCCGTGGGACGGCCTCGGCGTACGCCTTACGGCCCCACAACACCCTTTCGGGCCGTGCGTGAAACGGCATGCACGGGTCCCGGTCGGTTCTGTCGCGCGCCCCTCTGCGGCGGCCGAAGCACTGGAGTCTCCGGCGTGACACCCGGGGCCTCCCGGGCCCCGGCCACCCGGTTTGACCTGGGGAGGACGAGGTCCGTAAGGTTGACCCTCGGCATGTTCATGCCAAGCTCCTGAGCACCCACCTCCCGGCGGTCGTCGTCGGGGGAGGCCGCCCGGCATCGGTCGGGGTCGGCTGGCGTCAGGGGCTCCGATCGACACAGAGAGCGGGTTCGCGGTGTACGCGATCATTCGCGCCGGCGGTAGGCAGCACAAAGTTGCCGTCGGCGATGTCATTCAGGCCGACCGCGTGCAGAGCGCGGCCGGTGAGACCGTCGAGCTTCCGGTGCTGCTCCTGGTCGACGGTGAGTCCGTGACGAGCGACCCGTGGGTCCTCGCGGGTGTGAAGGTGACGGCCGAGGTCGTCGACCACACCAAGGGCAAGAAGATCGACATCCTGAAGTACAAGAACAAGACCGGCTACCGCAAGCGCATGGGTCACCGCCAGCAGCACACCCAGCTCAAGGTCACCGGCATCGAGACCGGGAAGTAGAGGACATGGCACACAAAAAGGGCGCATCGTCCACTCGTAACGGCCGTGACTCCAATGCCCAGCGGCTCGGCGTGAAGCGTTTCGGCGGCCAGGTCGTCAACGCGGGCGAGATCATCGTCCGCCAGCGCGGCACGCACTTCCACCCGGGTGCCAACGTCGGCCGTGGCGGCGACGACACCCTGTTCGCGCTGGCCGCGGGTGCGGTGCAGTTCGGCACGCGTCGCGGTCGCCGCGTCGTGAACATCGTCCCGGCGGCCTGACGCCCGAGGGACCACCTTGCTCGACCCGAAGGCGGACCGGATCACGGTCCGCCTTCGGGCTTTGTCGGCGACAAACTGCTGGAGGCAGTCGTGACCACCTTCGTCGACCGCGTCGTTTTGCACGTGGCCGCGGGCAACGGGGGCCACGGGTGCGCCTCGATCCACCGTGAGAAGTTCAAGCCGCTCGGCGGACCGGACGGCGGAAACGGCGGTCGTGGAGGCGATGTCTCGCTCGTCGTCGACCCCAACGTCACCACGCTCCTGGAGTACCACCACTCGCCGCACCGCAAGGCGACGTCCGGCAAGCCCGGCGCGGGCGGCCACCGCAGCGGCGCGGACGGCGCGGACCTCGTGCTGGCCGTGCCGGACGGCACCGTCGTCAAGCGCCTGCTGCCCGACGGCACCGAGGAGTTCGTCGAGGACCTGGTCGGCAACGGCACCAAGTTCGTCCTCGCGCAGGGCGGCCGAGGCGGCCTCGGCAACGCCGCACTCGCCTCACCGCGCCGCAAGGCGCCCGGTTTCGCGCTGCTCGGCGAGCCCGGTGAGGGAGGCGACTACGTCCTCGAACTCAAGACGGTCGCCGACATCGCGCTTGTCGGCTATCCGAGCGCGGGCAAGTCGAGTTTGATCGCGGCCATGAGTGCGGCGCGGCCGAAAATCGCCGACTACCCGTTCACCACGCTCGTGCCGAACCTGGGCGTGGTGACCGCCGGCGACGTCGTCTACACCGTCGCCGACGTGCCGGGGCTGATCCCCGGCGCCAGCCAGGGCAAGGGCCTCGGCCTGGAGTTCCTGCGGCACGTCGAACGCTGCAAGGCCCTCGTGCACGTGCTCGATTGCGCGACGCTTGAGCCCGGCCGCGACCCGGTCAGCGACCTGGACACCATCGAGGCCGAACTCACCGCCTACGGCGGCCTCGACGACCGGCCGCGCATGGTGGCGCTCAACAAGACCGACGTCCCCGACGGCCACGACCTTGCCGATCTGGTGCGCGCCGACCTCGAAGGCCGCGGCCTCCAGGTCTTCGAGGTGTCCGCGGTGAGCCACAAGGGCCTGCGCGAACTGTCGTTCGCGATGGCCGCGTTGGTGCAGCAGGCCCGTGACGCCGCGCCGCCTGCCGAGGCCACGCGCATCGTGCTGCGGCCGACCGCGGTGGACGACAGCGGGTTCACCGTGACCCGGCGCGGCGAGACGTTCGTCGTACGCGGCACCAAACCCGAACGCTGGGTGCGGCAGACCGACTTCGCCAACGACGAGGCCGTGGGCTACCTGGCCGACCGGCTCGCCCGACTCGGCGTGGAGGAGGCGTTGTTCGACGCCGGCGCGCGTCCGGGGGCCGAGGTCGTCATCGGCGACGACCAGTCGGGCGTTGTGTTCGACTGGGAGCCGACCGTGGCGACCGGTGCCGAAATGCTCGGCCGCCGGGGTGAGGACCACCGGTTCGAGACACCGCGTCCCGCCGTGCAGCGGCGTCGCGAACGCGACTCGCTGCACGGCCGGTTCGAGGACTTCGAGCCGTTCGAGCAGGAATGAGGGGACAGACACTGTCCTGACCTCGGGCAGGGGTTCGCGATCGCTGCGGGTGTCTCCGGACGACGGCATGGAATGGCGTTGCCTGTTGGTAGGGTATGCGTTGCCGGGCGGCGAAAACCAAACCGTCCGACTGCTCGATCCCTGCGGTGGCAGGCTGAACACACTCGCATCGCGGGCTTGGTGCCTGCCGTCGCCGCAGGTGCCTCGGAGACGTGGAACCCCGCGTGGAGCTGGTGTAAGACCCCTGGAGCTCTCCGGGCAGTCGGCGTCGAAGCGCGGACCGTAGTCCCCTGCCCGAAAGGACCGAAAACGGACCTTCCGGCAAGAAATGTCCGGGATGCCGAGGGCTGTTGGGGCTCGGAGCAACGGAGTGGGAGTTACGGCGCATGTCAGTCCCGGCTCGACGCGAGGACGTCACCTCCGCGCGCCGCATCGTGGTCAAGGTCGGCTCGTCGTCCCTGACCACCGCCGCCGGGGGGCTCGACGCGGACCGCGTCGACGCCCTTGTCGACGTGATCGCCGCGAAGCGCGCCGAGGGGGCCGAGGTCGTCCTCGTGTCGTCCGGGGCGATCGCGGCCGGCCTCGCACCGCTGGGACTCGACCGCCGGCCGCGTGACCTCGCCACGGCGCAGGCGGCGGCGAGTGTCGGGCAGGGGCTGTTGGTCGCGCGCTACACGGCCTCGTTCGCGCGGTACGCCCTGCGGGTCGGGCAGGTGCTGCTGACCGTCGACGACATGACGCGGCGTACGCACTACCGCAACGCGTACCGGACCCTGGACCGTCTGCTGACCATGGGCGCGCTGCCTGTCGTCAACGAGAACGACACCGTCGCCACCGAGGAGATCCGCTTCGGCGACAACGACCGCCTCGCGGCTCTCGTGGCCCACCTTGTGCGCGCCGATCTGCTGGTGCTGTTGTCCGACGTCGACGGGCTTTACGACGGCGATCCCGCCAAACCGACGTCGTCGCTCATCACCGAGGTGCACGGCCCTGCCGACCTCGCGGGCGTGGAGATCGGCAAGGCCGGCAAGGCCGGCGTCGGCACCGGCGGCATGGTGACCAAGGTCGAGGCCGCCCGCATCGCGACGACGTCGGGGATACCGGTCGTGCTGACCGCGGCGCGGTGCGCGTCCGACGCGCTGTTCGGCAAGGAGACGGGGACGTTCTTCCACCGCACCGGCACGCGCCGCGCCGACCGGTTGCAGTGGCTCGCGCATGCGACCACCGCGCGCGGGCGCCTGGTGTTGGACGCGGGCGCGGTCCAGGCGGTCGCCGAGCGGCACAAATCGCTCCTGCCGGCCGGCGTCACGGCGGTCGAGGGGACCTTCGTCGCGGGCGACCCGGTGGACCTTGTCGACGAAAACGGCAACATCATCGGCCGGGGACTGGTCAACTTTGATGCAAAGGAACTCCCCGGACTCCTGGGCCGCTCCACCCACGAGCTGGCCCGGGAAATGGGGCCGGCGTACGAGCGCGAGGTCGTCCACCGCGATGACCTGGCGCTGAAGCGCCGCTGACGCACGCGATGCGGAACCGGCACTGTGCGGGGCCCGGCGCCGGGCCGATGCCGCCGGGTGCCGTCCCGCGTCATCGACGGAAGGCGGACCGGTGCAGGGACGTGGCAGGGAGCTGCCCTGGGAGGCCGTGGCGCCGCGACGGGCGGGCGGGGACGATGGCGAGTCGGTCGCGCGCGGCGCCTTGGCGGAGAAGAAGGCCGTCCGGATCGAGGAGACCCGGATGTGGCACATAACGCTGACCGTCGCCGGCAGCGCGGTTCCCTCGGACGACATCCGCCGGGCGCTCGAACAACTCGCGCACGACCACCCCTTCCTGCTCGCCGGCCGGTACGCCGCCGACCACGCGGAGATCCGCTACTGGGAGGAGGCCCGCGACCTTCAGGACGCGGCGGCCCTCGCCCTGCGCCTGTGGGGCGAACACCGCCGCTCGGCAGGGCTTCCGCCGTGGGAGATCATCGGCCTGGAGGTCGTCGACCGCGGGACGTGGCAGCAGCGCGCGAAGTCCCCGTCGGGAGGTCCGATCGTGCCGGGAGGCGTCCAGCCGTTCTGAGGCGGACACGACCGCGCACGGGACGGCATCGCTGAACGTCGTCACCGTATTCGCCGTCCGCCGCGACGTCTGCCGCCGCACGGCGGCCGCACTCGTGCACACCGACAGCGCGCGACCACCATGCCACGAGCAGGCACGCGGGCATGAACGGGCACGGCCGCGAAGGACGGTGGATCGTGTGCGGCCGGGGGCGGCGACCGGCCGCGGCGTGCGGCAGATGCGGCCGGCCCGAACCCGCGTTCCCGGAGGAGGCCGTTCCGCCTCCCCGGCGGTTCGCGGCCGTCTCGCCTGGCGGAAACCTTTCCGGGGACGCCGAAAGAGGTCGGTAGGCTTGCGTCATGAGCAGCAGCGAATCCCTCAGCGCAGCCACCGGTGAATCCTCCGCCGTCCTCGCCACCGCGCGGCGTGCCCGCGACGCCGCCGCCGCGCTCGCCCCACTGGAGCGCAGGGTCAAGGACGCCGCGCTGCTCGCGATCGCCGACGCGCTGATCGCTCGCTCCGCCGAGATCGTCGCGGCCAACGCCGAAGACGTCGCGCGGGCCCGTGCCAACGGCACCCCCGAGTCGACCGTCGACCGGCTCACCCTCACCGACGAGCGGGTGGCCGCGATCGCGTCCGACGTGCGCGACATCGTCGGCCTGTCCGACCCGGTCGGCGAGGTCGTGCGCGGTTCGACGCTGCCCAACGGCCTGGAGCTTCGGCAGGTACGCGTCCCTCTGGGCGTCGTCGGCATCATCTACGAGGCCCGGCCCAATGTGACCGTGGACGCCGCCGTGCTGTGCCTGAAGTCCGGCAACGCGGTGCTGCTGCGCGGTTCGTCGTCGGCGTACGCCTCCAACACCGCACTCGTCGCGGTGCTGCGCGACGCGGTCGCCTCCGCCGGGGTTCCGGCCGACGCGATCCAGCTCGTCCCCGGCCAATCCCACGACAGCGTCAACGAACTGATGCGCGCGCGGGGGCTGGTCGACGTGCTCATCCCGCGCGGCGGAGCATCCCTGATCCGGACCGTGGTCGAGGGATCCACGGTGCCGGTCATCGAGACGGGCGTGGGCAACTGCCACGTGTACGTCGACGCCGACGCCGACGTGCCGATGGCCGTCGAGATCCTGGTCAACTCCAAGGCGCAGCGCGTGTCGGTGTGCAACTCCGCCGAGACGCTGCTCGTGCACGCCGACATCGCCGACGCCTTCGTGCCGGCTGCTCTGGCCGCGCTCAAGGAGGCCGGGGTGACCGTGCACGGCGACCCCGCCGTGCAGAAGTACTCCGCCGACGTCGTGCCCGCGACCGACGAGGACTGGGACACCGAGTACCTCTCGTACGACATCGCCGCCGCCGTGGTCGATTCCCTCGACGACGCCGTCGCGCACATCCGCCGGCACTCGTCGGGCCACACCGAGGCCATCGTCACGCGCTCGCAGTCCCAGGCCCGGCGCTTCGTGCGCCTGGTCGACTCGACGGCGGTCATGGTGAACGCGTCGACACGCTTCACCGACGGCGGCCAGTTCGGCTTCGGCGCCGAGATCGGGATCTCGACGCAGAAGTTGCACGCGCGCGGGCCGATGGGTCTGCCGGAGCTCACGTCCACCAAGTTCGTCGTGACCGGCGAGGGGCACGTGCGCGGATGACCCGGAGTGACGCATGGGGGACGGAGACCGCAGCGACCGGCTCGCGGTAATCCGTTCCCCTCGGGGGCACCGCGGTAATACTGTGATGCGGTGGCCGACGCGCGAGGGCCGGAACCACCTGACGGCCCGCCGGAGTCCGGGGACGACCCCGAGCACGCGGGGGACGATTGGTCCTCCGTCGTCTTCGACGATCACTTCGTGCGGGCTGCGACCATCCACGAGCCCACCGCCGCCGAACGGCAGCTCGCCGCCGCGCCGCCGACTCCGCTGACGCCGCCGCAGCCGACGGACTTCGGCGAAGATCCCTACGCGCTGCACGAGCCGCGCACCGAAGGCAGGTTCGAGGCTCCGGACGACGTTTGGGGCGCGGACGACGATTTCGGCGGGCCCGCCCGCCCCTCCCGGTGGCGCCAGTCGGTGGCGTGGGTGCTGGCGGTGCTGATGGGCGTCGGTGTGGTGGCGATGGCGGTCACGGCGGTCGCCCCCGGGCGGTCCGGGCAGAACCCGCCGGTTCCCCAGCCGACGGTCGGGACCCCGGCCCCCGAGACGCACACCGGTCGGCCGGGATCGGCTGAGAACACCCCGCCGGCGGTGTCCGCTCTCCTGCTGTGTCCGGCCCTTCCGCACGGCAACTGCTGAGTCGCGGGCAGGTGGGCTGACACGCGACGGCTCCCCTGCCGTGATCCTGGCCACGACGGTCTCGCCGATGTCGCCGGCATCCGATAGGTTGCGCCCGTGTCTGAGCGACGTGACGGGGGACCCGACCACGAGCCCGAGGCGACGGATGGGCAGCAGCCTGCGGGCGCGGACCCCTTCGAAGGCCTGGTGCTCGACGAGGAATTCATCAAGGGAGCGCAGAAGAGCGAGCCGTCCGCGCGGGCACGCATGCTCGCCGAACGCTGGAAGCACGAGCCGCCGGAGAACACCGGGTTCCGGGAGGCGGCCGGGGAGAACCGGGGGCGGCGCCGACTGCGTCGGCGGCAGGAACGCGGCGGGGGCGCCCCGCGACGCCTGGGGGGCGGAGGCGCGGAGCACCGCGACCGCACCGAGCTCAAGATCGCGGTGTGGTTCGTGCTCATCGCGGCGGTGGTCCTGTTCCTGTCCGTCCGCGGGTGACCACGGCGCCGGTTCGTACCTGAAGGTCCGTCAAGAGCCGGATGTGCGGGTGGATTTCCGCATTCCGGGCGAACCCTCCGCCGCCTACCATGGGGATATGTCCGCTCGGGGCGAACCCCCTGAAGGCAGCCGCAGGGGCGGACCCGACGGCGAGGACGAATTCCGCGTCGTCTTCGACGAGTCCTTCGTCCAGGCCGCCGTGCTCCATGAGCCGTCGGCGCAGGAACGGCTGCGCACCGGGAGGAAACCCCGGCCCCTGCGCCGGGCCTTCGGCATGCCCCCGGCGATGTTCCGGGCCGTCGTGCTGGTGCTGTCGATCGTGGTCGTGACGTCCGGCGCCCTCTACCTCGCCGGGCGACGCGCGAACGCGCCGGTGCACCGGACCGCGCCGGGACCAGCGGTTCTGGTACGCGTCTCTCTCGCCCCGGCCGTCGGCGTCGTCCCTGCCGAGGTGGCCCCGGACGCCGACCCCTTCGCGGGAACCTCCGCCGCCGCATGGAGAGACGACCGGGCCGGTATCGCCCTGCCCGCGCAGGAGGAGACCGAGCACTTCAGTGCTCCACAGGTACGCGAAAGCCTGGAGCTGGTCAGGGACTTCATCGCCGACACCCAACTCGATCCCGCGGTCTGGCGGGGCGGGCGCCCGTGGTCCGCGGCGCTGAACCTCCGGTCCGACCAGTACCGGCAGGTGATCGCCGCGCTCGACCACCCCGTCGACGACGATGTGCACGCGGCCACCGGATGGGTCACCCGCTTCGACCCCGAGGCCGTCGACGCCGACGCCACGCTGGCCCGGGTCAACGCGGTGACGTCGATCGCCGAACCGCGCGACGGCGAGCTCATGGTCACGGTCGACGGCGTCTTCGTGTACGCGGTCAAGGCGCGCGGAGGCGAGGTGTGGACGCGTTTCGTCGTGCACCGGCTCTGGGAGTTCCGGATCGACAAGCCGGGTCTGCGGGACGCCCAAATGCGGGTGCGCCGCATCGTGACCGTGGCGGCACCGCAGCCGTGCACGGCCACCGCCGCGGCGTACTTCCAGCCGATCTTCCCGGCCGGGGAGAGAAGTTCGGCGTCCGAGCCGACCGGCGCCCCGACGCTTGCCGCGTCGGCGGAGGCCGCTTCGGCGGCCAAGGGCGCGATGGGCGGGCCGACCGTCACGGCGTCCGAGGCCGCGGTGATCTCCGGGGCCACCGGAATCCTGCCGACGCCGATGCCGTCGCCGATGCCGCCGGCGTCCTCGTCCGGTCCGCTGCCGAGCGGGTCGCCGCTCGATCCGCTGGCACTCGGGGGCGCGAGCGGGATGACGTGCGGAGGCCTGACTACTGCGGTCTGACGCTGCGTCAGTGCCTGGGGCCGCCTTGTTCCGGATTGGCGTCGCCGGAATTCGCGTTACTCTCGTCGGCGGTCTTGGCGGTGCTCTTCGGCGGCGTGGGCTCGGCCGTACCGGAGCCCGGTGACCGGCCGGTGAACTTGTCACGCAGCCGCCCGCCCGCGTCCACCGCGCCGTCCGCGAGGTCGCGCAGCAGGCCGAAGAGGGGGTCCGCAGTCTGCCGCGCCGATTCGCGGTAGGAATCGGCCGACGCCTTCGCCTCGCCGCGCACCGATGCGTCGCCGTCCTCGTCGCGCCGCGGGTAGTCGCCCGCCATGATCGCGGCATAGCCCGGGCCGTCGGCCCAGCGTTTGAGCTCCGCGACACGTACCACCGGGAACGGATGCGACCGCCCGACGACGTTCATCAGCTTCAGCACGCTGTCGCGTATGTCGCCCGCCGCTTCGTATTCGGCGGCCTGCGCGAGGAATTCGTCGGTGCTCATCTCGTGCAGCCGCGAACCGCCCGCGATCTTCATCAGCGCCCGCAGGGAGGCCTCGGGGTCCTGGCCGACCAGCAGGCCGGCGCGGTCGCAGCTCAGTTCCGACTTGCGGAACCACTCCTGAAGGGCCGCGACGACCGCCTGGACCGCGAGTGTGCCCAGCGGGATGCCGGACAGCCGTATCGACAGACCCGTCAGGATCAGCAGCATGGTGCGGTAGACCGCGTGGCCGGAGAGGACGTGGCCCATCTCGTGGCCGATGACCGTGCGCATCTCGTCGTCGTCCAGCAGTTCGACAAGACCCGTCGTCACGACGATGAAGGGCTTGTCCATGCCGATCGCCATCGCGTTCGGCTGCGGGTCGAGCGTGACGTACACCTCCGGCACATTCGGCAGGTCCAGGATGTACGCCGCGTCGCGTGCCATTTCGTGCAGGCGCCGGAACTGCTGCTCGCTCGTGCGTACGCTGCCGGCCAGAAACGCGAGGCGGACGGCCCGCTCCGACACCATGCCGTGCAACTGCCGCAGAACACCGTCGAACCCCTGCAACCTGCGCAACGCCACCAACGCGCTGCGGTCGGCGGGGTGTTCGTACGCCCGCGAGGAGATGCCCGGAAACCTTTTGCGCTGAGCGGCGGGCAGTCGGCCGTCGGTCCCACCGGCCCCCGGCTGCTTGGTGGTGTCGGGCATCGGCGCTCCCCCTCGTGGGTGATCCGGCCGGGCGGCAGGCACGCGCGGCGACGCTGCGCCGCCCTTCGTCCCCTCAGGTTAGGCGCAGCCGGAGCAGGCCACTGCGGGACAACCCTCACTCGTTCGGCGCAGTGAGCCGGTCCCGTGACGGCTCGCCGGCCGGTGCCGGGCCTGCCGCCGAGGAACTGCCGAAGCGATCCTGCGCGCGCAGGGCCCACCCCCCTTCCGTACGATGTCGTCCGCGGCCGTGTGACCAGATGTCCTCGCGGACACCCGGCCGGCGTCCGACGACCGACACACGAGGGTTGACACGATGACCGAGCACGCCGTGACCGTACTCACCCGCCTCGCCAGCGAAGGCGGCGAGCACGGCGGCAACCACGAGAACCTGAACCCGCTCGGCGCCGGGATCGGTGCGTTCGTCGCGCTGATCGTTCTCCTCCTCATCACGATGTCCTTCAACAAGGACCGCTGAACTCCACCTGGCCCTTTGGGCGTCAGACACATCTCCGGGGTTGCCACGTACGGCGACCCCGGTTTCGTGCTGCCCGCGGGTCGGCCGCCCACGGGCACGTGTGCGGCCCCCCGGCCGCGCGTTAATGTTCGGGGCGAGTCGCGGGCACGGGACCCGGCAGCACCTTGGGGAGGGTGAAATGCGGACATTCGCCATGGGCGAGAAGGCCAGGCTGGCGGATCTGACCGCGGCGACCGCGCTGCGCGTCGAGATCGCGGGGGCGGCAACAGGCACCGACACCGCCGCGTTCTGCTTCGCCCTCGATGCGGACGGACACATAGATGCGAACCGGCCGCCGGTCAGCGCGGACCGCCCCGCGTCGCTCGTGAGCGCGGTCGCGCTGGTGTCGGGAGGCGCCTCGAACGCCTCCTTCGACGTGGATCTGGACGCTGTCGCGCCGGACGTGCACCGGCTGTTGTTCGTCGTGGCGTCGGTCGGACCGGACATCGCCCTGGACGCCGGCAGCGTCGTGCTGACCGCCGGCGAGGAAGCGATCGGCGCGTTCCTCATGGACCCGTCCGAGATGAAGGGCCAGCGCGCGCTGATCCTCGGTGAGATCTACCGCCGCGACGGCTGGCGCTTCGGGGCGGTCGGGCAGGGATACCGGGACGGGCTGGAGCAGCTCGTCCGCGACTACGGGGCCGACCCCGCCGTGCTGTTGGGCGGCCGGGCGGCGAACGACGACGGCGACAGGGACAGCGACAGCGACGCGGAGCCCGTGAGCGGTTCCGAGGAGGAGGCGGCGGTCGCCGTCGAGGGGCGGCCGGACGCGGACGCGGAAGCGGAAAGGGACGCGGCGCCGGAGCCGGAGGCTGTTGACGGGGGTGCGGCCGGGACTGTGGCCGAGACCGAGATCCACGCCGAGACCGATGTCCGGGCCGAGACCGAGACCCAAGTCGAGACCGATGTCCGGGCCGAGACCGAGATCAAGTACGAGACCGGTGCCGACGCGGCTGGAGGCGGAACCGACGCCGCGACGGAGTCCGGGGCCGGTGAGTCCGCCGTTCCCGGCGTCCACACCTACGAAGGCTCCGGCGACCGGATCCTCCGCATCTCGCGCCCGGTCGAGTCCGGCCCCGTGGTCGTCGAGATCACCGGTGACGGAACCGCCAACTTCGCGGTGTGGACTCTGAATTCGTCGCTCGAACATGACAAGCTGCTGGTCAACGAGATCGGTGCGTACCGCGGCCGGGTCCTCGTCGACGAGCGCGGAACGGCCACCGAGCGCCTGAAGATCGAAAGCGACGGCCCCTGGACGGTCGTCATCCAACCGCCCACCGCCGCGCCCTGGCTCACCGGCCCGGTCTCCGGCGACGGCCCGGAAGTCCTGCGGTGGACCGGTCCCCGTACGGTCGTCGCCATGACGCACGCGGGCACGAGCAACTTCATGGTGCGCGCGTACGCCGAATCCCCCGGTCAGGCCGAAGACCCCTACCTCGCCTCGCTCGCGAACGCGATCGGGAGCTACGACGGCGAGTCGATCATCCCCGCCGGCCCCTGCCTCATCGAGATCGAGGCGGACGGAGAATGGACGTTCACCCCCGAACCGGGGTGAAGGATCCGGCCGCCCGCTGGATCCGGGCTCGGTCGGTTCGCCCGATGGCACCCGATTGGCCTTGTGGCGCACGGGAGTTCGCGGTTGCCCGACGAAACGCTCGGGGTGTCCCGGCCCCCCGTGCGGCCAACCCGTCTGTTCACCGCCGGTCCGTGTCCTTCCGGAACCCGGCCCTATAGATTGGCCGCCCATGGACGATGGCACGGCACAGCGCAACAGACGCGTCGGCGTCATGGGCGGCACCTTCGACCCGATCCACCACGGCCACCTCGTGGCCGCGAGCGAGGTCGCGGGGCTGTTCCGACTCGACGAGGTCATCTTCGTGCCGACCGGCGAGCCGTGGCAGAAGAGCGGCCGTGCGGTCTCGCCCGCCGAGGACCGGTACCTCATGACGGTCATCGCCACCGCGTCCAACCCGCGATTCTCGGTCAGCCGCGTCGACATCGACCGGCCCGGCCAGACGTACACGGTCGACACGCTCAAGGACCTGCGCCACGCGTCGGGTGAGGGGACCGAGCTGTTCTTCATCACCGGTGCAGATGCCCTCGCGCAGATCTTCTCGTGGCGCAACGCCGAAGAGCTGTTCGCGCTCGCACACTTCATCGGTTGCACCCGGCCCGGCCACACGCTGTCCGACCCCGGCTTCCCGGACGGCGGCGTCAGCCTTGTCGAGGTGCCCGCACTGGCCATCTCGTCGACCGACATCCGCCGCCGCCAGCACGGCGGTGAGCCGGTTTGGTACCTGGTCCCCGACGGGGTCGTGCAATACATCAGCAAACGAGGGCTGTACCGAGGGGCGACGTGAGCGGTAGGGGCGAAGGGGACGGACGTCCTTACGAGGGCGGTCCGTACCAGGAAGGGCCGTACCAGGAGGGGCCTTACCAGGAAGGGCCCTATCAGGAAGGGCCCTATCAGGCCTACGGGCAGGAGCAGGGCGCCGGTCAGGGCCAGGCGTATCCGCAGGACACGGCCTACGGCTACGACCAGCAGGCGGCGGGGCAGCAAGTGCCGGGGCAGTACGGCGCGCAGGGCTATCCGGGGTCTTACGAGACCCCGGCCCACGAGACCCCGGCCTACGAGACTCCCGGCTACGGGGCGCCGGCGTATGGCACGACGTACGAGAACCCGGCGTACGACCAGTCGTCGTACGGGTATGCGCCCGCCCCCGACGCGTATCCCCAGCCGGGCGCCGCGCCGGTGCACGACTCCGGCGCGTACGGAGCCGTACCGCAGCAACCCGGATACGGGCAGCCCGCGGCGCCGGTTGACCAGGACTCCGGCGCCTACGCGGCGTACGACGGCGGCGCCTACCCTGCTCCGGCCCCGGACGGCCGGCCCGCGGCCCCCGGTGGCGCGGCGCCCACTGCGGCGTCCGCGGCCGCGGGGCTCGGCGGTGCCGCCCGCGCGGCCGGGCCGCAGACGGAGGCGGGTGTACGCCGGCCCGGCGCGACCGGACCCACCGGCGGCGCCGCGACAGGTTCGTTCCGCGTCCAGGTGCCCACCGCTCGGCCGGGAACTCCCAGCCGACCTGCCGCACCCGCCCGTCCGGCCGCGCCGAGCAGCCCCGCGAAGCCCGCGGCCTCCGGGACGACCGGAACAGTGCCCGCCCCCGGACGGCCGCGCCCCGGGGAAGGCAGGCGGCCCGGCGGCCGACCCGGACCCAACCGCGAGCGGGTCGGCTACGCGGAAGACGAGTTCGACTTCGTCGACGACGACGCCGAGGAAACCGAAGACGTCATCGACTGGCTGAAATTCGCCGAGACGCGCTCCGAACGTCGCGACGAACGCCGCCGCCAACTGCGCAGCCGCCTGATCGCCCTGGTGGTGGTCCTGGCCGTCGCGGCGGTCGGCGCGGGCGGCTACTACGCGTACACGACCTGGTGGAGCGAAGACTCCAAGACCGCCGAGCGCGCGAGTGGCGGCGCGGTGCTGATCCAACTGCGCGGCGAGGGCGGCCAGGCGACCGCGAGCGCGGTCCTGGCCGACGACCCGCAGCGCGGCACCGCCGCGATGATCACCGTCCCGTCGGCGACCGTGGTCAACACCGCGGGCGGTGGCCCCAGGGGACTCGGCGAACTGATGGCGACCGACGGCGCGGGGGCGACCCGCGACGCGCTCGCCCAGCTCATCGGTGTCAGGCTCGACGGCTCGTGGGTCGTGAGCGAGCCGGTGCTGCAAGGCCTGGTCGACATGATGGGCGGCGTCGAACTCGCCGCCGACGTCGAGGTCAAGGGTGCGGACGGCCGCGTCGTGCTGCCGGCCGGGCCGTCGAAGGTCACCGGCCTCCAGGCGCGCGCGTACGCGACGTACCGCATCCCGGGCGAGGCACCCTCACTCGGCGCCGAGCGGTTCGGCCGTGTCGTGCAGGCGGTGCTCAAGGTGCTGCCGACCGAGGCGCAGCTCGTCGCCAATCTGCTGCGCAACCTCGCGAACGTCGCCGACCCGTCACTGCCCGACGACCGGCTTGCCGAACTGCTCACGTCGATGGCCAAGGCCGTCCAGGCGCAGCAGTTCAAATCCGCCGACCTGCCGGTGCAACCCGACGGCATCATCGACGTCGCCGCGGCGGGGCCGGTCGTCGGGGAACTGCTCGGCGGGACCGTGCAGGTGGCGAAGTCGGAGGGCCCGGCGCGCGTCATGGTCGCCGACGCCAGCGGAAAGGCCGGAGCGCAGGAGGCGGCGCGGATCAAGATGGTCAACGCCGGCTACTCCTACGTGCCGGGCGGCATGGTCGAACCCGTGGCCAAGCCGACGACCGTGGTGCAGTTCTCCGACGACGCACGACGCGAAGCCGCGGTGCAGATCGCGCTCACGCTGGGCCTGCCGGAGACGGCGGTGCAGAAATCCGAGGGAGAGATGCTGGCCGACATCGTCGTGACGCTCGGCAAGGACTACAACCCGGCCTGACCGGTGCCTCACCGGGACCGTTTCGTACGGACGGTGGCCGTCGCTTTACTCGGCGGCGGCCACCCTGTCCGGTGTGAGAACCTGGAAGGCGTCCCTCGTCACCTGAAGAAAAGCAGACCGTGACCGCCACACCCCACGCCATCGAGCTCGTCAACGCCGCCGCCGAGGCGTGCGCCGAGAAGCTCGCCACCGAGACCGTCGCCTACGACGTCAGCGAAGTCGTCGGCATCACCGACGCCTACGTCCTGGCCTCCGCGCCCAACGACCGGCAGGTCAAGGCGATCGTCGACGAGGTCGAGGAACGGCTCCGGAAGCTCGGTGCCAAGCCGGTCCGCCGCGAGGGCGACCGTGAGGCGCGCTGGGTCCTGCTCGACTTCATCGACATCGTCGTGCACGTGCAGCACGCGGAGGAACGCGCGTACTACCGGCTCGAAGGACTGTGGAAGGACTGCCCCAAGATGGAGCTGCCCGAGGTGGTGCAGCGCGTCAACGCCGAGCGCGCCGAGGCCGGTGCCGCAGTCGAGGACGCAAACTGAGCGCGTCCGGCGGCGGTCGCCGCATCCTGCTGTGGCGGCACGGCCAGACGACATGGAACGTCGAGCGAAGGTTCCAGGGGCAGACGGACATCCCGCTCACCGAGGCGGGCGTCGCGCAGGCACAACGCGCCGCGCGTCTGCTCGCGGCGCTCAAGCCGAGCGCGATCCTCGCCTCCGACCTGATGCGCGCCGCGGACACCGCCGGCGAACTCGCGAGCCTCACCGGCCTCTCGGTGCAACTCGACGAGGGGCTCCGCGAGACGTATGCGGGCCACTGGCAGGGCCTGACCAACAGCGAGATCGAAGAACGCTTCCCGGAGCAGTTCGCGGCCTGGCGGCGCGGCGAACCGGTACGCCGCGGCGACGGCGAACTGGAAACCGAGGTCGCGGACCGCGCGGTCCAGTCGATCGAACGCGCACTCGAAAAACTCCCGGACTCCGGCACCCTCGTCGTCGTCTCTCACGGCGGCGCGATCCGCTGCGCCATAGGACGCATGATCGGACTCGACGAAAGTGCATGGGGCGTCCTGGGCGCGCTGTCCAACTGCTGCTGGTCGGTACTGGGCCCGGGCGCACGCGGCTGGCGCCTGCTGGAGCACAACGCGGGCACCCTTCCGGAGCCGGTGCTCGGCGACGAGGTCTGAGCGAGGTTTATCGGTTGGGAAGTTCCCCTGCCGACCATGTAAAGTATTCCTCGGCCGACCGGAGTACCGGTCGTGCCGGTGAGGGGCTATAGCTCAGCTGGTAGAGCACCTGCATGGCATGCAGGGGGTCAGGAGTTCAAGTCTCCTTAGCTCCACAAAGACGATGGGCGACCTGTGTCTGCGGAAAGCGCAGACCGGGTCGTCTTTGTTGTTTCTGCGCGGCTTCGCCGCGTGGGTGGGGGCTTCGCCACCCACGCCCCCCGTGCCGGCGCGGGGGATTGTGGGGGTGGTGGGTTTGTTGATCGGTTCTGACTGTCGTTCGAAGGCGGCGGCATGCGTTACGCCACACGAGTCGTTCTCGGCTCGACGACACCGCTGAGATCCCGTGAAACTCCGACAGCGACGACCGGCTCGGTCGTGACGACTCTCAGGCGCGGCTGGTCGGAGATGGGTCGTGGCTCGCTCTGCGGACAGTGTGTGTCCTGCCCGTATGTGCCGCTCCAGTTGCGTCTGTTGCGGATGGGGTGTCGGTGGGCGTTCCTGGGTCTATCGGTTGGGAAGTTGGGGCGTCGACCATGTAAGGTGTTCCTCGGCCGACCGGGGTACCGGTGGCGCCGGTGAGGGGCTATAGCTCAGCTGGTAGAGCACCTGCATGGCATGCAGGGGGTCAGGAGTTCAAGTCTCCTTAGCTCCACAAAAACGATGGGCGACCTGTGTCTGCGGAAAGCGCAGACCGGGTCGTCTTTGTTGTTTCTGCGCGGCTTCGCCACCCACAGCCCGCGTCGGCGCGGGGAGTCGTGGGGCGCTTGTTGGCTTCGTGGTTGTGGTGCCCGAAGCGTGGGGACGGGGTCGGCGTTTGTTTTTTGGGGCGGGTCGCGCGGGTGGGGGAGCACCGTTGCGGGATCGCGGTGTTCTTGGGGGGCACCTCGCGTTCCCGGCGCGTCAGGTGAGGAAGCCCCTCAGCAATGCGGCTGTGGCGTCCAGGTGTTCGGTGACGGCGTGGCGGGCGGCTTCGGGGTCGGTGGCGAGTATGGCGCGGACTATTGCCGCGTGTTGGGCTGCGCTGTGTTCGATGTTGCGGTCGAGGACCGGGATCGCGTCCAGGAGGTCGTTGAGGCGCATGCGGACGTCGGCGGCCGCGGCGGTGAGCGAGGAGGAGCCGGCGAGTTCCGCGAGGGTCAGGTGGAAGGCGGTGTCGAGGCGGCGGTAGTCCCCGGGCGTGGCGTTGTCCACGGCGTGCAGACGGGCGAGGAGCAGGGCGCGCCGGTCTTCGTCGAGGGGACGGGTGGCGAGGACGTGGACGGCGCCGACTTCGAGGACGCGGCGGAAGGTGAGGGCGTCGTCGAGTGCCGGGCCCATGTCCTCGGCGCGGCGGCGGGCTTCGCCGGGCGGCGGGGTGGGCGGAGGGCAGGTGACGAACGTGCCGCCGAATCGGCCGCGTCGTACTTCGACGTGGCCGGATTGGCGCAAGGCGTGCAGGGCTTCGCGGAGGGTGATGCGGCTGACACAGAGGCGTGCGGCGAGGTCGCGTTCGGCGGGGAAGCGGTCGCCTGGGGGGACCACGCCGAGTTTGATCGCGGCCATGAGGCGTTCGACCGTCTCCTCGAACGCGTTTCCCGTGCGTACGGGGCGGAGCACGGCGTCCGCGGCGGGGGTGTCGGACGCCGCGCGTGGGCTCTCCGGCGGAAATGTCGCCGTGTCGGCCGGCACCGGCGGTACCTCCCCTGGTCGAACGCTTATCCGATTCAATGGACCGATGTTAGCCCAATGAGGTTGGATGGCCCCGAACCGATCGTGCGGGCAGTGCGGACGGCGGCAGACTGGCGTGCCCCAGGGGAGGGTGACGGTGTCGGGTGGGTGGGCGTATGGCGTCGATCGGCTTCGGGGGCAGGTCGAAGCCGGGGACATCGACACTGTTCTGATCGCCTTCACCGACATGCAGGGCCGCTTACAGGGCAAGCGGCTCTCGGGGCGATACTTCCTCGAAGAGGTGGCGGACCGTCACGCCGAGGGCTGCAACTACCTTCTCGCGGTGGACGTCGACATGAACACCGTCGACGGCTATGCGATGAGTTCTTGGGACCAGGGCTACGGCGATTTCGTCATGGTGTCCGACATGGCCACGTTGCGCCCGGTTCCGTGGAACGCCGGGACGGCGATGGTGCTCGCCGATCTCACGTGGGCGGACGGAACGCCGGTGGCCGCGTCTCCGCGTCAGATCCTCCGGAGGCAGACCGACCGCCTGGCGGAGGCCGGCCGGCGGGCGATGGTCGGCACGGAGCTTGAGTTCGTCGTCTACCGCGACACGTACGAAGAGGCGTGGAACCGCGGCTACCGCGACCTCACGCCCGCCAATCAGTACAACGTCGACTACAGCGTCCTCGGCACCGCGCGCGTCGAGCCGCTGCTGCGCCGGATCCGCAACGAGATGACGGCCGCGGGCATGTACGTCGAGTCGGCAAAAGGCGAGTGCAATCTCGGCCAGCACGAGATCGCGTTCCGCTACGACGAGGCGGTGCGTACCTGTGACAACCACAGCGTGTACAAGAACGGCGCGAAGGAGATCGCCGCGCAGGAGGGCATGAGCCTGACCTTCATGGCGAAACCCAATGCGCGTGAGGGCAATTCGTGCCACATCCACATGTCGTTGCACGGCGCGGCGGGGCCCGTGCTGAGCGGCGACGGGCCGTACGGGCTGTCGAAGACCGGTGAGCACTTCATCGCCGGACAACTCGCCGCGCTGCGTGAGTTCACGCTGCTCTACGCGCCGAACGTCAACTCGTACAAGCGTTTTCAGCCCGGCAGTTTCGCCCCGACCGCCGTGCAGTGGGGTGTCGACAACCGCACCTGCGCGTTGCGCCTCGTCGGGCACGGGCCGTCGTTGCGCGTCGAGAACCGGGTGCCGGGCGGCGACGTCAATCCCTATCTCGCGGTGGCCGGCATGATCGCCGCCGGGCAATACGGCATCGACAACGAACTGCCGCTGCCCGCGCCGCAGACGGGCAACGCATACGCCTCCGGAGCCGAGACCGTGCCGACGACGCTGCGCGATGCGCTCGACTTGTGGGAGAAGAGCGAACTGGCGCGGGAGGTGTTCGGCGAAGACGTGCAGGCGCATTATGCGAACGCCGCACGCGTCGAACTCGCGGCCTACGACGCGGCCGTCACCGACTGGGAGCTCTTCCGCGGCTTCGAGCGGATGTAGGCACGCCGCCGACACACCGGATACGAGAGAGGGCCGCGATGGCCGACGACGCCTTCGAGGTGATCAACCCGGCAACCGAGGAGATCCTCGCCCGGGTTCCCATGGCGGGTGCCGCCGAGATTGATGCCGCGGTACGTGTGGCCGCCGCGGCGTACCCGGGCTGGCGCGCCGTCGCGCCCGGCGATCGCGCTCGGCTCCTGCGCCGTTTCGCCGATGCCGTCGACGCGCACGCCGACGAACTCGTGGCCCTGGAGGTCGCCGAGGCGGGGCACCCGGTGGGCAACGCGCGTTGGGAGGTCGCCAACCTGCGTGATGTCCTGGACTACTACGCGGGTGCCCCGGAACGCCTGACGGGACGTCAAATCCCGGTCGCGGGCGGCTTGGACGTCACGTTCCACGAACCCCTGGGGGTGGTGGGCCTGATCGTGCCGTGGAACTTCCCGCTGCCCATCCTGGGCTGGGGGCTCGCCCCGGCGCTCGCGGCGGGCAACACGGTGGTCGCGAAGCCGGCCGAGCAGACTCCGCTGACCGCACTGCGGGTTGCCGAGCTGGCACTCGAAGCGGGCCTTCCCGAGGGCGTCTTCCAGGTGCTGCCGGGCCGCGGGACGGATGCGGGCCGCGCGCTCGTCGACCACGACCTGGTCCGCAAGATCGTCTTCACCGGCTCGACCGCGGTGGGCAAGGAGATCATGGCCCGCGCCGCGCGCGGCGTGAAGCGTCTCACTCTCGAACTCGGCGGCAAGAGTGCCAACATCGTGTTCGCCGACGCCGATCTGGACAAGGCCGCGCGCGCCGCGCCGATGTCGTTCTGCGACAACACCGGCCAGGATTGTTGCGCCCGCAGCCGCATCCTGGTCGAGCGCAGTGTGCACGACCGGTTCCTTGAGCTCTTGGAACCACACGTCATGGCCCTGCGTGCGGGCGACCCGAACGACCCGGCGACCGATATGGGCCCGCTGATCTCGGCCGCGCAAGTGGACCGCGTACGCGGCTTCGTACCGGATGATGCGCCGGTCGCCTTCCGCGGGGAAGCGCCCGCGGGCAAAGGTTTCTGGTACCCCGCGACGGTCCTCACCCCCGCCGATCCGCTCGACCGCACCGTGACCGAGGAGATCTTCGGGCCGGTCGCCGCGGTCGTCCCGTTCGATGACGAGGCGGACGCCGTACGCCTCGCCAACGCCACCGCGTACGGCCTCGCCGGTTCCCTTTGGACGCGGGACGTCGGACGAGCGCTGCGTGTCAGCCGGAGCGTCGAGGCGGGGAACCTGTCCGTCAACTCCCATGCGTCGGTGCGCTATTGGACGCCCTTCGGGGGCTTCAAGCAGTCCGGCCTCGGACGCGAACTCGGACCGGACGCCCTCGCGGCCTTCACCGACACCAAGAACGTGTTCATCAGCACGGAGGATTCGTGAAGCGATTCGAAGGCCGCACTGCGGTCGTCACCGGCGCGGGCAGCGGCATCGGCCTCGCCACCGCCAGGCGCCTCGCGTCCGAGGGCGCCAATGTCGTGTGCGTCGACATCGACGAACCGGCGGGCCAAGCCGCGGCGGAAGCGGTCGGCGGGCTCTGCGTCAAGGCCGACGTCACCAGCGAGTCCGACGTCGAGGCCGTCTACCAGGCCGCGTTCGACAGGTACGGCAGCGTGGACGTCGCGTTCAACAACGCCGGCATCTCACCGCCGGAGGACGACTCGATCCTGACCACCGGCATCGATGCGTGGCGCCGTGTGCAGGAGGTCAATCTGACGTCGGTCTACCTGTGCTGCAAGTACGCGATCCCGCACATGTTGCGCCAGGGCAAGGGCGCGATCGTGAACACCGCCAGTTTCGTCGCGCGGATGGGTGCGGCGACCTCGCAAATTTCTTACACCGCGTCGAAGGGCGGCGTGCTGGCGATGTCGCGAGAACTTGGTGTGCAGTTCGCTCGCCAGGGTATTCGTGTCAACGCGCTGTGCCCTGGTCCGGTGAATACGCCGCTGCTTCGCGAGCTGTTCGCCAAGGACCCCGAGCGCGCCGCACGCCGCCTGGTGCACGTCCCTGTCGGGCGGTTCGCGGAGGCGGAAGAGATTGCGGCGGCGGTGGCGTTCCTCGCGTCCGACGACGCGTCGTTCATCACCGCCTCGGAGTTCCTGGTCGACGGCGGTATTTCCGGCGCGTACGTCACGCCACTGTGATCCATCCCCGGACACGAGACAGGTGGTAGCGGCCATGGCACGTCCCGTCATCGGCATCAGCGCGTACAGCGAGCAGGCCCGGTGGGCGGCGTGGGACACCCAGGCGACACTTCTTCCGCAGGCGTATGTGGACCGCGTCGCGGGGGCCGGGGGCCTGCCCGTCCTGCTGCCGTCCGTGCCCGACGTCGCGGAGGCCGCCGACCGGGTCGACGCGCTGATCATCGCGGGCGGCGGCGACATCGACCCGGGGCGCTACCGCAGCGTGGCGCACGAACGCACCGGATACGTGCGGCCCGCGCGTGATGCGGCCGAACTCGCCCTCGCACAACGCGCGTTCGGACTGCGCATACCGGTGTTGGGGATCTGCCGGGGGCTCCAGGTGCTCAACGTTCTGCGCGGCGGCACGCTGATCCAACACCTGCCGGACCGGCTCGGCGGCGACGAGCGACACGCGCCGGGGCCGGGGCAGTACGGGCGGCACCGGGTCCACCTCGTCGCCGGCAGTCGTACCGCCCAGGTGTACGGGCGCACCGAACTCGACGTGGCGACGCACCACCACCAGGCCGTCGAAACACTCGGCACCGGGCTGGTGGTGACCGGGCGCGCTCCGGACGGCATCGTCGAGGCCGTCGAAATGCCGGGCCACCCGTTCGCCGTCGCGGTGCAGTGGCACCCGGAAGTGGACGACGACCTCGCCCCGTTCGCGGCCCTGGTCGCAGCCGCCCGGAGCCGGGTGGCGGGTGCCCCGCTGCCCACCTGAGACCGCCCGCGCCACGACGCGGCGCGGACTCGGACCCATCACGGTTGCGTGACGTACTGGTCCGACGGGCCGAATCACCGGTTACCCCTCAGTATGGTCCCCGGTCATGACCTCCCTCGCGTGGATCCTGCTCGCGCCGGCCGCCGCAGCCGCGGTCGTCGACTGGGTCGCGGTCTCGCGGGCGGACGACCGGCTGGAGCGCCGGGCCAAGCCGCTGGTCCCCGTCGCGCTCATCGCAACCGCCTTCGCCCTGGACCCCGCCGACGAGGCGCAACGAGCGGCCTTCCTCGTCGCCCTGGGCTTCTCCCTGGTCCGGGACGTGCTCGGATTGCGCGGCGACTGGCGCTGTGCGGTGGTCCCGTCGTTCGCCGCGCACGTGGCCTATGTCGTGGGGTTCCAGCAGGTCGGCTGGTCGTGGCTGTGGGCGGCGGCGGGCATCGTCGCGGTGCTGGTGGTGACGCTGGGGTACGCCGTGCGGCTCCTGCTCAGCGTGCGGGCGAAGGACCCCGCCCTGACACTGCCCGTGGTCGCCTACACGGGGGCGCTGTCGCTGATGGTCGTCGCGGCGTCGGCGACCGGGCAGCCGACCGCGGTCGCGGGTGCGTTTTTGTTCTACTGCTCGGACGCGCTGGCCGGGTGGAACCGGTTCCGCGAGCAGACGCCTTACGCGCGCGTGGTGATCGCCGTCTCCTACCACCTCGCGCAGATCCTGCTCGTGCTCTCGCTCACCTGAGGAGGGCGGCCGGGGCGCCGTGTGCGTGCTGCGGCGGCGAGCGGCCGGGATATCACCCGGGCGGCGGCGAGGGCCTGCGGTACCCTTGTCCGCATGCGTGCCGTACTGCTGCTTACCGGGCCGCGCTGAGCGGGACGGGCGACAACCTCCACGAAGGCCGATCTTCGGTGCCGGACGAGGACCATCGCCCCCCTCGGCGCGGCGACCCCTCCTGTGCGAGGGGTTTTTGTTTTTCCGGCAAGACTTCGCAACCGCGATGCGCCTACGCGTGTACCCAGGAGCCCTGAGGACGATGACCGAGACGACGCAGGCCGCCGAGCCGACCGAGCCCCACCGCTACACGGCCGCGAAGGCGGGCGAGATCGAGCTGCGCTGGCAGGACCGCTGGGAGGCGGAGGGCACCTTCGAGGCCCCCAACCCGGCCGGCCCGCTGGCCGAGCCCGACAAGGTCGCCGGGCGCGAGAAGATGTTCGTGATGGACATGTTCCCGTACCCCTCGGGGGCGGGCCTGCACGTCGGCCATCCGCTCGGATTCATCGCGACCGACGTGTTCTCCCGGTTCAAGCGCATGACCGGGTACAACGTGCTGCACACGCTGGGCTACGACGCCTTCGGCCTGCCCGCCGAGCAGTACGCGGTGCAGACGGGGACGCACCCGCGCGTCACGACCGAGGCGAACATCGCCAACATGCGCCGCCAGCTCCGTCGCCTGGGTCTGGGCCACGACAAGCGCCGCTCGATCGCGACGACCGACCCGGAGTACTACCGCTGGACGCAGTGGATCTTCCTGCAGATCCGCAACTCCTGGTACGACGAGACCGTGGACGGCGGCGTCGGCCGCGCGCGTCCGATCAGCGAGTTGGTCGAGCAGTTCGAGAAGGGTACGCGCGCGGTGCCGGGCGGCCGGGAGTGGGCCGACCTGAGCCGCGCCGAACAGGCGCAGGTCGTCGACGGGTTCCGGCTGGCGTACCTGTCCGAGGCGCCGGTGAACTGGTGTCCCGGCCTGGGCACCGTGCTGGCGAACGAAGAGGTCACCGCCGAAGGGCGCAGTGAACGCGGCAACTTCCCGGTGTTCAAGCGCAATCTGAAGCAGTGGATGATGCGCATCACCGCATACTCCGACCGGCTGCTGGACGATCTGGACAAGCTGGACTGGCCCGAGCCGATCAAGCTGATGCAGCGCAACTGGATCGGCCGGTCCGAGGGCGCCCACATCGATTTCCGTTTCGCGGGCCACGAGGGCGCCGGCGTACGGGTTTTCACGACCCGTCAGGACACGCTGTTCGGTGCGACGTACATGGTGCTCGCCCCTGAGCACGAACTGGTCGAGACGATCGTGCCGGACGCCTGGCCGGAGGGCACGCCCGAGCAGTGGACCGGAGGGGCCCCGACCCCGGCCGAGGCGGTCGCGGCGTACCGCGCCCAGGCGGCGGCCAAGACCGAGGTCGAGCGGCAGACCGAGGGCAAGGACAAGACCGGCGTCTTCACCGGCGCGTACGCCGTCAACCCCGCAGGCGGCACGCTGATCCCGGTGTTCATCGCCGACTACGTGCTGGCCGGCTACGGCACGGGCGCGATCATGGCGGTCCCGGCGCACGACCACCGGGACTTCGAGTTCGCGCGCAAGTTCGGGCTGCCGATGATCTGCGTCGTCGAACCCGACGACGGCCGCTCGACCGACCCGGCCACATGGGACGACGCCTTCGCCTCCAAGACCGCCGCGATCATCAACTCGGCCGCCGACGGCATCAGCCTGAACGGGCTGTCGGTGACGGACGCCAAGCGCAAGATGGACGAGTACCTGGCCGCCAACGGCGTCGGCGCCCCGACGGTCACCTACAAGCTGCGCGACTGGCTGTTCAGCCGCCAGCGCTACTGGGGCGAGCCGTTCCCGATCGTGTACGACGAGGACGGCGTCGCGCGCGAACTGCCCGAGTCGATGCTGCCGGTGGAGCTGCCGGAGATCGACGACTACCGGCCGCGCACCTTCGACCCGAACGACGCCGACTCGCAGCCCGAGACGCCCCTGTCGCGTCGCGAGGACTGGGTGACCGTCGAACTGGACCTGGGCGACGGCCCGCGCACCTACCGCCGCGAGACCAACACCATGCCCAACTGGGCGGGTTCGTGCTGGTACGAGCTGCGCTACCTGGACCCGACGAACGACGACGCGCTGGTCGATCCGGAGAACGAGCGCTACTGGATGGGCCCGCGCACGCCGGGCGCGTCCGGCGGTGTCGACCTGTACGTCGGCGGCGTCGAGCATGCCGTGCTGCACCTGCTGTACTCGCGTTTCTGGCACAAGGTGCTGTTCGACCTGGGCCATGTCTCCTCGTTCGAGCCCTTCCACAAGCTGTTCAACCAGGGCTACATCCAGGCGTACGCCTACACCGACGCGCGCGGCGTCTACGTGCCGGCCGACGAGGTCACCGAGGAAGACGGCAAGTTCTTCTTCGCCGGCGAGGAGGTCAAGCGCGAGTACGGCAAGATGGGCAAGTCGCTGAAGAACTCGGTGACTCCGGACCAGATGTGCGAGGAGTACGGCGCGGACACCCTGCGCCTGTACGAGATGTCCATGGGGCCGCTGGAGGTCTCGCGTCCGTGGGACACCCGCGCGATCGTCGGTTCGTTCCGGTTCCTGCAGCGGCTGTGGCGCAACATCGTCGACGAGAACACCGGCGAGGTGCGCGTGGCCGACACGGCACCCGACGAGGCGACGCTGCGGGCGCTGCACAAGGCGATCGACGGTGTCCGGCGCGACATGGACGGTCTGCGCTTCAACACGGCCATCGCCAAGGCCATCGAGCTGAACAACCACCTGACCAAGCTGGACGCGGTCCCGCGCGTGATCGCGGACCAGTTGGTGCTGATGGTCGCGCCGCTGGTGCCGCACATCGCCGAGGAGCTGTGGACGCGGCTGGGCCACGAAGGCTCGCTGGCGCACCACGCGTTCCCGGAGGCCGACCCGGCGTACGTCGTCGACGAGACCGTGACCTGTGTCGTGCAGATCAAGGGCAAGGTCAAGGCGCGTCTGGAGGTTCCTCCGGCGATCGGCGAGGACGAGCTGCGCGAACTGGCGCTGGCCGACGCGTCGGTGCAGGCCGCGCTGGGCGGGGCGAGCGTGCGCATCGTCGTGGTGCGCCCGCCGAAGCTGGTCAACATCGTGCCGAACTGATCGGCGACCGACCGCCCGACGCCCGCCTGAGGCGTGCCTGCCGACCGCTTGACGATTGCGCGCGGTTGCCCGCCGGTCGGTTGCCGGGCGGCTGCCGGGCGGCTGCCGGGCGTCGGTGTCCGGGTGAGGTTCGCTCCACGATCGAGTGGATCCGGAGCGGACCTCATCTTTGGAGTGGACCTCGCGAGGCCCTCGGCACGGCGGGAACCTTGCCGGATCCTCGTCCGTCTCTGCCGGTAGCGGCATGTTCGCGGGCAGTTTCCGCGTCGTGTCCGGATGATTTCCCTGCCGTGACGATCGCCCGGGAACGGGTGGTTTTCGCCCGAGGCGATCGTCGGACGCCGTCGCGGCGCTACTGTTGAGGGATTCGCAGGTGGCGACCTGGGAGGAGACCAGCCGTGTCACTCGCCTCGGACGGTGCGCAAGCCGTCGCCCTCTTCCTGGGAGCCGGGTTCGCCGCCCTCTTGGTGCTGATCGGTCTGGTGGTGATCATCGCGGTGGCGGTGCGGCGCGCGGTACGACGCAGGATCGACCGGCACGCGCCCCGGTTGCGGGGGCTGGTGGACGACGCCGCCTCACGCGCGAGGGCGTACACCCAGCCGGGCAGTACGGGCGAGGCGGCCCGGTTGCGGGTGTCGGTGCGCCGCTCCCTCGAACACACACGCCGCGTCCTCGACGCCGGTTACGCACGCGACGCGCAGCTCGGCGAGGCACGGCAACTCCTCGCCCGGCTTGAGCGATTCGCCGAGGGGCTGGACACCGATCTGCGGATGCTCGAACGCGAACCCGACCCGGTCCGTGTCGACCGCGAACTTCCCGCGCTCCGCGAGCGCGCCGAGCGGGTGCAGCATGCCGCGGGTTCGCTGCGCTGGGCGGCCCAGGACCGGGAGCAGGTGCTCGCGCACGACGAGCTGGACCGCCTCGGGCGCGATGTCGAGCACGAGGTCGCGGCGCTGCGGGAGACAGCGCAGGCGGCCAAGGACGCGTTGGGTCCCTGACCCGCTGCGCGTTGCCGCGCACGGCCGCCGATGGTTGGAGCGGACGCCGGGACGGAACGGCGTTGCCGCGGGTCTGCTCCCGGAACCGCCGCCTGTTCGTGTCGATCGTTTTCTTCCTGTTCGTCATTGTTCGCTTCTTTCTTTCTTTGTCCCTTCGCCGACGGGTAGCTGCAACCGCATGACGTCCGAAGTCGCGATCGTTACCGATTCCACGGCCTACCTGCCCGACGAGGTCGTCGAGCGGCACGGCATCGTCGTGGTGCCGCTCAAGGTCGTCCTGCGCGGGCGCCCGCTCGACGAAGGAACCGAGGCGACCCCTGCGGGCCTCGCGGACGCGTTGCGCCAGAAGCGCGTGGTGACCACCTCGCGTCCGTCACCCGAGACGTTCGCCGAGACCTACCGGCGGCTGGCCGAGAGCGGCGCGCGCGAGATCGTTTCGGTGCATTTGTCTGCCGAGCTGTCCGGCACCTACGACGCCGCGTTGCTCGCGGCCCGCGAAGTCCCGGTACCGGTCCGTGTCGTGGATTCGCGGACGGTCGCGATGGCCATGGGATTCCCGGTGCTCGCGGCGGCGGAGGCGATCGCGGACGGTGCCTCGGCGGAGGACGCCGCCGCCGCGGCGGAAAAGCGCGCGGGCGCGACGTTCGGATTCTTCTATGTCGACACCCTGGAGTACCTGCGCCGCGGCGGACGCATCGGCGCGGCGGCGGCCCTGATGGGCGCGGCACTCGCGGTGAAGCCGTTGCTGCATGTCTCGGACGGCCGGATCGCGCCGTTGGAGAAGGTGCGTACGGCCGCCAAGGCGATCAGCCGGCTGGAGGAAATCGCGCTGGAATCCGCCGGCGAGGCACAGGTCGACGTCGCCGTGCACCATCTCGCCAGCCCGGAACGCGCCGACGCCTTGGCCGGCCGACTCCGCGAACGGCTGCCGCAGGTGGGGGAGTTGTACGTCAGCGAGGTCGGAGCGGTCATCGGCGCGCATGTGGGTCCGGGGCTCTTGGCGGTCGTGGTGTCGCCCAGGTAGGCGGAGCCGCGCGCGCGGGCGGCGGCCGTCCCGCGTCAGGCGTCGCGGAGCTCGGGGCGGCGACGGAGCGGCAGACAAGCGCCGGAGAAGTGACGCCGCGGTTCTTCTCGCCGGAGCGACTCTTTGCTCCCGACGGAATTTCGAGGCGTGCCGCATACTGTGGCGCCTCGGCGCATCCCGCCCTGCTGAGGACAACGGTTCCGGAGCGTGTCAAATCCCTTTTCCACAGTCCGATGGTTTTCCACAGATTGCGAACTCGTCGGCCTGCCGGCGTATTTCCTCGCCTAACGTCGGGGCATGGCGAAATCACCGACCCCCCAGACGATTGCCCGGCTCGCGGCGCTTTTTCCCCGCGAGGGCAACTCGGCGCGTACTTCGGCGTCCGCACCCGACAACCGGTCGCCCGACCTTGTCCCACCGGACCCCATTCCGCACGACGGCGAGTCGCACGACGCCGTACAGCCGGTCTCCGCGCCGCTTCACGCCGTGGGGCTTCACCCCGCGCCGCCTTTCAGTGCACCGGCCGGGGAACCGCCACCTGCGGGGTTGCCGCCCGACGTGGATCATTGGGACGACGATCACCGCCGGGCGTTGGCCGATCCCGCGCATGACCTCTTTGACGATCCCACCACCGGTCGCGGTCGGCGTGGCGACCGCCCTGACGCCTCCGACCCGCCTGAACCCCACGATGACCTCGCAGCGCCCGTCGACGCACCGCATGTCGGCACACAGCACGTCGACGTTGAACAGGAGCGCGCCCGAGATCCCGCACCACTGCCTGCGTCAGCTCGGCTCGCAGGTTCGGTTTCCGACCGAATCCCCTTGTCACTGAGGGCTTTCCGGGTCGGTGTGGACGGCCGAGTCGTTGCCGCGGTGGCGGTCCTCGCGCTGCTGGCGATCGTGTTCGCCGGAGTCGGCTGGTGGCAGGGGCGCCCGCAGCCGGTGGCGGTGCCGCCGCCGGACGCGGCTGCGTCGGGTCCGCCGTCCTTCGGTGCGGGATCCTCCAAGTCGGGTTCCGTCGTGACCGACGAGTCCCTTGCCGGGGCCGCTGCCGCCACCGCCGGGCCGGTGTCCGTCCACGTCGTCGGACGCGTCGCGCGCCCCGGTGTGCTGGTTCTGCCTGCCGGGGCCCGGGTGGACGACGCCCTCAAGGCCGCCGGGGGCGTTCTCCCCGGAACCGACCTCACTGTCCTCAACCTCGCGCGTGTCGTGGGCGACGGGGAGCAGATTCCCGTGGGCGTCCCCGGAGCAACGACAATGCCGCAGGCGCCCGGTGGGCCGACTGCCGGTACGAAGGCCTCCGTGCAAACCGTCGTCGACCTCAATACCGCGACCGCCGAACAATTGGACGCCCTGCCCGGTATCGGGCCGGTGATGGCGGAGAACATTCTGGAATGGCGCCGAGAGAACGGCCGATTCACCTCGATCGAACAGCTTCGTGAGATCCGCGGAATCGGCGAGAGCCGTTTTGCGGACCTGCGCCGGAAAGTGCGGGTGTGAATGCGATCGGCGTCGGGCGTACGGCCTCTGTCCGTGTGCCCGCGCGCATCGACCTGCGGCTGGTGCCGGGAGCCTTCGCCGCTTGGGCCGCTGCGTGGTTCGCGCCGGTCCTGCGCCCCGCGCTCGTCTGGACGTTCGCGTGCGGATGCGGTCTCGGCGCCGCCGCCCTGGTCGGGCTTCGAGGCCCGCGCCGCGCCCGTGCCCCGCGGAGACCAGGGCAGCCTGGGCAGCTGGTGCGAGGGCTACGAGGGTTATGGGCGCGGCCAAGACTGTGGCACCTGCCGGGGCAACGGAGGCCGCTGGGGCCCTCGGAGACTCCGGTCCGACCGGGGCCGCGGGCTGTCGTGCGGACCACTTGCGCTATGGCGCTGGTCTGCGCTGCGGCCGCGGCGGCGTCCGCAGCCGCGCAGGCAGGACGTGCCGGGCCGGTTCCGGCCCTCGCCGCACATGCTGCGACCGTCACCGCCCGCGTCACGGTGGTCGGCGATCCGAGTCCGGTCGCTCCGAAGGTGCGGGGAACATCCCTGGGCACCGGGGCGGTTCGTGTGCCGGCACGCATCGATGTGCTGGTGGGCGTGCGTTCCGTGCAGCCCTTTGCCGCGCAACGCCTGCGTACCTCCGTGCTGTTGCTGGCCACCGGTCGCGAAGCACATGCGTGGCAGCACCTGTTGCCTTCCACGCGTCTTGAAGCAACCGGCCGTCTGGTGCCCGCGAAGCCCGGTGATCCCACGGCCGCGTTGTTCATCACCGAGTCCGCGCCCCGCGTGGTCGGCGACGCGTCCCCATACCAGAAGTGGGCGGGGCATCTCCGCGCTCGACTGCGCGACGCGTGTGCGGGTCTCCCGGCCGGGCCGCGCGGCCTCCTGCCCGGCCTGGTCGTCGGGGACACCGGCCGACTGCCCCCGGACCTCATCCGGGACTTCAAGACGACGGAGCTCACGCACCTGCTGGCGGTGAGCGGAACCAACGTGACGATTCTGCTGGGTGCCGCGTTGCTCGCCCTGCGCCATGCGGGAGTTCGTGGTCGTGCGCTGCCGGTAGCGGGCGTCGTGGCGGTTCTCGGCTTCGTCGTCCTGGCACGTCCGGAGCCGAGTGTGCTGCGGGCCGCGCTCATGGGCCTCGTCACGCTCGCCGCCCTGTTCTTCGGGCGTCGACGGCACGGCCCGTCCGCGCTGGCGGCAGCGGCCCTCGTCCTGATCCTGTTCGCCCCGCACCTGGCCCGGAGCTTCGGCTTCATCCTGTCGGTGCTCGCGACCGCCGCGTTGCTGCTGCTCGCTCCGCGCTGGGCGGACGCCCTCGTGCGCCGGGGCTGGCCACGCGCACTCGCGGTCGCGGTCGCGCTTCCGTGCGCCGCCCAGGCGGTCTGTGCGCCGGTCGTCGTCACGTTCACCGCACGGGTCAGCCTCGTCGCCGTGCCCTGCAACCTGCTGGCCGAACTCGCCGTCGCCCCGGCGACCGTGCTCGGATTCCTCGCACTGCTCGCGGCGTCGTTGTGCCCGCCGGTCGCTGTCGCACTCGTGCACGTCGCGGCGCTGCCGGCCGCGTGGATCATCGCGGTCGCACGTATCGGGGCGGACGTGCCCGGCGCGACCGTGGCATGGCCGGGCGGATGGTTCGGCGGCCTCGCACTCGCGGCGTCGACGGTGGCGTGTCTGCCGCTGATGCGTGCCGCGTTCCGGCGTCCGCTCGTGCTGTGTGCACTGGCCCTCGTGCTGGCGGTGGCCCTGATGCGACCGCCCTCGCTCACGCGCCCGCTGACGGGCTGGCCCCCGCCCGGCTGGCTCGCCGTGATGTGCGATGTGGGGCAGGGCGACGCGCTCGTGCTCAACACCGGCGACGGCACCGGAGTCGTCGTCGACGCCGGCCCGGATCCGAGCGCGGTCGACCGCTGCCTGCGCGAACTCGGAGTGAACCGCGTGCCGTTGGTCATCCTCAGCCACTTCCACGCCGACCACGTCGAGGGCCTGCCCGGGGTCCTCCACGGTCGCGCGGTCGGCGGGATCGAGACCTCCGCGATCCCGGAGCCGCCCGGAGAGGTCCGCCGCGTCCAAAGGTGGGCTGCGGCGGCCGGCGTCCCGCTGCGGACGGCGGGCTACGGCGAGCAGCGGGCCACCGATGACGGTTCGGCGCGGTGGCGGATCGTCGGTCCCCGCGACCCGGAGGCCGCCCGCAGGCAGTCCGGTTCGGTGCCCAACAACGCCAGCCTGACCGTGCTCGCCGAGCTGTCCGGGGTCCGGTTCCTGCTCACCGGCGACCTGGAGCCGGACGCCCAGTACGCCCTGCGCACCGAGCTCGCCGGAACGCGGGTCGACGTCCTGAAGGTCCCGCACCACGGTTCGGCGCGACAGGACGCCGCCCTGCTGCACAGCCTGCGCCCACGTCTCGCGGCGATTTCCGTGGGCCGCGAGAACCCTTACGGCCACCCGGCACGGACGACGACACTCATGCTCGCCGCCATGGGAGCCCGTGTCGTCCGCACCGACCGGGACGGAGCGATCGCGGTGGCGGGATCCGCCGCCGATCTGTCGGTGAGCAGCCGGGGGCGGGCCCGTGTTGTCGCCGGAGCGTGCGATGCTGTGCGCGATGGCCAGGAAAGCTGCAGACGACCCGCTCGCTCCGGTGACCCTCGTGGTCGGTCCGGAGGAACTTCTCGTGGACCGTGCGGTGTCCGCGGTCACGCGAGCCGTCCGGGCGGTCGACCCGGACACCGACATCCGCGACATCGCCCCCGGCTCGCTGCAACCGGGCATGCTCACCGAACTGGCCAGCCCGTCGTTGTTCGGAGAGCGCAAGGTGATCGTGGTCCGGGCCGCGCAGGACCTCGGCACCGACCTTGCGGGCGAGGTCAAGGCCTACCTGGGTGCCCCCGCCGACGACGTCGTGCTGGTGCTGACCCACCTCGGCGGCCCCAAGGGAAAGGCACTGCTGGACGCGGTACGCAAGGCCGGTGCCCGGGAGGTCGCCTGTCCGAAGGTGTCGAAGGCCGGCGAACGAGTCGCGCTGGTCAAGGCGGAGTTCCGTACCGCCGGCCGGTCCGTGACCGAGGAGGCCGCCCGGGCGCTTGTCGAGGCGGTCGGCAACGACCTGCGCGAACTCGCCGCGGCGTGCAGCCAGTTGGCGGCGGATACCGACGGCGTCGTGGACGAGGAAACGGTCGCCCGCTACTACACCGGCCGCGCCGAGACGACGAGTTTCGACGTCGCGGACAAGGCCGTCGAAGGCCGTGCCGCCGAGGCGCTCGAACAACTTCGGTGGGCCTTGTCGGTCGGTGTGGCCCCGGTGCTGGTCACCAGTGCGCTCGCCCAAGGCGTGCGCAACGTCGCACGTCTGGGAGCCGCCCCGCGCGGCGCCCGTCCGGGTGACCTGGCCCGCGAACTGGGCATGCCGCCGTGGAAGATCGACCGTGTCCGCCAGCAGATGCGCGGCTGGACCCCCGACGGCATCGTCGCCGCCCTCCACGCGGTCGCCGAAGCCGACGCGGCGGTCAAGGGCGGCGGAACGGACCCGGCGTACGCGTTGGAGAAGGCCGTGGTGACGGTCGCCACCGTGCGCGGGCGCTGAGCTCCGGGGCCGCAGGGTCGCACCGACGCGCGGTCCACGACAGCACTGAAGGCGCCGTCCATGAGGAGGAGGGCGCCTTCAATACGCGCAAGCGGCCGACAGGCGGGCCGGGGCCGCAGCCCTGAAAAGCCCGGGGTCAGCCCTGGAGCGAGGCGACGTGCTTGGCCAGGGCCGACTTCTTGTTGGCGGCCTGGTTCTTGTGGATGATGCCCTTGCTCACGGCCTTGTCGAGCTTCCGGGCGGCTTCGCGGTTCAACTCGGTGGCCTTCTGCAGGTCACCGGCCGCGACGGCCTCGCGCGTCTTGCGCACCGCGGTCTTGAGCGACGACTTGACCGCCTTGTTGCGCTGGCGGGCCTTCTCGTTCGTCTTGATCCGCTTGATCTGGGACTTGATGTTAGCCACGAAAAACAGCCTCGTCGTTTTTGGAACGTTGTGTTCCCGTAGGGGAGAGGGCCCTCGTGGAACGTTGACTTGCGTGGCTGAGACAAGTGGCACACGCAGTGGGACAGGCTACCAGGGCCGCTCCGGGCTTCCGAAGCCGCGCCCGGAGGGCGGGGCGCCCATGCGCTCGCGAGGCCGGTGAGACGTCAGCGTTCCAGTTCGCGCCGCAACCAGGCCAGCGACGCGGCGGCGCGGTCGCGTTCGTACGCCCGCAGGCCCGGGGCGTAGTCGGGGGCCTCCAGCCGGGCGGCGTCGGCCCAGTGGCCGGCTGCTCCCGCGATGAAGGAGCGGAGTAGTGGAGCGGGCAGGTCGTACCGCTCGCGGAACCATCCCGGCAGTTCGTTCGGTGCGCTCGGCCCGGTCAGCGCCGGGTCCCGCAGGCAGAACAACAGCGGGTCGACCCAGGCGGCGCCGGAGGAAGGCCGGGTCCAGTCGACGGCGTAGCCGGTGGGCCCGGGCGCGACCAGCACGTTGCCCGGGTGGAGGTCGGTGTGCACGACGGTTTTGCCGCCGGCCGCCGCGGTCCAGCCGCGTTCGAGCGCGCACAGTTCCCGCAGGTGCGAGCGGGCCCAGGGGTCGAGATCGGGGGGAGGGTCGCCGGCTATGCGCTGCCAGCCCGATGCCAGGTGCCCGAGAGTCACGGACACCGGGGGTATGCGGTGGGCGATCGCGGCGGGGTAGGTGGTGGCCGCGAGCGTGCGGAAAAGCGCGAGGCAGGCGGCGAGGTCGGCGGGGTCGGTGACCGCGGCGTCGTGGCCGTCGATGTCCTCGAAGACCAGGACGTACCACCCGAGGACCCGCAGTTCCGCCGTCAGCCGGGGTGCGGGAAAGCGCCCCGGGATCCCGGGAGTTGCCGGCGCGGGCCCGGTGGCGGCGTCCGCGTCGAGGAACGGGAGGACCTTGCGCCCGAACCAGCCTTCGACCTCGTATTGCGCGGCGATCGGGTGGTCCTCGGAGCAGCCCTTGAGGAAGGCCGTGCGTCCGTCGGTGAGGGCCACGCGCGCTGCCGCGCCGCCGCTCTGGCCGCCCGTCTGGGTTGCCGCGGAGGCGACGTCGGCGCCCAGGCGGGCGGTCACGGCGGCATGCAGTTCGGGTGGAAGAGACCAGTAGTCCACGCGCATGGGACGATGATGGTCTACTGCGGTGGCCGCCCGTGCGCCGCCTCGCGCCCGGGGCCGCCCGCGGTGCCGAGACCGCGGTTTGACGCCGCACCACACACTGCCCTGTCCACCGAGCCCTAAGAACCTGGAAGCCTGCGTGCCCGCGACCCCCGTGAACGTGCCGGAGCCCAGCCGTACCGACCCGGCGCTGATCCGCAACTTCTGCATCATCGCCCACATCGACCACGGCAAGTCCACGCTCGCCGACCGGATGCTCCAGATCACCGGCGTCGTCGACGCGCGGCAGATGCGCGCGCAATACCTCGACCGCATGGACATCGAGCGTGAGCGCGGCATCACCATCAAGTCCCAGGCGGTACGGCTGCCGTGGACAGCCGAGGACGGCCGCGTCCACATCCTCAACATGATCGACACCCCGGGGCACGTGGACTTCACGTACGAGGTGTCGCGGTCGCTGGCCGCGTGCGAAGGCGCCATCCTGCTGGTCGACGCCGCGCAGGGCATCGAGGCGCAGACGCTGGCGAACCTGTACCTCGCGCTGGAGAACGACCTCCAGATCATCCCGGTGCTCAACAAGATCGACCTGCCCGCCGCCCAGCCCGAGAAGTACGCCGAGGAGCTTGCGCACATCATCGGCTGCGAGCCCGACGACGTGCTGCGGGTCAGCGGCAAGACCGGCGAGGGCGTGCCCGAGCTGCTCAACGAGTGCGTACGCCTGGTGCCGCCGCCGATCGGTGTGAAGGACGCGCCGGCGCGGGCGATGATCTTCGACTCGGTGTACGACTCGTACCGCGGCGTCGTGACGTACGTCCGTGTCGTGGACGGCCGGCTCACCAAGCGCGAGCGCATCAAGATGATGTCGACCGGGGCGACCCACGAACTGCTCGAAATCGGTGTCATCTCGCCGGAGCCCAAGCCGGCCGACGGCCTCGGTGTCGGTGAGGTGGGCTACATCATCACCGGCGTGAAGGACGTCCGGCAGTCCCGGGTCGGCGACACCATCACATCGCAGAACAAGGGCGCCGACGAACCGCTCGGCGGTTACAAGGACCCGCGTCCGATGGTGTTCTCCGGCCTGTATCCGCTCGACGGCTCGGACTACCCGGAGCTGCGTGACGCGTTGGACAAGCTGCAACTCAACGACGCGGCCCTTGTCTACGAGCCGGAGACCTCCGCGGCGCTCGGCTTCGGGTTCCGCTGCGGCTTCCTCGGGCTGCTGCACCTGGAGATCATCCGTGAGCGCCTGGAGCGGGAGTTCGGCCTCGACCTGATCTCGACGGCGCCGAGTGTGGTCTACCGCGTCCTCATGGAGGACGGCACCGAGCACACGGTCACCAACCCGAGCGAGTTCCCGGGCGGCAAGATCGCCGAGGTGCACGAGCCGGTCGTGCGTTCGACGATCCTCGCGCCGAGCGAGTACATCGGCGCGATCATGGAGCTGTGCCAGTCGCGGCGCGGCAGCCTGCTCGGCATGGACTACCTGTCCGAGGACCGTGTGGAGCTGCGGTACACGCTGCCGCTCGCCGAGATCGTGTTCGACTTCTTCGACCAGCTCAAGTCGAAGACGCGCGGCTACGCGTCGCTGGACTACGAGCCCACGGGCGAGCAGATGTCGGACCTCGTCAAGGTCGACATCCTGTTGCAGGGCGAGGCCGTCGACGCGTTCAGCGCCATCGTGCACAAGGACAAGGCGTACAACTACGGCGTCGAAATGACCAAGAAGCTGCGCGAGTTGATTCCGCGTCAGCAGTTCGAGGTGCCGATCCAGGCGGCGGTCGGGGCGCGGGTGATCGCACGCGAGAACATCCGCGCGATCCGCAAGGACGTGCTCGCCAAGTGCTACGGCGGCGACATCTCCCGCAAGCGCAAGCTGCTGGAGAAGCAGAAGGAAGGCAAGAAGCGCATGAAGATGGTCGGCCGCGTCGAGGTGCCGCAGGAGGCGTTCATCGCCGCCCTGTCCACCGACGCGGACGGTGCCGCCGACAAGAAGAAGTAGCCCGCCGACCGTGCCGGCCGCGCGCCGGGCACGGTCGGACGAAGGCCACCGAGGGTGCGGACGAGGCGCCCGGCGTACGCGACGCCGGGCGCCTCGCGCGTCCTCGGCGCGGCGGCACGGTCCGTGAACCCGGCCCGCCATCCGTTGGCGTGCCACAGACCTGCTGTCATACCGGACTTTCGGGCACGAGAAGGCCCGCATCCTCTACCGCGGCGCAGCCGGTCCGGCTACGTTGACGGACCATCAACAGGCGTGACCCAGGACACACGGCGTGGTCCGAAGTGGTCCGAAGTGGTTCGCGTGGTCCGGCGTGTCCTCGTGCAGTCGAGGCCACGGCCCTTGAGTTCCGGATGCCGGAGGACGTCGTGAGTGACATGGCTACCGCGATCGAGAACCGTTCCGAGTCCTTCGCCGTCGACTTCCTGGAACGCGTCCGTGCCACGCCGGACGCCGAGGCGTATCGTTTCCCCTTCGCTCTGCCGGACGGCCGCGAGGAGTGGAAGTCGCTGACCTGGGCCCAGGCCGCGGACCGGGTCAAAGCCATCGCCGCCGGCCTGCACGCGCTCGGCGTCGAGCCCGCGGACCGCGTCGCGATCGTCTCGGAGACGCGCATCGACTGGATCCTCGCGGACTTCGGCATCGCGTGCTCGGGTGCCGCGACCACGACCGTGTACCCGTCGACCAACGCCGACGAAGCCGCGTTCATTCTGGAGGATTCCGGCAGCACGATCGTGTTCGCCGAGAACGACCGGCAGATCGAGAAGCTGCGCACCCAGCGCGTACGCCTCGGCGCGGTACGGAAGATCGTCACCTTCGACGGCACCGCCGACGACGACTGGGTCATCACGCTCGGTGAACTTGAGGAGAACGGCCGCGCGCTCCTGGGGAAGGACCCCGATCTCGTCGAGCGGCTGGTCGCGGGAATCCGCCGCGACCAGCTCGCGACCCTGATCTACACCTCGGGAACCACCGGACGCCCCAAGGGGGTTCGCCTCAACCACGACACGTGGGCGTACCAGGCGGTGGCGCAGGAGCAGATGGCGCTCAGCGACGCGACCGACCTGCAGTACCTGTGGCTGCCGCTCGCGCATTGCTACGGCAAGGTCATGACGGTGGGTCAGTTGCGCGTCGGTTACACGACGGCGGTCGACGGCCGGCACACCAGGCTGGTCGCGAACCTGCCCGTCGTGAAGCCGACGTTCATGGCCGCCGCGCCGCGCGTCTTCGAGAAGGCGTACAACGGCATCCAGGCTCGTGTCAGGGGCGAAAGCGCCGCGAAACAGCGCCTGATCGCCTGGGCGGTCGGTGTGGGCCACCGCCACGCCGACGCCACGCGGGGCGGGCGTACGGCAGGCCCGCTGCTGAGGTTGCAGCACCGGGTCGCCGACAAGCTGGTCCTGACGAAGCTGCGCGCGTTGTTCGGCGGACGCATGAAGGGCTGCATATCCGGCAGCGCCGCGCTCTCCGACGAGGTCGCGTCGTTCTTCGAGGCGATCGGCGTGCCGGTGCTCCAGGGCTACGGCCTCACCGAGGCGAGCGCGGGCTGCACGGTCAACCGCTACCGGGCCAACCACATCGGCAGCGTCGGCCTCGCGCTCCCCGGCACCGAGATCAAGATCGCCGAAGAGGACAACGAGGTGCTGCTCCGCGGCCCCGCGGTCATGGCCGGTTACCACAACAACCCCGAGGCCACGGCGGAAGTCCTCGACGAGGACGGCTGGCTGCACACCGGCGACATCGGCGAGATCGACGAGCACGGCGCGCTGCGGATCACCGACCGTAAGAAGGACCTCATCAAGACGTCCAACGGCAAGTACGTCGCGCCCTCCGACATCGAAGGCCGCTTCAAGGGCCTGTGCCCGTTCGTCGGCAACATCGTCGTCCACGGCAACAACCGCAACTTCTGCACCGCTCTCATCACCCTCGACGCCGACGCGCTCGGCGCGTGGGCTGCCAAGGCCGGCGGCGGCCTCGCCGAGCTGCCGTACTCGAAACTGGTCGAGACTGCGCAGGTCAGGGCACTGATCCAGGGTTACGTCGACAAGCTCAACACCGAGCTTCAGCGGTGGCAGACGATCAAGAAGTTCACGATCCTGCCGCGCGACCTGAGCGTCGAGCACGGCGAGCTCACCCCCAGCCTCAAGGTCAAGCGCGTCGTCGTCGAGCGCGAGTACGCCGGGCTGCTGGACGCGATGTACGACGACAGCCTCGTCTCGTAGTGCCGTACGGCAGGACGCCATTTTGGCGGGGAAGCCCCGTGGGGGAGACTGGGCCGATGCCCTCCGCGCTTCCCGACGGCGTGCCCGCGCCACTCGACGGGTCCCTGCCCGAATCCGCCCTGGCCGGTGCGGAGGCCGCCGCGCGCCCGTTCGGCTTCTACGTGCACGTGCCCTACTGCGCGTCGCGCTGCGGCTACTGCGACTTCAACACCTACACCGCCGCGGAACTGGGCGGCGGCGCCTCGCAGGCGGGGTACGCCGGGGACGCCGTCGCCGAGATCCGCCTCGCGCGGAAGGTCCTCGGCGACGTCGACCGCCCGGTCCGCACGGTCTTCTTCGGCGGCGGCACCCCGACGCTTCTCCCGGCCGCCGAGCTCGGCCGGATTCTCTCCGCGATCCGCGACGAGTTCGGCCTCGCTCCCGGAGCGGAGGTCACCACCGAGGCCAACCCGGAGTCCGTCGACCTCCGCTACCTCGCACAACTGCGCGAGGCCGGCTTCACGCGCCTGTCCTTCGGCATGCAGAGCGTCCGCTCGCACGTGCTCGCCGTGCTCGACCGCCGGCACACCCCCGGCCGCGCCCAGGAATGCGTCGCCGAGGCCCGCGCGGCCGGCTTCGACCACGTCAACCTGGACCTCATCTACGGCACGCCGGGAGAGTCCGACGAAGACTGGCAGTCGTCCCTCGACGCGGCCGTGGCCGCCGGGCCGGACCACGTCTCCGCCTACTCCCTGATCGTCGAACAGGGCACCCGCATCGCGGGCCGCATCGACCGCGGCGAACTCCCGCTGCCCGACGACGACCTGCTCGCCGACCGCTACCTGATGGCCGACGCGACGCTCACGGGTGCGGGACTCGGCTGGTACGAGGTGAGCAACTGGGCCGCGTCGTACGAGGCCCGCTGCCACCACAACGAGCTCTACTGGACCGGAGCCGACTGGTGGGGCGCCGGCCCCGGAGCACACAGCCACGTCGGCGGCGTGCGCTGGTGGAACGTCAAACACCCGGCGGCCTACGCGGAGCGCCTGACCGCCGGGCGATCCCCCGCTCAGGCCCGCGAGATCCTCACCGACGAGGACCGCCGCATCGAACGCATCCTGCTGGAGCTGCGCCTCAAGGACGGCTGCCCGCTGTCCCTGCTCCACGACAAGGGCCTCGCCGCGGCCGAACGCGCCGTGGCCGAGGGCCTGTTGGACCCTGGGTCCTTCGACACCCGGCACGCGGTCCTGACGTTGAAGGGCCGTCTCCTGGCCGACGCGGTCGTCCGCGACCTCGTCGACTGACGCCGCGGGCAGGTAGGCGGAGCCGGGCCCGAGCCCGGCTCCGCCTACAGCGCCACGTCCATGATCAGATCAGCCAACTGCTCGTCGATGCGGTTGAGTTCCCCCGCGAAGCGGCGCAGGTCCGCGCTGGTCTGCTTGGCGTCGGCCTCACCCTGCTCCTTGGTGCGCAGCGCCTCGCCGACCTCGTCGCGGATGCTCTTGATCTCGGCGTCCAGGCCCTGCGCGATGGCGTCGCGCATCGTGCGGAGTTGCTTGGTGATCTCGTCGCCGAGGTTCTGCACGTCGGCGTCGGAGCGGTTCCGCAGTTCCTCGACCACCTGCTCGGCGACCTGCTCCTTCATGCGCTGGTTCGCCTTGTTGAGCTGGAGGGCGCCGCGGAAGAGGTTGCCGCCCAGCAGCATCGCGAAAATCGCGACCGGGCCGAGGCCCACGAAGACGGCGATCGCGCCGACCGCGATCTGCGGCAGCAGCGTGGTGAGCATCGTCCGCAGGCTGAAGCGTCCGCCGGTCAGCGCCGTGCGCGGGTCGAGGACGAACGACACCGCGTCGGCGAGCAGGCGTTCCAGCGGCGCCTGCGTCTTGTCGACGGCCTTCAGCACCTGCGTCTCGGCGTCATCGCGGGTCAGCGAGGCGCGGATCTCGTCGATGCGGGTGACGAACTGCTTCACATCGTCGTCGATCGAGCGTTCCAGGTCCTCGACGCGCCGGGTCAGCAGCGGCTTGAGCTCCTTCTCCTGCCACTCGGCGAACGCGACCTGGATCCGGCCCGCCAGATGGTCGGAGATCTCCTTGACCGCCGCCTCCATCTTCTCGCGCGCCTTGAACGGGTTGGCGCCGAGCGTGTTCGTCGGGTCGTAGTCGCGCGCCCAGCCGGGGATCTGGCCGATCACCCGGTTCATGAACCGGCGTCCCGCGTCCTCGACTTCGCCGCGCGTCTCGCGCAGGTGCCCCTCCATCTGCGCGACGATGACCCGGCGGTTCTGCTCCAGCCTGGTCAGCGGCACCTGCACGCGCTCGTAGGTCGCCCGCAGATCCTCGACGCTCTGCGTGAGCAGCGCCTCCTTGCGGTCGATCTGCTCGCGTGCCTCGATCAGCAGGTACTTCAACTCGCGGGCCGGTGACAGGATCTTCGCCCGGCCGCGCTCGCGGGTGAGGAACTCCTCCAGCGCGCGCTCCAGTTCGGGCATGCCCGAGTCGCCGACCAGGTCCGGGTCGCCCTTGCGGCGGCCGTTGAGCGCGGCCCGGGCGTTGACGAAGAAGACCCGGTCGGGACGGGAGACGTACGGGCCGAGGCGCTTGCGGATCTCCCGCTTGACGTCCTCGCGCTCCTCCTCCTCGACCAGGTTGATCTTGTTGCCGACGTAGAACACGTCCTCGTGCCCGCGCGCCTTCACGTGCACGTCGAGGAACAACTGCTCGCTGCGCGACATCGCCGCCTGGCAGTCGACGACGAAGACCAGCACATCGGCCTGTTCGAGGTACGCCAGCGTCACCCGCTCGCGCTCGGGCGCCTCGTTGAGACCGGGGGAGTCGACCACGACGACACCGTTGCGGCACAGTTCGAGCGGCCAGCGGACCACCGCGCGCTGGTACGGGTTCGGGGTGTTGTCGTCGTCCGCGCCGATCGTCACGTAGTCGACGATCTCCTCGACGCCCACGGGGATGGGGTCGCCCGCGCTGCCGTCAGGTTCCAGCGGGTAGATCAGCGCGGAACGCTGGTCGGCCCACATCACCTCGTTGATGATCGCGGTGCACGGCCGGGCGAAGGACGGCAGCACCTTGTCGCCGAGCATCGCGTTGATCACGGTGCTCTTGCCGCGCTTGAACTCCCCGACGATCATCACCTTGAACGCCTCGGAGGCAGCCCGCGTACGCACCGACGCGAGCTTTTTGACCCCGCTGCCGATCGACAGGCCCGAGATGACGGGCGTCAGCCGGTCGATCAGTTCGACAAGGGTCTCCTGACGGGCCCGCCACGCGCTGTAACCGCCGACTCCGGCCTGGGCCGCCCGGTGCTGGTCCACTGCTCTCCCTCCCTCCGCCGTGCCTGGTGCGCCCGGCCCGACGGTCCTTGCGGATCATACGGTCACGCGACCGTCGTCACGCCCCCGTGCCGTCCCCGTCGATCAGTGCGCTGACCCCGGAGATCAATTCCTGGGTACGGGTGAACAGTTCCTGCCAATCCGGCCCTCCGCGACCCTGCGCGCCGATCGCCGCGAGCCGGTCCGTGCGCCACGCCTTCTGGCCGCGGACGGCCTCGTCCATGACCCCGGCGTACAGCGAGTACAGCCGGTCCGACACCTGTTGCGAGAACCCGGTGAGCAGTTCTTCGATCGCCGGTTCGAGCGCCTTGGCGGCGTGCACGCGCTGGCCCTCGGTCAGCGAACCGGACTTCACCTCGCCCAGGACCATGCCGCCGACCGAAGCGGCCATGCCCGCACCCATCGGGATCGTCGACAGCCCGCCGGTCAGCGGGATCAGCAGCATGCCCAGCACCGCGACGCCGCTCGGACCGATGCGCCACGCCAGTTTGCGGCTCTTGAGGTCCTTCAGCCCCAGTTCCTCGGCCTCGTTCAGCTCGAACTCGGTCGACAACTGCTCGGCCTTGTCCACCTTGTGCGTGGTGCCCTTGCCGAAGTGCCGTTTCATCTGCGCGTCGAGCCACTGGAGGTCGGCCTGCACGCTGGAGTGCAACTGGCCTTCGTACTTCTTCGCCATCGAGGTCAGCTCGCGCCGCAACCGGAACGGCAGGTCGCGCTCCCACCACGTCTTGGGGTCCGGCGTGCGCTCCATCTCGTAGCGCAGCACACCCAGCAGCTCGTCCTGCGACTGCGCCAGGTGCTCGCGGAACTTCTCCGCCGTCGTGCTGCGCCGCTTCTGCAGCTCGACGCGGACCTTGCCCCACTCGGCGGTCATGTTGTCGATCTCGACCTCGGCCGCCTCAGCCGCACGACGCCGCTCCTCGACACCGAGCGCCCCGGCGGCCACGCCCTGCCGGGCGAGTTCGGTCATCTCCTCCAGCAGGCCGAGGAGCTGCCCGGCGGTCTGCCGGGCGCGCATGGCCCGCCGCCCGCCGGAGACTGCGTACTCCTCCAGCCGTCCGCGCACCCCTGCGATCGGTGCGTCGTCCTCGCGGTGCGGACCGGGCAGCACCTCCAGTTCCGGCGAGATGCGGCGGACGCGCCCGGTGAGATAGTCGACGATGTCCTCGCGCTCGTCCTCGTCGATGGTGTCGAGCTTGGACACCACCACCGTGATGCGCGGCACGTGGCGTGCGATGACCTCCTCCTCCAGGAAGGAGGTCTCCGAGATGCCCAGCGGGGCGCTCGCCGACACGACCATCAGCACCGCGTCGCTGGCGGCGACGGTACGGCGGACGAGGTCCTGCGCCTTGTCGTCGGCACCCTCGTCGCCGTCGTCCGCGTGGCCGCGCAGCCCCGCGTTGACGCCCGGGGTGTCGACGATCTCCACATCGAGCCGGGCCAGTTCGGGGTCCTCCACCAGGACCCGGACGCCGATCAGCGCGTCGTCGCCCTCGCGCGCAGCCGCGGCGTCGACGTCCGACCACGACGCCGACCCGGGCGGCCGGACCTCGGACCGGCCGTCCGCGTACTGGAGTTCGAGGCGCGCCTCGGGGCCCGGCGCGATCACTACGGGCACCCGGGTGTGCCGGCCCTCGGGGACGACCTGCGCCCCGAGAAGCCGGTTCACCAGCGACGACTTGCCCCGGCCGAACTCACCGACCACCGCGATCCGGAAGCCCGGCCGCCGCAGCCGCGCCCGCAGGCGGTCGATCTCGGTGCAGATCTGCTCCAGACCGAACCGCTCGGCCAGCTCGCGGGCGTCGGTGATCGGTGAACTGAGCGCGGCACCGGCGGACTTGACCAGGCTCGGACCGCTGCCGGGGCGCGGTTCGGGGGTACGCCGGGCCGGTGTCGCAGGTGCCGCCGCGGCGGCCCGCCGGGGATGAACGCCCGCCGAGGACGGTCCGGCTCCGACCCCCGGGGCCCTCGGCCCCTGCGGTGCGGATCCGGCCGGGGCCGCCGCCGACGCCGCCGGGCGCGGCGTCGCGGTCCTCGACGGGCCGGGTAGACCGGCGACGCCCGCCTCGGCCGACGAGCTGCGCGAGCTCGCCGCACCCGTCGAACGCGAGCGCGCCTCACGACCGGCTGCGGCCTGGCCGGGTGCGACCTGGAGCCACGTGCGGGTGCTCGGGACGAGGGCGTGGTAGACGCCGTACGCCGCACGCGGCAGCACCTGGGCGTAGGCGCGGGTGAGCAGCTTCAGGTCGCGCTCGCCCGGCTCGGAGACAAAGCGGGTCAGGGTCTGGAAGAAGCGGGCGCGGGCGGCGAGCGCCTCGGCCTGCATGGACAGGTTCCAGCCGGTCGTCTGGCCGGCCGCCTTGGCCAGCATGTCCGCGGCGGCGGGGTGCTCGGCCAGCGTGATGTGCTGGAGCACCTTCTGCGACGGCCACTCCCACTGCACCGCGCCCCACGCAGGGGTCACGTGGATGACGGGCGCCTGCGGCTCGCGGCGGCCGACGGCGATCAGCGAGGTCAGGGTCCAGGTGCCGGCCACGCGCTCGGCGACGGGCGGCAGCGCGAGCGACGCGCCCTTGAGCCAGCCGCGGAGTTCGGGGCTGCGGTGGATGCCGCCGAGCAGCCCGGCCACACCGGTCTGGTGGCGCGGCTGGTTCTGGGCGACGCGGGCGTTGACGGCCTCACGGTCGATGGTCACGGAGGTTGTCCTCTCGGGAAAGTCTGTTCTTTGCTCAGCGGATGGGAGACGCGGAGCCGGCGGGCGGCCGGCCCGCGGGGGAGGCGATGGGTGCGCCGGCCGGGTCCCCGACACGACCGGGGAGCACCGGCGCACCGACTGCGCCGTCGGCGGGTTACGCCGGCTGGTGCGCGATGACCGCCTGGTTTCCGCTGTCCGCCCACGCGTTGGCGAAGTCCGAGATCTCGACCGGCATGGTCTGGCCCTCGGGCCAGCTCGGGTCGTTGACGAGGACGTAGACCGAGCCGTCGGGCTGGACGTCCACGCCGGTGACCCACACCGAGGAGAGCGCGGGCGGGTTCTGCTCGACCGGCACGCCCGTGACCACGTCGTGCAGCGGCAGACCGGTCTCGTTGGTGTCCACGACCGCCATGACGGGGTCGCCGCTCTCCAGCGCGTTCAGGAGCGTGTCCATGTCGGCGTCGTAGACCGTCTCGGTCTCGATGCCGTGCAGCTCCAGCAGGTTGCCGACGCTGCCGCCGTCCATGCCGTAGACCGGGTCGAAGAACCCGGCGTTCTCGGCCTCGGCGGCCAGCGCGGCCTCGTTGAACGGCTCGCCGGTGAGCTTCTCGATGATCTGGCCCTCGGTGGCGAGCGGGGAGTGCGCCAGGTCCTGCACACCGTGGTAGTACGCGGCGTCGCCCAGCGGGTCGCCCACGCCGTCGAAGTCGGCCGGGGTCCAGTCGGGGGTGTAGTGCGCGACGTCCATCGGGCCGTACGTCTCGTAGGGCGCGACGGAGTCGGGCTCGTAGCCGCCGTAGTAGGTGTTGTCGTCTCCGACCACGGTCGTCTCGGTGTACTCGACCGTCGTGTCGGAGTTGTCGACGTACGTGGTCGAGTTGTCCACGTAGGTCGTGGAGTTGTCGACGTAGGTGTCGCCCTCGTTGGTGACGTACACGTCCGCAGTCTGGTCGCCGACGACGTACACGTCGCCCTGGACCGTGACGTCCACCTGCACGAACACGCCGTTGTACGGGTCGTACGCGACGTCGCCCCAGCACGGGTCGTAGACCACGTCGTAGTCGCCGTAGTACGGGCCGTCCTCGGCGTACGGGTTGTAGCCCGGGTCGGTGTACGGGTCGTACGACGGGTCGTAGCCCGGCTGCTCGAACGGGTCTTCGTACGTGTACTCGGTCGGCACGTACGTGTCCGGGTTGTAGTCGTCCTCGGGAACCGGGAGGTCGCCGCCCTGCGGGACCTCCAGCGGGTCGACCGTGCCGTCCGCCGGGACGTCGGACGGGCCGTCGTAGGTGTGGCCGTTCTCGGCGTAGTAGTGGTCGTAGTTCGGGTCCGACGGGTCGAGGCCGACGTTCGGGTCGTTCGGGTCGACCGGCGCGTACGGGTCCTCCGCGACGTCGGTGGGCACGGCGTAGGGGTCCTCGGCGACGTCCGTGGGCACCGCGTACGGGTCTTCCGACACATCGGTCGGAACCGCGTAGGGGTCCTCGGTCGAGGTGGCCGGGTCGGTGTAGTCGGCCGGAACCGGGATGTCGCCGCCCTGCGGGACCTCCAGCGGGTCGGTGTAGTCCGGGAGTTCAGGCGCCGGCGGAACGTCGAGCGGGTCGGTGAGGGCGGGGTCGCCCGCCGCGTCCAGGGTCTGGCCGTCGGCCGACTCCGTCTCCCACAGCAGCTCGTCGCTGCCCGTCTCCTCGCCGAGGGTCGTGTCGTACGAAGGGTCGAGGTCCTCAGGGGCCTCGGTGTACATGTCGTCGCCGTAGTGCTCGTTCATATTCGGGTTCCCCCCCGAGTCGAGAGGCGTTCGCGCAACGTGTTGACCGTCGCGCGGCGCCGTTCCGTCTGCCTGCCGGCGTCCTCCAGCAGGTTCCTGCGTGCCGCGAGGATTCCCTCCCGGCGGCGGTGCTCCGTGACCAACTCGTCGACGGTGGCCGCGTACGTGGCCCGAAACTGCGCCACGTGCTCGCGGACCGTCTCCGCGTAGTTCTCGGTGGCGGTCTCGATGGCCTCGCTGATCTGTCCCGCGAGGCCGTTCGCGACCGTCTGGAGTGTCTGATGCATTTCGGCCCGTGCGTGGTTCCGCAACGCGTTCATGTCCGTGGACGCCATCGAGTCGGCGATCCGCGCGGCGAAGCCACCGAGACCACCACGCGCCTGTGGGGTGGGAGGCGGCGGAATCGTCGGAGGCGATTGGGGAGGATATGCAGGAGGTCTGTCCGGAATTCCCCGACCGAAGTGCCCGGAATGCCGTGGCAACGGGGGAGGCATAGGGGGCGGCACCGTGCCCCGCAGCGGGCCGGTCGGCGGGGGCATCGAGGCGAACCACTGGTCCACTCCGGACCCGATCGGACCCGATCTCGTTGCCTGTTGGCGAACCGCCCGTAGCTGTTGTGTGACACCGGAGACGTTCGACTCGTACGCCAGCAGCGCGTTGTCGGCGAGCTGCGTGCCGCTGACGACCGTGATGCGCGACCGCGCGACGCGCACCACCTCCTGGTCGAGCTTGGCGTACTCCGCCTCGAACGCCGCTTCGACGGCCGCCTCGGCCTCCCGGGCACTCTCCGCGAGTGCCGCGGTCACGGCGGTCTGCACGACATCGCCGATACGCGGCAGGTCACGGCGTATCAGCTCGGGAACATCGGTACGGATGACCCGGCGCATGTCGTCCGGCGTCGCCGCGGCGTCGATCGCGGCGTCGATCGCCCGGCGCGTGTACTGCTGCCACTGCGCGGCCATCACCCCCGTCGCCCGGCGCGCGTTCTCGGCGCCCGCGTCGACCAGGGTCCGCGCGTGCGCCGCGTGGCGCAGGGTGAACGCGTCGAGGTCGGGGATACGCGCCGCACGCAGCTCCGCCTCCTCCTCGGCCAGCCGGCGCCGCGCGTCTTCCAGTTCGGAGCCCAGTTCCCCGAGCAGGCCCTCCAGCAGCCGCAGCAGGTGGTCGGAGACGGCGATGATCCGCTGACGCTGCATCTGGTCGCGCAGGGAAGCGAGCGTCGCGGGGAAGGCGTCGGCCCAGTACTCCTGTTCGGGCCCGAGCAGCGGCCGACCGGTCGCCCTGCGCAGGACCGCGTCCGCCGCGACGCCCTCCACCACGACGTCGTCGAGCCCGAGCAGGCGGGCGAAGCGGCGGCGCACGTGGTTGAGGAGATCGTCGTGCTCGTCGTCCTCGACGTGGTCCATCTTCGTCACGAGGAAGATGCAGCGGCGCAGCAGTGCGGGATCGAGCGCGTCGGTGAGGAACGCGGTGAGCGAGGACGACGCCGGCGACGCCGACGGGCTCAACACGGCCGCCAGGTCGGCCTCGTCGCGCATCACCGACGCGGTGATCTCGGTGTGCCCGACCTCGGCGTTGGTCCCGGGTGTGTCGATGATCACGAGCCCGTCGCGCAACGGCGTCGCGGGATGCCGCACTTCGAGGTACTCCAGGTGCGGCGCGATGCGCTCGTCGGCGGTCAGCAACGAGAGGATGTCCGCGGTCGCGCGAGGTACCCGCAAGTACGGCGCGAGGTGCAGCAGCATGCGCCCGAGCGGGCTGTCGGGCCCTTCGGCGGAACCGGAGGGATAGACGTACCGGATCCCGTCGTTGCGGAACCGCACCTGGAGCGTGAACTCCGACCCGTGCGTGATCCGCGTGGCGGCGGCCGTCGTCCGCAGCGCGGAGGTGGGGAGCAGGTCGAGCCCTAGGAGGGCGTTGATGAACGTGCTCTTCCCGGCGGAGAACTCGCCGATGACCGCGAGGTAGTAGCGGTCGTCGCGCAGGCGGTCCTCGACCGTCCGGATGCGGTCGGTCAGGCGCGTCAGCCGATCACGGTCCGCGACCGTGCGGCGTATCAGACGCAGCGCGAAGTCGAGGTGGTCGGAGACCTCGGTCAGCGCTTCGATCGTTTCACGCCGCTCTTCGCGAGCGTCGTCGGACCGGTTTCCGGTCGGCCCGTCAGTTCTACCCAGGTGCATGGCCCCCCCAGAGTGGGGTCAGTCTGACGGTGGCCGGTTACCCGCGTCAACGTGCGTCGCCGGTGGTCGGGGGGCCACACAGCGCCGGTATTCGCACAGCGAATCGAATGGACAATGCACGCGTCCTTGCGTCACTCTGACCGCCTGTCAGACCGCGGGGGCCTGGGATGGGGACGGCGGTCGAAAACTTCTGGCGAAGGAAGCTTTCTGCATGCGTGCTGTGGGGCGATACACCCGAATTCGGATGGCCACCGCGGTGATCGCGCCGTTGATGGTGGCTGTCACCGCGTGCGGGTCGGACGACGACAAGGGCGGGAGCGTTGCCGCCTCGTCGTCGGCCTCGACCGGAAGTGCGGGCGGGGACAAGGCGCCGTCCGGCAAGACGCTCACCGAGGCGGAGCTGAAGGCCGCGCTGGTGACCGCCCAGGACCTCCCCGGTTGGGACGTGAAGACCGGAGACCCCGAGGGGGACGGCGAGGCAGACGGCGTGGGGGAGAAGACCGACAAACCCGAATGTCAGCCGCTGATTGATCTGTTCACTGCCCGGCCCACAAGCACGGCTATTGCTGCGGTGAGCAAAACGGACGGTTCCTCCGCCACCGTGCACAGGCTGGAAATCGGGCAGTTCGACGAAGCCAAGGCGACGGAGCTCCTCGCCAAGGCGACCGCCGCATTGCCGAAGTGCGCACAGTTCACGGGGACCGAGCCCGACGGGACGCGGACCGACTATGTCTTCAAGGCGGGTCCGGCCCTGCCCTTCGGGGAAGACGCGGTGACGTTCCTCTACGGCATGGACGGTGAGCCGGCCACCTCGTCGTGGTACGTCACGCGCAGCGGCTCGGCGCTGTTGAGCGCCATGCCCATCGACTTCGTGTACGAGGGCACCGACCCTCTCTCGACGCCCGAAGACATGATCCGCACCCAGTTCGACAAGCTCGTCGAGGCGCAGAAGGGCTGAGCGGTCGCCCAACCAGGCGGCCGACCTGAAGCGGGCGGGGTTGTCTCGCGGCCGTCCCGCCCACTCCGCGCACGGGCCGCACGCGGCGCCTCGGTCCCGAGCTCCGACGCCGGACGCCGTCCCGTCGTACGCTGCTGACCGGCGTCCCCACCGCCTGCCCGAGGAACTTCATGCGCGTCTTGTCCCGGTCCCGCCGTGCCCGCGGTGCCGTCGTCGTGGCTCTGGCCGCACTGTTCGCCGCCACTTCGTGCTCCGACGACGGAGACGGCCCGAAGACCGCCCCCGACGCGCTCTCCGAGAAGAGCCTCCGGGCCGCGCTGCTCACCCAGGGAGAGCTCCCGCAGGGGTGGGAGCTTGTCGGCGGCGGCAAGGAGGTCACGGCCGACGAGATCGTCAAGGCGGACCGGGCCGCGTGCCAGTCGGTGATGGACATGGTCTCCGGCCGTTCCGCGAAGGTCGCCCCGACCGGCCAGGTGGACGCCGGCCTGCTCGGGCCCGGTGAGGAGGAAGGCGCCTCGCACCTGGGGATCAACCAATATGAGGAGGGCGGTGCGGCGGCACTGCTGGAAGCCGTGAGGACGGCACTGCCGGGCTGCGCGTCCTTCGGCATCGTCGAGAACGACGGCAGCACCACCGCAGTCGCCGTCGCACCTGGGCAGGGCCCCCAACTCGGCGACGCGACGGTGTACTTCGAGCTGGCGACGGTCGACTCGTCGGGCGGCATGCTGCGCGTTCCGCACGCGATCGTGCGCAAGGGCTCGGCGCTGGTCATCACGTCCACCCTCAACCTGCCGGACACCGCGACGGTGCCCATCCCCGAAGAACTCCTGCGCGCCCAGGTGGACAAGCTCGCGCGCATGCAGCAGCAGGTCTAGTCCTGTGCTCAAGTTGGTCGGAGCCAGAGGAGTGTGGCGGCGAGGGTGACAGCTGCTTCGCGGCTTGTTGCTGTTTCGTCGTCGCGGGTGGCGGTGCCGCGGACGTGTTCGAGCGTGTCGATGCGGCGTTCGACGACGTTGCGGGCTTCCGGCGGCAGGCCCGGCTGGGACGTGTCCGGTGCCGTCCGGAATCATCCGGCCACGCCGCATTCAGGTTTCTTTGAGCTTGCCGGTCGATGATGACCCCGTGACCGCGTCCATCCTCGTCGTCGACGACGAAGCCAACATCCGCGACCTGCTCACCCAGACCTTCCGCCTGCTCGGCTTCGCCGTGCGGGCCGTGGCCGACGGGTCGGCCGCGCTCGCCGAGATCGCGGCGGAGATGCCCGACGTCGTCGTGCTCGACGTCGGGCTCGACGGCCCCGACGGCTTCGCGGTCACCAGGCGTCTGCGCGCGGAGGGCCACCACGTTCCGGTGCTCTTCCTCACGGCCCGCGACGCCGTCGAGGACCGGATCGCCGGGCTCACCGCAGGCGGCGACGACTACGTCACCAAGCCCTTCAGCCTGGAGGAGGTCGTGTTGCGCATCCGTGCCATCCTGCGCCGCACACAGGCCGCCGCCCCGGCCGACACCGCGGACGACGAAGTGCTGCGCTACGCCGACCTGGAACTGTGCGAGGCCACCCACGAAGTACGCCGCGCCGGCCGAGCCGTCGATCTCTCTCCGACCGAATTCCGGCTGCTGCGCTACCTGATGGAGAACGCCGGCCGGGTGGTGAGCAAGTCGCAGATCCTTGAGCGCGTGTGGCGCTACGACTTCGGCGGCGACGGGCGGATCGTCGAGAGCTACGTCCACTACCTTCGCAAGAAGATCGACAGCTCCGGCACGCCGCTCATCCACACCCTCCGCGGCGTCGGGTATTCCCTGCGTCTGCCGCGCGGGGGAGCGTGATGACCGCCATACGGCACCGGACCCTGCGTTTCCGCCTCGCCGCCACGGTGTGCGTGCTGACCGCCGCCGCACTGCTGGTCGCGAACGGCGTGGGGCTCGTGCTTCTCAAGTCGTACCTCATGGACCGGGTCGACCAGCAACTCAACGCCGCGGGCACCGGGGCGGTCGTGGTGACGTCGGTCATCGACCGCCTCAGCAGCGAGGCGGCTGCGAAGAACGGTGACGGCGAGGCGCTCCAAGGTCTGTTCGCCGACCGTTTCGACGGCCGGTCGAGGATCTACATCGTCGAAGCCGACGGCTCGTCGCGCGTGCTGCCGGCCGACGCCACCGCCGGGCCGAGGCTGCCGGACCGCACGGAACTCGTCCGCCGCGTCGGCACGCTGTTCACCGTCGGCGGCGACGACGGCAACGATTGGCGGATGCGTGTCCGAGCCGAAGCGGACGGTAGCCGCCTCATCGTCACCGCCGTCTCACTCGCGTCCGTCCAGGCAACGTACGAACGCCTGCTCTGGATCGACGCGATCGTCATGGCGGCCGTCCTTTCCCTGCTCAGCGTCGTCGCGCTGCTCATGGTCCGGGTCGGGCTGCGGCCGCTCACGCGGATGGAGGCCATCGCCGGCGAGATCGCGGGGGGCGACTTCGCCCGCCGTGTTCCGGACCCCGACCCCCACACAGAACCGGGGCGTCTCGCGCTTGCCATGAACGCGATGCTCTCCCGCGTCGAGGAGGAGATCACCGCACGCCGCGCGTCCGAGCAACGCCTGCGCCGATTCCTCTCCGACGTTTCCCACGAACTGCGCACGCCGCTCACCACGATCCGAGGCTTCGCGGAACTCCAGCGCCGACGCGGTGTGCCCGACGAGGCCTTCGCGCGCATCGAGGCCGAGGCGGCCCGCATGGGCGTCCTCGTCGACGACCTGCTCCAACTCGCCCGGCTCGACGAACACCCCCATCTGACCCGAAGTCCCGTCGATCTTCTCGAACTCGCCGCCGACCTCGTCCGAGACCTGCACCTGCGCGAACCGGGGAGGCCTGTCGCGCTCACCGTGCTCGACACGGACAGTCCGATGTTCGAACCGGTCACCGTCTCGGGCGACGAACTGCGCCTGCGCCAAGTGCTGTCGAACCTCCTGGCGAACTCCGTACGGCACACTCCGGCGGGCACGTCGATCACCGTCCGCGTCGGCGTCGCCGCACCGGAAGACCTCATCGCCGCGGCTTCGGCAGCCGGTTCGACCATGGACCCGCATACACCGGTCGCGGTCGTCGAAGTCGCCGACAGCGGGGCGGGAGTCCCCCCGGAGCACGCGGAGCGCATCTTCGACCGCTTCCACCGCGTCCCATCGGCACGCACCGAGGGCGGAGGGTCGGGGCTCGGACTGGCCATCGCTGCGGCACTCGCCGCAGCGCATGACGGGCGCATCGAACTCGTCGCGCGATCAGGGACATCCGGAGCCACCTTCCGGCTGCTGCTGCCGCTGCCGGATTGAGCGCCTGCGTCCCGGCTGATTCCCAGCGTGCTTTGAGCCGCACCGCAGATCGCGTCGAGGTCCGAGGGCGAGCATCGCCGCAGTGCGACCGGGGGGCCTGCCCCCGGCGTACCGGGCCAAGGAGCGATGCATGCCATCCGAATCACATGCGCAATCCCCGGCGTTCGACACGGCAGTGACGGGGACGACGGCGATGACGACACCGACCACGCGCCGGACCCGGATCGCCTTCATCCGGCGCTTCGCGGCGGCCTCGGCGGTGGCGCTGGCCATCGGCCCGGCCACAGCGTGCGGCGGTGACGCCAAGAGCGCGGAAGTCGCGACCGTGAACGGCGGCGCGTCCGGAGCATCCGCCGCGACGGCGGCCGACGAATCCGCCCGTGCCCGGGAGTTCGCGCGATGCATGCGTGACAACGGCGTCCCGATGCAGGACCCGGATCCCGGCACCGGCAAGCTCGACATCGGCGACATGCGCGGGAGCGCCGACGCCACAACCCTGCGCAAGGCCATGGATGCCTGCCGGGACAAGGCTCCGCAGTCGTTCAAGGAACGCAACGGGCCGAGCGAGAAGCAACTCGATGCGATGCGCGCGTTCGCGAAGTGCATGCGCGAGAACGGGATCGCGATCGAGGATCCGGGCCCGGACGGATTCGACAAGGGCTCGTTCGCCACCAGCGCGCCCGGCTTCGCCCAGGCGTGGAAGAAGTGTCAGGAAACCGCTCCGCTGCGTCCCGAGGGGGCGGAATGACCGCGCGGCGGCGGCTGCGTGCCGTTCTCGTGTCCCTCGCCCTGCTCGCCGGGACGGGCGCGGTCGGCGCGGTCGCAACCGGCGTCATCGGCGTCATCGGCGACGACCCGCCGGACGGTGGGCACACCCCCGCAGGTCCGCCCGCGACCGCGTCGGTCGAGCGAGTGAGCCTCGTGCGGTCCCAGACGGTGCCGGGAACCCTCGGCTACGGCGCGGCGACATCCGTCGAACACCCCGGCACGGGAGCGACGGCTACGGGCACGCCGGCGGCGCCCGGCACCCCTGGCGGCGGACACCTCACCTGGCTGCCCGACGTCGGCGCCCTGGTCCAGCGCGGTCAACCCGTGTACGCCGTCGACGAGCGCCCTGTGCCGCTGCTGTACGGCGCGACACCGCTGTACCGGGAACTCGCCCCCGGAGACGAAGGCCAGGACGTCGCGGTCGTCGAGAACAATCTCGTCGCCCTCGGCTACACGGGCTTCACCGCGGACGACGCCTACACCTCCGCGACCGCCGACGCCGTCCGCGCATGGCAGAAGGCCCTCGGCATCCCCGAAACCGGGACGATCGGTCCGGGCGACGCCGTCGTGGCACCCGAAGCCCGGCGCGTCGACAGCGTCACCGCGACTCTCGGCCGCGCCGCGTCCGGCCCCGTGCTCGACTGGACAGGGACGGCGCGCGGCGTCTCCGTCGCGTTGGAGGTGCAGTACGAAGACCTCGTCGACACCGGGACGAAGGCCACCGTCGAACTGCCGGACGGCACCACCGTGGACGCCGAGGTGACCAGGGTGGGCAGCGTCGCAACCGCGGCGCCGTCCGTCGGCGGAGGCGCCGACGGCCAGGGTCCACAAGCGGCTTCCCAGGACAGCGAGGGGGCCACACTTCCGGTCGAACTGGCCGTGTCGGACCAGGGGAAACTGGGCCGCTACCAGGCCGCGCCCGTCGAGGTCACGTTCGTCGCCGAAACCCGTGAAGGAGTCCTTGCGGTGCCGGTGAACGCGCTCGTGGCACTGCGCGAAGGCGGCTACGCGGTCGAGGTCGTCGACCCGGCTGCTTCCGCCCCGGGATCGACGGGGCCCGACTACCGCGCGGTCACCTTGGGCATGTTCGTCAACGGACGTGTGGAAATCTCCGGGCCGGGGATCACCGAGGGCCTCACCGTCGGAGTACCCCGATGACGGCGCGTCCGCTGGTCGAACTGGTCGGCGTCGCGAAGGAATACGGCGGAGTCCTCGCACTGCGTGACGCCCACTTGACCGTGCGCGTGGGGGAGTTGGCCGCCGTCGTCGGGCCCTCGGGGTCCGGCAAGTCCACGCTGCTCACCATCATGGGAACGCTCAGCCGCCCGACTTCCGGGACAGTCCGAGTCGCGGGCCACGACCTCGACGATCTGCGGGACCGCGAACTCGCCGCGCTGCGCGCCGCGACGATCGGGTTCGTCTTCCAGCAGTTCCATCTGGGTCCCGGGCCGGTCCTGGACGCCGTGGCCGACGGCCTCCTCTACCAGGGCACACCGCGGCGCCGGCGCCGAGCGCTCGCCGAACAGGTCCTGCACCGTCTGGGGTTGGGGCATCGCCTCGGCCACGACACACACCAACTGTCGGGAGGTGAGAAGCAGCGCGTCGCCATCGCCCGAGCGGTTCTCGGCGACCCGCCGCTGCTGTTGGCCGACGAGCCGACCGGCGCGCTGGATTCGCATGCCGGCGCGGTCGTCATGGAGGCACTGTACGAACTGCACCGAGCCGGCACCGCGGTGATCGTCATCACCCACAACCCCGACATCGCCGCATCCCTGCCACGCGAAGTCCGGCTCAGGGACGGCCGCATCGAGTACGACAGTGCCTGCGCCGCACCGGTCCCCGCAGTCGCCCAGGAGGCCCCGGCGCGGCCGGACACGCCCGTGACAGACCCCGAACACCACCGGAGCAACGGGCAGTTCGTACGGCCCGACGCGATCGGTCCGCGGCATCCAGGCCGCCGCGAGGAGGACTCGTGACCGTACGGCGCTTTCCCGGCAAACGCCGGAGTCCCCGGCCGAGCCCGCCGCGGCCGGCCCGCATGCGCGCGGCCGACATGGCCCGAGTCGGGGCCGCAGGGCTGCGCGCCCGCCCCACGCGCGTCTTCCTGTCGGCCCTCGGGATCGCCATCGGCATCGCGGCGATGATCGCGGTGATCGGCGTCTCGGCCTCCGGGCGAGAGGACTTGGACCGCCGCCTCGACGCGCTCGGCACCGACCTGCTCACCGTCTCGCCCGGCAAGTCGCTGGGCGGGGCCGCGGCGAGCCTGCCGGCCGACGCGGTGGCCATGATCGGCCGGATCGGACCCGTCGAAGCCGCATCGGCGATCGGCAAGACCGCAGCGAAGGTCTACCGCAGCGACCGAATACCGGAAGCGGAGTCCGGCGGCATCGGGGTGTACGCCGCCCGGCTCGACCTCCTCGACACGGTCGGCGCCGTTGTCACGCGCGGTACCTGGCTCAACGCCGCGACGCACACCTATCCGGCGGTCGTCCTCGGCCCCAAGGCCGCGGAACGGCTCGGCGTCCACACCCCGGGGCCACAGGTGCAACTGTGGCTCGGCGAGCGGTGGTTCACCGTGGTGGGCATCCTGGCCGCCAATCCGCTGGCACCCGAGCTCGACGCGGCCGCGCTGGTCGGCTGGCCCGCGGCCGAACGCGAGCTCGGCTTCGACGGCCACCCGACCACCGTGTACACGCGGACGGAGGACTCCGCTGTCCTCGACGTCCAAGCCGTCCTCGGCGCGACCGCGAACCCTGCGGAGCCGAACGAAGTCGAAGTCTCCCGACCGTCCGACGCCCTGGCCGCGCAGGAAGCCACCGACGACACGCTCAACGGCCTGTTTCTCGGCCTGGGCGCGACCGCCCTCCTGGTCGGCGGGGTGGGCGTGGCCAACACCATGGTCATCTCGGTCTTGGAACGCCGCGCCGAGATCGGCCTGCGCCGCGCCCTCGGCGCCACCCGGGGGCACATCCGCGTGCAGTTCCTCGCCGAGTCGCTGCTGCTTTCGCTGCTGGGCGGCGTCGGCGGAGTCTTTCTCGGCATGGCTGCCACGACGGGATACGCAACGCACCAGGGCTGGCCCACCGTGGTCCCGCCCTGGGCGATGGCCGGAGGGGTCGCCGCGACCCTGGTGATCGGCGTGGTGGCCGGGCTCTATCCGGCGGTACGGGCAGCCCGTCTCGCCCCGACGGAGGCTCTTGCCTGACCCTCGCGCTCCTCCGGGCCCGCCCGCCGTTCGCCTTGCAAGCGCGGCCGGCGGGCCCGGTCGTCCCCGTTGCGACCGCGGGCTTCGCGGACCACCCGCCGCCGACCGCAGGCCCCGGCCGTCGCCGGGTCGTCGCGGCCTTGAGCCCCCCGTCCCGCCGTTCCGGGTCCGTACGACCGTTGGTCTCGGGCATGGCTCGCAAACCGTCAGCCGGGTATGCCTCGGACAGAGTCGAGGCGATCCCTCGCAGGCGTACCGCAGTGTCCGGGGCCGCTGCCGCACGAGCCGTCACCCACGGCTTGGCGGCGCATACTGGGCAAAGTGGGCCGGGCGGCCACCGTCGCGCGGCCGTGCGCGGTGTGTGCGCGGTCTCCCTCGTCGACCGGTCCAGTCGGCCCCGGAGGAGGCGGCGATGTTCGAGGAAGCGCAGTATCTGGCCCCGGTCACCCGGAAGGCCGACGGCAGCATCGAGGTCGAGCTGTCGCGGAGCCACCCCGGTTTCGCCGACCCCGTGTACCGCGAACGGCGCAACCGGATCGCCGAGCTCGCGCTGCGGCACACGCCCGGCGAGCCGATCCCCGAGGTCGACTACACGCCCGAGGAGCACGAGGTCTGGCGGATCGTCTCCGCCGAGCTGGCGGTGGCGCATGCGGAGCTCGCCGTCGCCGAATACCTCCGCGGATGCGAGCGCCTTTCCCTGCCCGCGGACCACATCCCCCAGCTCCAGGAGGTCAGCGACCGGCTGGCGCCGCTCACCGGCTTCCGCTACCTGCCCGCCGCCGGGCTTGTGGAGCTGCGCGAGTTCTACGGCACCCTGGCCGACTCGTACTTCCATTCGACGCAGTACATCCGGCACCACAGTGTGCCGCTCTACACCCCCGAGCCGGATGTCGTCCACGAGGTCATCGGCCACGCCAACGCCCTGGCGAGCGACCGCTTCGCCGCCCTCTACCGCCTGGCCGGCGAGGCCGCACGCCGGGTGGAGAGCCGTGACGCGCTGGAGTTCGTCTCCAAGGTCTTCTGGTTCACCCTCGAATTCGGCGTCATGGCCGAAGGCGGCGAGCTGAAGGCCTACGGCGCCGGGATCCTCTCCTCGTACGGCGAGATCCGCGCGTTCCGGGACATGGACATCAGGCCCCTCGACCTGGCCGCGATGGGCACCACGACGTACGACATCACCCACTACCAGGACGTCCTGTTCCGCGCGGAGTCCATGGACCACCTCGAAGACGTCGTCGGGGCCTTCTGGGCCACGTGCGACGACGACGCGATCGCCCGGCTCTCGGTGCCGGTCGCCTGACGGGCGACAGCCGAAGCGGTGCGAACGTCACGCCGTCATCGCGGCGGCCGTTTCCAAGAGCTCCGTCGCGGTTCCGGTGAAGCCGGGCAGCAGGGTCACCGCGGCGGTCCAGGCGTCGGCGTCGTCGGCCAGGTGCTTGTGTGCGAGGTCTCCGGCAAAGGCGCCGGCGACGGCGAGTGCGACGGCCGCGGGCCGGGTGTCGCGCAGGATTTCGTCGGGGCCGACGAGGCGCTTCGCCAAGAGCCGCCGCAGTGCCGCCTCGGGGATCGGGTCGGCCGGGGATGACGAGTGCCGGGCCGTGAGGGCGTCGCGTGGTTCGTCCGACGTGCCGAGTGCCGACGCGATGCGTGCGCGCAGTTGCGGGGGAGCCAGGTTGAGAAGCGGTGCGAACGGGCGTTCGGAAGCAGAGTCGGTCGGCGGGTGAGGCCCGGCCACGTCCGACTCCCTTGCGGCCTCGACGAGTTCGCGGATCGTTCCGGGGTACTCGGGGCCGAGGGCGGCCAGGCGGAGCCAGCCGTCGACGTCGTCGGGAAGCAGACGGCGGAGCTTGTCCAACGGTTGCTCGAAGACGGTGCCGCCCTCCAAGCGCATGCGGAAACGGTCCACCGCGCTCAGGACGTGCCACGCGGGACGACCCTCGTCGACGAACCGACCGGCCGTCACCACGCCGTTGATCAGGGCCTGTTCCAACGGAAGGGTGGAGTGGGAGGCCGAGGAGGCCAACAGGACCGTGACATCCAGCGGGCACCCCTCCGCGCCCGCGAGCCCCGCCGACACCTCGGGGCTGAACGGCGTGCTCTGGTGCGCGGCCGCGACCGCCTTCCAGTCGGGGGCTCCGGCAACGGTCCCGAGCACATGGCGGACCTCGTTGCGCCGCAGGCCGTCCGCGCGTAGCGACCGGATGAGTTCGTCGGTGTCCGGTCCCGGCGAGACCGCCGCCTCCAGCACCGCCAACCCGTCGTCCGACTCCAGCGCGGCGCGTACGACCGGACCGATGACGCGCGTGCGATACCGGCCGATGCCCAGCGCCACGCGTACCGCGTCGGCCCCCGCGAGCCGCCACAGCGAGGCGAACGCCCGGAGCCGTGCGTGTTCGACGTGGGGCTTGTTGGGGAGCTCGCCCAGGATCGACAAGCTGTGCCGGACCAGTTCGACGTCGCGGGCGTACGCAAGGGCCAGCACATAGGGGCGGGCCCGGGTGGTGAGCAGTTCCTCGTACAGCGCCGGGTGCAGTTCGGGGCCCTCGACCAGGATGCGGCGGCGCAGGCGGGTGTCGGCGCGCGAGTTGGTGAAGACGCGACGGTTCACCTCGGCCGAGCCGAGTGCGACGAAGCGCTCCAGGACGCGGCGGGGCACCCGGTCGTCGCCGGCCAGGGCGACGTGGTCGCGGTGGTCGCCGTCGGTGAGGATCCGGTCGATCAGCGGCGTGATGTCGGACAGCCGCCCGAGCAGCCGTCGCCGCGTGCCCGGCGCGCAGCGCTCCAGGACCCGGGCGGCGACGTCTGGTCGGGAGTGTCTCAACAACGCCGCCATGCCTTCTATCGCCACGCGCCCACTCCTCGATGACACCGGTGCACACACGGTGCAACACACCGCGTACCGGACGGACCGGGCCATCCGTCTGGGAGCGTGCATTCTGCCACGCCGTGCAAGGTGGGAGTTCGCGTGCCGAGGAGCCCGCGGCCGGGGGGGGGGGGGGGGG
>NZ_JBPKBI010000002.1:389104-422476 GCF_051388935.1 Yinghuangia sp. YIM S10712
CCGGGAGCGCGACGCCCCCGCAACGTCGTCGCGACGTTACTTCGGGGCCAGGACGGAGGCCGTTGCGGTCGGCCGGTCGGTCGGCACGACGACCACGTTGGGCCTACTCATAGGTCGCCGCCGCGTCGCGGAGCGTCCGCAGAACCGTTTCCGGGTCGTACGCGGCCGGTGCCCCGGGGGTGTAGGTGACCGCCCGCAGCGTGCCCGAGTACCGGAACGCGCCGTGCCGCTCGTACACCGGCCACGACACCGGGGACTTGCGGTCCACGCCGACGCTGATGCCCTGGAGCGGGGCCATGCCGATCAGCAGGTGCACGCCTTCCAGCCAGGCCACGTCCTCGTCGTCCACCGCGACGGCGAAGTCCCAGCGGAACCGCGGGCGTGTGGCCGCGCGCAGGGCCACCGTGTGCGGGCCGGGGGAGAGCGGGCCGGCGTCGCCCTCGTGGAGGACGCCGTACTCGTTGTAGGCGAACCACAGATGGCCGTCCTCGACGTAGACGCTGTAACCGCCGCCCTGGTCGCCGTGCGACAGCAGCACCCCCGCGTCGTCGGGTCCGTGGTCGTCGACCTCGATCAACGCCGAGAAATCGCGGAACGACACGAGCTTCGCCGAGCGGTAGCGCTCCAGCTCCGGTGTTCCCGCAAGGATCCGGACCGGTTTGCGCAGTTCCTCCTCGTCGGGATGGCGGAAGGCCAGCGCGCCGCTCGCGTCCGCGAGCGGGAACACGCCGTTGCGCCACGCGGCGGCTTCCCACGCCTCCGACAACTCCTTCACCACGCCCGGGTGTTCGGCGGCGAGGTCGTCGATCTCGGTCGGGTCGCGGACGATGTCGTACAACGCCCACTCGCCGTCGTCGTACGGCGTCCCGAGCTGATGCTGCGTCACCAGCTTGTAGGGGTGCCGGTAGTAGCTGCGGTTGCCGGACATCTCGCTGTACTGCTCGGTGTGCCGCGACACCGCCGCCGACGACCGGAGAACGTCGGTGAACGCCTCGCCGTCCGGTTCCTGCGTCGGTTTTCCGTTCCGTGTCTTAGGCCTTTTCACACCGGCGAGTTCGAGCAACGTGGGCAACAGGTCGGTGACGTACTGGTACTGGTCGCGCACGCCGCTGTCCCCGCCGGCGCGCGGCAGCCCGGCGGGCCACGACAGCACGAACGGCACCCGCACACCGCCCGCGTACGTCTGGCCCTTGTAGAGCCGGAACGGCGTGTTGGACGCCATGCCCCAGCCGCGCGGGTAGTGGATCAGGCTGCGCGGGCCGCCGACCAGGCCGAGTTCGCGGTCGACGTCGCCGTTCCATTCATCGGGCAGCCCGGGATGGTGGACGAACCGCTTGAAGTACGCACGTGTTCCCTCGGCGCCCCCTTCCCCGGTGCCGCCGTTGTCCGAGGTGAACACAATGACGGTGTTGTCGAGTTCGCCGAGTTCTTCGAGCGTCGCGGTCAGGCGGCCGAGGTTCTGGTCGATGTTGTCGACCATCGCCGCGTAGACCTCCATGTAGCGCGCGTACAACTCGCGCTTCTGCGGCGGAAGTTCGTCCCACGGGCCGACCTCGTGGCCCTTCTCGAAGTTGCGCCTGGGCAGACGCGTCCCGTCGGGGAAGAGCCCGTCGGTGATCTGCTTCGCGAAGCGCGTGTCGCGCAGCGCGTCCCAGCCGCCGTCATAACGGCCGCGCTGCCGCTCGATGTCGGCCTGCTTGGCCTGGAGCGGTCCGTGCACCGCGTTGTGCGCGACGTACAGGAAGAACGGCTTGTCGGCGTCGTGTGCACGCAACGACTTGATCATGCCGATCGCTTCGTCGGTGATGTCGTCGGTGTAGTAGTAGTCGGACGGGAGTTCCTCGATGTCCAGCGGGCTGTTGTCGCGGACGAGTTGGTGCGGGTGGAACAGGCTTGTCAGCCCCTCCAGCACGCCGTAGTAGCGGTCGAAGCCCTTCTGCAGCGGCCAGTTGCGGCGGTTGTCGGCCGCGTTGGACGCCGAGTCGCGCACCAGGTGCCACTTGCCGACCGCGAACGTCGCGTAGCCCGCGTCGTGCAGGAGCTGTGGCAGCGTGGGGATGTCGTCGGCGATCTCCATCGCGTAGCCGGGAAAGCCGGGGTCGGCGTTCGCGACGAACGAGTAGCCGACGCGGTGCGGGTTCAGGCCGGTCAGCAGCGCGGCCCGGGCGGGCGAGCACAGCGGCATGGTGTGGTAGTTCGTCAGCCGAACACCGCGTTCGGCGAGCCGGTCGAGTGTCGGCGTCGCGATCTCCGAACCGAACGGGCCGATGTCGCTGTAGCCCATGTCGTCGATCAGCACCACGACGATGTTCGGCGCGCCGGGCCGGGCCTTCGTCTTGGGCTCCCACGCGGGTTCGGATTCGGCGAATGTGCGTCCGGCGCGGCCGGCGAAACCGGCGTACGGGTCCCGTCGCCGCGCGTTGTCCACAGTGGTCATCGGTCTTCTCCTTATGCGGCGGCTGCGGCGACGGTGTTCGGCACGGGGCTGGGGACGGCCGCCAACAGCCCGCGTGTGTAAGGGTGTTGCGGGTTGGCGCACAGCTCCTCGGCGGGCCCGGTCTCCACGACCTGGCCGGCGCGCATGACCGCGATGCGGTGCGAGATCTGCCGGACCACCGCCAGGTCGTGGGCGATGAAGATCATCGACAGGCCCAGTTCGGTCTGGAGGTCGGCGAGCAGGTTGACGACCTGCGCCTGGACCGACACGTCCAGCGCGGAGACCGGCTCGTCGCAGATCAGCACGGCCGGCTCGGGCGCGAGCGCCCTGGCGATGCCGATGCGCTGGCGCTGACCGCCGGAGAAGTCGCGCGGATAGCGGTCGGCCGCCGCCGGATCCAGGCCGACCCTTTCCAGGAGTTCGGCCACACGCCGGCGGTGCTCGGCCGACGTGCCGATGCCCTGGGAGACGAGCGGGTCGGCGATGATCGCGCCGACCGTCATGCGCGGGTTGAGAGACGCGTACGGGTCCTGGAAGACCATCTGCACGCGCCGCCGCAGTGTCCGAAGGTCGGTCCGCGACGGATGTGTCACGTCGCGGCCCTCGAACAGGATGCGTCCGCTCGTTGCCGGGTGCACCCCGACGAGCGTGCGCACCAGCGTCGACTTGCCGGACCCGGACTCGCCGACCACACCCAGGGTTTCGCCGCGCGCGAGGTCCAGCGACACGTCGTCGAGCGCGACGACGCGGTTGCGGCGCGACCGGAAGACCTTGCCCAACGACCGGACCGAGACGACCGGTGCCGAGTCCTCCTGGCCCGGCACCCCGGCGGCGGACGCGATCACGGCCGGGGCAGCGCCCGGTGCGGCGACCTCGACCGGCACCGGCCCGTCGGACACCCAGCAGGCGACCCTACGCCCGCCCGTTTCGCGCGCCGGGGGCTGCTCGGTGTGGCACCGGTCGGTCGCGAGCGGGCAGCGCTCGGCGAACGCGCAACCGATCGGCGGTGACGCCAGGTCGGGCGGTGCCCCCGGGATGCCGTGCAGGCGCTGCCCGTAAGGCGCGTTCAGACGCGGTACCGCGCGCAACAGACCTGCCGTGTAGGGGTGTTGCGGCGCGGCCAGGACATCGGCGGTGGGACCGTGTTCGACCACCTTGCCGCCGTACAGCACCAGCACGCGGGCCGCCGAGCGGGCCACCACGCCCATGTTGTGGGTGATCAGTACGGTGGCGGTGCCGAGCTCGCGGGCGAGCCGGTCGAGCAGGTCGAGGATCTGCGCCTGCACGGTCGGATCGAGCGCGGTGGTCGGCTCGTCGGCCAGCAGGATGTCCGGCTCGTTGGCCAGTGCGAGCGCGATCATGACGCGCTGCCGCATGCCGCCGGAGAACTGGTGCGGATGGTCGCGCATGCGCTTCGCCGGCTCGGGGATGCCGACCAGGTCGAGGAGTTCGACCGCGCGTTCGACGCGTCGGCGTCTGTCGCGCACCCCGTGCGCGCGCATCGCCTCGTCGAGGTGGCGGCCGACGGTCAGCAGCGGGTTCAGCGACGTCATCGGGTCCTGGAAGATCATGCCGATTCGGGCCCCGCGCACCTGCCGCAGGTCGGCCTCGGTCGCGCCCGCCAGATCGAGCGGGCCGTCCGGGCCGTCGTCCAGGAGGACCGCGCCCTCACTGATTCGCCCGGCGTCCGGCAGCATGCGCGTCAGCGCCAGCGCCGTGGTCGATTTCCCGGACCCGGACTCGCCGACGATGGCGAGGGTTTCGCCGCGCGCGAGGTCGAAGTCGACGCCGCGCACGGCGTGGACGGGACCGCGCTCGGAATCAAACGTGACGTGCAGGTCGCGGACCCGCAACAGAGGCGGGTTGGAGGGGAGTTCGCGCACCCGATCGGGACGTGCCCGGTCGTTCCGCCCGGTGCCCGTCGTGCCGGTCTCCCGCTTCTCGGTCGATATGGTCATCGTCGCGCTCCCCGGTTCAGTGCTTCGGCGATCAGGTTGAGCCCCACGACCAGCGCCGTGATCACGACGAGGGGGCCGAGAGCGTAGGTGAAGTGGTCCTCCAGATAGGGCCGCGACGAGGCGAGGATTCCGCCCAGCGACGGATCGGGCGGCCGGACCCCGATGCCGATGAAGCTCATCGCGCCTTCGAGGATCACCGCGATCGACATCGACACCGCGATCTGCACGACGACGGGGTCCGCCGCGTTCGGCAGCACGTGCCGGGTCAGCAGCCGTAGCGGCCCGGCGCCGCCGACGCGGGCGGCCACGGCGTACTCGCGTTCGCGGTGGAGCAGGATCGCGCCGCGCAGCAGCCGGCCGAACGCCGGGATCTCCACGAGCGCGATGACCGTGATGATGGTCACCTTGCCCGGGCCCATGATCGCGGTGATCGTCAGGCCCAGGATGAGGCCGGGGAACGACTGGAGCAGGTCGAACAACCGCTGCACCGCGACGTCGGCGACCCGGTGCGTGATGGCGAGCAGCGCCAGCGAGCAGCCGATCGCCAGACCGATCGGTACGGCGGCGAGCACCACGAGCAGGTCGGTGCGGATGCCGTACAGGATCCGGCTCAGCAGGTCACGGCCCAGGTCGTCGGTGCCCCACACGTGGCCGTCCGACCCCGGGCCCGCGAGTGCGGCCGCCGACTGGAAGTTCGGGTCGTGCGAGGTCAGCAGGGGCGCGGCGAGCCCCGCGAGCAGGATGACGCCCACCAGCGTGAGGCCGGTGACTCCGCGCGGTGTCAGGAGCCCGCGCAGATAACGGTTGTGTACCCGCCGCGTTTTCGGTGCGGCCACGGGAAGGGGGGTGAGAACTTCGGTCGCCATGATCGGTCACCCCAGCCGGACGCGCGGGTCGATGAGTGCGTACGCGAGGTCGGTCAGCAGTTGCACGACGACGAACACGGCGACCAGGAACAGCAGTACCGCCTGGATCACCGGATAGTCGCGCTCCGTGACGGCTTGTTCGGCGAGCAGCCCGAGGCCGGGCCACGCGAAGACCGCCTCGATGATCACCGCTCCGCCGATCAGGACGCCGATCTGCATGCCGAGGACCGTGAGCACGGGCGGCAGGGCGTTCGGCAGCGCGTGGCGCCACAGAATGCGGCGGGGTGCGACACCGAGCGACTTCGCGGTGCGCGCGTAGTCCTCGCCGAGCGCTTGTTGCAGGCCGTCCTTGACGTACCGCGCAAGCACCGCCGCCGACGGCAGGGCCAGGACGAGAGCCGGCATCAGCAGGTACTGGAAACCGATTTGCGGGTCGTCGAAGACCGACACATGCCCGCCGGCGGGCAGCACCGGCCACGCGATCGCGAACACGAACACCAACAAGAAACCGCTCACATAAGGCGGCACGATCAGCGAGACCGAGTTGATCGCGGACAACAGTGTCTGCCCGAACCGGTTCTTGACGGTGACTCCTGCGATGCCCAGGGCGAGGCCGAGCGTGAGGCTGAACACCAGGGAGCCCGCGGTGAGTTCGAGCGTGTTGCCGAGACGCTGGCCGAGCAGGTCGGAGACCGAGCCGCCGATCATGTAGGAGGTCCCCAGATCGCCGCGCACCAAGTCGGCCAGCCAGGTGCCGTATTGGGCGAGCAGCGGCCCATCGAGGCCGAGATCCCGGCGGATGGCGTCGACGGCCTCCTGCGACGGGTCGTTCCCCGCCAGTTGTTCGGCCGGATCGCCCGGCACCGCGCGCAGGATGAGGAAGATCACGAAGGACGCGAGCAGCAGCACCCCGAACGCCGAGGGCAGCCGTCGCAGCAGGTACTTCGTCATGGTCACGGCCCGCCCGTCACGCGAGGTACGCGTTGTCGAGGTCGAGCGCCGAGAACTCGTTCTGCGCGACGCCTTGCAGGTTCGACGTCGTGGCATGCAGGTTCGCGAGCACCACCAGGTCGATCACGAACTGCTGGTCCAGCAGCACCTCGCTCAGGTCCTGGTACGCGGCCTTGGCCACCGGACCGTTCGGATCCACCTGCCGCCAGGCCCGCTGGACGATCTCGGTGTAGCCCGGGTCGGAGAACTTCGAGGAGTTCTTCGCCTCGTTGAACGGGTACGCGCTGACCGCCAAGGTCGACGGGTGCACCTGCGCGAACCCGTGCTGGCCGGTCCACAACGCCGGCAGCGTCTGGCCGATCAGCCGCGTCTGGAACTGCGCCGGCTCCATCGGTTCGAGCGTCGTCTTGATACCGATCTGCTCCAGGTCGAACTGCACCATCTGGCCGACCGCCGGCGCAGTGCTCAGGAACCCGAGCGGCAGGTCCAGGCTCGTCGCACCGGCCTCGGCCAGCAGCGCCTTCGCGCGCGCCGGGTCGTAGGGGTAGCGCTTGGCCGTGGCCTCCGAGTAGGCCGGGGACGACTTGGGCCACGGCGCCGACGATGCGAATCCATAGCCGCCGAACGCCTGTTCCACGATCCGCCGGCGGTTGATCGCGTACGAGATCGCCTGGCGGATGCGCTTGTCCTGGAGCGGGGGAACGCTCACGTTGACGCCGACGTAGGTCGCCCCGCCGCCGGTGTCGAACTCCTGGATCGCGAACTGGTTGTCGGATTTGATCGGTGCGATGTCCCGGCCGGAGAGGCCGGACGCCAACTGGATCTGCTTGCTGCGCAGTGCGGACAGGAGCGATTCCGCCTGCGGGAAGATCCGTACCTCCACGCCGTCGAAGTACGGCCGCTCCGGGACGAAGTACTCCGGGTTCCGGGAGAACGACAGCGACGCGCCAGGCGTCCAGGTCTTGAAGACGAACGGACCGGTGCCGATCAACTTCTTGCCGGTCACCGCCTCTTCGACGGTCTCCCGGTCAGTGATGATCATGAATTCGAACAGGTCGAAGAGATTGCTCACCGGGTGTGCGAGCCGCAGCGTCAGCTCGGTCGGGCTCGTCACCGTGAAGTCGGAGACCACGGCGGCCGTCGCCCGCAACTGGGCGCTGCGCTTGGCCTCCTTCAGATTGTTGATCGCGAACACGACGTCCTCGGACGTGAACGGCCGCCCGGAGTGGAATCTGACGTTCTCGCGCAGTTGGAAGGTGACGCTTGTGCCGTCCGGCGCGACCTGCCACGACTTCGCCAATTGCGGCTGCGGAACCAAGTTCCGGTCGTATGCGGTCAGCGTGTTGAAGACCAGTCGCGAAAGAACGGAGAAGGAGTTCTGGGTGAAGAGCAGCGCGGGCGTGAAGTCCACCATGCTGCCTATCTGAAGAGTCCCGCCTCTCTTCGGGGTTCCGCTCGACCCACCTCCTGCCGGGTTCGTGTTCTCGTCCACGGCCGACTTGCATCCGGCCGACGCCAGCAGGACAGCGCCGGCCCCGGCGGCGCGCAGAACGGTCCGGCGGCTGGTGTCGAGGGAAGGAACAGCAGGCATGGCAAAACTCCTCTGGACTGATTCGAGGCAGGGGAATACGCACGCACGGCACGGAATCGGCCGCGAGCGGAAGCGATGTGGGGGTACGTCAGACGCGAATGCCGGGGAAATCAAGTACGACGGCCGGGGCAATGCGCCGCCGGACCGTGATCCCGGGCGAAAAGAAGGTGAAGATCAGCGGACGGCACAGATGGCGCCCGCGACACGACAGAAGTCGATGTGGCGGCGCGAAACGAGGGCCATGTCCGAACTCACGGGCACGACTTTGGCAGGAGCGGGCGAATCCGGTCAATGATGTCTTGCCAAGTGGACACTTGTTAACAAGTTATTGCGCAAAGGGAGTTCGTGTCCGTAACGCCGTTCTCGCGGCAACGCGCGTTTTCCCGCCGGCTCTTCACTCCGGCGCGGTCACGAAATCGATCAGCTCTTCCACCCGGCCCAGCAGCGCCGGCTCCAGATCCCGGAACGACGCCACATGCCCGAGAATCCACCGCCACGTCTCGCCCGTGCACGTCGTACGCCCGAGCCCCGCGTTGACGCCGTCCTTCCACGCCACACCGCGCGGCACATCCGGCCACGCCGCGATCCCCAGCACCGACGGTTTGACGGCCTGCCAGATGTCGACGAACGGGTGCCCGGTGACCAGCACATCACCGCCGTATGGCCCGCCCGCCACCTCGGCGGCGATGCGGTTCTCCTTCGACCCCGGCACCAAGTGGTCGACCAGCACGCCCAGCCGCCGTCCCGGTCCGGGGCGGAACTCGCGTACGACGTCCGGGAGATGGTCCACGCCCTCCAGACACTCCACCACGACGCCCTCGATGCGCAGGTCGTCTCCCCACACCCGCTCGACGAGCTCGGCGTCGTGCCGCCCTTCGACGTAGATGCGCCCGGCCCGGGCCACTCGCGCGCGGGCGTCCGGCACCGCGAGCGAGCCCGAAGCCGTCCGCGCCGAGCGGGTCGGAGCCGTGTGCGAGACCACCGGCCGCACCAGCGTCACCACGACCCCGTCGACCATGAAGCCGCGCGGCTCCATCGGGAACACCCGGTGGGCGCCGTGCCGGTCCTCCAGCGTCACCGTGAAGCCCTCCGGGGTCTTCTCCACACGCACGACGGCACCGCAGAACCCCGTCTCCACCTCTTCGACCACCAGATCCCGGACGGCCTCGACCTCGGGAACGGGCGCGGGCTTCTTCCACGGCGGGGTCAGGTCGGGGCCGTAACTCCTGCTGCGCATGGCAGACGACGCTAGCGGGCCGCCCGCGTTCACCCGTTCAGGCGCGCCGGGCGGAACCCGGGGCGAGGTCCAGCAGGTGATAGCCGCGCGTCACGGCGGCGGTGACCGCAGGGGCGTCCCACGGCCAGGCACCGCGTGCCACGGCCTCCTCGACCGAGCGCCCCCGGGCGTGCCAGCGCCGTATCTCGGCGGCCACACCGGCGATCTCGCGTCGCTGTTCGTCGGCGAACACGGTGTCGACCATCTCGCCGTGGCCCGGGAGAACGCCCCGGACCCCGCCCGTGTCGTCCGGCCCGTCCGCGTCGCCCGCCGCCAGGCAAGCGATGTCCAGCGCCCCGCGGATCGCGTCCGGCCACGTGAACGGAAACGAGTCGGGGCCACAGGCCGGCGGCCCCGACTGCTCGACCAGGTCGCCGGCCACCACGAGGCCGCAGTGCGGCACGTACACCACAAGATCGGCGCAGGTGTGCGCCCCGTCCGGGACCGCCTCCAGCACCAGCGACCGGTCACTGCCCACCGCGTACACCTCGGCTCCTCCGCGGGTGACCAGCCGGGTCGGCGGCACGATCCGCACGGCGGCCATGTCCGCCTCCGGCATCCCGAAGCGCACAGCGTCGGTGCGTCCCTCTTCGCCCCGGATCCGCAGATAGTCCGGCAGTGCTTCGTGACCGATCACACACGCGTCCGGAAACTGCCGCAGAACCTCGGCGTTGCCGTAGCAGTGGTCGAAGTGACCGTGCGTGTTGACCACGGCCAGCGCGCGGTACGGCAGGTCGTGCGCCTCCAGGGCCGCCGCAAGCCCGGCGAGCAGCAGACGCGTCTCGCGCTCGTACGAGCCGGTGTCGATCAGCGCGAAGCCGTCGCGCCCCGCGACAGCGGTCACATTCAGCTTCAGCGCGGGCACCTGCGCCACGAAAACGCCTGGTCCGACAGGCCGCCAGGGGTCACAGCCGATGTGTTCCGCATGTACCATCCGTCGACCCTTGCACAGACGGCAGGGTACGGACCGAACGGCGTCACCGTACACTGGCACTCCAGGCAGACGAGTGCCAGGCAGGTCAGGGAGGTGCGCAGGTGCTCGACGACCGCAAGCTCGACGTGTTGCGCGCCATCGTGCAGGACTACGTCGCCACCCATGAGCCCGTCGGATCGAAGGCGCTCGCGGAACGGCACAACCTCGGGGTGTCCCCGGCGACGATCCGCAACGACATGGCGGCGTTGGAGGAAGAGGGCTACATCGCCCAGCCTCACACCAGCGCGGGGCGCGTACCCACCGACAAGGGCTACCGGCTCTTCGTCGACCGGCTCGCCGGGATCAAGCCCCTCTCCACTCCGGAGCGCCGTGCGATCCAGCTCTTCCTGGACGGCGCCGTCGACCTCGACGACGTCGTGGGACGCACCGTCCGCCTGCTCGCGCAGCTCACCCACCAGGTCGCGGTCGTGCAGTACCCGTCGCTGACCCGCTCCACGATCCGCCACGTCGAGTTGCTCACACTCGCCCCGACGCGGATCATGCTCGTCCTCATCACCAACACCGGCCGGGTCGAGCAGCGCGTCATCGAGGGCCCCGAACCGGTCGGCGAGAACCTCCTCGCCGATCTGCGCGCCCGCATCAACAGCATCGTGGTCGGCAAGCGCTTCGCCGACGTCGCGCAACTCGTCCAGGACCTCGGCGAGTCCTTCACCGCCGAGGACCGGCCGATCGTCACCACCGTCCTGGCCACATTGCTCGATACCCTGGTGGAGCAGCAGGAAGAACGAGTCGTCCTCGCGGGAACCGCCAACCTCACCCGGTTCGGCACCGATTTCCCGATGACGATCCGCCCGGTGCTCGAAGCCCTGGAGGAGCACGTCGTGCTCCTGCGTCTGCTCGGTGAGGCCACCGAGCCGGCGATGGTGGTGCGTATCGGGCACGAGAACATGCACGAAGGGCTGGCCGCCACCTCGGTGGTGTCCGTCGGGTACGGCAGCGGCGACGAAGCCCTCGCCAAACTCGGCGTGCTCGGGCCGACCAGGATGGACTACCCCGGAACGATGGGAGCGGTACGCGCCGTGGCACGGTACGTCGGACAGATTCTCGCGGAGTCGTAGTTGACCACTGATTACTACGAAGTCCTGGGTGTTCGGCGCGATGCCACGCCTGAGGAGATCAAGAAGGCCTTCCGCCGCCTGGCCCGCGAACTTCACCCGGATGTGAATCCGGACCCGAAGACGCAGGAGCGCTTCAAGGAGATCAACGCGGCCTACGAGGTCCTGTCCGATCCGCAGAAGCGCCAGATGTACGACCTCGGCGGCGACCCGCTCGGGAACCCGGCCGCCGGCGCCGGAGGCGGCTTCGGCGCGGGCTTCGGCTTCAGCGACATCATGGACGCGTTCTTCGGCCAGGCCAGCCAGCGCGGACCGCGCTCGCGGACGCGGCGCGGCCAGGACGCCATGATCCGCATCGAGGTGCAGTTGGAGGAGGCGGCGTTCGGCACGACCCGGGAGATCCAGGTCGACACCGCCGTCACCTGCAACACGTGCAACGGCGAGGGCGCGGCCCCCGGCACCACCGCCCAGACCTGCGACATGTGCCGTGGCCGCGGCGAGGTCAGCCAGGTCACCCGGTCCTTCCTCGGCCAGGTCATGACGTCGCGGCCGTGTCCGCAGTGCCAGGGCTTCGGCACGGTCGTGCCGAGCCCGTGCCCGGAGTGCGCGGGCGACGGGCGGGTCCGGGCGCGGCGCACACTTACCGTCAAGATCCCGGCCGGCGTCGACTCCGGCACCCGCATCCAGCTCGCCGGCGAAGGCGAGGTCGGACCGGGCGGCGGCCCCGCGGGTGACCTTTACGTCGAGATCTCCGAGGTTCCGCACCCCACCTTCCAGCGGCGCGGCGACGACCTGCACTGCACGGTGACGCTCCCGATGACCGCGGCGGCGCTGGGCACCAAGGTTCCGCTGGAGACCCTGGACGGCGTCGCCGAGATCGACATCCGACCGGGCACCCAGTCCGGCCAGTCGATCCCGCTGCACGGCAGAGGCATCACCCACCTGCGCGGCGGCGGCAGAGGCGACCTCATCGTGCACGTCGAGGTGCAGACGCCGACCAAGCTCGACCCCGAGCAGGAGGAGCTGCTGCGCAGGCTCGCCAAGCTGCGCGCCGAGGAGCGCCCGCAGGGACAGTTCTCACCGGGCCAGCAAGGGCTGTTCTCCCGCTTGAAGGACGCGTTCAACGGCCGGTAGCCGCGAGGGCCGGGGCGCGGGGCGGCTTCGTCCCGCGGACGCGAACTTCCGTACGAACCACCGGAGTGCTTCATGAGCGCCCCCGTCTTCCTCAGCGACGACCCGGCCCTGCGCACCGGTCGCAGGGTCGTGCTGGACGGGTCCGAGGGACGGCACGCCGTCACCGTCCGCCGCCTCACCGTCGGCGAGGACATCGTGCTCACCGACGGGCACGGCCTGTCCGTGCGCGGCACGGTCGCGGTCGTCGAGGGCAAGGACACCTTGCACGTCGACGTCCTTGAGCGCGCCGAGGAACCGCCGCCCGCGCCGCGTCTCGTCCTCGTGCAGGCGTTGCCCAAGGGCGACCGCGGCGAGCTCGCCGTCGAGACGATGACCGAAGTGGGCGTCGACGTGATCGTGCCGTGGGCGGCCGCGCGCTGCGTCACGCAGTGGCGGGGGGACCGCGGTGCCAAGTCCCTGGCGAAGTGGCGGGCGACCGCCCGCGAGGCGGGCAAGCAGGCCCGGCGCGTGCATCTGCCCGAGGTCACCGAGCTCATGACGACCCGTCAGGTCGCACAACTGCTTCGCACGGCCGCGCTCGCCGGTGTTCTCCACGAGGCGGCGAGCGAACCGCTCGCGGCGCTGGACGTGCCCGGCGAGGGAGACCTTGTGCTGGTGGTGGGCCCGGAAGGCGGCGTCGCGCCGGAGGAGCTGGCGGCGTTCGCGGAGGCGGGGGCCGGGGCCTACCGGCTCGGCCCGACCGTGCTGCGCACGTCCACGGCGGGAGTATCGGCGGCTTCTGTGGTCATGGCCCGTTCGGGGCGCTGGGCCTGACCCGCCGGCCGATAGCATCGCGCCGAACCGTGACTCACGAGGAGGTACACATGGCGGCCGGGGAACCCGAGGCGGACTGCCTGTTCTGCAAGATCGTCGCGGGCGACGTCCCCGCCACGGTCGTACGCGAGACGAAGGACGTCATCGCGTTCGCCGACATCAACCCGCAGGCGCCCGTCCACATCCTGGTTATCCCGCGCGCGCATTACCAGAACGCCGGCGAACTGGGCGTGATCGAGCCGGAGTTGGCCGGCACGCTCCTCGCCGAGGCGGCCGCCGTCGCGGCCGACGAGGGCCTCGACGAGAACGGATACCGACTGGTCTTCAACACCGGCGCCGGGGCCGGGCAGACGGTATTCCACGTCCACGCACACCTGCTCGGCGGCCGCGGCCTCAACTGGCCGCCCGGATAAGCCGGAACGCACGCGCGACGCGGCGCGTCGGTCACACGGACCGGACGTCCACGTTTCTGCCGTCCGGGTCCCGGACCACGTGCCGACCCGGCGGCAGCGCACCACCGTGCACCGTGAAGCCCAGGCGTACGGCCCCGGTCACGCGCGCCGGCGTGGCCGGATAAATCTCGAACACGCCGCCGTCGGCCAGGACGGCCGCGTGGTGCTCCGGGCCCTCGCCGTGCCGCTCGCGCGTGAACTCCAGGCCCAGCCCGGTGTAGAAGTCGACGCACGCGGCGACCCGCGTCGTGTGGATGACGAGCAGATGCATCCGCGCCTCGGCCATGGCGCGAGCGTACCGGCGCGTTCGGCGGGCGAATAACCCCGCGCGGCCGACTTCCCGCGTCCGCACAATGGTCGCCATGTCACCCCGCGAACTCGTCGTCCTCGGCACGGCCAGCCAGGCGCCGACCCGGCACCGCAACCACAACGGCTACCTGCTGCGCTGGGACCGCGAAGGGCTGCTCTTCGACCCGGGCGAAGGCACCCAGCGCCAGATGCTGTACGCCGGAGTCTCGGCGTCCGACATCACCCGCATCTGCGTCACGCACTTCCACGGCGACCACTGCCTGGGACTGCCCGGGGTGATCCAGCGCATCAACCTCGACCGGGTCGCGCACGACGTCACGGCGTACTTCCCGGCTTCCGGGCAGCGGTTCTTCGACCGGCTCCACCATGCCAGCGTCTTCCACGAGGAAGCCGTCCTGCACGAACACCCGCTCGACGGCGACAGTGTCTCCGTACCCCTGCCGGAACTCACTTTGGAGGCGCGGCGCCTCTCCCACCCGGTCGAGTCGTACGGCTTCCGGCTCGTCGAACCCGACAGCCGCCGCATGCTGCCCGAACGCCTGCGCGAACTCGGCATCGCCGGCCCCGACGTGGGGCGCCTGCAACGCGAGGGCGCCGTCGAGGCCGACGGCCGCGTGGTGCGCCTCGACGAGGTCAGCGAACCACACAAGGGCCTAAGAGTCGCCTTCGTGATGGACACCCGCCGCTGCGACGCCGTCGCCGAACTCGCCGAAGGCGCCGACATGTTCGTGTGCGAATCAACGTTCTTGGACGCCGAGGCCGACCTCGCGCGCACACACGGCCACATGACCGCGGCCGAGGCCGCCGCAACGGCCCGGGACGCCGGCGTGCGCCTGCTCGTCCTGACGCACTTCTCGCAGCGCTACAACGACCCGCAGGCCTTTCTCGCGGAGGCCCGCGAGCACTTCGACGGTGAGATCGCGGTCGCCGCCGACCTCGACCGCATCCCGGTCCCGAAACGGCTCCGGTCCGCTCGGGGAGAGACGGGGAAGTCATGATCATCGGGCGGAAAAGACCACGAGCCCGTCAAGGGCGAAGAGCTACCATTGCCGCAGGAAACAACCATCACCCGAGCAACGGAAAGTAGGCGTGATCAGGCCGTAAGGCCGCCCATGGCTTCCACACGACACGCTCGCGGCGCCGACCGGAACGCCGAGGCCAACGGTTCCGCGGACTCCACGGAATCCGCAGAGACGTCGGAGCAGGCGCAGGTCAAGATCGTGATCCCGGCGAAGCACCCGATGGTCGCACTGCTCGGCTCGGGCGACTCGATCCTCCGGGTCATCGAGGACGCCTTCCCCACTGCGGACATCCACGTGCGCGGCAACGAGGTCAACACGACCGGCCCCCGCGACGACATCGACCTCATCAAACGCCTGTTCGACGAGATGATGCTCGTCCTGCGCACCGGCCAGCCCCTGACCCCCGAAGCGGTGGAGCGCTCCATCGCGATGCTCCGCTCCGGCGGCGACGCGGCGCCCGCCGAGGTGCTGACCCTCAACATCCTCTCCAACCGCGGCCGTACCATCCGCCCCAAGTCGCTCAATCAGAAGCGCTACGTGGACGCGATCGACCGGCACACGGTCGTCTTCGGCATCGGCCCGGCAGGCACCGGCAAGACCTACCTGGCGATGGCCAAGGCCGTCCAGGCACTCCAGATGAAGCAGGTCAACCGCATCATCCTCACGCGCCCCGCCGTCGAGGCCGGCGAACGCCTCGGCTTCCTCCCGGGCACGCTGTACGAGAAGATCGACCCGTACCTGCGTCCGCTCTACGACGCCCTGCACGACATGATCGACCCCGACTCGATCCCGCGTCTGATGGCCGCCGGCACCATCGAGGTTGCCCCCCTGGCCTACATGCGCGGAAGAACCCTGAATGACGCGTTCATCATTTTGGACGAGGCGCAGAACACCTCTGCCGAGCAGATGAAGATGTTCCTGACTCGGCTCGGCTTCGGCTCGAAGGTCGTGGTCACCGGCGATGTCACGCAGGTCGACCTGCCCAACGGCACCGAGAGCGGGCTCCGGGTGGTGCAGCGCATCCTCGACGGTGTCGACGACATCGAGTTCTGCCGGCTCAGCAGCCAGGACGTCGTACGCCACCAGCTCGTCGGCCGGATCGTGGACGCCTACGGGCGGTACGACGCCGAGCGGCAGAGCGACGACGTACGCCAGACCCGCGGGCGCCGCGGGCGGATCCACAGCACCACCTCGGGCGACGCGGAACGGGATGTGAACTGACGGCCATGTCCATCGACATCGCCAACGAGTCCGGCTACGAGCTCGACGAGCACGGCATCGCGGACGTGGCCCGCTTCACGCTCGACCGCATGCGGATCCACCCGCTCGCCGAGCTGTCCGTCGTCATCGTGGACGAGGCGGCCATGGAGCAGCTCCACATCCAGTGGATGGACCTGCCCGGGCCGACCGACGTCATGTCCTTTCCGATGGACGAGCTGCGGCCCGGCAAGGACCACGAGGACCCGCCGCAAGGCCTGCTCGGCGACGTGGTCCTGTGCCCGGAGGTCGCGGCCCGGCAGGCCAAGACCGCCGGGCACTCGACCGATGCCGAACTGCAGATGCTCACCGTGCACGGTGTCCTGCACCTCCTCGGCTACGACCACGCCGAGCCCGACGAGGAGCGCGAGATGTTCGGCCTGCAGGGCGACATCCTGCGGGCCTGGCAAGAGCGCCGGGAGGACGGCACCGGGGCGGGCCCCGGACCGGCCGGCGGATGAGCCGCGGCAAGGGTGCGCCAGGGGGCCCACGTGTCCTCTGACGAGGTCTTCCGGTTCGTCGTCGGCGCGGTCGTCCTGACCGTCGTCGCCGGGTTCTTCGCGTGCCTGGAGGCCGCCCTCGCGCGCATCTCCCGTCCGCGCGTCGAGGAGCTGGTTCGCAGCGGCCGGCGCGGCGCCGAGCGCCTGCTGACCGTCGTGCGGGATCCGGCGCGCTACGTCAACCTCGCACTGCTGCTCCGCGTCGCCTGCGAGGTCTCCGCGGCGGTGCTGATCACGGTCGTGTTCCTCGACGCTTTCGACAGCAGGTGGAGCGCGGTCCTGGCGTCGGTCGGCGTCATGGTCGTCGTGTCGTACGTCGTCGTCGGCGTCTCGCCGCGCACGATCGGACGCCAGCACCCCATTGCCATGGGCACCGCGGGGGCTCCGGTGCTGATCGCGCTGGCGCGCGTCCTCGGTCCGCTGCCGCAACTGCTGATCCTCATCGGCAACGCGGTCACACCCGGCAAGGGCTACCGCGAGGGCCCGTTCGCCTCCGAGGCCGAGCTTCGCGCGTTCGTCGACCTGGCCGAACGGGAGTCTCTGATCGAGGACGAGGAGCGCAAACTGCTCCACTCCGTGCTCGAACTCGGCGACACGATCGTCCGCGAAGTGATGGTGCCGCGCCCCGACATGGTCTTCATCGAACGGCACAAGACCGTGCGCCAGGCCTTGCGCCTGGCGCTGCGCAGCGGCTACTCGCGCATCCCGGTCATCGGGGAGAACGAGGACGACGTCGTCGGCATCGTCTACCTCAAGGACCTCGCCGAACACGCCGTCGTCGGCGGCGACGACAGGTGGGCGCACGAGCCGGTCGCGTCGGTCATGCGCCAGGCGACCTTCGTCCCGGACAGCAAGCCCGCCGACGACCTGCTCCGCGAGATGCAGGCCAGCCGGACCCACATGGTCATCGTCGTGGACGAGTACGGCGGCACCGCGGGTCTGGTGACCATCGAGGACATCCTGGAGGAGATCGTCGGCGAGATCACCGACGAGTACGACCGGGAGACCAGCCCCGTGGAGGATCTCGGCGACGGCCGGTTCCGCGTCACCGCGCGCCTGCCCGTCGACGAACTCGGTGACCTCTTCGGACTGGAACTCGACGACGAGGACGTCGAGACGGTCGCGGGCCTCCTCGCCAAACAGCTCGGACGCGTGCCGATCCCCGGTGCCACCGCCGAGGTCGCAGGGCTGCGGCTGATCGCCGATCGCCCCTCCGGACGCCGGAACCAGGTCGGCACGATCGTCGTCGAGCGTGCCCCCCAGGCAGAAGACGACCCGGACACCGGCACCGGCACCGCCCGCGACACACAGCGCGCCGACACGGACTGAGCCGACGCCGGCCGAGCCCACTAAGAGTGAGCGCAAATGGTGCGTCACGGCGGCGTCCCGGCCCGGTAACAGGCGTGGGCAGCCCCATTTTCGGCCGGTAACTTCATCGCATCGCACGACGCGGCGGGCCGGACCAGGGGGGTACGGCCCGTCCATCCGCGTCGTTCACGCCACCGGACTGGGGGGTCAAGGTGCGTTTCACCATGTCACGCTCTGCTCGTGTTGCCCGCGTCTGCCGTACGTCGCGCTCGTCGCGCACGGCCAAGCTCGCCGCCGTGCCGTTGCTCGCACTCGCGTTGACCGGCGCGACCGCGTGCGAATTCGGTTCGGACGACGAGAAGAACGCGTCGTCGGTCTCGTCCGACAAGCCGTCGGACAAATCCTCCGACAAGCCGTCCGACAAGGGCGGTCCGCCCGCCACCGCCGAGCAGTTGACCGATGCCCTGCTCACGTCACAGGAGATCCCCGCCGGCTACACCGCGGGGGATGCCCGGGTTCCCGACCCGAGCAGCGACCCGGAAGACGTGGTTTCCGACCCGGCCTGTGAGGTGCTCGTCGGCGACAACATGAGCGAGGGCGCCGCAGCGGAGATCGAACGCAGGTACACCAAGGACGGCACCGGAAGCAACGGCGAGGACGAGGACCACGTGCAGATCGGTCTCGTCAGCAACGACCATGATGTTCTGAAGCGGAAGCTCGACGCGTACGTCAAGGCCCTGCGCGCGTGCTCGTCGTTCGAAGTGACGAACGGCAACGACTCGTACGGATACGAGATCTCCGACGTACGGACGGGACGACACGGAGCCGACAGCGTGTCGTACCGCCTGACATTCCTCAGCGAGGGCCAAGTCGCGGCCTACGCCAACAACGTGGTCTCGCTGCAGGGTTCCACCGGGATGATGGTGATGGCGTTCTCGCTCGACGGAATGCCCGACGAGCCGACCCGGTTCGTCACCGGCCAGCTCCGGAAGATCGGCGAGATCGGGAACTGACGCAGCGCAGCCGGACGGCCGGGACCCGGTGTCCCGGCCGTCCGGTCCGTCCGGCTGTACTGTGCCCGGGGATCTTCCCCGACGCCCTATGACGCAGGAGGCAGGCACGATGAGCGGGACAACCGTCGACCCCGAGGACGCCAAGATCGTCACACTGGCGCGCTCCACGCGGGCCCGGAACCGGACGGCCGAGGGCGCGGCGGTGCGCGACGAGAACGGACGCACCTACGTCGCCTCGACAGTGGACCTGGAATCGTTGAAGTTGACCGCGCTCCAGACCGCGGTCGCCATGGCCGTCGCAGGCGGCGCACGCAGCCTGGAAGCCGCGGCCGTCGTCGGAGAGTCCGCCGAACTCGCGGCGGCCGACCGCGCGGCGGTACGCGACCTCGGCGGCGCCGGCACTCCGATCCTGCTCGCCGCCCCGGACGGAACCGTCTCCACCGTCGTCGACTCCTGACACCGGCGAGGCCCACCCCGCCGACCGACGAAACCTGTGAATCCGCCTCGTTCGCCAGGGGTCCGCCGGGGGAAGGCATCGGACACCGGGCGGTATCACCGGACTGAGTTGGGGGCGGTATGGGGGCCTCCGAACCGGAACCGGAGGAAGATTCGGCGAAGTTGCCGAGAGCCGACGGCCGCGTCGAGGCACCGGACCCCTCTGCGGTATCGGAACACGGAGGTGCCGCAAGCAAGTTCGGGGCGTCCGAACCCACGAAGGCCGCCCAGGCGACCGACGTACCCGAAGCGGAGGTATCCGGCGAACCGCGGCCCGAGGACGTCCGCGAAGGCGTGGTCGACATCGTCGCGTACACCGTCGGCGCCCTCGCGTTCGTCGCGTTCGGCTACTTCACGCAGCGCGACGTCCTCACCTGGACGCGCGGGCCCTTCACCGTCGTGTGCATCGTCATGGCGGTCCACTGGATCGGCAGGCGGATCCAGGTCCGGCGCGGCCGAAGCGGGGGGCCCGGGTGAGTTGGGCGGCACACGAGCTGGAGAGCTACGTCCTCCAGAAGCACATCAAGACGAAGGTGTCGTTCCTGGCGATCCTGCTCGGCTGTTTCTGGCCCGACATGATCACCAAGGGCACGGTCTACGGCTTCGACACGTTCGGGGTGAGCTTCCACCCGGAGAACCCCCATCTGTATCACCGGGGTTGGCCGGGCGTCGGATTCACGCACTCGCTGTTCTACGGCGTCGTCGTCGCGCTGATCGTGCTGTGGCTGACGAAGAGCCGGGCCTGGGCACTCGGGCTGCTGATCGGCCACTGGGCGCATGTGTTCACCGACATCTGCGACGATGTGGGTGCTGTGGCGCATCGTCGGGCGGCGCCTCTGGGCCCGCGCGGAGCGCCACGACAAGGCGAAGGCCGCCGCGAGGCTGCCAAGCCAGGGGCACGGTCGCGCCGCCGCCCCCGCCGACAGCGCCCGGCCGTAGGGGCCGCCGCGATCGCTGAGGGAGAATGCATCCCATGAGTGATCGCCCCAACCCCGCCGATGCGTTCGACCCGGCCGGCCGCACACACGTCCGAGGCCACCGCAGCGGCTTCGCCTGCTTCGTCGGCCGACCCAACGCCGGAAAGTCCACCCTGACGAACGCGCTCGTGGGCACCAAAGTCGCGATCACCTCGGGACGTCCGCAGACCACCCGGCACACCGTGCGCGGCATCGTGCACCGGCCCGACGCCCAGCTCGTCCTGGTCGACACCCCCGGCCTGCACAAGCCGCGTACGCTGCTCGGCCAGCGCCTGAACGACCTGGTGCGCACGACGTGGGCCGAGGTCGACATCATCGGTTTCTGCCTGCCCGCCGACCAGAAGGTCGGGCCGGGTGACCGGTTCATCGCCAAGGAACTCGCCGAGGTCCGCAAGACCCCCAAGGTGGCGATCGTCACCAAGACCGATCTCGTGGACAAGAAGACGCTCGCCGAGCAACTCCTCGCGGTTCAGCGCATGGCCGCCGACTCGGGGTTCGAGTGGGCCGAGATCATCCCGGTCTCCGCGGTCTCGGGCGACCAGGTCGAGCTGGCCGCCGACCTCCTCGCGGGGCTGCTGCCGGAGGGGCCGCCGCTGTACCCCGGCGGCGAACTGACCGACGAGCCCGAGCAGATCATGGCCGCCGAGCTGATCCGCGAGGCGGCGCTCGAAGGCGTGCGCGACGAGTTGCCGCACTCGCTGGCGGTGGTGATCGAGGAGATGATCCCGCGTGAGGACCGCCCCGCGGACAAACCGCTTCTGGACGTACACGCCTATCTGTACGTCGAGCGCCCCAGCCAGAAGGCCATCGTCATCGGTGCGAAAGGCTCACGTCTGAAAGACGTCGGAACGAGGGCCCGCCGTCAGATCGAGGCGCTGCTCGGCACACCGGTGTACCTGGACCTGCACGTGAAGGTGGCCAAGGACTGGCAGCGCGATCCCAAGCAGCTTCGTCGCCTGGGCTTCTGACCTGCGTCTTCGCCGGTGGGCGCGAGAGGCCCCGACGGGCATGGAAAGGCGCCGCCTTCCAAGGGGAGGTGAAGGCGGCGCCGTGTCTCTCCGTCCCCCATCCTCCCCCGACGGCGCGTAAAGGGCATGTCAAACGTGGCGTATTCCACACGCACGAGTGCTCGGACCAGGGGCGATGTGCCATCGGGGAACCGTGTCCGGTAGGGTGTCGGACATCATGCGTCAGTGGCAGCTTCTTCTTAGCCGCCGCGGCGAGGGCTCGCCCAACTGATCGGAACGGGCCGGCCTCCCTCGCCGCGGGGTTGAGGCATTGCCTGTTACGGGTTGCACGCGCCGGCCACACGAGTCGCCAGTCGAGTCCCCAAGACACCGATACAGCAGCCGACGCGTTGCCGAGCCGCAGCGCCCGGCCATTCCTTTCAGGAGCCCGCCGCATGTCCTCCAATCACCGCGCCACGCCCATCACGGCCGCCACTGTCACGCAGAAGCCGTCGGGCATGCCGATCCACAAGTACGCGCCCTTTCAGGGCGTCGACCTGCCCGACCGCACGTGGCCGTCGAAGACCATCACCGCCGCGCCGCGCTGGCTGTCCACCGACCTGCGCGACGGCAACCAGGCACTGATCGACCCGATGAGCCCGGCGCGCAAGAGGACGATGTTCGACCTGCTGGTACGCATGGGCTACAAGGAGATCGAGGTCGGCTTCCCGGCAGCCTCGCAGACCGATTTCGATTTCATCCGCAGCATCATCGAAGAGGGCGTCGTCCCCGAGGACGTCACGATCTCGGTGCTGACGCAGGCCCGCGAAGAGCTGATCGAACGGACCGTGGAGTCCCTGGTCGGGGCGCCGCGCGCGACCGTTCACCTGTACAACGCGACCGCGCCGATCTTCCGCCGCGTGGTGTTCGGCGTCGACCGCGACCAGTGCAAGGCGATCGCCGTCGAAGGCACCGAGCACGTGATGCGCTTTGCCGAGAAGCACCTGGGCGCCGAGACCGCGTTCGGCTACGAGTACTCGCCCGAGATCTTCATCGACACCGAGCTGGACTTCGCGCTGGAGGTCTGCGAAGCGGTCATGGACGTCTGGCAGCCCGAGGACGGCCGCGAGATCGTGCTGAATCTGCCGGCCACCATCGAGCGTTCCACTCCGAACGTGTACGCCGACCAGATCGAGTGGATGAGCCGCAATCTGACGCGGCGCGAGCACATCGCCCTGTCCGTGCACCCGCACAACGACCGGGGCGCGGCGGTCGCGGCGTCCGAGCTGGCCGTCATGGCCGGGGCGGACCGCGTCGAGGGCTGCCTGTTCGGGCACGGCGAGCGTACCGGCAACGTCGATCTGGTGACACTGGGCATGAACCTGTTCAGCCAGGGCGTGGACCCGATGATCGACTTCTCCGAGATCGACGAGATCCGCCGGACGGTCGAGTACTGCACGCAACTGCCGGTGCACCCGCGACACCCGTACGCAGGCGACCTGGTCTACACGGCCTTCTCCGGATCGCACCAGGACGCGATCAAGAAGGGCTTCGAGGCGCTGGAGCGGGACGCCGCGGAGGCCGGCAAGACGCGCGACGAGATCATGTGGGGCGTGCCGTACCTGCCGATCGACCCGAAGGACGTCGGCCGCACGTACGAGGCGGTCATCCGCGTGAACAGCCAGTCCGGCAAGGGCGGCGTCGCGTACGTCATGAAGGCCGACCACAAGATGGACCTGCCGCGGCGGCTGCAGATCGAGTTCTCGCGGATCATCCAGGGCAAGACCGACGCCGAGGGCGGCGAGGTCACGCCGGCGCAGATCTGGGCGGTGTTCCAGGACGAGTACCTGCCCACGCCGGACGCGCCGTGGGGCCGCTTGGCGCTGCGGGCCCACCAGACGTCGTCGGTCGACAACGACAAGGACGCGCTGTCCGTCGAGATGACCGTGGACGGCGGCGCCACGACCCTGAACGGGGTCGGCAACGGTCCGATCGACGCGTTCGTGCGCGCGCTGGGCGGCATCGGCTTCGACGTGCGGGTGCTGGACTACACCGAGCACGCCATGAGCGGCGGTGAGGACGCCCGCGCGGTGGCGTACGTCGAATGCGCCGTCGACGGGCAGGTGCTGTGGGGCGTCGGCGTCGACGAGAACATCGTGCGCGCGTCTTTGAAGGCCGTGGTCAGTGCGGTGAACCGGGCCGCGCGCGGCGCGAGCTGACGATCAGGCGGTAACGAGGCGGTGGTCCGGGAACGGGCCGCCGCTTCGTCGTGCGTGCACCTTCCGACCGGCTCCTGAACCCCGCTGATCCCTCCGGTCCCGGCGCGCGGGAGTCATCGGTAGCTGTCTGTGAATAACCCGTGACCGGTCGTGAAAACTGTGTCACCATCGGGCAGGGGAACGCGTTGGCGCGTCGCGGCCGAGGGGGCAGGGGAGCCACGCCATGGTGCTCATCGTGAGTGTCCGTCATCTGCGGAAGGTGTTGGAGGCCGGGGAGTTCCACTGCCCGCAGTGCGGCGGTGACCGGCGCTTCCAATTCGGCGTCGGCAGGCGCCACTTGGTCGTCTTCGACATACCCGTGCTCCCGCTGTCCCGGACCCCCGGCAGCGTCGAATGCGCGGTCTGCGGGGGGAAGTTCGACCGCAGCGTGCTGGCGGTGCCGACCGGGCGGCGGCTGACCGAGATGCTGCGCGAGGTCACGCGGACACTCGTGATCGGCGCGCTGATCGCCGGAGGCGAGTCGTCACCGGCCGCCCGGGCCACGGCGGTTGCCGCGATGCGCGAGGTCGGGGTCACCGCGTACGGCGACGAGGTGCTGAGCATCGACTTGTACGCCCACGGCGGCGACGAGTCGTACGAATCCCTCGCCGTGCTCGACGCGCTGGCCGACCACCTGGCACACGAAGGACGTGTGCGCCTGATCGCGGTGGCGGCCCATGTGGCGCTGGCGGACGGGCCGTACCGCACCCTCGAAGTGGACATGCTGTTGTCCGCCGGTGCGCGGCTCGGGCTGACCCGCGCCGAGGTCGACCGGGTCCTCGACGAGGCGGCCGGGCACACACCGCGGTGACCGCCCCCCGCGAACCGGCGGCACGGGTGTCGGAGACGGCCGTCGATAATGGGGGGCATGAGTGAGCGCAGCGCACCAGGCGGGTGCCGTCGTCACCGCGGGAGGCGCGGGTGAGCCTCTACCGTGACGAAGGCGTCGTGCTGCGCACCCAGAAGCTGGGCGAGGCGGACCGGATCATCACGCTCCTGACGCGCGGGCACGGACGCATACGTGCCGTCGCGCGCGGGGTGCGGCGGACCAAATCGAAGTTCGGCGCGCGTGTGGAGCCTTTCGCGCACGTGGACGTGCAGTTCTTCGTCAAGGGGAGCGATTTCCCCGGGCGCGGGCTGCCGGTGATCACACAGGCGGAAACCCTTGGGGCGTACGGTGGTTTGCTGGTTTCGGACTACCCCTCGTACACCGCCGGCACCGCGATCCTGGAGACCGCCGAGCGGCTCACCGACCACGAAGGCGAGCCGGCGCTCCAGCAATACCTGCTGCTGATCGGGGCGTTGCGCACTCTCGGCGCGAAGTCGCACGAACCCGCGCTGGTGCTGGACGCCTTCCTGCTGCGGTCGCTCGCCGTCGCGGGATACGCGCCGAGTTTCGGCGACTGCGCCCGCTGCGGGCTCACCGGCCCGCACCGCTTCTTCTCGGTGGCGGGAGGCGGAGCGGTATGCGGGGACTGCCGGCCCGCCGGATCCGTCGTACCCTCTCCCGAGACCCTCGACCTGCTCGGCGCGCTGCTGACCGGGGACTGGGCGTGCGCCGACGCGAGCGAGACACGGCATCGGCGTGAGGGCAGCGGCCTGGTGGCCGCGTATCTGCAATGGCATCTGGAGCGGGGTATCCGCTCGTTGAGACTGGTGGAGCGATCATCGTGAGTCAGGCACGCGGCCGGTGGTGGCTGCCATCCTTCCGCCGGAAGGCGCGGCAGCCGGCGGCGCGGGTCGGCGTCCGGCAGCCGCACGAATACCGTGACCCGAAGCCGCACGCGGGGGGCGCGCAGCCGCCGGACTTCCCGCGCGACGCGGTGCCCCGGCACGTGGCACTGGTGATGGACGGCAACGGGCGGTGGGCCAAGGAGCGCGGGCTCGCGCGGACGGACGGCCACACCGCGGGCGAGGCGTCGCTTTTCGACGTCGTCGAGGGCGCGGCCCAGATCGGCGTCGAGTACGTCTCCGCTTACGCCTTCTCCACCGAGAACTGGAAGCGTTCGCCCGAAGAAGTGCGTTTCCTGATGGGCTTCAACATCGAGACCATCCACCGGCGCATCGACGAGATGGACGAACTGGGCGTGCGCATCCGGTGGTGCGGGCGTCGGCCGCGCCTGTGGCAGAGCGTGATCCGCGAGCTGGAGATCGCCGAGGAGCGGACCAAGGACAACACGCGCCTCACGCTGGCGATGTGCATCAACTACGGCGGGCGCGCCGAGATCGTCGACGCGGCCGCGGCCATCGCGGAGGACGTACGAGCGGGCAAGGTCGATCCGAACCGGATCAACGAACAGCTCTTCGCGACCTACCTGGACGAACCGGATATGCCGGACGTCGACCTCTTCATCCGCTCATCGGGCGAGCAGCGGACCTCGAACTTCCTGCTGTGGCAGTCCGCGTACGCCGAGATGGTGTTCGACGACGTGCTGTGGCCCGATTTCGATCGCACGCACCTGTGGAAGGCCGTCGAATCCTATGTGGCCAGGGACCGCCGCTACGGCGGTGCGCTGCCCAATGTGGTGAAGGCCGCAGCGCCGAGCAACGACAGTGACTCGAAACTTCGGTAAACGGCAGGCAAAGCGCTTCGCCTGTGGGTGACAGATACCGGTCGCACCGCCGGGGGAGTGCCAGCATGAACGGCATGTCCGAGCAGATCCTGCCCACGCCGGGCCAGCCACCCGCCACCGCCGACCCGCCGTCCGCCCCCGCGGCAGACCATGCGACGTCCGGTGACCGGAAATGGCGTCCCGGTCAGCTCGAACTCTTCGTGCTCGCCCTGCTGGTGCTGCTGGTCGGCCAGTCATGGATCGCGGACCGCCTCGATTCGCGGGCCGTCCAGACGTGGAGCACGGTCTTCGTCGCCATCGCCGTGCAGGCGCTGCCGTTCCTGGTCCTCGGCACGGTCATCTCGGCGGCGATCACCGCGTTCGTGCCGGCCTCGGTGTTCACCAAGGCACTTCCCCGCAACCAGGCCCTGGCGGTGCCGGTCGCCGGCGCCGCGGGGGCGGTGCTGCCCGGCTGCGAGTGCGCCTCCGTGCCGGTCGCGGGCGGCCTCATGGCCCGTGGCGTGGCCCCCGCCGCGGCCCTCGCCTTCCTGCTGTCCGCCCCCGCGATCAACCCGATCGTCATGACCGCCACCGCGGTCGCCTTCCCCGGCCGTCCCGAGATGGTCGCCGCACGCTTCGTGGCCTCGCTCGCGACGGCCGTCTTCATGGGCTGGCTGTGGGTGCGGTTCGGCAAGGCCGAATGGCTTCGCATCCCCAAGCGCTTCAGCCAGGCGCCCTCGGGCTCCCGCTGGGAGGACTTCCGTATTGGCATGCAGCACGACTTCCTGCACGCCGGAGGCTTTCTGGTGGTCGGCGCGATCACCGCGGCCACGCTCAACGTCACGGTGCCGAAGAGCGTCATCGACGCGGTCTCCGACAACTGGTGGATCGGCATCATCGCGCTTGCGTTCCTCGCGGTGATCCTCGCGGTTTGCTCCGAGGCCGACGCATTCGTCGCCGCCAGCCTCACGGGCTTCTCGTCGACCGCCAAACTCGCCTTCATGGTCGTCGGCCCGATGGTCGACGTGAAGCTGATCGCCCTCCAGTCCGGGACGTTCGGCAAGGCCTTCGCGATCCGTTTCTCCACCGCGACCTTCGTCGTCGCGGTGCTCACCAGCGTCGTCATCGGGTGGTGGCTTCTGTGAAGCGCGACGTCCAGTCGATCGTCCTCGTCCTCATCGGCGCCGCCCTGCTGCGCATCTCGCTCGACGGCGAGACGTACCTGCGCTACGTCAAGGAGAGCCTGCGTCCGGCGTTGATCGCCTCAGGGGCCATCGTGCTGGCTCTCGGCGCGGTCGGGGTGGTGCGCGACGGGATCCTGCGCAAGCACGAACGCGCGGCGACAGCGGGCCACGGCGACCCGGAAGCACACGATCACGACGCGCACGACCACGACGCGCACGATGACACCGGTCACGACGCGCACGGTCACGACCACAGCAAGGGCCCGCACGTGGCGTGGCTCCTGTGCCTGCCGGTGGCGGCGCTCTTCCTCATCGCCCCGCCGGCGCTGGGCTCCTACACCGCCGAGCGCGCCGAGGCCACCGTCGCGAAACCCGCCGCGAAGACCGTCGACGCGGGCTTCCCGGAGCTGCCGCCCGGCGACCCGCTCGACATGACCCTGGGCGACTACGGCGTACGCGCGGTCTGGGACACCGCCGAGACGCTGAAGGACCGCAACGTCCGCCTGACCGGCTTCGCGACACAGGGTGAGAACGGAAGCTGGTACGTGAACAGGCTGGTCATCAGTTGCTGCGCCGCCGATGCGGTGGCCCGCAAGGTGGAGATTCACGGCGTCCCGGCGCCGCCGACCGACACGTGGGTGGCGGTGACCGGTACGTGGCTCAAGAACGGCGAGACCGGATCGGAGAACGCCACTCCCGCCCTGACCGCGACCGGTGTGGAGACCATTCCGACGCCGAAGGAGCCGTACGAATAAGCCGCTCGGCCCGGCGCCCCGGTCGGGCGTCGGGCCGATCTCGCGAAGTCGCCGTTCGGGACGGGGAGTTCTTCGCAGCGCGTGTGGCGGCGCTTCGCTCGGATCAGCCGGGCCCGATGACGCCCGGCGAGCCGACGGCGGCACCGCCTGCCTCGGTGCCGGCGTGCGCGGCGTTCTCGCGCCGGTTTTCAAGGCTTCTGTCGGCACTCCCGAAATCACGCCGTGCCCGGGGCACACCCGCCCCGAACACGTTCCCGGGTCATCCTCGCGCGGCGAGCGCGCAGGGACCGCACGTCCCGAAGATCTCCAACTCGTGCGAGACGTCGGTGAAGCCGTGCTCGGCGGCGATGCGTCCGGCCCAGCGCTCGACTGCCGGGCCCTCGACCTCCACGGTGCGGCCACACGCGCGGCAGACGAGATGGTGGTGGTGGCCCTGACTGCAACGGCGGTAGACCGCCTCGCCTTCCGGCGTGCGCAGCACGTCGACCTCGCCGGCGTCGGCGAGGGCCTGGAGGGTGCGGTAGACGGTGGTCAGCCCGACCGACTCACCGCGCTGCTTGAGCAGATCGTGCAGATCCTGCGCGCTGCGGAAGTCCTCGACCTCGTCCAGGATGCTGGACACGGCGGTGCGCTGGCGCGTCGATCTGCCGCGGGCCGGGCTGTTCGCGGTGGTCACCGGGGCTCCTCCTCGACGGCTTCGGCGTCCTCGACGGCCGCACGTGTGCGGCTCGTCCCGGACATTGTGCCGGAAGCGGCGTCTTCTCCGTCGGGGCGTGTGGTGACGGCCACGTGGAGATCGTTCTCGATGGCGGTGAATCCGGCACGCCGGGCCCGGCGCCGGTTCAGTGGCGCGGCGGCCACGCCGACCACGATGAAGAGCCCGATGGCGAGCAGCACGATGGTGGCGCCGGGGGGCGCATCGACGTAATAGGTCAGGCTCGTCCCGGAAACCGACACGACGACGCCGACGCCGATCGCCACGGCCGCGGTGAGCGCGAAGTTGCGTGTCAGTTGCTGCGCGATCGCGACCGGGACCACCATCAGCGCGCTGACCAGCAGCAGGCCCACGACGCGCATCGCCACCGTGACGGTGACGGCCGCGGTGACCGCGATGACGAGGTTCAGCGCGCGGACGGGCAGGCCCGTGACGCGGGCGAACTCCTCGTCCTGGCACACGGTGAAGAGCGGCCGCCGCAGGCCGAGAGTGACCGCGAGCACGGCGATCGCCAGGACCACGATGATGCGGATGTCCTCGGGGGAGACGGAGGTCAGTTGCCCGAAGAGGTAGGCGTCGAGGTTCGCGCCGCTGTCGGACTGGCTGGCGAGCATCACGCCGCCCGCGATGCCGCCGTAGAAGAGCACGGAGAGCGCGACGTCGCCGCTGACCTTGCTGCGCTCGCGGATCAATTCGATCGCGATCGCGCCGGCGGCGGCGGTGAGCACTGCGAAGAGGACCGGCGACTTGCCGAGCAGGAGTCCCAGGCCGACCCCCGTGAGGGCGACGTGGCCGATGCCGTCGCCCATGAACGCCTGCCTGCGCTGGACGAGGTACACGCCGACCGCGGGGGCGGTCATGCCGACAAGCAGCGCGGCGAGCAGCGCGCGCTGCATGAACTCGTACTCCAGCATGCTCACTTCGGCGTCCTGGGGGGAGGTGCGGACACACGCGGAGGCGTGCGCAAGGTGATCATGACAGCAGGCCCCGGGCATGGTGGTCGTCGGCGTGCGGGTGCACGTGGTCGTGGCCCGGCAGTGCGTGCTGGCCGGTGGCCGGCGGAGGCGGTCCGTCGTGGCAGACGCAGCCGTCGCGCAGGACCACGGCGCGGTGGATGAGCGGTTCCAGCGGCCCGAGTTCGTGCAGGACCAGCAGGACCGCACGGCCCTGCTCCTGCTGCTGGTGCAGCGTTTCGGCGAGCACTTCCTGGCTGGCGAGGTCCACACCGGCCATCGGCTCGTCCATGATCAGCAGATCGGGGCGGCGGGCCAGGGCGCGGGCGATGAGCACGCGCTGCTGCTGGCCGCCGGAGAGCTGGTTGATGCCGTCTCCGGCGCGCTTGAGCATGCCGACCGCCGCCAGCGCCTCGTCGACGGCGGTCCGGTCGTCGCGGCCGAGCCGGAACATCATCCTGCGGCGGGTGAGGCGCCCGGACGCGACCACTTCGCGGACGCTCGCGGGCACACCCGCGGCGGCTGTCGTGCGCTGCGGGACGTACCCGATGCGTGACCAGTCCCGGAACTTCGTGAAGGGGGTGCCGAACAACTCGATCCGCCCGCCGATGAGCGGCACCAAGCCGACCAGCGTGCGTACCAGCGTGGATTTGCCCGAGCCGTTCGCGCCCAGCAGCGCCACGACCTCGCCGGGCGCGACCCGCAGGTCGACGCCCCGCAGCACGGTCCGGCCGCCGAGCACGGCGGTTCCGCCGGTCAGACGGACGACCGGGGTGGCGGAGGCGTCGGTGGCGGGCATCGTGCTTTCACCCTGGCACGCGTCGCGAACCGTCGCATCGGGGCGGTTGCCCGGGCGGACGGGCTGGGTCGGGATGCCGCCGCGACCCTTCTCGCGCACGCTGTTCGCGGCGCCGGACCTGCTCGCTTCTCTCATGCGCATCCCAGTGCCTTCCGCAGTGCGTCGAGGTTCGCGCGCATCACCGAGAAGTAGTCGGCCTTGGCCTCGTCCTCGATTCCCTCGATGGGGTCGAGGACGGCGGTGGACACACCGGTGTCCCGGGCCAGGGTCTCCGCGATCTTCGGGGTAGCGAGGGTCTCGAAGAAGATCGTGGTGACGCCCGTGTCCTTCACAAGCTGCTGGAGTTCGGCGATGCGGGCGGGGGACGGCTCGGACTTCGGGTTGACGCCGTTGACGGCGATCTCGTGGAGACCGTACCGCTCGGCAAGGTAGCCGAACGCCGCGTGACTGGTCACGATCTCCTTGCGCTGACACGATGCGAGCCCGGTCTTGAACTCCTGGTCCAGCACGTCGAGCCTGCCCTTCAGTTCGGCGGCCCGGTTGCGGTAGTCCTGCGCGTGCGCCGGGTCTGCGGCGGCCAGCGTCTCGCCGACACCGGTGGCCACCGCCGCGAGGCGGGTGGGGTCGAGCCACAAGTGCGGGTCGCCGCCATCGGCGACCGAGTGGTTGTGGTCGTCGTCCTCGCTGTGCTCCACGCCCTCTTCGGGGCCGTGCTCCTCGCCCTCGCCTTCGACCTCGGTACCGTGCTCCTCAAGAGGGCTGAGCACCGCCGCGTCGACGACGTGAGCGGGCTTGTTCTGCGCGACGGCGTCGTCGACGGCGGGCTGGAAGCCCTTGAGGTAGACGACGAGGTCGGAGTCCGAGATCGCGGCCACCTGCTTGGCCGTCAGTTCGAGGTCGTGCGGCTCGCCACCGGCCTTGGTCAGGTTGGTGATGGTCACCTCGGGACCGCCGACCTGCTCGGTGACGAACTTGAGGGGATAGAACGCCGCGACCACGTCCACCGGACCGCTGCCGGAGGTATCGCCTGCGTCGTCGGAGCCTCCGCAGGCGCTGAGGACGAGCGCAGAAGCGGCGAGCAGGGCAACAGGGCCGAATCGGCGTATCTTCATGACAATCATTCTCAACTTAATTGACAATGATTGTCAATTCCGGGTGGATCGGGGGGCAAACAGGTCCCGAAACGGGATTGGCAGCGGCCGTGCGATGAGGGAACCATCGGATTGAGCCGCGCACCGCCGACGCCGGTACCCTGTGCGGACATCGTCACTGACCGCATCGTCGCACCGAAGAGAGCATTGTGGCCGCCGACAAGATCGACACCATCGTCCAACTGAGCAAGCGCCGCGGGTTCGTCTACCCGTGCAGCGAGATCTACGGCGGTCAGCGTGCTGCCTGGGATTACGGGCCGCTCGGCGTGGAGCTCAAGGAGAACATCAAGCGCCAATGGTGGCGTTCGATGGTCACCTCGCGCGACGACATCGTCGGCCTTGACTCGTCGGTCATCCTCGCGCGCGAGGTCTGGGAGGCCTCCGGGCACGTCGAGGCGTTCGTCGACCCGCTGACCGAGTGCACCTCGTGCCACAAGCGGTTCCGCGCCGACCACCTGGAAGAGGCGTACGAGGCCAAGCACGGCCGCCCGCCGGCCGATGGCCTCGCCGGCCTCAACTGTCCCAACTGCGGCACCAAGGGCGCCTTCACCGAGCCCAAGCTGTTCAACGGGCTCCTCCAGACCTACCTCGGCCCGGTCCAGGACGAGTCGGGCCGCGCGTACCTTCGGCCCGAGACGGCTCAGGGCATCTTCGTCAACTACAAGCTCGTGCAGGAGAGCGCCCGCAAGAAGCCGCCGTTCGGCATCGCGCAGATCGGCAAGAGCTTCCGCAACGAGATCACCCCGGGCAACTTCATCTTCCGCACGCGTGAGTTCGAGCAGATGGAGATGGAGTTCTTCGTCAAGCCGGGCGAAGACGAGACGTGGCACGAGTACTGGCTCCAGGAGCGCTGGAACTGGTACGTCGGCCTCGGCCTCCGCGAAGAGAACATGCGCTTCTTCGAGCACCCGAAGGAGAAGCTGTCGCACTACTCGAAGCGGACCGCGGACATCGAGTACCGCTTCCAGTTCGGCGGCAACGAATTCGGCGAACTCGAAGGCGTGGCGAACCGCACCGACTTCGACCTCTCGACGCACTCCAAGCACTCCGGCAACGACCTCTCGTACTTCGACCAGGAGACGAAGGAGCGCTGGATGCCGTACGTCATCGAGCCGGCGGCGGGCGTCAACCGCGCCATGCTGGCCTTCATGATCGACGCCTACAACGAGGACGAGGCCCCGAACGCCAAGGGGGTCATGGAGAAGCGCGTCGTCATGCGCCTCGACCCGCGCCTGGCCCCGGTCAAGGCCGCGGTCCTGCCGCTGTCGCGCAACACCGACCTCTCGCCCAAGGCCCGCGGCCTCGCCGCCGACCTGCGGCAGTACTGGAACGTCGACTTCGACGACGCGGGCGCGATCGGGCGCCGCTACCGCCGCCAGGACGAGATCGGCACGCCGTTCTGCATCACCGTGGACTTCGACACCCTCGAAGACAACGCGGTGACCATCCGGGACCGCGACACGATGGGCCAGGAGCGCGTCTCTCTCGACCGCGTCCGCGACTACCTCGCACCCCGCCTCATCGGCTGCTGACGCCGACGCAACCCGGGCCCGGGGGGGGGGGGGGGGGGGGGGGGGGGGGGGGGGGGGGGGGGGGGGGGGGGGGGGGGGGGGGGGGGGGGGGGGGGGGGGGGGGGGGGGGGGGGGGGGG
>NZ_JBPKBI010000002.1:422542-549322 GCF_051388935.1 Yinghuangia sp. YIM S10712
GGTATCGCAGGGATCGGTCAAGCGCGGCGAGCGCGCTTTACCGCGATCACCGCGAACCACTCGATCTCACCGGTGGCCGCCGACCGCTGAATCCTCGACCCGGTGTGCGCCTCCGCCGCTCACCGGCACGCCCGCCCCGGCCCGCCGCCTTACACGTCGGCCGCCTGATCCGGTGCCACCTGGGCACGCAACCGGGCACGGGCCTCCATGAGCGCGAAGCCCAGCAGGTTCCGGCCGCGCCACTGCGACGGGTCGTCCGCCCTCGGGTCGGTGGCGCGCAGCCCGATGCCCCAGATGCGGTCCATCGGGCTGGCCTCGACGAGAATCCGGGTGTTCGTGCCGAGCAAAAACGCACGCAACGCCGCGTCCTGACCGAACTTCGCGACATTGCCCGTCACGACGAGCTCGAACCGGCCGGCCGCCCACGTCGCTTCGTCGAAGCCGCGAACCTGGCGGCCCACCGCCTTCGCCGCCTTGGGATGCGCCGCGGCGATCGCCCGCTGCTCGGCTGCCTTGTCACCGAACATGCGTGCCTTACCGGCCATCATCCAGTGCTCCGCAGTGGCATAGGTGACGCCGTCCATCGTGAACGGCGACGGCCACCACTGGCTCAGGCAGCCCGCACCGATCGATCCGTCCGCCTGTGGCTTGTGGCCCCAGAAGTGCAGGAATTTCAGCCGTCGGCCCGTGGCGGCCAAGGCGAGCAGACCCGCGAGGTCGCGAGGCTCCTCCGATTGCCCCGAAGGGCTGTCGTGCTCCGTCTCGGTGCGTGCGTCGACATCCATGAGGTTCCTCCCCGAGCGAACTTGCCGATCACGAGCCGCACGGCATCGGCCGCCGCTCTGCGCGAACGCATCGTGACAGCGCGGAACAACGTCCCGCCAATGGTTTTTCTCCAACTGAGCACAACCAGGCCACGGCAAGCAGGCCGAGCACTGCCGTCCTCACAAGGCGAAAGCCCCGCGCACCCGATGCGGGACAATGGTCCGATCCGCCGTCCCCGACCTGGAGCGATCCGTCATGACCCCGACCGGCACCCGTGCCGCCGAGACGACCACGCCGGCGGCGGAGTTCGCGCCGCTGCGCCTCGGCCCCGTCCAGGTGTGGCCCCCGGTCGTCCTCGCGCCGATGGCCGGGATCACCAACGCCCCCTTCCGGACGCTGTGTCAGGAGCAGGCCGAGGCCGTCACCCACGCGCGCCCTGCGGGGCTGTACGTCAGCGAGATGATCACCACCCGGGCGCTCGTCGAGCGGGACGACAAGACCATGCGCCTCATCCGCTTCGCCGAGACGGAACGCCCCCGCAGCATCCAGTTGTACGGCGTCCACCCCGACGTCGTCGGCCGCGCCGTCGCGATGATCGTCGACGAGGATCTCGCCGACCACGTCGACCTCAACTTCGGTTGCCCGGTGCCCAAGGTCACCCGCAAGGGTGGCGGCTCGGCCCTGCCCTACAAGCGCAACCTGCTGCGCGACATCCTGCGCTCCGCGGTCAAGAACGCCCGGCACCTCCCGGTCACGATGAAGATGCGCAAAGGCATCGACGACGACCACCTGACCTACCTCGATGCCGGCCGCATCGCGCAGGATGAAGGCGTCACCTGGGTGGCCCTGCACGGCCGCACCGCACAACAGCACTACGGCGGTACCGCCGACTGGTCGTCGATCGCACGGCTGAAGCAAGCCGTCGACATCCCCGTCCTGGGCAACGGCGACATCTGGGACGCCGACGACGCGCTGCGCATGCTGCGTGAGACCGGTTGCGACGGAGTCGTGGTCGGCCGCGGCTGCCTCGGCCGGCCGTGGCTCTTCCGTGACCTGGTGTCGGTCTTCGAGGGCAGCGGCGAGCGAGCCCGCCCCTCATTGCGCGAGGTGACCGGGGTCATGCGCCGCCACGCCGAGCTCCTCGGCGCCTGGATGGGCGAGGAGCGCGGCGTCACCGACTTCCGCAAGCACGTCGCGTGGTACACGAAAGGCTTCTCCGTCGGCTCCGAGATGCGTCGCGGCCTGGCCATGGTCGGCAACCTCGCCCAGCTCGACGAGCTCATCGCCGGGCTTCGGCTGGACCAGCCGTGGCCCATCGGCGCCGACGGCCCGCGCGGTCGCACCGCCGGCGGGAAGAAGGTCGTCCTCCCCGAAGGCTGGCTCGACGATCCAGAGTGCGCCGTTCCCCCGACCGACGCGGAACTGGACCACTCCGGCGGCTGACTGCCCCGCCCCGCCTCCCCCTTTCGGTCGTCGGCATCGCCGCGCAGCGCAGCCCGGTGTCACCCACAAAGGCAGGCGGTGTGCGGCCGACGACGGCAAGCTCGCCGAGGATTGCGATCTGCGGCGCACCGCACTCGGCGCCGCCAGGGCCGGCCCGGCTGACCGGGGGCGGCGGGGCGGGCCTTCGCGGCATCGGCCCGCGCACGTCCGTTCGGCGTAGTGCGACCGCCGGTCGCGGATGGCGCCCCCCGTGGCGCGGCACCGGGGTCGCGCACGTCCCTTCGGCCGCCGCGCACGTCCGTTCGGCGTAGTGCGACCGCCGGTCGCGGATGGCGCCCCCCGTGGCGCGGCACCGGGCCCCCCCACGTCCCTTCGGCCGCCGCGCACGTCCGTTCGGCGTGAACACAGCGCTTCTCGACGTGCCGCCGTGCGGACTTGGCCTGATCCTGGTGGGTGGCGTGCTCGACCGGATCCCGGCGGGTACGCTCCGGCCATCAGGGCAACCGGGCCGTACGAACCGCTGGTTCGCAGTCGGGCCGCACCTCCCTCGGCTTCGTCACCGGCGGTCACGCGGCCCTCCGTCGTGCGCGAGGGGGCAACCCGTGCCGAACACCCGCAAGTTCGTCTACACCTTCGCCGAAGGCAACAAGGACCTCAAGGACCTGCTCGGCGGCAAAGGCGCGAACCTTGCCGAGATGGCCAACCTCGGTCTGCCCGTGCCGCCGGGTTTCACCATCACGACCGAGGCCTGCCGCGCGTTTCTCGCGACCGGTGACGAGCCGCGCGGGCTCCGCGACGAGATTGCGGAGCACTTGCGGGCCCTCGAAGTGCGCATGGGACGACGGCTGGGCCAGGCCGACGACCCGCTGCTGGTGTCGGTGCGGTCGGGAGCAGCGTTCTCGATGCCCGGGATGATGGACACCGTCCTGAACATCGGGCTGTCCGACACCTCCGTGGCGGGTCTCGCCGCGCAAGCCGGCGACGACCGCTTCGCGTGGGACTCGTACCGCCGCCTCCTCCAGATGTTCGGGAAGACGGTGCTCGGTGTCGACGGAGACCTTTTCGAGGAGCGCCTCGAAGCGGTGAAGCGCGCCAAGGGGGCGACGTCGGACCTGGACCTGGACGCCGCGGATCTGCGCGGCCTGGTCGCGACCTACAAGGGCCTCATCGCAGAGGCCGCCGGGCAGGAGTTTCCCCAGGACCCCCGAACCCAGCTCGACATGGCCGTACGTGCGGTTTTCGCGTCCTGGAACGGCGACCGGGCCCGGCTGTACCGGCGACAGGAGCGCATCCCCGACGACCTCGGCACCGCGGTCAACATCGTTGCCATGGTGTTCGGCAACCTGGGGGCCGACTCCGGAACCGGAGTGGCCTTCACGCGGGATCCCGCGTCCGGCAAACCCGGGGTGTACGGCGATTACCTCGCCAACGCGCAAGGGGAGGACGTCGTCGCGGGCATCCGCAACACCGTCCCGCTCGCCGATCTCGAACGCCTCGACAAGCGGTCCTACGACCGGCTCCTGGAGATCATGGGCGTCCTGGAGGACCACTACCGGGACCTTTGCGACATCGAGTTCACGATCGAGCGCGGCACCTTGTGGATGCTGCAGACGCGGGTCGGCAAGCGCACCGCCGAGGCGGCGTTCCGCATCGCCGCGCAGCTCGCCGAGCAAGGGCTGATCGACGACGACGAAGCCCTGCGCCGCGTCACGGGCTCGCAACTCGCCCAACTGATGTTCCCGCGCTTCGCCGACGACGGGACGGGTGCCGGCCGGCTGCGGCCCATCGCGCGCGGGATTGCCGCGTCCCCGGGAGCCGCGGTCGGAAAGGCCGTCTTCGACCAGGCGACCGCGGTCGAGTGGGCGCACAACGGAGAGCGGGTGATCCTGGTCCGGCGCGAGACCAACCCGGACGACCTCGCCGGCATGGTCGCCGCGGAAGGGATCCTCACCAGCCGCGGGGGAAAGACGTCGCACGCCGCAGTCGTCGCCCGAGGCATGGGCAAGACCTGCGTGTGCGGGGCCGAGGCACTGCACGTCGACACGACGCGTCGCCGCTTCACCGCCCCGGACGGTGTCGAGGTCTCCGAGGGAGACGTCATCTCGGTGGACGGTTCGACCGGATGCGTCTACCTCGGCGAGGCTCCCGTGGTGCCGTCCGCGGTCGCCGACTACTTCGAGGAACGCACCACGCCCCACGACGACGCCGACGAACTCATCGCCGCGGTGCACCGGATCGTGTCGCATGCCGACCGAAGGCGCCGAATGCGCGTCCGCGCCAACGCCGACACCGCCGACGACGCCGCACGCGCACTGCGCTTCGGCGCCCAGGGCATCGGACTGCTGCGTACCGAGCACATGTTCCTCGGCGACCGTCGCAAGTACGTCGAACGCCTCGTGCTCGCCGATACCGACGACGGCCGAGCCGCCGCACTGGACGTCCTCCTGCCCCTCCAACGGCAGGACTTCGCCGAAGTGTTGGCCGCGATGGACGGTCTGCCGGTGACGATCAGGCTGCTCGACCCGCCCTTGCACGAATTCCTGCCCGACCTCACCGATCTCTCGGTCCGCGTCGCGCTTGCCGAGGCCCGCGGTGACGAGGCCGCCGACGACGCCGCCCTTCTGGGGGCGGTGCGTCGTCTGCACGAGCAGAACCCCATGCTCGGGCTTCGCGGCGTGCGCCTCGGGCTCGTGATCCCCGGGCTGTTCGCGATGCAGGTCCGCGCGATCGCCGAGGCCACCGTCGAGCGCGTGCGCGCCGGAGGGATGCCGCATGCCGAGGTCATGGTCCCGTTGGTCGGCGACGTCCGGGAACTGCAGATCGTCCGGGACGAGGCGGCGGCGGTCTTCGCCGCCGTGACGCGCGAGACCGGGGTCGACGTCGACCTGCCGGTGGGCACGATGATCGAACTGCCGCGCGCCGCGCTCACAGCCGGCCGGATCGCCGAGGCCGCGGACTTCTTCTCCTTCGGCACCAACGACCTCACCCAGACCACCTGGGGATTCTCGCGCGACGACGTCGAAGCGTCGTTCTTCACGCCATACCTGGACGCGGGCGTCTTCCGCGTCTCGCCCTTCGAAACCCTCGACGGCGATGGGGTCGGCCGCTTGGTCGCCCTGGCCGTCGGCGAGGGCCGTGCGACCAGACCGGACATCTCGCTGGGCGTGTGTGGTGAGCACGGGGGCGACCCCGAGTCGGTGCGTTTCTTCCACGACACCGGGTTGGACTACGTCTCCTGCTCGCCCTTCCGGCTGCCCGTCGCACGCCTGGAGGCGGGCCGCGCGGTCGTGCTCGCGGACGCCGCGCAACGCGGTGGTGGTGACACCCGCTGAGGCCCGCAGGTGCTGCCGGATACGTCGCCGCCGGCCGTGTGCCGCCGCCCGCAGCGGTCTTGAATCACCGCTGCGGGGACGCTCTACAGTGATGCCGTGCCGAAGATACGCGCCGCCTCCGTCGCCGAGCACCGCGCGATGCAACACGCCGCGCTGCTCGATGCCGCCCGTGCGCTTCTCGACGAGGGCGGATTCGCCGCGCTGACGTTCCCGGCCCTCGCCGAGCGCACCGGCCTGGCCCGGTCCTCCGTGTACGAGTACTTCCGTTCGCGCGCCGCCGTCGTCGAGGAGCTGTGCGCGGTCGACCTGCCGGCCTGGGTCGCCGAGGTCGAGGACGCCATGGCGGCTAGCGACGACCCGGCCGACAAGATCGCCGCGTACGTGAACCGCCAGCTCGAACTGGTCGGCGACCGCACCCACCGCGTCGTCGTGGCGATCTCCACCGGCGAACTCGACGCCAACGCCCGTGAGCGGATACGAGCCGCCCACGGCCGCATCGTCGAACTGGTCGTCAGCGCGCTCGCGGACCTCGGGCATCCGGATCCGATGCTCGTCGCCTCGCTCGTGCAGGGCATGGTCGACGCGGCGGTCCGGCGTATCGAGTGCGGAGCGGACAGCGCCGAGGTCACCGCGGCGACCCTGAGCCTCGTACTCGGTGGTGTGGCGGCTGTCCGGCCCGCCGCGGAGCAGGAGCCGGGCACAGACCACACGCAGGACACCGCCCAGCCGACTGGTCCGGCGGCCGCACAGATGCCGGACACCGCCGACAGCGCCCCGTCGGTCGGAGGCTGAGCCGCCTCGTCCGGCCCGCGCTTTCGCTCCGGCTGGAAGCGGCAGCGAGGGCAGCGGGCCGTGCGGCGGATACAAGCGGACTTCGAATCCGCGCAGCAGGGAAAGCGGATCGCGGTAGTCCGGCTCACCGGCGGCCGCTCCCGGCGGCCGGTCGAGCAGACCCCAGTGCAAACACGGCTCCGCGCAATGCGACGGCTGTGCGGCCAGGGTGCCGAGCACCGTCCCCGGGGCCACCGGGTCACCGACCCCGACCGCCGCGTTCACCGGCTCGTACGTGGTGACCAGGTGCCCGTGGCGCACGGTCACCACGCCCTTCCCCGCGACGCTCCCGCTGAACTCGACGACTCCCGCGCCGGCGGAAAGCACCGATTGGCCGACTGCTCCGGCCAGGTCCACACCGCGGTGACCCGGCTGCCAGTCTTGCTCGGGAGGCGCGAACGGACGCACGGGAACCGGCGGAGGGCTCAGCGGCCACACCCAACGCTGTGTAGCCGTTGACGGACCTGTCGGTGGATCCGCGCCCGGAGCAGGCGCTCCCAATGCCGGGAGCGCGGCCCAGGACGCGGCAAGCGCGCACGCCAAGAGCGCCGCCAGAGCAGGGGCGCGGGTGCGGATGTCCGTGAACCGCGCACCGAGCCGCGCGTCGTGGATGCCGCGCTCGGTGCTTGCGAGACTGCGGATGCCGGAGTGGCCTGAGCTTTGGGAGAGCTGCGAGTGAGTCATGGCATCGAGCATGCGCCGGATTCCGCAAGCGCTCCGACATCGGGCCCAAAATCTGTGGAGAAACGTTTTCGCGACGTCGTTCCTGTGGAAAAAAGGGAACGCATCCGGTGCAGTGGCCGACGCCGTCCGGCCTCGGTTCCGATCCCTGTCGAAGCCCTGATCGCGCTCGGCAGTCGGTGGTTGGCCGCCCGGTGGCCAGGTCCCGTACACTTCCGACAGCGGCCCGGACCTCCGGGTCGACTTCGCACGCCCACCTTCGGGCCCTCCGGCGATCCCCGGTCACGTCGTGACGGCGGGAGAACCGACGACGGACCCGTGGGGCACGTCTCGGTCCGGGGGCCGTCCCCCGGCACGGTGTCACGGGCGTCAGGCGCGCCGGCACCCGTCGGCGCGGACAACCGAGCAGGCCCCCGGCGCGTTCGCGGGGCGTATCACAAGGAGTACGGCCATGGCCGTCGTCACGATGCGGGAGCTGCTGGAGAGCGGCGTCCACTTCGGGCACCAGACCCGCCGCTGGAACCCGAAGATGAAGCGCTTCATCTTCACCGAGCGCAACGGCATCTACATCATCGACCTGATGCAGTCGCTCGGCTACATCGACCGCGCCTACGAGTTCGTCAAGGAGACCGTCGCGCACGGCGGCACCGTCCTCTTCGTCGGCACCAAGAAGCAGGCGCAGGAGGCCATCGCCGAGCAGGCGACCCGGGTCGGCATGCCCTACGTCAACCAGCGCTGGCTGGGCGGCATGCTCACCAACTTCTCGACCGTCCACAAGCGCCTCCAGCGCCTGAAGGAGCTTGAGGAGATCGACTTCGACGACGTGGCCGGCTCGGGCATGACGAAGAAGGAGCTCCTGGTCCTCAAGCGCGAGAAGGACAAGCTCGACAAGACCCTCGGCGGCATCCGCGACATGCAGCGCGTGCCCTCGGCGGTGTGGATCGTCGACACCAAGAAGGAGCACATCGGCGTCGGCGAGGCCCGCAAGCTCAACATCCCGGTCGTCGCGATCCTGGACACCAACTGCGACCCCGACGAGGTCGACTACAAGATCCCCGGCAACGACGACGCGATCCGCTCCGTCACGCTTCTCACCCGCGTGATCGCCGACGCCGTCGCCGACGGCCTGATGGCGCGCGCCGGTGCTTCGCAGGCCGACACCAAGGCCCCCGAGGTCGCCGCCGGCGAGCCGCTCGCCGAGTGGGAGCTGGAGCAGCTCCAGGGCGAGAAGAAGGCCGACGAGGCCCCCGCCGCCGAAGCCGCCGCACCCGAGGCCCCCGCCGCGCCCGAGGCCCCCGCGGCGGAGCCCGAGAAGGCCGCCGAGCCCGAGCAGTCCTGACGCCGTAAAGCGGGGGGTACGCCGGAGTCCGCGCGTACCCCTCGCGTACGTGCGGGCGGCCGGCACCCGTCTCCGCGACCCGGGGGTGGGCGAAGCGCCCCGCGCATCATCCGAAGACCACCGCGAGACGACACGCGAGAAGAAGAGATCTGACAATGGCGAACTTCACCGCCGCGGACGTCAAGAAGCTCCGCGAGCTCACCGCCGCCGGCATGATGGACTGCAAGAAGGCGCTCGAAGAGGCGAACGGCGACCTGGACAAGGCCGTCGAGATCCTGCGCGTCAAGGGTCAGAAGGGCGTCACCAAGCGCGAGGGCCGCTCGGCCTCGAACGGCGCGGTCGTCGCCATCCTGGACGGCAACAAGGCCGGCGTGCTGGTCGAGCTCAAGTGCGAGACCGACTTCGTCGCCAAGGGTGACAAGTTCATCGCCGTCGCCAACACCATCGCCGAGCACGTCGCCAAGACCTCGCCCGCCGACCTCGACGCCCTGCTCGCGAGCGAGATCGAGGCGGGCAAGACCGTCCGCGAGTACGTGGACGAGGCCAACGCGACCCTCGGCGAGAAGATCGTCCTGGACCGCTTCGCGCAGTTCGCCGACGGCTACGTCGCCGCGTACCTGCACAAGACCAGCCCCGACCTGCCCCCGCAGATCGGCGTGCTGGTCGAGCTCTCCGGCGAGAACGCCGAGGTCGCCAAGGACATCGCGCAGCACATCGCGGCGTTCGCCCCCACCTACCTGACCCGCGAGGACGTCCCGGCGGAGATCGTCGAGAACGAGCGCAAGGTCGCCGAGGCCGCCGCCCGCGAGGAAGGCAAGCCGGAGGCCGCGCTCACGAAAATCGTCGAAGGCCGGGTGACGGGCTTCTACAAGGAGAACGTCGTCCTGGAGCAGCCTTCCGCGAAGGACAACAAGAAGACCGTCAAGAAGGTCCTCGACGAGGCGGGCGTCAGCCTCAAGCGCTTCGCCCGCATCAAGGTCGGCGTCTGACCGACCCCGCGACGGGGCCGGCAGCGAGTCCGGCCCCGCAGCGCCTGAGGCACAGCACCATGAGCGGTGAACAGGCGGCCGGGGTCGGACCCTCCGACCCCGGGGCGCCGGGAAGCGACGAGGAGGCCACTTCCGTGGAGGGACCCGTGCCGGAAACCGAAACGGGGGAGGCCCCCTCGTCGTCCGACGAGGTCGACCCGCAGGTGTACCGGCGCCGCGTGCTGCTCAAGCTCTCCGGCGAGGCCTTCGCCGGAGGCGGCGGCCTCGGCGTCGATCCCGACGTGGTCCAGGGGATCGCCCGCCAGATCGCCGAGGTGGTACGCCTCGGCACCGAGGTCGCCGTGGTCATCGGCGGCGGCAATTTCTTCCGCGGCGCCGAGCTGCAGGTGCGCGGCATGGACCGCGCGCGCTCGGACTACATGGGCATGCTCGGCACCGTCATGAACTGCCTCGCACTCCAGGACTTCCTGGAGAAGCTGGGCATCGAGACACGTGTGCAGACCGCCATCACCATGGGCCAAGTCGCGGAACCGTACATTCCGCGCCGCGCGATCCGGCACCTGGAGAAGGGCCGCGTGGTGATCTTCGGCGCGGGTATGGGGATGCCGTACTTCTCCACGGACACCACCGCCGCACAACGGGCTCTGGAGATCGACGCGTCGGCCATCCTCATGGCCAAGGGCGTGGATGGTGTGTACGACTCGGACCCGAAGACCAACCCCGACGCGGTCCTGTTCGACAGCCTGGACCACGCCGAAGTGCTCGCCCGTGAGCTGAAGGTCGCCGACGCCACGGCCATCAGCCTGTGCATGGACAACCGACTGCCGATCGTCGTGTTCAACCTGCTGGTCGAGGGCAACATCGCCCGGGCCGTGCGGGGTGAGAAGATCGGCACCCTGATCAGCCGTACCAACGGCTGATCCACGGCGACACCGGACCGGGACAGGAGCCGAGACGTGATCGATGAAACCCTCCTCGAAGCCGAGGAGAAGATGGAGAAGGCCGTATCGGTCGCGAAGGACGACTTCGCGGCGATCCGCACCGGGCGCGCGACTCCGGCGATGTTCGCCAAGATCGTCGTCGACTACTACGGCGCCATGACACCGGTGAACCAGCTCGCCTCGTTCACGGTGCCCGAGCCCCGCATGGTGCTCGTGACGCCGTTCGACAAGGGGTCCACGAACGCGATCATCAAGGCGATCCGCGACTCGGACCTCGGTGTGAACCCGACCGACGACGGCAAGGTCATCCGCGTTGTTTTCCCGCAGCTCACCGAGGAACGCCGCAAGGAGTTCATCAAGGTCGCGCGCGGCAAGGCCGAGGACTCCCGCATCTCCATCCGCAGCGTGCGACGCAAGGCCAAGGAGACGCTCGACAAGCTCGTCAAGGACGGCGAGTCGGGCGAAGACGATGTCCGCCGCGCGGAGAAGGAGCTCGACGACCTCACCCACCGCTACGTCGTCCAGGTGGACGAGCTGCTGAAGCACAAGGAAGCCGAGCTGCTCGAGGTCTGATGAACAACTCCACCTGGGGCGGCGCCTCGGAGCCCGATCGGCGTTCCGGGCTCGGCCCGTTCGAACCGTACGACCCGTGGGCGGGCCAGGCCCTGCAGGCGCCGGGCCCGCACACGACACCGGAAGCGGACGCGCTGCGCACCCAGGTGATTCCGGTGACGCCTGCCGAGGCGCCCGGCATGGTCGCCGCCGAGGGACCACCCCAGGGCGACGGTGGCGCCTGGCCGGGGTACGACACCGGTTCCACTCGGGCGCAGCAGCACCCGGACGAGACCGACGGGGTAGACCTGTCGGGTGCGACCCCAATCGCGACCGGCCGCGACTACGGCGACCATTACGGCGAGGACCACGAGGCTGCGGATGACGGCGGGCACACCGTGTATCTGCCGGTCGTCGACCCCGGTGTGCGGCCGGAGCCGGAAGACGCCGGGCCGGATTCCGTCGGACCTGCCGCGGACCGTCCGGTGAGCGGCGCTTCCGACGCCCCCAGGAAGAGCCGGGCCGGCCGCAATCTGCCCGCCGCCATCGGCGTCGCACTGCTCCTGGGCGGGGCGATCGTCGGTTCACTGCTCACCGTGCCCGTGCTGTTCGTGGGCATCGTGCTCGCGGCAGTGCTCGTCGGCCTGTGGGAGTTCTCCGGCGCGCTGGGTCGCGCGGACGAGGCGCGCGGCACGGTCCGGCTGCCCCTGGTCCCGCTTGCTGCCGGTGCCGTCGCGATGCAGATCGCCGCGTACGAGCACGGCCCCGAGGGGTTGGTCATCGCCGCCGCGCTCACCGCGCTCGCGGTGATGGTGTGGCGCATGACCGAGGGCCCCGAGAACTACCTCCGCGATGTGGCCACCGGCGTCTTCGCGGCGTTCTACCTGCCCTTCCTCGCCGGATTCGCGGTTTTGATGCTGGCTGCCGACGACGGCGCCAAGCGTGTCCTCGCGTTCATGATCGTCGTCGTGTGCAGCGACACCGGCGCCTATGCGGCCGGCGTGAGTTTCGGCAGACACAAGATGGCGCCGACGATCAGCCCGGGCAAGACCTGGGAGGGGTTCGCCGGCGCGGTCGTCACGTGTGCGCTGGCAGGCGCGTTGTGCCTCACGCTCATGCTGGACGGCCAGTGGTGGCAGGGGGCGCTCCTCGGCGCCGCGGTCGCCGCGACCGCCGCGGTCGGCGACCTGGTCGAGTCCATGATCAAGCGCGACATCGGGGTGAAGGACATGGGCGACCTGCTCCCCGGCCACGGAGGCCTGATGGACCGGCTCGACTCGCTGGTCGCCTCCGCGCCCGTCGTGTGGCTGTTGCTGGAGCTCTACCTGTAGCGGTCGTCCCGAACTCCCGACCACGCTGCTGCGCGGGCCTACCGAGCCCGGCGGACCGTCCGAGGTCCGTCGGGCTTTGCACGTCACCGGGCAGGTGTGCGGACCTGAGACACTGGACGCATCATGCCCAAGCCTGGAGAGCTCACTTTCGCTGCCCCGCGCCGTGCCAAGCCGCCGCGCCACCTCGCCGACCTGTCGCCCGCCGAGCGCCGCGAAGCCGTCGCCTCACTCGGCGAGAAGGCCTTCCGGGCCAATCAGCTCTCGCGCCACTACTTCGCCCGGCTCGCGGACGACCCGGCGCAGTGGTCCGACATGCCCGCCGCACTGCGGGAGCGGCTGGCCGACGAGCTCATGCCGCGGCTGATCACTTCGGTGCGCGAGATCGCCTGCGACGACGGGGCGACCCGCAAGACGTTGTGGAAGCTCTTCGACGGCACACTCGTCGAGTCGGTGCTGATGCGCTATCCGGACCGCGCCACCGTGTGCGTGTCGTCCCAGGCCGGCTGCGGCATGAACTGCCCGTTCTGTGCCACCGGCCAGGCGGGTCTCACCCGCAATCTGTCCACGGCCGAGATCGTCGAACAGGTCGTCGCGGGCTCCCGGGCGCTGCATCGCGGTGAGATCCCGGGCGGACCCGGCCGGGTCAGCAACATCGTCTTCATGGGCATGGGGGAGCCGCTGGCCAACTACAAGGCGGTCGTCGGCGCGGTACGCCGCATCACTGACCCGTCGCCCGACGGCCTGGGCATCTCCCAGCGCTCCGTCACCGTCTCGACGGTCGGCCTGGTGCCCGCGATGGAGAAACTGGCCGACGAAAAGCTCAACGTCACGCTGGCGTTGTCGCTGCACGCCCCCGACGACGAGCTGCGTGACACGCTCGTCCCGGTCAACACCCGCTGGGCGGTTCGAGAAGTCCTGGACGCGGCGTGGCTCTACGCGGACCGCACCGGGCGCCGGGTGTCGATCGAGTACGCCCTGATCAAGGACATCAACGACCACCCCTGGCGGGCGGACCTCCTGGGCAAGCGCCTGCGCAACCACCTGGCGCACGTCAACCTGATCCCGCTCAATCCCACACCCGGTTCGAAGTGGACCGCGTCGACGCAGGAGCGGCAGGACGAATTCGTCCGACTGCTCCAGGCCCACGGCGTGCCCGTGACGGTGCGCGACACCCGGGGCCGCGACATCGACGGCGCCTGCGGCCAGTTGGCCGCCGCGGAGGTCTGACGGTCCGTCGCCCCACGTTTATCGCCCTCTTAGGTGCCGTGGGGGAGAGTGGTCTCAGTACCGCTCGCAGGGTCTCCCTCAACCCCCGTCGGGGACCTTCGGCGGTGCGACCAGGTCGCCCGTTGCAGGAGGCGGGCCGGCCCGGCGGAGAGAGCGTCCCGGGGCAGTGCGTGGCCCCCGGAGGCGAAAACACGCCCGGGCCGTCGCGGAAGGGGACGCCGCGGCGGTCCGGCTGTGTTGCAGGTGACGGCGTTGGGCACGACGCCGTCACCGACCCGAAGCCCGGACCGCATCGCGGCCGGGCTTCTTCGCGTCCGACGGCGCAGGACCGCCGACGGGTTGCTTCGGGGGTGGGGATGGAGACACGCCCCGGCCATTTGTCACACTGCGCACAGCGGACCTCCGGACCCGGGGGCCGCGAGGACTGGGCGAGAGCGGGGTTCACATGCACGAGATCGACTGGCTTGATCTGCCGGACCAGGTCAACGCGCGGGATGTCGGCGGACTGCCGGTCACCGGAGGCGGACGCACCCGCTCGGGAGTGCTGATGCGCTGCGAGACCCCGGATCTCCTCACCGACGAGGCGATCGCGCGCCTGTCGGAGGTTTACGCGGTGCGTCACATGTTCGACCTGCGCTCGGTCGGTGAGGGCGGTCCCATCGAGATCTGGCCCGGCATCACCCGGCACCGCATGCCGCTGCTGGGGCGGATGAGCGGGGCCGCGGCGGACGCCGAGCAGGCGCGCGGAGTGGGCGACATATCGACGGGCCAGGTCGACGGCTTGGCCCGCAAGTCCGAGCTGGACATGGTCGAGGTCGACGTTCACGGAGCCGGTCGCCTCTACCTGCGCATGATCGAGCGCGGCAAGGACGCGTTCGTGCAGGCGCTGCGGCTCCTCACGGACGACAACGCCGGACCGACGATGGTGCACTGCACGGCCGGCAAGGACCGCACCGGTGTTCTGGTCGCCCTGCTGCTGTCGGTGGCCGGCGTCGAGCGCAAGGCCATCGTCAACGACTACGCCGCGACCCGGATCCACGCCGAGGAACTGTTCAAGCGCCTCCGCAGCGTGCGGGACCAGCCGCCGATGCCGACGGGGACCAAGGTCTCGTCCGCACTTCGGGACGCGGCGCCCGAGACAATGGAGGCCTTCCTCGACGCGCTCGGCGAGCGCTACGACAGCGCCGCGGACTTCTTCGTCAAGGCCGGCGCCCAGTCGGAGTGGCTCGACATCTGGTGCGAGCGATTCGTCGACGCCTGACCGATGTTCCGCGCACGACGGCGCGGGGTGGGCACACGGGTGACCCGCTTCCGCGCCGGCGGGCCGGGCGGAACCGACGGGCGGGTTCTGCCCTCACTTCCGCAGTCGTCGGAGCAGACTGGCTGCATGAGTGATTTGCGAATCTTGCGCAACTTCATCGACGGCAAGTTCGTCGACGCCGTCGACGGCAGGACGCTGGACATCGTGAACCCCGCCACCGGTGAGGTGTACGCGACGTCCCCGCTGTCGCGGGAGCCCGACGTCGACGCGGCCATGCAGGCCGCCGCGAACGCCTTCGAGACCTGGAGCGAGACCACCCCGTCGGAACGCCAGCTCGCCTTGCTCAAAATCGCCGACGCGGTCGAGAAGCGCGCCGGCGAACTGGTCGCGGCCGAGTGCCGCAACACCGGCAAGCCGCGCGGGTTGACCGCATCGGAGGAGATCCCGCCGATGGTCGACCAGATCCGCTTCTTCGCGGGGGCGGCCCGTCTACTCGAAGGCAAGTCGGCGGGCGAATACATGGCCGGCCACACGTCGTTCGTACGGCGCGAGCCGGTCGGCGTCTGCGCCCAGGTCGCGCCGTGGAACTACCCCATGATGATGGCGGTGTGGAAGTTCGCTCCGGCGATCGCCGCCGGGAACACGGTCGTGCTCAAGCCGTCCGACACCACACCCGAGTCGACGGTGCTGCTCGCCGAGATCATCGGGGAGATCCTGCCGCCCGGCGTGTTCAACGTGCTGTGCGGCGACCGCGAGACCGGTGGTCTGATGGTCGGTCACAAGGTTTCCGCGATGGCGTCCATCACCGGCTCGGTGCGCGCGGGCATGGCGGTCGCCGAGTCGGCGGCGCGCGACCTCAAACGCGTGCACCTCGAATTGGGCGGCAAGGCACCGGTCCTCGTCTTCGACGACGCCGACATCCCGGGCGCGGTCCAGGGCATCGCCGACGCGGGCTACTTCAACGCCGGACAGGACTGCACCGCGGCCACCCGCGTCCTCGTGCACGCGTCGGTGCACGACGAGTTCGTCGCCCGGCTCACCGAGACCGCCGCCGGGCTCACGACCGCGGGCCCCGACGTCGAGGACGCCGACTTCGGCCCGCTCAACAGCGCCGAGCAACTCGCGAAGGTCAGCGGCTTCATCGAACGGCTCCCGGGGCACGCCACAGTCGAGACAGGTGGCCGCCACGTCGACGGGCCCGGCTACTTCTACCAGGCGACGGTCGTCTCCGGTCTGCGCCAGGACGACGAGATCGTGCAGCACGAGGTGTTCGGCCCGGTCATCACCGTGCAAAAGTTCACCGACGAGGCCGAGGCGCTGGAAAACGCGAACGGCGTGGAATACGCCCTCGCGTCGTCGGTGTGGACGCGGGACCACGCGCGCGCGATGCGGCTGGCGAAGAAACTCGACTTCGGCTGCGTCTGGATCAACACGCATATTCCGCTGGTCGCCGAGATGCCGCACGGCGGGTTCAAGCACTCCGGCTACGGCAAGGACCTCTCGGCGTACGGCCTGGAGGACTACACCCGCATCAAACATGTGATGTCGCACGTCGAAAGCTGATCGGCCCGCGGTCGGCGCAGAGTCCGGCAGCTTGTTTCCGACGCCGCGCGCCGCCCACGGCCGACGGCGTCGGAGCATGCCCGGCCACCGCCGCGTCGCTCCGCCGTGATCGCGGGTGGCCGTCCAGCCCCTCCCGGCTCGGTAGGCTCAGGGCTCATGACCAGCACCCCCGCGCAGCCCCCGCACGACCCCGCGACCGGCGAACCCCTGTGGGACGTCGTGGTCATCGGAGCAGGTCCGGCGGGGGCGTCCGCGGCCCGGGTCGCCGCCGAGGCGGGACGCAGCGTCCTCGTGTTGGAGAAGGCGACTCTGCCGCGCTACAAGACCTGCGGCGGCGGAATCATCGGACCGTCCGCCGCCTCGCTCCCGCCCGGCATCCGGCCGCCGGTCAAGGACCACGTCGAGGCCGTGACGTTCACCCTGCGCGGCCGGTGGCGCCGCACGCGGCGGATGCGTTCGCGCGAGCCGATGTTCGCCCTGGTCAACCGGCCCGAATTCGACGCGGCACTGGTCGACGCCGCGCGTTCGGCAGGGGCGGTCGTACGCGAGGGAGCCACGGTCCAGCGCGTCGACCAGGACGCGGACACGGTGGTCCTGGGCCTGTCCGGCGGCGGCACCGTCCGCGGGCGGGCGCTGGTCGGCGCCGACGGCAGCGCGGGACGCACTTCGGCGTACGTCGGCGTCACGTTCGACCAGGTCGACCTCGGACTGGAAGCCGAGATCCCCGTCCCGCCCGAGGTCGCCGATCATTGGCGCCGGCGGGTGCTGATCGACTGGGGGCCCATTCCCGGTTCGTACGCGTGGGTGTTCCCGAAGGACGACATCCTCACCGTCGGCGTCATCTGCGCCCGGGGCAACGGCGAGGCGACGCGCGCCTACCTGCGCGACTTCATCGCGGGTCTCGCCCTGTCAGGATTCCGGCCGTCGATCACTTCCGGGCACCTGACGCGCTGCCGCACCGACGAATCCCCGCTCGCCAAGGGCCGCGTGCTGGTCGCCGGCGACGCCGCGGGGCTGTTGGAGCCGTGGACGCGCGAAGGCATCTCCTTCGCGCTGCGGTCGGGCCGCGCGGCCGGCGAGGTGGCGGCGGCGATCGCCGCCGCCCGCGCGGACGCGGACGTCAAGGAGGCCACGGAGGCGTACCACGCGCTCATCGACGGCACGCTGGGCCGGGAGATGCGGGCCGGACGCCTGATGCTCGCCGCGTTCACCCGCAGGCCCCGGGTCTTCCACGGCACGGTTGTGACCATCCCCAAGGCCTGGACCGCCTTCGAGTCCATCGTGCGGGGCCGCAAAACGCTCGCCGAGTATGTCGAACGCGCCCCGATCCGCAAGGCGCTCGACCGTATCGCGCGCTGACGCTCGCCGGCTGTCATCGGCTTTGGAGCCTGCGCATCCAGTGCCCGTCGGTGCTCCATCCCAGGAACCGGCGGGTGTTCGCCGGTGCGCTGTCGTCGAGACTGCCCCCGACGAGCACGTGGCGCAGTCCTGCGAGCACAGGGTTCAGCCGACGTACGACGTGGTCCGGTTGGCGCCGCAGTCTGTCCTGCATCGCGGCCATGACGGTGATCTGGTCCTCCAGGCCGCACAGCGCCATGAAGAACACGGCTTGGCGCCACGCGTACGCGGCGTCCTTGATCGTCCCCAACGGGCGCGGGTTGTTGTGGACCTGGCCGACCAGACGGCACACCCCGGCGAACGCCGCCCGCGCGAGGTCGGGCGCGGCACCCGCGTCGATGCCGATCGGGTGCACGAGCGCCGCGAGGTTGTGGGTGGTGAGAATTTGCGCCTGCTCGATGACCATGCCGTTCGCGGCAACCCACGACCCGCCTTTCCGGTCGCCGGCCCGCTCGTGGCAGAGGGCGGCGAACGACGGCGCCGGGGAGGCGCGGTGTCCGCGGGCGGCGGAAACGCCGGGGATGGCGCGTATCGCCGCGTAGTCGATGCCGTAGTAGCGGGCGTACAGCGACCCTTCGAGCACCTCTGCGGCGCCTTGCGCGGCACGCAGGAATTTGTCGGAGAACGTGCCCATGAAGATGTCGGCGGCCAGCTCCTCGGTGAGCGGCACGTCGATTCCCGCCTGCCGCGCGAGCGTGCCGAGCTGCTGAACCATCGGGTTCGGAAGGATCGTCGCCGGAAACGCGTGCAGCGTCAGCTCCGCGGTCTCGACGAGGGCCGCGCGTGCGTGCCCGATCGCGTCGCCGGTCGGCCGGCGATACGGCCGAACGGCCCGCATCCAGGGCAACTCGTCGATCCTCACCTGGTGTTCGAGGTTCAGCAGAAGCAGCGAACGCCGGTTGGCGAAGGCCCGGTACGTCGCGGCGACGAGCGTGCGCAGCGCCTCGTCGTGGTACGCCAACGCCGTCGTCGAGGCCACGAGCTGCGGTACGAGATCGGCCAGCACCTCCGCCGAAGGGATCACGCCCCGCTCGACCAACGTCGCGACCGGCGCGCTCAGCGCCCGGTGGACGACCCGCTGCATCGGTTCGGGAATCGCGGTGCCCGGGGCGACGCCGGGACGCAGCGAGCTCGCCTCGTCCTCGGTCAACGGCGAGACCACCCAGTCGGTCGAGGGCAGTGCGACACCGTCGGGGCTGTTCGCGAGGCGGTCGAGCAGGATTCGGGCCAGCTCGTACCACGTGACGCGGGCCGCGTCCGCCGCCTGGCGTTCGCGCAGCTCGGCGTGCCGTTGCGACCCGGGCAAGCCGCGGCGGGCGACCATCGTGTCCACGGCGTGCTGCAGAAGCCCGCGGCGACGCGGGCTCAACGGCTGTTCCCGGCCGGACCCTTCGAGCACGTCTTCCAGGGCCGACCGGAGAATGGCCGGATTCTCCTTGGGCTTGCGGTGCTTGGTGCACAACGTGTGTGCGGCCGACAAGCGCCGGTAGCGGGCGAGGAGTTCGTGTCCGCGCTCATGCCAGCCGTCGGGCTCGACGCTCGCGACCCTCCCATCCGCGATGGTTTCGAGCCAGTGCTCCAGAAGCTGGTCGGCGAACGGGTTCCACACCGCGAGGGCTTCGTTCATCGCGGCTACGGCGGGCTTCGGCCTGCGGGCACGAAGAGCGGTGCGCACGTCGCCGACGGTTTCGCGGTGCACGACCGAGCCGTCCGGCGTGCGTGCGTCGACAGCCCTGGGAGCGAAGCGGAGGCGGTCGGCGAAGGGCCGGATCTCGTCCAACAGCGCCAGAGCGGCGAGTCGGTCGCCGGCCCGCAGCAGCCACGCGACCGTGAGCAGCGCGGCTTCTTCCGGATGCTCGACCTCGTAGTGGCCGCTGTCGAGCATCCCGTCCAGTTCCGCCAGCCCGGCGTCGGACAGGTAGTGGCGGAAGAGCGACAATCGGTCTGTGGCACGGAGGTTCGCGCGTCGGGCCGTCGCCCGCTCGTCGGCCGTCAGCGGGCCGCCGGCCGCGGCGTCGCCGGTGGCGAAACCACCGCGCACAACCTCGGGCGTCACCCACGCGGGAAGCCCTGCGACCGGGGTGCGGGAACCGACGGTCACCGTTCCGTCGGCCATGTTGGCGAGCACCCGCTGCCAGGTGCGCAGCCGTTCCTCCGCGCGCTTTCGGGTGTCGGCGTCCTCGTGGAGCCGTGCGGTTGTGATGGCCTTGGCCAACTGCCCCGCGGGATAGCCCGTGCCGATGTAAACCTCGTTCTTGTCCATAGCCGGCGTGGCGGGTTCCGCCCCCGCGCCTTCCGGGTCCCGAGCCCGGTGCTCTGCTGCTGAGCCACACGCCGTTGTCGGTCGTGCAAGTTCGACCTGTCGAGTCGGCTGTTCGGAGCCGACTCGCGTTGAGCCGACGTGGCGGGTTCTGCCCCCGCGCCCGCCGGGTGAGAAGCCCGGTGCTCTACTGCTGAGCTACACGCCGTCGTGCCGACGAGGCTACGAGGGCCGGGGAGTTCGCCGCAACGGCATTTCCCGTCGGTGCGGATGGCGGCGGACGCGTCAGCGGCGGAGTGCTTCCAGCCCGAGCAGTGCGACGTGGAGGGACAGGCAACTCTCCACTTGGTCCAGGTCGACGGACAACACGCGCTCGATGCGGTGCAGGCGTTCGTAGAAAGACGGGCGGGACAGATGCGCGGCGTCGGCGGCCGCCGACTTGTTCCGCCCGTGCTCCAGATACACGGCGAGCATCTGTACCAAGTGCGTTCCGTGCTGGGCGTCGTACTCCAGCAGCGGACCCAACTCTCTTTCCACATACGTCTGTAGGCGCGTGTCGTCGCGCAGCAGATGCAGGAGGCCACGCAGGCGGACGTCCGGCAGACGGTAGAACGCCGCGCCGCTTCCTTGGTGCAGGGCCGCGTCGGCGACCTGTGTGGCCTCCAGAAGCGATCGCCGCGCATCGCGGACCGCGCCCACCGACGAGCCGACGGCGATGACGACGTCCGCGGCGAAGTCAGGGGCGAGTTTGCGCAGTGCGGCGGAGAACCCCTGTAGTGCCGCGTCCTCGGCGTCCTGTGGGCCCAAGGCGATCAGCAGGCCCACACTGTCGTCGTCGAGGCCGCCGACCAGCGCGACGAGCCGGCGCTCCCGTACGGCGGCCGCGGCCGTCTCGGTGAAGTCCCGCAGGCGAATCTGCGCTTCGAGGACCGCCGGGGTGACGCCGCGCCGCAGGCGCAGCACCACCCCCACAAGCCTGCGGCCTTCCAGATGCACCCCCAACGCCCGTGCGCGCAGGGTGACTTCGGCGACCGTGTAGGAGTGGGTGAGGATGCCGGACAGCAGGGTCCGGTGAGTCTGCCGTTCCAACGTCTCGCGGTCGCGGACCACGAGCCGGTTGAGTGCCAGGGTCGACGCCGCACGCTCCAGCAGCATGGTCTGCTTCGCCGGGGGAGAGGCCCCGTCGCCGACCAGGACCAGCCGACCCCAGTCGTGGCCGCGCGCGCCGACCATGGTCACCAGCCAACCGGCCCGCTCGTCGTATTCGGTACGTGTGCTCGGGCGGACCTGGCGCGAGCGGTCCTCCCAATGGTCGAGAAGGGTTTCGGCGCGAGTGCCGGCGGCGTCGTAGGCGAGAACCTGGTGGGCGAGGTTCTCCAGGACGACCGGCCGGCCCGACATGCGCGACGCCTGCCGTACGACGTCGCCCGGCTCCGCGCCTTCGACGGCGAGCTCGGTGAATGCCTGGTGGACCGCCTCGGACTCGCGGAGTTCGGCCAACTGCGCGTCGATGACCAGGCTGTGCACGGCCTCGGTGATGCCGACGAAGTGGGTCTCGCGGTGGAGCGTGACCAGCGGGAACCGGGCCTTTTCCGCCGCGTCGACGAGCGGGCGGGGCAGTTCGCCGGTGTACCGGCGGCCGAGTTCGATCACCAGCCCGGCGGCCTCGATGTCGACGAGTTCGCGCACGTACCGCTCCAACCCCGCACTGTCCTCGGGCAGGGCGATCCCGGTGGCGAGGACCAGTTCGCCGCCGCGCAGCAGCCGCGCCGCGTCGGGCAGCTCGCTGATGTGCACCCATCGGACGGGCCTGGCCAGACCGCGTGCGCCCGCGACGACCTGGGGCATTCCGCGACGTACTGCGTCGAGGGCCACGACGTCGGCGACCGAGGGAAACACCCGACAAACCTCCACAACCTGTAAGCACATCGCCCCGCGCGGCTTCCATGGTGACAGCTTCGGCGGCACGTTCGGACCGGAGCAAGCCCCGTCCCGTGCCGGTGCACTCGGCCGACACGGGCGGCCTACCAGGGGACCCGACGACCTGTAAGCCGATCACCCGAAAAGGCGACAGGCTGCGGGGTTGAGTGGCTTCTCGGGGGCGAACAGACTGTCCGGTGCAGCCGTGTTGCCGCGCGTGGCGGCGGGAAGGCCGCCCCGCGTACCACATTTCTCGCCGACGCTTTCCGCGCGGCACGTCATCGGAGGCCTGCCGTGACCAAGCACATCACCCACTGGATCAACGGCGCGTCCTGGACCGGCACCGCCGAGCGGCGAGGCGACATCCACAATCCGGCCACCGGCCAGGTGACCGGAACGGTCGATTTCGCGTCGGCCGCCGAGGTGGACCAGGCGGTCGGCGCGGCCGTCGAGGCGTTCGCTTCGTGGCGCGACGCGTCGCTGGCGAAACGGACGCAGGTGCTGTTCAGGTTCCGCGAACTGCTCGACGCAAACAAGGACGCGCTCGCCGCGACCATCGTCGCCGAACACGGAAAGGTGCACGCCGACGCGCTCGGCGAGGTCACCCGCGGTCAGGAGGTCGTGGAATTCGCCTGCGGTGTACCCCAGTTCCTCAAGGGCGGGTTCTCAGAGCAGGCGTCGACCGGCGTCGACGTCTATTCGATCCGGCAACCGCTCGGGCCCGTCGCGGTCATCTCGCCGTTCAACTTTCCGGCGATGGTCCCGATGTGGTTCTTCCCTCTCGCCATCGCGGCCGGCAACACCGTGGTCCTCAAGCCCAGCGAGAAAGACCCGTCAGCCGCGCAGTTCCTGGCCGAGCTGTGGCAGCAGGCCGGGCTGCCGGACGGCGTGTTCAACGTCGTGCACGGCGACAAGGCCGCAGTCGACCGCATCCTCGAACACCCCGACATCAAGGCCGTGTCCTTCGTCGGCTCCACGCCGATCGCGCGGTACGTCTACGAGAACGGCACCCGCTACGGCAAGCGGGTCCAGGCCCTCGGCGGCGCCAAAAACCACATGCTCGTCCTCCCCGACGCCGACCTCGACCTGGTCGCCGACGCCGCCGTCAACGCCGGCTTCGGTGCCGCCGGAGAACGCTGCATGGCCGTCTCCGCCGTCGTCGCCGTCGAGCCGATCGCCGACGACCTGATCGTCCGCATCAAGGAACGCATGGCCGGTCTGCGCGTCGGCGCCGGCTGCGCGCCGGGGTCGGAGATGGGTCCGCTGATCACGCGGCAGCACGCCGACAAGGTCATCTCGTACGTCGACGCGGGCGTGAAGGAAGGCGCCGACCTCGTGGTCGACGGCCGCCGGCACCCGATCGAGGGCGACGACACCACCGGCGGCTTCTGGCTCGGCCCGACGCTGTTCGACAAGGTCACACCCGAGATGTCCGTCTACACCGACGAGATCTTCGGCCCGGTCCTGTCCATCGTGCGCGTCGCGTCGTACGACGAGGGTCTGGCCCTGATCAACGCCAACCCCTACGGCAACGGCACCGCCATCTTCACCAACGACGGGGGTGCGGCCCGCAAGTTCCAAAACGAGGTCGAGATCGGCATGGTCGGGATCAACGTGCCCATCCCGGTGCCCGTCGCCTACTACTCCTTCGGCGGCTGGAAGAACTCGCTGTTCGGCGACACCCACGCCTACGGCGCCGAAGGCGTCCACTTCTACACCCGCGGCAAGGTCGTCACCCAGCGCTGGCCCGACCCCAACCACGGCGGAATCAATCTCGGATTCCCCACGCACAGCTGAGAGCCGGCCATGCGTCAGCCCGGCTCGACGAGCCGGGCAAGGTTCGCGAGCGCCATGCGCATGCCCGTTTCGTTGTCGGCGGCGGGGATGCCGTCGGGCACGCCCTCGTGGACGAAGAGCACGTCCGTGCCGCCGCCGGCCGGCGTCAGCGTGGTCGTCATGGTCATGCGACCGCGCAAGGCAGGGTCCGACGTCTCGAACTCCAAGACCTCGACGACCTGCTCGTCCGGGACGAGCTTCATGAACCGGCCGAAATAAGTGTCCGTATGCGCCGTCGACTTCCCGGCGGCGTCCGGCGCCTCGTACGTCAGCGAGATGCGGAACGAGCCGCCTTCGCGCGCATCGAACGTGTGAACGTGTCCGCGCATGCCGTCGGGTGCGCGCCACCGTACGAGCGTCTCCCCGTCGACCAGCGCTCCATAGACGACCGGCGGAGGGGCGTCGATGTGTCGGGAGACACGTGTCGTGTACACCCGTTCAGCGTAGTGCGGACGGCCGGTCACGGCCCGGCGGCGAGCCCCGCGACACGCTTCTCGCCGCCGCCCACAGGACCAGGACGCACAGGGACCAGCTCGCGAGGACGTCGCCGAGCCAGTGGTAGCCGCACCACAGCAAGGCGAACCCGATGAGGACACACAGCAAAGAAGTCCCCGCGTACACCCGTCGGCGCGCGGGCGCGGAAAGCACCGTGCCGAGCAGCAGCGCTGACGCGCCGAAGCACACGGCCGACGTGGCGGTATGGCCGGACGGGAAGAAACCCCAGTCGCCGGACGGGACCGCCCGGCCGTCCGGACCCGGGCGGGCGATGAGAATCTTCCCGGTGATCACAGCGAGCGAGACGACGGCGACCGAGACCGCCGCGGTGGCGGCCAGGCGGACGCGCGTACCGCGTCCGGACGTGCGCCAGGCCGCGGCCACATACCCGGCGGCCAAGGCGATACCGCCCGGAATCGGACCACCCAGGTCCGCGAGCACATGCATGACCCCGTCCAGGCGGTCCGGCCCGGACCCGGAGGCGAGGTCGCCGACGCCGTCGCGGACCGCCTCGTCGACCGCGATCATCGGCCCGGCACCGAGCGCGGCCTGGACGGTCAGCACCACCAGAAGGACGCCGAGCGCGACCGGCGGCAACAGTGCGTACACAGACCACCGCCCCGGGACGGGGGGCGTTGTCCCGGGGCGGGCGCCGGCTTGCTCAAGGCCGGCGTCGGGTCGGCCGGAGCCCGGGCTGGGGGGTGTGCCGGGTCCGGCATCTGGGGTTCGTGCGTGCATCTCACTGAAACATACGTGCCGCAGTCCTGGTGTTGTTCCCGGATCCCCGCGTGGACACAAAGCCTGCACACCTTCTCCACGCGGCCCCGGTCTCGCGGGCCTTCCGGTGCACGCGGTCGCCGAGGGGCCGGCAAGCGACCCGAAAACCGCACTGTATGCCCGGGCTTGCCCATGAAACGCCCCCTGGCCACCGCTCGAACAAGTGCGCACTCTGGATTGTGCGCCGCGCGCGATGTACGGTGTCAGCCCCGGATGTGAGCGGCGTCACAGCACGGGAATCCGGCCTCGGACCACACGGGGCCGGGCCGACGAGGGGCAGTCAGGCGGATGGACAGCCTGGATTTGTGTGACGTGACGTCAGCGCACTGCCGTCCGACCCCAGCCCGCCGTCGGTCCGCAAAGGTAGGGTTCCAAGGTGGTTGAAGAGTCCGGCTACCCGTCACACCGAGTGCCGATGATTCCGGCACCGGCTGCCCCTGCGCGCGTTCGCCGTTTCACCACCGCGTTCGCCGACCCCCGCACCCCGTCCCGAGGCAGGCGCGCCGCGGGAACCCGCGGCATCGGCGTGGTGATCACAAGCGATCGCCAGCTCCGCGTCGTCCGGACCGCCCGGCCACGCGGCCTGCGTCTCGACGGCGAGGTGGACCTCGCCAACGTCGAGATCGTCCGTCAATCCCTCCGCGCGGTCGCCGAGGACGGCGCCGAGGTGACCCTCGACGTCGCCGACCTCGCCTTCATCGACGTCGCGGGGCTCCGTGTCGTCATCGAGGGAGCCGCCGAACTTGCGCAATGCGGCGGGCACCTCCTGCTGGTCGGCGCCTCCCGGCAGTTGCTGCGCGTCCTGCGGCTGTGCGGCTGGGACACCGCCGCCGGCCTGCGGATCGGAGAACCCGGCCCAAACTGACCCCGCCTCCGCGACGCTGTCAGGCCACCCGCCGGACGGCCCGCTCAAGGACGTCCAGCCCCTCGACCAGCAAATGCTCCGGAATCACCAGCGGCGGCAGGAAGCGCAGCACATTGCCGTATGTGCCCGCGGTCAGGACGAGCAGGCCTTCCGCGTGACACGCCTTCGCGACCGCCGCGGCGATCTCCGGAGCGGCGTCCTTGGACCCCGGCCTGACCAACTCGATCGCGATCATCGCGCCGCGCCCGCGGACCTCGCCGATCGCCGGATACTCGCGCGCGAGTGCGGACAACCGCGCCTTCATCACCATGCCGATGCGCCGCGCGGCGGCATTGAGATCCAACGCGCGCATCGTCTCGATCGCGCCCAACGCGGCGGCGCAGGCGACCGGGTTGCCGCCGTACGTGCCGCCGAGACCGCCCACATGCGCGGCGTCCATGATCTCCGCCCTGCCGGTCACCGCGGCGAGCGGCAGGCCGCCCGCGATGCCCTTGGCCGTGGTGACCAGATCAGGCACGATGCCCTCGTCTTCGCACGCGAACCACTGCCCCGTGCGGCAGAAACCGGTCTGGATCTCGTCCGCGACGAACACGATCCCCTGCTCGCGGCAGAACTCAGCGATCCGCGGCAGGAACCCCTTCGCCGGCTCGATGAACCCGCCCTCGCCCAGAATCGGTTCGATCACCAACGCCGCCACATTGTGCGCGCCGATCTGCGTCACGATCACGTCGGTGGCCTCCGCCGCCGCCTCCCGGGCACAATTCGCGGCACCGCCGGGCCAACGGAACGGATACGCGAAAGGCACCCGATAGACCTCCGGCGCGAACGGACCGAACGACTCCTTGTAGGGCATGTTCTTCGCAGTCAGCGCCATCGTCAGATTCGTGCGACCGTGATAACCGTGGTCGAACACCACGACCGCCGACCGCCGCGTGGAAGCCCGCGCGATCTTGACCGCGTTCTCCACCGCCTCCGCCCCCGAGTTGAACAGCGCGCTGCGCTTCTCGTGGGCGCCCGGAGTCAGCCGGTTCAGCTCCTCGCAGACCGCCACATACGAGTCGTACGGCGTCACCATGAAGCAGGTGTGCGTGAAGCGCTCCAACTGCTCGCGTGCCCGCCGCACCACGGACTCCGCGCTGTTGCCCACCCCGGTGACCGCGATGCCGGAGCCGAAATCGATCAGCGCATTTCCGTCGACGTCCTCCACGATCCCACCGCCGGCCCGCGCCACGAAGACCGGCAGAGTCGTCCCGACCCCGCGCGCCACGGCCTTCCCCCGGCGCTCCGCCAACGCGACGGACTTCGGACCGGGAATCGCGGTGACGAGTCGGCGCTCCTGCGGAAGCGACGGCCCACCGGGTTGCGCAGCGCCCATGAAGGTCTCCTTGCCCGCGGCTCATGACGGTGTGTTCGCAGGCTAGATACCCCCGCCGACCACCTGCCTCCGCCACACCGGGAACCGCGCACGGCTCTCTCGCACCTGTGTCGCAATACGGAATGATCATCACGGTTCAGCAGCGGTCCACTACATTGAGTGCGTTTCCTCTGGGCGGGAATCGACGCGGCGGTGACGGGATGGACGTGGAACGCAGACGGGGTGCCGACGGCCGCAACACGGCCGCGTCGACGACCGGAGCCGAAGGGCCGCAGTGGTGGCGCGACCCCGAGCTCGAAGAGCCGGTGTTCGGCACGCCCGGCACGGCGCCCACGGGCCCCCGCCCCGGCGTGCCCCACCCCACCAAGCCGGTCGGCGCCCCGAAGACCGGCTTCGACCTGCGCAGTTGGGTCTTCGCTCCGCGCTTCCGCGAGGCACCCGGCATCTTCGCGTATGGCCGAGACGAAGCCGAACTGCGCCTGGCCGCCACCGACGCCCGCGCCCGACGCAAGCCCGACGCCGTACTGGTCCGTCGTGCGCTGCTGTGGCTGGTGCTTGCGCTGGTCGCGTTCCGCTGGTTCGTCCTGGCATTCGTGTGGGTCGGTACCAGCGATCTCCTGAAACCTGCGTGGCCTGTTCTCGCGTCGCTGTTCTGGCTGTTCTACTTCGGATTCTTCGGCTACCTCGGCCGATGGCACGAACTGGTGCTGCCCTACATCGCCCCCGCGCTGGAGCGCCTCGACCGCCGCGCCGAAGCCAACGGACGCCCGGGCAACGACCAGTGGCAGCGCGCCGGTGTCGCCCTGGCCGTCGGCGTCGTCGCCTGGGTGATGCTGCAACGGCCTTTCGTTTGGCTGCTGTTGGAAGTCTTCCCGGACAGCCGGCACCAGCTCCACGAGCTCCAGTCGGTCATCCGCATCGTCTACAACGGCGCCTTCGTCGCAGCCGCGGCGTACTGGGGCCGATGGGTGGATGTGCTGCGGCCGTACTTCGTCGCCGCTCGCCCGGCGTCGCAGCAGGCCGAAGAGGGCGCGGATCCGGTCGACGACGATCTGTGGCCGGAACTCCGGGACGTGGGTCTCGCCGAGGCTGCCGATCGGCTCGACGAGGAAGCCGCACTCGGTCGTGTCGGCGACGTCGACTACCTGCGTCTGCGCCGCGTTTTGGAAGCCGGCGACGGCGACCGCGAATACCTGGCCGATGTCGCCCACGAGGTCGCCGAACTCGGTGCCGGCGCCTGCACGCACGGCTCGGGGGCGCGCGACGTCCGTCCCCGGCGGTCCGTGCACGACCTCATGCTCGGCCAGGTGAAGGTCGGGCGTGCGACCGACAGCGGCCGCAACAGTGCGCCACTGCGCGCGGTCGACTTCGCGCTCGACCCCGACGTGCTGGGGACCTCCATGGTCGTCGTGGGCCCGTCCGCCGCCGGGGAGGCCGAGGCGCTCTTGGGCCCGGTGATCGAGTCGCTGAGCCTGTCGGCGCTCGCGGGCGCCGCATCCGTGGTCGTGCTTGACGCGAAGGGCGGCACATTCGCGCGGTCGGGAGCGTACGACATCGAGATCGTCCTCGGCGATCCCGAATCACCATGGGGCATCGACCCGTACGGCGCCGCCCGGGGGGCCGAGGAGGCCGCCGACCGTCTGGCCACCGCCGCGCTCGGAGGTGACGACGAGGACGCCCGATTGCGCGACGGGGCCAGGACCGCGTTGCACCACGCCATCTCCGCTCACCTCGCGGCATACGGGCAGCATCCGGCGATGGCCGCCCTGCTCGACTTGCTGGACGGCCACCCGGAAACCATCGAGGCGCTGCGCGAAGCCCTCGCGAGTGTCGGCCGCGACGCCGAATTCGAGCGCGCGCTGCGCACATTGGCGCGGGCCGACGAGGCAGCCCGCCTGTTGGTCCAGCGCCTGTCGGTGCTCGAACGCCCTGGTATCGCCGCGCTGTTCGACGCCGGTCGGGAGCGGTTCGCGATGCGCCACATCGACCGCCCGGTGCGCGTACGGGTGGCGCTCAACGAAGCGCTCCACCCCGACGCGGCCAGGATCGTCGGCCGCCTGCTCGTCGGACAGTTCGTGCAGGCCGCCGCCGCACGCGATCCCCAAGCCGCCGAACGCGGTGTCTTCGCCTGTCTCGTCGCCGACAACGCGGGTGCGTACGTCGACGAATACGCCGCGCAGGGCCTCGCCTGGACGCGCGGGCGCAATGCCGGCCTCCTGCTCGCGGTGCGCTCGATGGACGATTTCGCCCCGCGCCTGCGCGCCGCGGTGTTCGGCGCGGTCGGCGGCAAAGCGGTCATCCCGGGGGCGGGCCCGCGCGACGCCGAGGCATTCGCCGAGCACTGGGGCAAGACCCTGGTCGAGGAGCGCTCGGTGACGCGCGGCGCGCCCGAAGGCGGCCTGGTGCGCAAGGCGCGCTTCGCGGTCATGGGCGCGCTCTTCGGAGAGAAGGCCGCAGGCGGGTCGGAGAGTGTGACCGTGCGCAGCGTCGAACGGTTCAGGTGGTCCCCGTCCGAGATTGCGGGCGAGCTGCACGCCCGCCACGTGCTGTGCAGCCTGACCAACCGCGAGGGCGAGCGCACGGGCCCGGTCCTGGTCGAGCTGGACGGCCGGGCGTAACGGCTCCTTCCGCAGCCCCTCGCGGTGGCGTGCGGCCGAACGGGTGACAGGGGATGACCTCGGCGGGTCGCGGGTACCTACCGGCCAGAAAAACCGGCTGGTAGCGGGCGGAATCCACCCGAGCGGGCCGGGTACGTGTCGGGGACCCGTATGCGAGGAGGAGACCACGCCATGGCCCTTGTCACCGAACGCGAAGCCCGCAAGGTTGCGGAAGAGGCCCGAGAAAGCGAATGGCGCAAGCCCAGCTTCGCCAAGGAACTGTTCCTGGGCCGGTTCCGATTGGACCTGATCAACCCGTACCCGCGACCAAGTGCGGATGACGTCGCACGTGGCGAGGAGTTCCTCGCGACCCTGCGACGGTTCCTGGAGACGAACGTCGACCCGACCGTCATCGAGCGCGACGCGCGGATCCCCGACGAGGTCGTCCACGGGCTGCGCGACCTCGGTGCGCTCGGCATGAAGATCGATCCGGAGTACGGCGGCCTCGGCCTCAGCCAGTACTACTACAACAAGGCCCTCATGCTGGTCGGCTCGATCAGCCCGGCGCTCGGTGCCCTGCTGTCCGCCCACCAGTCGATCGGCGTTCCCCAGCCGGTCAAGTTGTTCGGTACGCCGGAGCAGAAGCGCGAGTTCCTGCCCCGGGCGGCACGCGGCATCACGGCCTTCCTGCTGACCGAACCCGACGTGGGAAGCGACCCCGCGCGCCTGGCGACGACTGCGGTGCCCACCGACGACGGAGAGGCGTATCTGCTCGACGGCGTCAAGCTGTGGACCACGAACGGCGTGGTCGCCGACCTCGTCGTGGTCATGGCCCGGGTGCCCAGGACCGCGGACAACAAGGGCGGCATCACCGCGTTCGTCGTCGAGGCGGATTCGCCCGGCATCACCGTGGAGCACCGCAACGCCTTCATGGGCCTGCGCGGGATCGAGAACGGCGTCACCCGCTTCCACCAGGTGCGGGTGCCCGCCGCGAACCGCATCGGCACGGAGGGGGCGGGGCTCAAGATCGCCCTCACCACGCTCAACACCGGGCGGCTGTCCCTGCCCGCGATGTGCGCGGGCCACGCGAAGTGGTCGCTGCGGGTGGCCCGCGAGTGGTCCGCGGAGCGCGAGCAGTGGGGGCTGCCGATCGCGGAACACGAGGCCATCGCCGGGAAGATCGGCTTCATCGCCGCGACCGCGTTCGCCCTGGAGGCGGTGCTCGACCTCGCCGGCCTGATGGCCGACGAGGACCGCCGCGACATCCGCATCGAGGCCGCCCTCGCGAAGCTGTACGGCTCGGAGATGGGCTGGCGGGTCGCCGACGAGCTTGTGCAGATTCGCGGCGGACGCGGCTACGAGACCGCCGCCTCCCTCGCCGCTCGCGGCGAACGCGGCATCCCGGCCGAGCAGATGCTGCGCGACACGCGCATCAACCGCATCTTCGAAGGCTCGACCGAGATCATGCACCTGCTGATCGCCCGCGAAGCAGTCGACGCCCACCTTGCGGTCGCCGGCGACATCATCGATCCCGACGCGACGATGAGCCAGAAGCGCAAGGCGGCCGTCGACGCGGGCGGCTTCTACGCCAAGTGGCTGCCGAAGCTGGTCGCGGGTGCGGGCCACGTGCCCACGTCCTACAAGGAGTTCGGGGAGCTGGCGGGGCACCTGCGCTATGTGGAGCGCGCGTCGCGCAAGCTGGCGCGCTCCACGTTCTACGGGATGGCCCGCTGGCAGGGCCGCATGGAGCGCAAGCAGGGATTCCTGGGCAGGGTCGTCGACATCGGCGCCGAACTGTTCGCGATGAGCGCGTCGTGCATGCGGGCCGAGCAGATGCGGCAGCGCGACCCCGAGCAGGGAGCATCGGCGTACGCGCTGGCGGACCTGTTCTGCCGTCAGGCGCGGGTGCGCTGCGACGAGCTCTTCGGGCGCCTGTGGACCAACACCGACTCGCTCGACATGAAGATCACCCAGCAGGTCGCCGCCGGCCGGCACCGCTGGTTGGAGGACGGCGTGCTCGACCCGTCCACGCCGGGCGCCTGGATCGCCGCGGCCGACCCCGGGCCGACCAAGGTCGAGAACGTGCACCGCAAGGTGACCTGACCGGAGAAACCGGGGTACGCCCGGTGCGGGAGTCGGTCTGTCGCGTTTGCGCGCCGGTGTACGCCACCGGCCCGCTGACGCGGCGGGATTCCCGCCCGGGCGTGCAACGGGAGGATCCACCCGACCGCCACAATGGTCGAATGGACTCCCTGGCAGACCCGTACGCCCCGTTCTCCGACCCCGACGGCAGCCCCGCGCGGCGCGACATCGTGCTGCTCGGCTCGACCGGGTCGATCGGCACCCAGACCATCGACGTCGTCAAGGCGAATCCGGATCTCTTCCGCATCGTGGGGCTCTCGGCGGGCGGAGGACGTGTCGACGTGCTCGCGGCGCAAGCGCTCGAACTGGGTGTCGAGGTCGTCGCGGTCGCGCAGGCGACGGCCGCGCAGGATCTGCAACTCGCTTTCTACGCGGAGGCCAAGCGCCGCGGCTACGCCACCGGCGCCTACCAGGTGCCGCGCATTCTGGCCGGGCCCGACGCCGCGACCGAGCTCGCCGCGCATCCGTGCGATGTCGTCGTCAACGGCATCACCGGGTCGATCGGCCTCGCGCCCACGCTGGCCGCGCTCAAGGCCGGCGCCACCCTCGCGCTGGCCAACAAGGAGTCCTTGATCGTCGGTGGCCCGCTGGTCAAGGCGGTTGCCCGGCCCGGGCAGATCGTGCCGGTCGACTCCGAGCACTCGGCGCTGTTCCAGTGCCTGCGCGGGGGTCGTGCCGACCAGGTCCGCAAGCTCGTCGTGACGGCGAGCGGGGGCCCGTTCCGCGGGCGGTCGCGCGCGGAGCTCGGCGATGTGACACCGGCTCAGGCCATGGCCCACCCGACCTGGGACATGGGCCCGGTCATCACGATCAACTCGGCGACGCTGGTCAACAAGGGGCTGGAGGTCATCGAGGCGCATCTGCTCTACGACGTCCCGTTCGAGCGGATCGAGGTCGTGGTGCACCCGCAGTCGATCGTGCACTCGATGGTCGAGTTCGTCGACGGTTCGACACTGGCCCAGGCCGGTCCGCCCAACATGCGCCTGCCGATCGCGCTCGCACTCGGCTGGCCCGACCGGGTGCCGGACGCCGCCCCGGCGCTCGACTGGACGCAGACGCAGAGCTGGGAGTTCTTCCCGCTCGACAACGATGCGTTCCCGGCCGTCCGGCTCGCGTGCGAGGCCGGGGCGACCGGCGGCACCGCCCCTGCGGTGTTCAACGCGGCCAACGAGGAATGCGTGGCCGCCTTCGCGGCCGGGGACCTGCCCTTCCTCGGCATCGTCGATACTGTCGCGCGGGTGCTCGGCGAGCACGACGTGCGCGGAAGCGCAGGGCAAGGCCTCACACTGGAGGACGTCCTCGATGCCGAACTGTGGGCCCGCCACCGTGCCCGCGAACTTGTCGCCGACGCCCTGGGAGTAGCCCGATGACGCTGGTCATGACCGTGCTCGGCATCGTCGTGTTCGTGGTCGGCCTGCTGTTCTCGATCGCGTGGCACGAAGCCGGGCACCTTGCCATGGGCAAGCTCTTCGGCGTGCGCGTCCCGCAGTACATGGTCGGTTTCGGCAAGACACTGTGGTCGAAGAAGATCGGCGAGACGGAGTACGGCCTCAAGGCGGTCCCCGCAGGTGGCTACTGCCGGCTCATCGGCATGTTCCCGCCCGACGAGGACGGCAAGCTCAAGGCCAAGAGCACCTCGCCGTGGCGGACCATGATCGAGGAGGCCCGTGAGGCCTCGTACGAAGAGGTCGTGCCGGGCGACGAGACGCGGCTGTTCTACACCCGCAAGCCGTGGCAGAAGTTCCTGATCATGCTGGCCGGTCCCACGATGAACCTCATCCTGGGCGTCGCGATCCTGGCCGGCGTGTGGATGACGTACGGCGTCATGGAGCCCGGGACCAAGGTCGCCGTCGTCACCGAGTGCGTCGTGCCCGCGAGCGAGGCCGACCGCACGTGCCAGCCGGGCGACAAGCCCGCGCCGGCGAAGGAGGCGGGCCTGCGGGTGGGCGACCGGATCGTGGCGTTCAACGGTGTCCCGGTCACCTCCTACGACGACCTGCGGCCGCTCATCCGGGAGAGCAGCGGCCAGGCGACCGTCGTCGTCGAGCGCGACGGACAGCGGCTGACGCTGACCCCGACGATCGCGCAGAACGAGATGGCCAAGCTCGACGAGAACGGCCTGGCGATAGACGGCGAGTACGTCCGGACCGGGTTCCTCGGCTTCAGCCCCCTCAACGAGCAGCACACGCTCGGTGTCGGCGGGGTCGTCGACGAACTCGGCTTCTACATGGACAAGTCCATCGAGGGCCTGATGCGCATCCCGGAGAAGGTCCCCGCGCTGTTCGGCGCGACCTTCCAGGGCGAGGAGCGCGAGAAGGACTCGCCCGTCGGCATGGTGGGCGCGGCACGCATCGGCGGCGAGGTCATGTCCGCCGACCTGCCGGTCGAGTCGCGGCTGATCTTCTTCGTGCAGTTGCTCGCGATGGTCAACATCGGCTTGTTCCTGTTCAACATGCTGCCGCTGCTGCCACTCGACGGCGGTCACATGGTGGGCGCGCTGTGGGAGTCCCTGAGGCGCCGCGTCGCACGGTTGTTCCGGCGGCCGGATCCGGGGCCGTTCGACGTCGCGAAGCTCATGCCCGTGGCGTACGCGGTGGCGGTGGTCTTCATCGGCTTCACGGTGCTCGTGCTCATCGCCGACGTGGTCAACCCTGTCAAGGTGACATAGCCGCACCGTGTGTGCCGGAACTGCAACAGAATCGCTGTGCGGGGGGCGCGTCCGCCTGGCAGCGGACGGTGTGCCGTAGCGTTGGTGATCGGCTTCCCTCCCGTCCGAACGCCATCGGCACGGGGCTCCGCGCAACCTTCGTCCGACCTACACGGGACTGAATCAGCTATGACCGCGATCACTCTCGGAATGCCTTCCCTGCCGAATCGGCCGATCGCTGCGCGCCGCCGGTCGCGGCAGATCATGGTCGGCAACGTACCGGTGGGCGGCGACGCCCCCGTCTCCGTGCAGTCGATGACCACCACCCTCACCTCGGACGTCAACGCCACCCTTCAGCAGATCGCCGAGCTGACCGCCGCCGGTTGCCAGATCGTCCGCGTCGCCGTGCCCTCGCAGGACGACGCCGACGCACTCCCCGCGATCGCCCGGAAGTCCAAGATCCCGGTGATCGCGGACATCCACTTCCAGCCCAAGTACGTCTTCGCCGCGATCGACGCAGGCTGCGCCGCGGTGCGCGTCAACCCAGGGAACATCAAGGCGTTCGACGACAAGGTGGGCGAGATCGCCAAGGCCGCGTCGGCGGCCGGGACGCCCATCCGGATCGGTGTCAACGCCGGTTCACTCGACAAGCGCCTGCTCGCCAAGCACGGCCGCGCCACGCCTGAGGCGCTGGTGGAATCCGCGCTGTGGGAGTGCTCGCTGTTCGAGGAGCACGGTTTCCGGGACATCAAGATCTCCGTCAAGCACAACGACCCGGTCGTGATGATCGAGGCGTACCGGCAGCTCGCCGAGCGCTGCGACTACCCGCTGCACCTGGGGGTCACCGAGGCGGGGCCCGCCTTCCAGGGCACCATCAAGTCCGCCGTCGCCTTCGGTGCGCTGCTCTCACAGGGCATCGGCGACACCATCAGGGTGTCCCTGTCCGCGCCGCCCGTCGAAGAGGTGAAGGTCGGCACGCAGATCCTCGAGTCCCTCGGTCTGCGCGAGCGTGGCCTGGAGATCGTCTCGTGCCCGTCGTGCGGGCGCGCCCAGGTCGACGTCTACAAGCTCGCCGACCAGGTCACCGCCGGCCTCGACGGCCTCAAGGTGCCGCTGCGCGTCGCGGTCATGGGCTGCGTCGTCAACGGCCCGGGCGAGGCCCGCGAGGCGGACCTCGGCGTCGCGTCCGGCAACGGCAAGGGCCAGATCTTCGTCAAGGGCCAGGTCATCAAGACCGTCAAGGAATCGCAGATCGTCGAGACGCTCATCGAGGAAGCCCTGGCCCTCGCCGAGCAAATGCAGAAGGACGGCGTGATCTCCGGCGACCCGGTCGTCGAGGTCAACTGACGCCCCCGCACCGGTCCGCCGAACGGCCCCGCCCGCGCATCCGGGCGGGGCCGCGGCATGTCCGCCCGCCTCCGCCCGCCGTCACCCGTTCGGGCGAAAAGCCCAACCCGGTTGAGTGACTTTCCGTAGGTGTTCCGCCTCAAATCGTTACGGACAGCAAATCATCGACGGGAGGCGACGCGCACCGCGTCCGCAGAAGGGGGCTGCTGTGCGGCGCATGACGACCCGGTGGATCGCGACCGTGGCCGCGATGTTCGCCGCGGCGGCCGGGCCGGTGGTCGCCGGGCCCAGCGTCGGTGCCTCGGCCACCCCGCAACAGGTCCGCGTCTCACCGGGGATCGGGTGGGGCGGCTGCCCCGACGATCTGCCGCGCATCCTGCGCTGCGGCACGCTCGACGTCCCACTCGACCACGCCGCGCCCGAGGGCCCGACCACCACGCTCGGCGTCGCGCTCGCCCAGGCGACCGGCACCAAACGCGGCACCATCCTGGTCAACCCCGGAGGCCCGGGCGGCGGGGGCATGTGGCTGGCCGCCGCAGTCCAGCGTGCTCTTCCGGCCGACCTACGGGCGAGTTACGACATCGTGGGCGTCGATCCGCGCGGCAACGGCCACAGTTCGCCGATCCAGTGCGTCGACACGGCGACCTTCGACAAGGCGCCCAAGCCCGATCCGGTGCCCCGCACCGAGGCCGACAAGCAGGTGCTGCTGGCGCGTGCCCGGGCCTACGCGGAGGGCTGTGCGGCGCGTGCGGGGGAGATGCTGCCGCACATGGGGACGGTCGCCAACGCCCGCGACCTCGAAGCGGTCCGCGTCGCGCTCGGCGAACCGAAGATCAGCTTCATCGGCTGGTCGTACGGCACGTACCTCGGCGCGGTCTACGGCCACCTGTATCCGCAGCGGGTCGACCGCATGATCCTGGACAGCATCGTCGATCCTCGTCCCGAAGGCATCTGGTACGGCGTCAACCTCGGGCAGAACATCGCCTTCCAGGCGCGCTGGCGAGACTTCACGGACTGGGCGGCACGCCATCACGCCATTGTGGGGCTCGGACCGACCCCGCAGGACGTGCAGTCTGCCGCGGACCGCGTCCTGGCAGGCGTCCGGGCCGCCCCGGCCGAGGGGCTGATCGGTCCGGCCGAGGTCTACGACATGTTCATCGGCGCCCTCTACGACGACAGCGGGTGGCCGGGGTTGGGGCGTGCCCTGCGCACGTACCTCGACGGCGACCCGACGCGCCTGGTGGACCTGTACGAGCCCCCGGACGCCGCCGCGGCGAACTCGACGGCGGTCTACTCCGCGGTCGAGTGTGTGGACGGACCCTGGCCGCGCGACTGGGCCGTCTGGGACCGCGACGCCGAGGCGCTGCACCGGACCCACCCGATCCTCACGTGGTCGAATACGTGGCTCAACGCGCCGTGCCGGTTCTGGCCGGTCGCGCCGCACGAGCAGATCCGTGTGGACGGGCACGGGCTGCCGGGCGTGCTGCTGATCCAGGCCACCCGCGACGCCGCGACGCCGTTGGCCGGCGCGTTGTCCATGCGGCAGGCACTGTCGACCTCGCGGCTGGTCACCGTGACGGGCGAGGGCAATCACGGAGTCCTCGTCTTCAACGCGACCCCCTGTGTCGAGGACTTCGCGCATGCCTATCTGCGCGACGGGACGCTGCCCGCCACCGACCGGGTCTGTGCCGCCGGCGGCGAGCCGAAACCGGAGGAGGGGAGCGCCGGTTGACGAGTCATCAGCGGACGGGACGGCTGTCCGCCGAGGAGCCGCCGGCGGTCGCGGCGCCGGTCCGTCGCCGGTCGCGGCACATGGTGGCGAGGCCGTGCGGCGGACAGGGCGGCAGACGGAGCGGAGGGGTGGCATGACGCGCCTGCACAGAAGAGCACGTGCGTTGTTCGCGGCCTCGGCCGTCGCATTGGTCACCGGATCCCTGACCGCGGCGACCGGCCCGGCAGCCGAGCCCGCAGCCGGCTCTTCGGGCCATGCGCCGTACTCCGCCGCAGCCTCGGCCACCGTCACGGGCACCGCACCGACCGCGGTGCACGTGCAGTGGGGGGAATGCCCGCCCGGAACGTTCGACAACGAGCGCTGTGGCACGATCCGGGCGCCGCTGGACCACGACCGGCCCGGCGACACGCGGAGCGTCACCATCGGGGTCTCGCGGTCCGCGGCGACCGGGTCGGCCGAGGAGCGCCAGGGCGTCCTCGTCGTCAACTTCGGCGGTCCCGGAGCCGCCGCCGTCGGGGCCGCGGCGGCGTTCGCACAGGCGTTGCCGGAAGACGTGCGGCGGGCGTACGACATCATCGGCTTCGACCTGCGCGGGCGCGGCACGAGCAGCCGTCTCGACTGCCTGGACATGGCCACATTCGCCAAGGCACCGAAACCGGACACGGCGCTCACCACCCTGGCGGGCCAACGCGCGATCAGTGAGGCGGCCCGCGTGTTCGCCGAGGGCTGCGAAGCGGACGCTCCGGAGATGCTTCCGTACCTGACGACACGACAGATCGCCGGCGACCTCGACCTGGTCCGTGCGGCGTTCGGCGAGGAGAAGATCAACTACCTCGGTTACTCGTACGGCACCTACCTCGGGGCGGTGTACGCACAGTTCCACCCCGACCGGGTGCGGCGCATGGTGCTGGACAGCATCGTCGACCCGACCCGGGTCTGGTACCAGGCCGGTCTCGATCAGGCACACGCATTCTGGCTGCGCTGGCACGACTGGGCGGACTGGGCCGCGCGACACGACGCCGTCTACGGGCTCGGCGACTCTCGCGAGGCGGTGCTCATGGCCTGGAACGACATGCGCGAATCCGCGGCCGCCGCTCCGGTCGACGGCGAGTTCGGCGGCACCGAGTTCGACGTGGTGACGATCATGAGCCTCTACTCGGATCGTGCGTGGCCGCGGTTCACCGCCGCGCTGTCGGCCTACCAGGGCACCGGCGACGCGACGGAGCTGCGCGAGCTGAAGGGGACGTCCACGATCGAGCACGAGAACACCGACTCGGTGTTCCACGCCGTCACTTGCGCCGATGCGCCCGCGCCCGACAACCTCGCGGTCTTCGTCGCCGACACCGTGCGTCTGAAGGCCGAGTACGGCTACCTCGGGGCGAACATCGCCGCTGCGGGACCCTGCCTGCATTTGCAGAGCAACACCCGGTCGCCGGTCAGGATCGGCGGCCGGGACCTGCCTGCCATGCTGTTGATCCAGTCCGAGAAGGACCCGGCCACCCCGTATGCGGGCGCGCTCCACTTGCGCGAACGGATGCCGTCCGCGAGGTTGCTGACCGTCGAAGGCAGTGGCAACCACGGCCAGTTCGTCGGTGGCGGACAATGCGTCGACACCGCGGCCGCCGCGTACCTGACACGCGGGGAGCTCCCCGGTACCGATACGACCTGTCCCGGTCTTCCGCCGCCGGAGCCGACGCCGCCGAGCGCGGCGTCGGAGGAGGTCCGAGGCGTCCCGCACCCGGCCTTGGACGGGCTCACCGGCCGGGGCCGCGGCTGACCCGCTCGCCAGCGCCTGCGACGGGCGCGCCGGGGAGTGAGCCGTGGTCGTCCAGCGCCGGGGGCGTCGCAGCGCGTACGCCGGAGGCTCCGTACTCTGGTGGGGTGATCCGCGGGATGGCAGGGTGAGGTCCGTGCTGAGCTCGGTTTCCTCAAAGGTGCTCGACGGGGCCGACCTGCCCGCGATTATGGACGTGCTGGGCCGCGACCCCGTCACCAATGTCTTCGTCGCGTCACGGGTGCACCTGGCGGGTGCCGACCCGTGGCGCCTGGGCGGGGAGTTGTGGGGTTACTACGAGAGCGGGCGGCTCGCGTCCCTGTGCTATGCCGGGGCCAATCTGGTGCCCGTGGAGGCCGGGCCGGAGGCGATACGGTCGTTCGCCGACCGTGCCCGGCGGCAGGGGCGGCGGTGTTCGTCGATCGTGGGGCCGGCCGAGGCGGCCGCGAATCTGTGGGGCCTGCTGGAACCGGTCTGGGGGCCGGCCCGGGATGTCCGGCCCGTGCAGCCGCTGATGGTCGCGACCGAGAGCTCCCGAACGGTCGCGCCGGACCCGCGGGTGCGGCGCGTGCGGCACGACGAGATAGACATCGCGATGCCGGCGTGCGTGGCGATGTTCACCGAGGAGGTCGGCGTCAGTCCCCTGGCCGGCGACGGAGGCGCGCTGTACCGCGCCCGTGTGGCCGAACTCATCCACGCAGGCCGGGCGTTCGCCCGCATCGAGGACGGGCGCGTGGTGTTCAAGGCGGAGATCGGCGCGGTGACGCCGCACGCCTGCCAGATCCAGGGGGTCTGGGTCGCTCCGGACCGGCGCGGCGAAGGCCTGTCGGAGATCGGCATGGCCGCGGTTCTGGACTTCGCGCTGCGCGAGGTCGCGCCGGTCGTGAGCCTGTACGTGAACAGCTACAACACCCCCGCGCGCGCCGCGTACCGCCGGGTCGGCTTCGCCGAGACGGGCGCGTTCATGAGCGTCCTGTTCTGACCGCGCGATAGCGTTCCCCGCCATGGAATGGACGTGCCGACTGATCGACCTCGCGCACTTCGCGGTCGAGACGGTCGAGGTGCAGGCCCGCGCGTTCGGGCTCACCGAGGATGAGAAGGCGGTCCGCCGCCGCATAGTGCAGAGGCACGCCCAGTTTCCGGGACTGCGCGCTCTCGGGGCGTTCGGGCCGGACGACCGTCTTGTCGGGTTCGGATACGGCTATCCGAACCTGAAGGACCAGTGGTGGAGCCTGGTCATCGAGCCGTACCTCGCGCGCACCGGCCACGCGGACTGGCTCGACGACGCCTTCGTGGTCGGCGAGTTGCACGTGTTGCCCGAGTGGCAGGGGCACGGCATCGGGCGCACGTTGCTGAGTCTGCTGTGCCACGGTCAGGACCGCGCGCGGATCCTGCTGTCGGCCGTCGACGAGGACACCCCCGCCCGGCGGTTGTACTACGGCGTCGGTTTCGTCGACCTGGCAGCACCGGTCCTGTTCCCCGGCAACGTGCGTCCCTACTGCGTGATGGGCGCGGAACTGCCGCTACTGGTGGACTGACACAGGCCGTCGGTCCGTCAGGCGAGCCATTCGGCGACCGACAGAAGGTCTTCGCCGGCGGGGTCACCCACCGAGACGCACCACAGGCCCAGGGCGAGTGCCTGGACGAGTGCCCAGCCGCGTACCCGGTCGGTGTCGAGGTCGAGGGCGTCGGACAGCCACGTCACCCGGCGCCGGACCACGGCCTGGGGACGGGTCTCCGCGACCAGGGTGGCCAGCCGGTCGCGGACCAGCGCGCCCAGGTCGAAGGCCGGTTCGCCGAGCATCGGCCGAGGGTCGATCGCCAGCCACTTGGCCCGTTCGGCGGCCAGGATGTTGCCGTGGTGGCAGTCGGCGTGCAGCGCGACGATCCGGGGCTGTGACGCGGCGAGTTCCGCGCAGAGGTGCACCGCCTCGTCGACCAGCGCCTTCGGGCACGGTTCGCCCAGCGCGGCATGCCTGCGCGGCATCGTCCGGGTCCAGAGGCCGGCGCGGTCCGCGACCAGGTCGATTCCGCAGTCTTCCGGCGGGGTGATCCACAAATGCCGCAGTACCTCGACGGCTTCCAGCATCGCCCGGTCCTCGGGCAGCGAGCGCAGCGAGACGTCGGGCTGCAAACGCTCCAACAGCAGGGTGCCGCGCGACACGTCGGAGTCGAGGAGGCGGACGGCGCCGCGGCCCGCCCACATCGCCAGCGCCTCGGCCTCGTGCGCCGTGTAGCGGTCCACGAAACCCAATTTGAGCGTTGCCGGGGTGCCGTCCTCCCGACGCACCAACAGCGTCAGGCTCAACGCCCCGCCGGGCAGCACCGTGCGTTCGAGGCGCAGGTTCCAACGGGCCAGATACTCCGCGGCGACGTCCGGCAGCGCGGCCAACCACGGGCGTGCGGCTTCTTCCCCGCACCAGCGGACCGCCGTGCGGACCAATCTGTCGGGCACCGTCACCGGCGACGTCACGACGGCCGGCCCGGGTCCGCCGCAGCTCCGGCGGGCACCGCCGGCCCGGAAGCCGTCGAGCCCGTTTGCCCCGTTTGCTCCGGCAGCCCGGGGAAGGCGACGGTCGACCCGCGCCAGGCCACCCCGGCGAGGGCGGCCTCGCGCAGCCACCTCGCGGCGGTTTTACGCCGCTCGCCCTCCGCGCTCGCGACCACGTCGGCCAGATGCGCGGCCACGCCTTCTTCGAGGTGCGCGGCCAAGCGCGCGGCGTCGCCGCCGGTGCCCACGGCGAACGGCAGGCCGTACGCCGGAGCGGAAGCTCGCGGACGGCCGCCCTGCCCGACGATCAACTGCTCCACCTCGTCACGGCGCGCGCGGTGCGCGTCGTACGCAGTGCGGGCCCGGTCCCGCGCGGTGCCGTCCGACCGGGCTCCGACCACGCCGTAGCCGTAGACGGCCGCGTGTTCGGCGTCCAGCAGTGCCTGGAGCGCCTGTACGAGCGGGCTTTCCGCGCCCGGGGAGCCACTGGCCGGGGGCATGGTCACGACGCACTCCCGAGTTGATTCGCGTGCACGTACTGACAGGCCGAGATCGACGCCAGAAGGCGGGCGACCTCGGGGCTCGCGGCCGATACGTCGTCCAGGCGGCCGTCCGAACCCTGCTGTTCGCGGGCGGCCAGATCCGCGAGTGCGGCCTGCGGGTCCGGCGGGACGGGCTCGCCCGGCGGCGCTGCCGGCGGTGTCCGGGAGCCGCCGAGGGCCGTCAGGTGCCGGTTGATCTCGTCCGAATAGGGCCGCAGGCGCGTGGCCAGGGCCGGGTGGGCGGCGGCGACGGCGTCGTAGCGGTCCAGCAGGGCGCTCGCGGCGCTCGTCGCGCGGGAGCGGATGTCGTCGTCCGCTTTGCGCTGTTCGGGGCTGGGTCCGGCATTGTCATCCGAGGTACAGGCCGTCGCTGTGGCGCCGACGGCGACGAGTGCGCCGAGGCCGGCAAGAACGGTCCTGCGCGTCGGCCCCGCGTCGCGCATTGCTTCGACTCCCGCTGATTGTTTGCACCCGATATCCCGCGCACGGGCGCGGGTCCAGTCGGACGCTATCGCATCGCCCACCGTGCGGCCGGGCGCCTGAAGTGCGTGCACGCGAACTGTTGCGGACCGGATACTGTTGTGTATCCCGGCGGCCCCCGCGGACGGCCCGCCGGAAGCTCTCTGACAACAGCACACGCGGCCGAGGAGTCATCCGGATGAGCGCCACCCATCAAGACCGGCTGCGGGAGTTGCTGGAACCGATCGCCTCAGGCGCCGGTGTCGACCTTGAGGACGTGTCCGTCACCCCCGCCGGCAAGCGCCGCGTCCTGCGTGTCGTGGTGGATGCGGACGGCGGCGTTGACCTCGACGGCGTCGCGGCGGTGAGCCGCAGGATGTCCGAGGCACTGGACGCCTCCGATGTGATGGGGAGTCAGCCGTACCAACTGGAGGTCGGCACGCCGGGCATCGACCGCCCGCTCACCGCGGAACGCCACTGGCGGCGTGCGCGCGGGCGGCTGGTGGAGGCCCGCCTGGCGGAGGGGGGCACGGCGACCGGCCGGGTGACGGGCGCGGACGCCGATGGCGTGGAGCTCGATGTGGACGGCGACCTGCGAAGGATCGCGTACCACGACATCGCGAAGGCGACGGTGCAGGTGGAGTTCAACCGCAAGAACGCCGGCTTCGACGACGTGCTCGACGCGGACGACGTCCGCATCGCCGACGCCGATGACGACGACATGAACGAGGAGGCGTAGGACGTGGACATCGACATGAGCGCCCTGCGCTCGCTCGAACGCGAGAAGGAAATCAAGTTCGACCGCCTGGTGGAGGCGATCGAGTCGGCGCTTCTCACGGCATACCACCACACCCCCGGCAGCCAGCCGCGCGCCCGGGTGGAGCTCGACAAAGCCAGCGGCCACGTGACGGTGTGGGCCGCCGAGACCGACGACACCGGCGCGACCGTGCGCGAGTACGACGACACTCCGCACGACTTCGGGCGCATTGCCGCGACCACCGCCAAACAGGTGATCCTCCAGCGCCTGCGGGACGCCGAGGAAGAGGTGACCTTCGGCGAATACGCGGGCCGCGAGGGCGACATCGTGTCCGGTGTCGTCCAGCAGGGCAAGGACCCGCGCAACGTCATGGTCGACCTCGGCAAGGTCGAGGCGATCCTGCCGCACGCCGAACAGGTGCCGGGGGAGCGCTACGACCACGGCCTGCGCCTGCGGGCGTACGTCGTGACCGTGCGGCGCGGCCCGAAGGGCCCGTCGATCGGGCTCTCGCGGACGCACCCCAACCTCGTGCGCAAACTCTTCGCGCTGGAGGTCCCGGAGATCGCCGACGGCTCGGTGGAGATCGCGTCGATCGCCCGCGAAGCCGGACACCGCACCAAGATGGCGGTCTACTCGACGAGGGCCGGGCTCAACGCGAAGGGCGCGTGCATCGGTCCGATGGGTGCGCGCGTGCGGGCCGTGATGGCCGAGCTGCACGGCGAGAAGATCGACATCGTCGACTGGTCGGACGACCCGGCCACCATGGTCGCCAACGCGCTGTCGCCCGCACGGGTGAGCCATGTGGAGATCGTGGACCTCGGGGCTCGGTCGGCCCGGGTGACGGTGCCCGACTACCAGTTGTCGCTGGCGATCGGCAAGGAGGGCCAGAATGCCCGCCTGGCCGCGCGGCTCACCGGGTGGCGCATCGACATCCGGCCGGACACCGAGGCCGCGCAGTCCGGCGGACGGCAGGGGCCGGGCGAAGGAAGGGCCGAGCCGCATGGTGGCGGGGAGCGGTAGACTTAGTTGATGTCTGGTCGGACGCGGGCTGAGCCATGCCCTCCTTCACGTCGGCAGCAGTCCTTGCCCGAAGGGGCGGGGCCGGTGCGGACATGTGTCGGATGCAGGGCCCGCGCCGCCAAGGCCGACCTGGTGCGGGTCGTCGCGGTCGAGGGCGTGTGTGTCCCCGACCCGACCGGCACCTTGCCCGGGCGTGGTGCCCATCTGCACCGTGACCCGGAATGTCTCGCCCGAGCGGAGCGCCGGAAGGCGTTCCCGCGGGCGTTGCGCGTGAGCGGGCCGTTGGACACGGAGCGCTTGCACGCGGTGGTGGCACCGAAACAGCGGGGCCATGGATCGGAACAGCAGTACCTCGCGAGTCGGAAGTAGGTCGAGATTGCGATGAGCACTCGATGAGTACGCGATGAGTACGTACATGTGGTAGCGACGGTCCGGCGGACGACCACCCCGGACCAGAAGGAGCGACGTGGCAAAGGTCCGGGTATACGAGCTCGCCAAGGAGTTCGGAGTCGAGAGCAAGGTCGTCATGGCCAAGCTCCAAGAACTCGGTGAGTTCGTCCGGTCGGCGTCCTCGACAATCGAGGCACCGGTCGTACGCAAGTTGACTGACGCATTCAAGAAGGACGGCGGACCCTCCGCGCGTCCTGCCGCGCGCAAGCCCTCGGCCCCTTCGGCCCCGGCTTCCGCGCAGGGTCCGGCATCCGCCGCGGCCCCCTCCCCTGCCGCCCGCCCGGGTCCGCGCCCGGCCGGCGGCACCCCGACTCCCGGCCCACGTCCGCCTGCGGGCCCGCGGCCGAGCGACGCCCCTGTGCCCGGTGGCCGCCAGCCCGCGGCGCCGCGGGCGGGCGCCCAGCCCGGTCCCGGACAGCGCCCCGGCGGCGCACCGACTCCGGGCGCCCGTCCCGGGCCGCGTCCCGCGGCCGCGTCGGGCACCCCGCAGTCCGGCGGCGCCCCCCGTCCCGGCGCACAGTCCGGCGGCGTTCCCGGGTCCCGTCCCGGTGCGTCGCGTCCGGGTGCGCCCGGCGCCGGTGCACCGCGTCCGGGTCAGCCCGGGCCGCGTCCCGGCGGGCAGTCCGGCCAGGGTTCGCGTGCCGGAGCGCCCGGCGCTCCGGGTCCGCGCCCGTCGTCCCCGCGTCCTGCGGGTCCGCGGCCGGGCAACAACCCCTTCACCTCCGGCAGCACGGGCATGCCCCGGCCGCAGGCGCCCGGCGGCGGTCCCCGTCCCTCGGGTCCCGGTGCGGGCGGGCCGCGTCCGCAGGCTCCCGGCGCGGGTGCGCCGCGTCCGGGCGGCAGCGGTGGCCCCGGCGGTCCGCGTCCGGGCGGCTCGGCCGGCCCCGGCGGGCCGCGTCCCAACCCGGGCATGATGCCCAACCGTCCCGCCCCGGGCCCGCGTCCCGGCGGTGCTCCGGGCCGTTCCGGCGGTCCCGGCGGTCGTCCCGGCGGGGGCGGCGGAGCGGGTCGTCCCGGCGGCGGCTTCGCGGGTCGTCCGGCCGGTCCGGGCGGCGGCGGTCGTCCCGGCGGTCCCGGTGGCGGCGGCGGTGCCGGTCGTCCCGGCGGCGGCGGGTTCGCCGGTCGTCCCGGCGGCGGTCGCGGCGGCCCGGGTGGCCGCGGCGGCACACAGGGTGCGTTCGGGCGTCCGGGCGGTCGTCCCGGCCGGGCGCGCAAGTCGAAGCGCCAGCGCCGCCAAGAGTTCGACAACATGCAGGCCCCCGCGATCGGCGGCGTGCAGGCTCCGCGCGGCAACGGCAGCGTCATCCGCCTTTCGCGCGGTGCGTCGCTGACCGACTTCGCGGACAAGATCGGCGCCATCCCCGGCGCGCTCGTCACGATCATGTTCCACCTGGGCAAGATGCTGACGGCGACGCAGTCCGTCTCCGACGAGGACCTGAAGGACCTCGGCGTGGAGCTGGACTGGGACGTCCAGATCGTCAGCCCGGAGGAAGAGGACCGCGAGCTTCTCGAGTCCTTCGACCTGGAGTGGGGCGAGGACGAGGGCGACGAGGGCGACCTGCGGCCGCGTCCGCCGGTCGTGACCGTGATGGGTCACGTCGACCACGGCAAGACGCGCCTTCTCGACGCGATCCGCAAGACCAACGTGGTCGCGGGCGAGGCGGGCGGCATCACGCAGCACATCGGTGCGTACCAGGTGGCGACCGAGGTGAACGGCGACGAGCGCAAGATCACGCTCATCGACACGCCGGGTCACGAGGCGTTCACCGCCATGCGTGCCCGTGGTGCGAAGTCGACGGACATCGCGATCCTCGTGGTCGCGGCGGACGACGGCGTCAAGCCGCAGACGATCGAGGCCTTGAACCACGCGCAGGCGGCCGACGTGCCGATCGTCGTGGCGGTCAACAAGATCGACAAGGAAGGCGCCGACCCGACGAAGGTGCGCGGGCAGCTCACCGAGTACGGCCTGGTCGCGGAGGAGTACGGCGGCGAGACGATGTTCGTCGACATCTCCGCCAAGCAGGGGCTCGGCATCGACGAGCTGCTGGAGGCGGTCATCCTGACCGCCGACGCGGCTCTGGAGCTCAAGGCCAACCCCAACCAGGAGGCCCAGGGCATCGCGATCGAGGCGCACCTGGACAAGGGCCGCGGCTCCGTCGCGACCGTCCTGGTGCAGCGCGGCACCCTGCGCGTCGGTGACGCGATCGTCATCGGCGAGTCGTACGGCCGCGTCCGCGCGATGCTCGACGAGAACGGCAACCAGGTCGCCGAGGCGGGCCCCGCCCGTCCGGTCCAGGTGCTCGGCCTCACCACGGTGCCCGGAGCCGGTGACAACTTCCTCGTGGTCGAGGAAGAGCGCACCGCGCGCCAGGTCGCCGAGAAGCGCGCCGCGGCCAACCGCAACGCGCTGCTGGCCCGCCGGAACAAGCGGGTGTCGCTGGAGGACCTGGACCGCGCCCTCAAGGAAGGCCAGATCCAGCAGCTCAACCTCATCCTCAAGGGCGACGTGTCCGGTTCGGTCGAGGCCCTTGAGGACGCGCTGCTCAACCTGGAGGTCGGCGACGACGTCGAGCTGCGGATCATCGACCGCGGCGTCGGTGCGATCACCGAGTCCAACGTCACCCTGGCGGTGGCGTCGGACGCGATCATCATCGGCTTCAACGTCCGGCCGGAGGGCCGGGCGCGGACGATGGCCGAGCGCGAAGGCGTGGATGTCCGGTACTACTCGGTCATCTACCAGGCCATCGAGGAGATCGAGGCCGCGCTCAAGGGCATGCTCAAGCCCGAGTACGAAGAGGTCCAGCTCGGCACGGCGGAGATCCGCGCGGTCTTCCGCTCGTCCAAGCTGGGCAACATCGCGGGTTGCATGGTCACCTCCGGTCAGATCCGGCGCAACGCGAAGGCCCGGCTCATCCGCGACGGCGTGGTCGTCGCGGAGAACCTCGGGATCGACGGGCTGCGCCGCGAGAAGGACGACGTCACCGAGGTCCGCGAGGGCTTCGAGTGCGGTATCAACCTCGGGTCGTACAACGACATCAAGGTGGACGACCGCATCGAGACGTTCGAGATCCGCGAGAAGCCGCGCGCCTGACGGACGGCTCCGGCCGAAAGGCGGCACGCAGTACGCGACGGGTGCCCTCCGCGTCGACCACGACGCGGGGGGCTCTCCCGTTGGGCCGCGCACGCCCTGCGCGGCAGAGCAACACCGAGCATTACCGAGCGTCACCGAGCAAGAACAACAGAACAAGCAGCACCGAGCATTACCGAGCGAGACCCCATCTGATGGCCCCCGGGCGCCTGGCCCGTGATGCCCGTGTTCGTAGGAACGATCACCCTCGACCTGCTCTTCGGCGACGTCCACTCGTTGAAGGAGAAACGGTCACTGCTCCGGCCGATACTCGCGGACCTCCAGCGAAAGAATGCCGTTGCCGCGTCGGAGGTCGAGTATCAGGATCTACACCGGCGCAGCCGGATCGGCATCGCGGTGGTCTCCGCGACCGTCGACAGGTGCGCCGACGTGCTGGACGAGTGCGAGCGGCAGGTCGCAGGGCGACCCGAGATCCAGTTGCTCTCCACACGACGCCGGGTGTTCGGCGAAGACGACTGAGCACCCCACGAGAAAGAACAGGCTGGAGGATCAGTGACCGACACCGCGCGGGCGCGCAAACTGGCGGACCGCATCAAGGTCGTGGTCGCGGAGACGCTGGACCGGCGGATCAAGGACCCCCGCCTGGGCTTCGTCACCATCACCGACGCCCGGGTGACCGGCGACCTGCGGGAAGCCACCGTGTTCTACACGGTTTTCGGCGACGAGACAGAGCGGGAGGCCAGCGCCGCGGCGCTGGAGAGCGCCAAGGGCGTCCTCCGCAGTGAGGTCGGACGGCAGACAGGCGTGCGCTACACGCCTACGCTGACGTTCGTCGCCGACGCAGTTCCGGACACCGCGCGCCACATCGATGAGCTGCTTGCCAAGGCGCAGGAGGCCGACGCGGCGGTACGCTTCACCGCCGCGGGTGCCAGCTTTGCCGGCGACGCGGACCCGTACCGCACGTCGGGCGAGGACGACCTCGACTCGGAAGGCGGCGGGGACTCCACGGAGGAGGACGAGCAGCGTTGAACCCCACGGTGTCGGCGGCCGGAATCCCGGGCCCCATGAAGGCGATGGAAGAGCGCGGTGCCGAGGCGCCGCTGTCCGCCCTGCCCACGGGGCCGCCGACACCGCCGGGCGAGCATGATTGGGACGAGGTGGTCGCGCTGGTGCGCGCGGCCTCGCGGATCGATCTGTTCGCCCACGTCAACCCGGACGGTGACGCGCTGGGGTCGGCCCTCGCGGTCGGCCTCGCGCTGCGCGGGCTGGGCCGCGACGTGCACGTGTCGTACGGCGACGATCCCCTCGTCGTGCCCGCGTCGCTGACCTTCCTGCCCGGGCAGGACCTCATCGTCCCGCCCGCGGACGTGCCGGATGTCCCGGAGCTGGTGCTGGTCTTCGACGCCGCGGGGAGCTCCCGGCTGGGCCTCCTGGAGGCGAAGGCGAAGGCCGCGGGAGCGCTCGTCGTGGTCGACCACCACGCCTCGAACACGCGTTTCGGCACCCATCACCTCATCGACGTCCGGGCACCCGCGACGGCGGTGCTCGCCGAGGAACTGGTACGCCGTCTCGGCGGCACCCTGACCGCCGACGTCGCCACCGCGCTGTACACGGGCCTGGTCACGGACACCGGATCGTTCAAGTACGCGGCGACCACCCCCGCCACCCACGCCATGGCCGCGCGCCTGCTGGAGACCGGGATCCGGCACGACCTCATCTCCCGCGCGATCTGGGACACCTGCCGCTTCGGCTACCTCAAGGTCCTGTCGGGGGCGCTCGCCGCTGCCCGGCTCGATCCGGCCGCCGCGCGCGGCCTCGGGCTGGTGTGGACGGTCGTCACCCGCGAGGACAGGCTCGCGCACGGCATCCGCCTGGACGAAATCGAAGGCGTCATCGACGTCGTGCGCAAGAGCGCCGAGGCCGAGGTCGCCCTCGTGCTCAAACAGGACGACGCCGGGCGCACTCAGGTGTCCGCGCGCTCCAAAGGACGCGTCGACCTCGGGCGCGTGTGCTCGGCTCTCGGCGGCGGGGGGCACGCCTTCGCGGCCGGCTACACGGCCGCGGACGAGGCCCCGGAGGCGGTGGTTGCGCGCTTCCGGGCACTGCTCGACGACGCGGTGACGGACCCGCCGGCCGCCGGTCCCACACCTGCCTGAACCACCGCGAAAGCAATGTGAAGAGCCCCTGAAGAGCGCCCCGGCGGGTTCCGTCCGTCCGGGGTCTCGAACAGCCATGTGTCCACTCCGGTCCTCCGGTCCCAGAAAGTCGCAGCCAAGATGAGCAAGCCACGCCGTACCGGACCGCCGCCGCCCGACGGCTTGGTCGTCGTCGACAAGCCCGCGGGACTGACCTCGCACGACGTGGTCGGCCGTCTGCGCCGGATCGCCGGAACCCGTCGCGTCGGCCACGCCGGCACGCTGGACCCGATGGCGACCGGCGTCCTGGTGATCGGTGTCGAGAAGGCCACCCGGTTGCTGGGGCACCTCGCGCTGACCGAGAAGACCTACGAGGCCACGATCCGCCTGGGCCAGGCCACGGTCACCGACGACGCGGAAGGCGAGGTGACCGCGACGGCCTCCGCGCACGCGGTCGCGCGCGACGCGATCGATGCCGGAATCGCGGAGCTGACCGGCGACATCATGCAGGTTCCGTCGAAGGTGTCGGCGATCAAGGTGGACGGCAAGCGCTCGTACGCGCGCGTGCGCGGCGGCGAGGAGGTCGAGCTGGCGGCTCGCCCGGTGACCGTCTCGCGGTTCGAGGTGCACGACATGCGCCGCGTCGCCGACCCGGACGGCACCCCGGACGCGTTGATCGACCTCGACGCCACCGTCACCTGCTCGTCCGGCACCTACATCCGCGCGCTCGCCCGTGACCTCGGGGTCCGGCTCGGCGTCGGCGGCCACCTGACGATGCTCCGCCGCACTGCTGTCGGCCCCTACACGCTCGACGCCGCGCGCACGCTGGACGAACTCGCGGAGTCGTTCTCCGTGCTGCCGATCGCCGACGCCGCGGCCGCCGCGTTCCCGCGCCGCGACGTCACCGCCGAGGAGGCGCGCGTCGTGTCGCACGGCGGGCGTCTTGAGGCCGCGGGAGGCGGGGCCGGTCCGATCGCCGTTTTCGGGCCGGACGGGACGTTCCTCGCCCTCGTGGAGGAGAGCCGGGGGCAGGCCAAGCCGGTCGCGGTTTTCGTCGGGAGCTGATCCGCCGGTGTGCTGACCGGGGCCGATCAAGAGCGGTCCTCCGTTCATGGCAGGCTTGGTCCTGCGACGTTCCACAGGGTCGCTAAGGAAAACGGGCGCAGGAACCACGAGGAGCGGTCAGGTGCAACGCTGGCGGGGCTTGGAGGATGTCCCATCCGACTGGGGGCGTTCCGTCGTCACGATCGGGTCGTACGACGGTGTGCACCGCGGGCACCAGCGGGTGATGGCCCAGGCCGTGGAGATCGCGCGTGAGCGCGGACTGCCGTCGGTTGTTGTCACCTTCGACCCGCATCCGAGCGAGGTGGTCCGGCCCGGCAGCCACCCGCCGCTGCTGACGCCCCACCACCGGCGCGCCCAGTTGATGGCCGAGCTGGGCATCGACGCGGTCCTGGTCCTGCCGTTCACGCTGGAGTTCTCGCGCCTGGACGCGGCGGACTTCGTCCGGCAGGTCCTGGTGGACGCGCTGCACGCGCAAATCGTCGTCGAGGGACGGAACTTCCGCTTCGGCCACAAGGCCACCGGCAATGTCGAACTGCTCGAACAACTCGGTGCGCAATACGACTTCACGGTCGTCGAACCCGACCTGTTCACCGACGGTGAGACGGTGTTCTCCTCGACCGTCGTGCGGGCCCGGGTCGCCGAGGGCGATGTGGCGGGCGCCCGGGAGATCCTCGGTCGACCGCACCGGGTGGAGGGCGTCGTTGTGCGCGGCGACCAGCGCGGACGCGAGATGGGATACCCGACGGCCAACCTGGAGACGCTTCCGTACACCGCGATTCCGGCCGACGGCGTGTACGCGGGCTGGCTCGTCGTCGCGGACGAGCGGCTGCCGGCGGCGATCTCGGTGGGCACGAACCCGACTTTCGACGGCACCGAGCGCCGTGTCGAGGCGTACGCGCTCGACCGCACCGATCTCGACCTCTACGGCGTGCACGTCAGCGTCGAGTTCCTGGCCTGGTTGCGCGGCATGGAGAAGTTCGACTCGATCGAGGCGCTGCTCGAACGGATGGCCGACGACGTCAAACGGGCGCGCGAGTTGGTCGACGCGTACGACGCCGCCTCCTGACGCGGGTTTGTCCGGGGCCGGTCGAGGGGGCTCGCGCCGCACAGGCGGGAACCCCCTCCGACGTTGTCAGCCCTGTTGCGGCGGTTGATGCTGCGGCCACGCCTGCCCGGGATAGGGCTGCTGCGGCTGACCCGGTGCCTGGCCGGGGGCCTGCGCGTGGCCGGGGTAGGGCTGCTGCTGGTGTTGCTGCGGCGGCCCGGGCTGCTGGGGCGGGGTGCCGTACTGCTGCCGGTAGTACGGCTGTTGCTCGGGCGCCCACGCGTTCTGCTGCCACGGCTCGCCTACTGGTGCCGTGCGTCCGAAGTCCTCCGCGACGACGGCCGCGAGCTCGAAGTAGGCCTCGCGGGTCTTCGGTCGCATCATGTTCAGGTCCAACTCCGCGCCCGCGGACAGGTGTTCGTCGAACGGCACGACCACGACCGCGCGGCAGCGGGTCTGGAAGTGGGCGACGATGTCCTCGGTCTTGACCAGTTTGCCGCTCTCCCGCACCCCGGAGATGACCGTGATGCTGCGGGCGACCAGATCCGAATAGCCGTGGGCCACCAGCCAGTCGAGCGTCGTACTGGCACTGGTCGCACCGTCCACACTGGGAGTGCTGACGATGATCAACTGGTGGGCCAGGTCGAGGACTCCGCGCATCGCGCTGTAGAGCAGGCCGGTGCCCGAGTCGGTGAGGATGATCGGATACTGCTTGCCCAGGACGTCGATCACCGCGCGGTAGTCGGCGTCGTCGAAGGTCGTCGAGACCGCCGGGTCGACGTCGTTGGCCAAAATCTCCAGGCCGCTCGGCGCCTGCGACGTGAAGCGCCGGATGTCCATGTAGCTCTGCAGGCGCGGCAGTGCGGTGACGAGGTCGCGGATCGTCGCGCCCGTCTCGCGGCGCACGCGGCGGCCGAGCGTTCCGGCGTCCGGGTTCGCGTCGATCGCGATGACGCGGTCCTGCCGTTCACTGGCGAGTGTCGCACCGAGCGCCGTGGTGGTCGTCGTCTTGCCCACGCCGCCCTTGAGGCTGATGACCGCGATCCGATAACCGCTGAGCACCGGCGTGCGGATGCGGTCGAGTCGTTCGGCGCGCTGCTGTGCGGCGGCGCGTCCACCGATCCGGAAGCGCGGGGTCGTGCGCTTGGCCTGTGGTTGCCGGCGCAGCAGCCGGTCGGACGTCAGCTCGACGGCCGCCGTGTAGCCGAGCGGTGCGCCGCCGACGGCGCGCGGCGGGCCGCCGTGCGGGTCCGGCTGTCCCCACGCCGGGTCGGGTTGGGCGCCTGCGGGCTGCGGATAGGCGGGGCCGCCGCTGTGCGGTGGGGAGTACGGCTGTTGCTGCCACGCGCCCGGCTGCGAGTCACCGGATGCGGGCGGGTAGGCGCCGGGTTGCGAGCCGTGGGCGGGCTGCGGGTGGTGGCCGTAGGGCCCCTGCGGGCCCGCGGGGTAGGGCTGTTGCGGGCCGACCCCGCCGTGTGGGGCCGACGCGTACGGATTGCCGGGGCCGGGCTGCCCCGTTCCGGGACCCGAGCGGTCGCCTTCGGGAGCCTGCGTCGCCGGCGGTGCCGAACTGTCGGGGCCGGGAGTGGCAGGGCTTGCGGCGGGCGGTTCTGCGACGGGCGCCGGCTCGGCCGGCCCTGCGGCGTCCTGCGGCCGAGGGGCGGGTTGCCCCGATGCCTCGGGGCGGCGGGCGATCGGAACGCCGGTGCGGGCAGGGGCATCGGCCTGCGACCCGACCGGTTTCGTCCCGGCGGATTGGGCGTGGGGAGTCGGGTTGGCAGCCGCGTCAACCGCCGCGGAGTGGTCGCCGACCGCGTGTGAGGCCGCGGACGCGACGGGGGCGGGGGCGGGGTGGTGCTCCTGGGCGTGGGAGGCGTCGTGAGCGGCCGGCTCGTCGTGGGCCGGGGTTTCGTTGCCGTGGGATGCGTCCTCCGGCCGGTCGTCTTGTTCCATCGCGTCCACGACGGCGTTCGTCACGGCGCCGGAATCAGGCCGCCCGGACCGGTTGTTGCGGGACGTGAGCTCACGCAGCGTGTCGCGCGCCCAGGCGCTCGCATCCTCTTCCGAGTCGCCTTCGGAGGAAGCAGCGGAGGTTTCGGGGGTTTCCATGACGTTCCGGTCCTGTTCGGCCTCGGCCTCGTCGGGGGCGGTGGGCGCGACACCGGCCGGCTGGGGGGCGTGCGGTGTCTCCGAGTCGCGCCTACCGGAGGAATCCCGGTCCACGTTGCGCGGTTCGGCGGCCTGGTCGGCGGGCGGGGCCGCGGCGGCCTCCGGCGGGCCGCCGGGGTGGGGCGTCTGGCCGTACGGAGGGCTGCCGTAGGGAGGTTGCGCGTGCTGTGCGGGCGGAGATTGCTCGGGTCCGTACGGCGCCGCGCCGGGTCGGCCGTGGTTTCCGTACGGGTCGGATTGCGGCTGCGGGCCCGGCTGTTGCCCCTGGCCGTATGCCGGATCCACGGGAGGCCCCGCATACGGTCGGCCCGCGTCGTGCTCCTGCCGGGCGTAGGCGCCCGGAGCCTGCTGCTGCCAGCCCTGCGGCGGCTGGAGCTGCTGGTACGGCTGGGCGGGCTGTTGGTGCCCCGCATACGGCGCGGGGTTCGGCTCCGGTGCGGTGCCGGGCGCGTACCACTGCGGCTGCCCGTGTTCCGGCGCCGGGTGTACGGGCTGCTGCTGTGCGCCCGGCGGTGTCCAGGACGGGACGCCCGGCGGCGATGCCGGCTGCGGGGGGATTACCGGAGGAGCCGTGGGACGGGGCGGGGCCGCCGGGTGGCCTGCCGCGGGGGGCGGCGAGGCCTGCGGGGACGACGAGTCCGGTGCCGTCGGGCCGCCCTGGTAGCCGGGCGGCGGGGGCATGTCGTCGGTGATCTGCGGCAGCAGGCGGGTGGGGGCCTGGTGGGGCGGCGTGTGAGCGGGATCCGGGGCGGTGTCGGAGCCCGGGTCGCCCGCAGGGGCCGAGCCCGGCGGAGTCCATGTGGGAACGCCGCTGTGCGGCGGCTGACCGGGACCGGACGAGAACGCGCCTGGCACGCCCGAATGTTGATGGTCTGTCACGGAATCATCGGGGGTCGGCGCGACATACGGACCCGCGTGGGGTGTGCCGGGCCGGACGCCGGCGGCCGGATCAGGATGCGGGTCGGCGGAGCTCTGACTGGACTGCCCGTACCACGAAGGCATCGTGAAGTCAGGGCCCGACCACTCCTCCTCCTCGTCCGGCACGGGCGTTTCGATGTGCCTGCCGTCCTGCTCGCTGCTCACCGCGGGTCCTTCCGATCATCCGGAGGAGGGCGGTCGCGCCCCGATCTCCGCCTCCGGCGTTCCGGGCCAATTTCCCGTCATGGGAAGCCCAACACTATTCAACCCGGGCCGCAGAGTGCCCGGTCGGTCGGAGCGCGCGGGAGTTCCCTCAGAACACGCGGATTTCCCGACCCGCGCCGTGGCGGCGCCGGTCCGGACGGTGTTCTCAGTCCAGGCGCCGAGGCGGACCCAGGAAGGTCGATTCGACCTGAGTCGGCGTCAGCAGAACATACCTGCGTGCGCGCCGCGTACACCAGAGGGTGAGTTCGTCGGCGAGCGACGGCAGCGCGTCGGCGTCGCGCACGGGGAGGTCGAGTTCCCTGGCGGCGGCCTCGGCCTCCGGAGGCGAGACGCGCTGGAGGCCCACGAGGTCGGCGTCGGCGAGCCGCCCGGCGGACGCGGGATCGAGGAAGGGAAGCAGGGTGAGCGTGGTCTGCCAGGGTGTGGCGGACAGCCGATTGCGGGGCGGGCGGGCGCCGCAGTCGCGGACGACGAGCACCGGGCTCGCCGCGGACGGTCCCTGGGGCGAGAGGCGGCCCACCGGGTGCACGGTGACGCACGGCTGGCCCCCGCCCGCCTGCTGCGCCATGGCCGTCCACAGGTGCGGGCGTCCGGATTCGATGGCCACCCGCGCGCCGATCGCGGCGGCGCGCAGGGCGATGACCTGGACCAGGTACGCGCCGCCCACGAAGGAGATTTCGTATGGTTCGGGGCGGAACAGGCCGAGGACCGCCGGAGTGCGGTCCTGATCGTGGCCCACCACGATGCCGTCGTCGCTCACCGGGACGCTCAGGGCGCCGAGTTGCTCGACGGTGAGCGCGTGCCGTTCCAGGCGCGGCCCGCGCGACCGCAGGGCCCGGATCACGGCTGACCTCCCAACGGGAGCGTCGCGACCAACGCGGGGCGCTGCTCCCAGTCGAGGCGGACCAGGCCGACCCGGAGCTGTCGGGCACGCGCCTCCAACTCGGCTGCCGCCTGCCGTAGTTCGTCGGCGGAGCGGGCCGACACGCGCACATGCCCGGTCAGTGCGACGGAACCGCCGCCGCCCGCCTGCGCGGTGAGCGAGAACGTCGTCGCGGGCCCCGTCGTTCCGGTGAGAGCGCCGACGAGGTCCGGACTGGACGCCTCGGACAAGCGCGGCCAGCGCGCGATCCAGTACGTGGTGTGCCAGCGGTCGTCGCACCGCCACGCCTGCCGTGTCTCGACGGTCCGCGGTCCGTTACGACCGGTGTTGCGCGCGCTCGGGCTCGCACCGCTCGCTGCGAACAGAGCCTGTATCAAAGTCTGTTCGTCAAGTGGACGGCATGAGAGGCCGGTGGCGGCCAGCGTCGTCGCGAGATGGTTGACAGCACGCAGCAAGGTGCGCTGGGCGCCTTCCAGCCCGCCACCGCGGGCGGCGACCGCGGGACGGCACCGGTCGGCATCAAGCCGAAGGGCGATCCAGGTCTGCCGTATCGCGGGCGCGTCGAGGCCCTCGCGCTCGCGCAGTTCGGTGTACGAACGGGCGGCGATCGCCTCCTGGGGCAGGTGCGGCGCGGGTGCCGGGCGACTGTGCTGCACGATCTGCGCCGAGGCCAGGACGACGTCGTCCACGCGCAGGGCGTCGGCGATCGCGGACAGCGGCAGCGGCCTGTGGACGCGATGCGGGCGCAGCGGTTCGTCGGGAGCCTCGACGAGCAGCACCGCTGTGAGGAACGTACCGTCCCCGGCGAAGCCCACCGTGCGGCGCGAACGGTCGGTCAGCATCCCCACCCGCAAGTTCGGCAGGCACTCACGGATCGGCGCGAGGTCGGACTCGATGCCGTCGGCCGGCGTCCCGCTCGTGCGCGGTGCCGCCGCGGCCTGGCGGCGCCGGCGCCGGAAGCCGAGGAGGATCCCCGGCCACAGCACGAGCCTGCGGTTGCGGAAGCGCGCCACCGCCGCCGTGGCCAGCACCGCCGCGGCGATCGCACCCGGCACCACGAGGGCGCGTTCGGTGGCGAGGGGCAACGCGACCAGCAGCGCGGCGATTTCGAGGACGACGAGATGTTGCACCAGCACCGCGCCCATGCGGCCGGGGCGGGGTTGCAGCCGCGGCGTCGCTGACGACCTCGGCGCCGGGCTCGGGGTGGCCGTGGCGGAGCCCGACACGGGCGTACGCCCGCCGGGCGGGCGCGGAGGCGCGGAAACAGCCACCTGGTACATCCCCCTGAGTACGACGGCGCGGCGGTCGGCGACGCCAAACACCGTACGGTACGGGTTCGTTGGCGCGCTGGGGAAGAGGGTACGGTGACGCTCGCCGATCGTCGAAGACGGGGAGAACGATGGCATCGCGTCGCGAACAACTTGAGGCGTACACCTTCGCGCGCCGCCGACTCGTGGCCGGTTTCCTGCAACCGGAACCAGGCGGCGGATCCGAGGAGAAGGCACCGAAACCCTTCCGGGCAGTGCTGCCGGGCATCGTCATCGGCGCCCTGATCCTGACGGGATTCGGCGTCTACGGTCTGCTGCGGCCGGGAGTGCCGCCGGGGTGGAAGAACAAGGGCAGTCTCATCGTCGGGCGCGATTCGGCGAGTCGCTACGTCTACCTCGACGGCAAACTCCACCCGGTGCTCAACATCGCTTCCGGCCGACTTCTCCTGGATCCCGGCAAGTTCAAGGTCAACCTCGTGCCCGAGAAGGCGATCAACAAGGAGGTCCGCGGCGCGCCGCTGGGCATCCCGACCGCGCCCGACCGCCTGCCGACCGCCAGGGAGGTCAGGAAGACCAAGACCTGGACCGTCTGTGAACGCCCGGCGGTGACCGCGGACGGCCAACCGGACCTGACCGTCGCCCCGCAGCGCAGTCTTTTCCTCGGCGTGGCACCGGAGTTCGGTGACCTGACGGGTGATCAGGCGATCTTCGTGCAGCAGTGGCCGGCGCCGTCGAAGCCGGGGGAGGACCCCGTGCTGTACATCGTGCAGGCCGGGCGCAAGTACCAGGTCAAGAACGATCGGGTCCGCGCCGCCTTTGCGTTGGACAGGGTGCGGCCACAGCCCGTGTCGCAGGAGTGGCTTGAGACGCTGGCGCCGGGTACCGAGATCGACTTTCCCGAGGTCGAGGGGTACGGCGAGCGCTCCAAGGCCGACCTCGACGATGCGTACCGCACGGTGGGAACGGTGTTGGTCGCCGAAGACAGCGAACGCTACTACCTGGTGACCCTGGACGGCGTGGTGCCCGTGAGCCCGTTCGTCGCGACGTTGCTGCGGAGCCGCCCCGACGCGCGCGACATGGTCTACAAAGACCGGACGCCGACGGCGTTCCCGGTGGCGGTCAGCGACCTGGGGGAGTCGATCCGCGCCGGTGCGCTGTGGGGGGCGGACAAGGCGTGGCCGGAGTTGGTGCCGCAGACGGTGAACCGGGTCGAGGCGCCGGTCGGGGAGGGGCGTACGACGCTGTGCAACACGTACACCGGCTCCTACAGCGGCGGAGTGGCGCAGACCCGGCAGTCGGCGTGGACGACGCTGCCCCGGGAGCTGGTGCCGGGCATGGGCGCGGTCTACGTCGAACCCGGAGCGGGCGCGTTGATCCGTGAGGTGACCGGGGGCCCCGACGACCACGCCGGCCCGGTGTTCCTCGTCACCGACTCGGGACTGCGCTACCACATCGTCAACGACCTGCCGGAAGGCGGCGGGACGATGCCGCCAGGGCAGGACAGCGAGGCGAAGATCCGCCTGGGCTACAAAGGAGTCGAGCCGACTCCGGTGCCTCGGGCGTGGACGAGCCTCATGCCGGTCGGCGTCCGGCTCAGCACCGCGGACGCCGAAAAGCCGCAGACTTCCTGAAGTGCAGAGGGAATTGGCGTTGCGTCAGTGCGCGGGGCGTTGAGACGCTGCCGGACAGGTTTCCACCGATCGTGAACTGCCCATGACACAAGCCCGGTTTCGCAAGAGGGACGCAAAACCCGGGTAAGCCGAGTAACCAGACGGCTGGTGTGACTGGGAGAGACGGCGGACAACCGTTAGAGTCACAACACCGAACGGTCACTCATGGGGGATGGTGGATCATGGCAGGGTCCTTCAAGGCCACAACCGAGCAACTCCAGGCGCTGGCAGCAAAGATCGACGCCGAGCAGGCGGCGATCGGGGGAAGCATCACGCGGTTCAACGGCCTTGTCGACAGCGTGCAGGCCGGTTGGCAGGGTGAGGCCTTCGCCGCCTTCGACGCCCTGCAGGCCCGGGTGAACGCCCTCCTCGTGCAACTCAACCAGCAGTTGGACGACATCGGCGTGCTCATGGGCAAGGGCGCGGTCAACTACGCCGACACCGAGGCCGCGAACAAGCAGCAGATCAGCAGCATCACTGCGGCCCTCGGCTGAGCCGCCTTCCGACCTTGTCACCGCACGTCGTCACACAACGGGGAGTTTCACCATGGGCGCGCCCATTGTCGTCACGTTTGACATGATCCACCAGACAGCCCAGCAGATCCGCGGCATCAACGGGGACATTCGCGGCCGACTCGACGAGCTGAAGCGCCAGATCGACGCCGTGGCCGCCACCTGGGAAGGCCAGGCGGCCGCGGACTACCAGATCCGGCAGTCCAAGTGGACCGCGGCGCAGACCGAGCTGTGCAACCTGCTGGAGCAGGTTGCCGCCACCCTGACGCAGACGGCCGAGCTCTACCAGCAGACCGAGACCAGCAACGCCCGCATGTGGACGTGACGCGGTAGGAATTCCACGCCCGCACGCCCGCACGCCCGCACGCGCGAGCAAGGGCGGCCGACGCCCGTGTCCGGCGGACGTGTATCCGTCGCATGTCCCGGGTTCCCGGCTGTGCAAGGAAGGTGGAGGGACGGTCGTCGATCCCGTCCCCCACCTTCGCGCGGTGCGGGGCTGCTCTCGTCCGGAGGACTCCCACGACTGTGGTACCTGCTTCGCGCCGCAGGAGCGCCGGGGCGCTTCTCGGCGCCTTCTGCCTTCTCCTCACCGTGACCGGCGTCCCGGCATCGGCCGGCACGCCTGCGGACGCACCCACCGGCCTGCGGCCGGCCGCCGAAGGCGAGTGCCGGTTCCCCGCACCGCCGCTCAAGGGCAAGCCCTGGGCGCTGCAACGCGTCATGCTCGACCAGCTCTGGTCGAAGTCGACCGGCAAGGGCATAACCGTCGCGGTGATCGACTCCGGCGTCGACGCGACCAACCGGCAACTGACGCCGGCGCTCAGCAACCAGGGCACCGACGATTTCGCGCCCGGCACCCGCGGGCTCGTCGACGAGAACAGCCACGGCACCATGGCGGCCGGCATCATCGCGGCCCGCCCGGACCCGGAGAGCGGCTTCGTCGGACTCGCTCCCGACAGCGTGGTCCTGTCGATCCGTCAGAACGGCGGAACCGACGCACAGAAGGGCAACGTCGACACGCTCGTACGCGCGATCCACTACGCCGCCGAGCACGGGGCCGACGTCATCAACATCTCGCAGGAGACCAGCGGTCCCGAGGGCGCCACGCCCGGACCCGCGCTGGAACGCGCGATCCGCCACGTGATCGACGAACGCGACATCGTCGTGGTCGCGGCGGCGGGAAACTCGGGCGACAAGGACAACTTCGACACGTACCCCGCGAAGTACGAAGGTGTCCTGGCCGTCGGCGCCTCCGACCGCAACAACGACCGCGCGCCTTTCTCGCAGAAGAAGGCGTACGTCGACGTACTGGCGCCCGGGGTCGACATGTGGTCCACGGTCCCCCGAGGCGGGCACTGCCCCGGCGACGGCACCTCCTACGCGGCCCCCTACGCCGCCGGTGTCGCGGCGCTGGTGCGGGCCGCGCACCCCGACTGGACGGCACGCCAGGTCACCACCGTCATCCAGGAGACCGCACAGCGCGGCCAGGCCGGGGCTCTGGAAGGCTCCGGGTGGGGCGTCGTCGACCCCCTCAAGGCCGTGACCTTCACGGGAGTGCCCGGCACCGTCCCCGTCGAGACGGGCGTCCTCCCCGCCCAGGCCCCGCCCGTCAACGTCGCACCGCTCTCCTTCGGCCCCACCCGAGCCGACCGCGACCGCCGGACCGCCACACTCGCCGCGGGCGCCGCCTTCGCCGCCGTCCTCCTCGTCACGAGCACCGCCATCGTCCTCCGCGATGCCCGCAAGCGCCCTCGCCCCTGAACGGCACCGAACGAGCCGCGTGAGGCTGCGCGTCCACCGGCCCCCCGGAATCGCCGCCCGCGACAGACGCCGTGAAGCCTTGCGGGCAGTCGGCACACCAAGCCGCCCCTTCGGCAACCCTCTTGCCGGAGGGGCGGCTTCCAGATGGTGACCGTCAGAGCGTCCCCGGCGTCCCCGGCGTCGCCGAGGCCCTGACGCCGCCGTGACCGGTCCGACGAGTCGGCCGGTCCGACCCGGTCGCCGGCCACGCTCGTGTCACGCCGCGTGTGGTTTCCCCACCGTGCGGCATCCCGCGGCTCACTGTGGCAGCCAGGCGGTTTGGATCATCTGGTTGGGGCGGCGGCGCGAGATCAGTTGTGCCCGACCGGGAGGGAGACGGGTGGGGCGTGTGCCGCCGAGGAGCGGGCCTTCCTCGCGGTTGCCGGAGAGCAGGAGGCCGCCGGTGCCCAGGTCGAGCAGCTTCTGGAGCACAGGCTCGTAGATCGCGCGGGACGCGCCGCCCGAGCTGCGTGCGATGACCAGGTGCAGGCCGACGTCGCGCGCGAGCGGCAGGTACTCCAGAAGCGGGCTGAGCGGGTTGCCGGCCGAGGACACGACGAGGTCGTAGTCGTCGATGAGGAAGTACACGTCCGGCGCGGACCACCAACTGCGGTTCCGCAGTTGTTCTTGCGTGACGTCGGGGCCGGGGATGCGGCGGCTCAGTGAATCGCACACCTGCTCGACGACGGGGCCGAGTGCCGGACCTGCGGCGACATAGTGCAGAAGGTGGGTCTCGGGAACCGCGCCGAGCAACGAGCGCCGGTAGTCGACCGCGATGATGCGGGCCTGAGCCGGTGTGTAGCGCGCGCTGATGCCGTGTGCGAGGGCACGCAGGAACGCGCTCTTGCCCGATTCGGCTTCACCGAAGAGCACCAGGCTGGGATCCGCGGTGAAGTCCACGAACACCGGCTCGAGCGCCGCCTCGTCGATGCCGATGGGAATCTCGTGTCCGGCCGGCGAGCCGGGGTCGGGCAGGTCGGCGTACGGCAGCATTCGCGGCAGCATGCGCACGCGTGGCGCCGGCGCACCGGTCCACGCGGCTTTGGCGCGCTCCACCAGGTCGGCGGTACCGTCCGCGAGGTCCGCCGGATCGCTCGAACCGTCGATGCGCGGCAGCGCGGCGAGGAAATGCAGGCCGTCGGGGGTGAGGCCGCGACCGGGCGCGTCCGTGGGAACGTTCGCGGCGGTGCGCCGGTCGACTTCGGACTCCATCGGTTCGCCGAGCCGCAGCTCAAGCCGTGTCTGCAACTGGTCCTTCAGTGCCGGCCGAAGCTCCGCCCAGCGCCCGGCGGTGACGACGAGGTGGACGCCGTAGCCGAGGCCGCGGGTTGCGATCTCGGTGATCACCGGCTCCAGCGCCTCGAAGTCGTTCTTGATCGTCGTCCATCCGTCGATCACCAGGAAGACGTCCCCCCATGCCTCGCCGGGCAGTCGGCCCTGGGCGCGCTGCCGACGGTAGGTGGCGATGGAGTCGATCCCCCGTGTGCCGAACAACTGTTCGCGCTGATCGACGATGCCCGCGACCTCGCTGACGATACGGCGCACCATCTCCGCGTCGAGGCGGCCCGCCACTCCGCCGACGTGCGGCAGCTCGTCGAGCGAAGACAAGCCTCCGCCGCCGAAGTCCAGGCAGTAGAACTGGGCTTCGGCAGGTGTATGGGTCAACGCCAGCGAGCCGACGAGAGTGCGCGCCAGCGTGCTCTTGCCGCTGCGCGGGCCTCCGACGATCAGGACGTGCCCGGCCGCGCCCGACAGGTCGACGTGCATCAGATCGCGGCGCTGCTCGAACGGTTTGTCGATGACGCCCAGCGGGGCGCCGAGCCGTCCCGTGCCGGACCAGCCCGCGGCGGCCAGCCCTCGGTCCGGTGTCGCGACGACGGGCGCAAGCGACGCGAACAACCCGTCCAGGGCGGGGGATTCGGCCAGCGGCGGCAGCCAGACCTGGTGTGCGGGCGGCCCCTGTCCCGCCATGCGCCGCACGATCACGTCCAGCACGGTGTCGGCGAGCGCCGGCGCCCCGGACAGGTCGTGCCCGTTGGGCGAACCCGCAGCCGGGGCGGCGGGACCCGTCGACTGGGCGGGCACGAAAGCCGCCTGTGGTGTCCAGGTGTTCGAGAACAGCACCGGACGTGGCGCGCCACCCGTGCGGTCGGCCCCTCGGTCGGCGTGGCGGTAGGGGCCCGAGACATACGCGGCCTTGAACCGCGACATCGACTCCGTGTCGAACTTGAGCAGGCCCGACCCCGGTACCGGCGGCAGTTGGTACGCGTCCGGAACACCGAGCACCGCGCGCGACTCGGCGGCCGAAAACGTGCGCAGGCCGATGCGGTACGACAAATACGTGTCGAGACCGCGCAGCCGGCCCTCCTCCAGACGCTGCGAGGCCAGCAGCAGATGCACGCCCAGCGATCGGCCGATACGGCCGATCTGGATGAACATGTCGATGAAGTCCGGTTTGGCGGTGAGGAGTTCGCTGAACTCGTCGATGATGATGACGAGCGACGGCAACGGCTCCAGCGGGGCTCCCGCGGTCCGCGCGCGTTCGTAGTCGTGGATGTTGGCGTGGTTCCCGGCGGCCCGCAGTAGTTCCTGACGGCGGGTCAGCTCACCGGTTATCGCGTCGCGCATGCGGTCCACGAGCGTGAGGTCGTCGGCGAGGTTCGTGATCACCGCGGCGACGTGGGGCATGTCGGACATCCCGGAGAACGTGGCACCGCCCTTGAAGTCGGCGAGCACGAAGTTGAGGATCTCCGAGCTGTGCGTCATCGCGAGCCCCAGCACCAACGTGCGCAGGAGCTCCGACTTGCCGGACCCGGTGGCCCCCACGCACAGGCCGTGCGGCCCCATGCCTTCGAGGGCGGACTCCTTCAGGTCGAGATGGACCGGCTCGCCGCCTTCCCCCACGCCGATGGGCACCCGCAGGCGATCGTGCGGCGCGCGTGGGCGCCACGTGCGCGTCACATCGACCGCCGCGGCGTCGCCGACGCCCATCAACTCGGTGAAGTCGAGGTTCGCCATGAGCGGTTCGTCGCCGTCCGTGCTGGACAGCCGCAGCGGCGCGAGCGCACGGGCGAGCGCTTCCGCGTCGTGGAGGTGCAGGACGTCCGGAGTCCCTTCGTACGCCGTACCCGACGCCGACTCCAGCACCAGGCGCTCAGGTTCCACAACGATCGCCAGGCCGCCGCGCAGTTCGTCGAGCGGCCCAGCGACCACCTCGATCACGGTCACGCCCTGCAACCCCTCGGCGCCGGCCAACGCCGAGCCGGACGGCACCGTGGCGCCGTCCAACACCACGACCACGTGCGGCTGGTCGAGCACCGGCGGCCCCGCAGGGGCGAAGCGGGGCCGGTTCACCAGGTGGTCGCCCAGCAGCCGCTCCACCTCGCCGAGGTCGTCGACGATCATGCGGCGCGGCCCGGCGCCGTCCGTCTCCGTCGGGTGCTGCGCATGGGGGAGCCACTTGATCCAGTCCCACCGGGCCTCGTGGGACGGGTGCACAGCGGCGGCGAGCACGACGTCGTCCGGCGAGTGCAGCGTGACCAACTGCGCGAGCATCGCGCGCGTCACTCCGTGGACGGTGTCCGGATCGCCCGAGACGGTCAGGTGATAGAACGAGCGCAGCGACACCGCCATCGGCAGGTCGTCCAGCATCGACTGGGTCGACAGGAATCGCCGCATGGCCTCGGCGCACAGCGGTTCCAGATCGTCGAGGGGCGCCGTCGACGGCGCGACCAACGGCGTCGCGAGGCGCTGGCGCCCGGTGCCGAGCCGTACTTGGGCGAAGTCCGCGTCGCCCGCCCGGCGTTCCCACAGCCTGCGGCCACCGGCCACGACGGACCACAGTTGGTCCGGTGCCGGGTGCGTATAGAGCTGAGCGCCGCGTTGGCGGCTTGCCGTACGGCGCACCCGGCCGCGCTGCTGGTCGAGGTAGCGCAGGTAGTCACGCCGCGCGTCGAGCATCGCGGGGGTGTTGCCGCGGCGCATGCGGACGATGCCGGCTACGACCATCCCGAGCGACGAGACCATCATCAGGCCGCCCATGACGTACATCATCTTGTTGGCGCCCGGCATGAAGAGGAAGCCGACCGAACCGAGCATGGTCGTCATCGGCAGCAGGCTGTTCATCCAGCCCTGGTCCTGCGGGCGCTCCAGTTCCGGCGGTGGTTCCAGGACGACCTCGTCCCCCGGAACCTCCGGCGGAAACACCCTCGGCGGCCGTCGGACAATGACGACGGTCACGCGGCATCACCCCCCATTCACGCGTGCGTCGAGGCGCCGGTGCACCGGCGCACTGCGGCGAACGGACACGGGGGATCGAGTTGGGACCAACCCACCCCGTAAGGGTCGTCGCCGCGTCACCCGGCGGGCGTTTCCGGACTGGGAAAGCCGCGAGGCGATGGCCGATACTACTGGTTGGCATCCTGGGGTCACAGACCGTGTGACCTCGGACTGTGGACAACGCGCGGTTGTGAGTGACACGCCGGTTCGCAGGACGCACGGCTGTGGACAACCCCCTCCGGCACCCCGGACGGCACCGGCGGTCCGTTAGAGTGCGTCGTCAGTCGCCCCGGCGCATGTCCATCGCGCCTCGGCGGCCCAGTCCGAACCGGAAGCAGGGGGAGCCGCCGGGTGAGTGCAGCAGTCGGCACGGTGGGAACCGCCGTCGGAAACGCGGCCGCCGCCGCACCGTCGACCGTCACCGTCAGCACCGGACTCGTCCGGGTCACCATCGTCGCCCCGGACTGCCGCGTCGACGTGGCATTGCCGGAGGACGTGCCGCTCGCCGACCTCTACCCCGAGATCCTGCGGCTGTCCGGTCGAGCCCAGGCGGCCGGCGCGCCCACCGGCTTCCACCTGATGCGGGTCGACGGAAGCATCCTCGACAGCGCGCGCCCCTTGAGCGCGCAAGCCGTGCACGACGGCGCCCTGCTGCGCTTCACCGCGCTCGCCGACGCGTTGCCCGAGCCCGTCTACGACGACGTCGTCGACGCCGTGGCCGCGTCCGTCACCGCCGACCACCGGCTCTGGTCGCCGGAACTGCTGCGGATCGCCGGTCTGTCCGGAGCCGCCGTCTTCCTCAGCCTCGCGCCGGTCGCGCTGTGGCGTACCGCGGAACCCCACTCCGCGGCCGGCCTCCTCGCCGCGGTGCTGGCACTGGTGTCGGCCGCGGTCGCCGGCGCACGCGCCAGGGTCTACGACGACTCCGGAGCCGCCACCGTCCTTGGTCTCGCGGCTCTGCCCAATGCCTTCTACGCGGGCCTCGGCGCCATCCGACCGGAGGCCGGTGAGGGCCCGGGCCGCGTGCAGTTCCTCGCGGCGTGCGGGGCCGTGATGGTCGTCGCCGCACTGATCGCCGCGCTGGTGCCCGCCCGCAAGGCCCCCTACGTCGCGGGCGCGGGCGCCGGGGCCGCGGGCATTCTCACGGCCTTCGGCCTGATCGCCGCCGACGCCTCCCCGCACGACGCCGCCGCGGTGTCCGGCGTCGTCTCTCTCGCCGCCGTGGCGTTCCTGCCGTCATGGTCGGTGCGGCTCGCCCGGCTGCCCATCGGCTTCCTGCCGCCGGACGCGCCCGCCGCCGCCCGGGCCGCCGCCGACGATCCGGTCGACCACGAGGCGCTTGCCGCCCGCGCCCGGGCCGGACACCAGATGCTCACCGGCCTCGTCGGTGCCTGCGCGCTTGTCGTCGCCTCTTCCACGCTGCTTCTGAGCAACAGGTCCTCGCTGTGGCCGCAGGTGCTCACCGCCGCGCTCGCCGTCGCCCTGCTCACCCGCGCCCGCCTGTTCCGGCACACCGCTCAGGTCGTCCTGCTGCTCGGCGCGGGGGCGCTGTCGCTGGTCTTCCTGTTCGCCGGAATGACCCCGCAGGTCACCGATGCCGAGGGGCAAGCCTGGATCTTCGGCCTGCTCGTGGGACTGGGTGCGGTGTTCGGCCTGATCGCGGTCACCGTGCCGGCCCGGGGACTCTCGCCGTTCTGGGGCCGCGCGATGGACATCCTCGAAGGCATGCTGCTGGCCGCGGTGATCCCGCTGTGCCTCGCGGTGCTGGACGTCTACGGCACGCTGCGCAACATCACCGGATGAGACACCGGCCACTGGCCGTCTTCGCGTACTGCTAGTGTGGTGTTCCCCACCGGACCGCAGAGCCCGGTGCGTGTGCTGCCCGGATGATTCGACCGAGCGGCGCACGTGAGCCACCGAAGTTCCCCCGTGAAGCAGACCGGGGGCGCTCACTCTTTCACTCGAATGGAGCAGCAGTGTCGCTGGACGCCGCAACAAAGAAGAGCATCATGGCCGAGTACGCCACCAAGGAAGGCGACACCGGCTCCCCCGAGGTCCAGATCGCGCTGCTGTCGCGCCGCATCAACGACCTCACCGAGCACCTGAAGCAGCACAAGCACGACCACCACAGCCGCCGCGGCCTGCTGCTGCTCGTCGGTCAGCGTCGCCGTCTCCTGAAGTACCTGGCGAAGGTCGACATCGAGCGCTACCGCTCGCTGATCGCCCGGCTCGGGATCCGCGCGGGTTCCACGGGCGTTCGCTGAACACGACGGCGAAGGAGCGGCTTATGCGAAGCCGCTCCTTCGCCGTATAAGCACGCGGTTTTTGTAGGCTGTGCCCAAGGGTGTCGTGCGCGACACGGCGCCATCCGGGTTCGGATGTCCCGCCGGAATCCCGGGCCCAGCCGGGAACCGACGGGATCGCGGCCCCGGCACGTACCGACAGCTCCACCGCATCACCGAGCTCACCGAGTTCTGGGAACTCACCGAGTTCACCGGATTTTTCAGCACGAACACCGGGAGTGCCGCATCGCGGCACAGGCGTCGGCCCAAGGCGCCGGTCCTCGGTAGTGGCCCCCGGGACGCCCGGCCGTCCGGCCGGAACCGACCCGGTGGCTTCGATCGAAGACCGGCCCGGCCGAAGCCGACTCGTCGCGCACGGCGCGCACTCCCTTGACGCGACGAGGAGGGTGCCCCGTGGAGGGTACCGACGTGACATTCGCCGAAGCCGTTATCGACAACGGCACTTTCGGCACCCGTACGATCCGCTTCGAGACCGGCCGCCTGGCCCGCCAGGCCGCAGGTTCGGCGGTGGCCTACCTGGACGACGACACCATGGTGCTGTCGGCCACCACTGTTTCCAAGCGCCCGAAGGACCAGCTCGACTTCTTCCCCCTGACGGTGGACGTCGAAGAGCGCATGTACGCGGCCGGCAAGATTCCCGGCTCGTTCTTCCGCCGTGAGGGCCGGCCGTCCGAGGACGCGATCCTCACCTGTCGCCTGATCGACCGCCCGCTGCGCCCGTCCTTCGCGAAGGGCCTGCGCAACGAGATCCAGATCGTCGCGACGGTCATGGCGCTCAACCCCGACCACCTCTACGACGTCGTCGCCATCAACGCGGCCTCGATGTCGACGCAGCTCGCCGGGCTGCCGTTCTCCGGCCCGATCGGCGGCGTCCGCGTCGCGCTGATCGACGGCCAGTGGGTGGCCTTCCCGACGCACACCGAGCTGGAGCGCGCCGTCTTCGACATGGTCGTCGCGGGCCGCGTCCTGCCGGACGGCGACGTCGCGATCATGATGGTCGAGGCCGAGGCCACGACCGCGACGACCGAGTTGGTCAAGGGCGGCGCCGTCGCTCCGACCGAGGAGATCGTCGCCGAGGGCCTTGAGGCGGCCAAGCCGTTCATCAAGACCCTGTGCGCCGCCCAGGCCCGGGTCGCCGAGACGGCAGCCAAGGAGACCGCCGAGTACCCGGTCTTCCTCGACTACCAGGACGACGTGTACGAGGCCCTCGCCGCCGCCGTCACCGACGAGCTGGCCGCCGCGCTCACCATCGGTGGCAAGCAGGCTCGCGAGTCGGAGCTCGACCGGGTCAAGGACCTCGCCGCCGAGAAGCTGCTGCCCCAGTTCGAGGGCCGCGAGAAGGAGATCGGCGGCGCCTTCCGCGCGCTCACCAAGAAGCTCGTGCGCCAGCGCGTGCTGCGCGACAAGGTCCGCATCGACGGCCGCGGCCTCACCGACATCCGCACGCTCGCGGCCGAGGTCGAGGTCGTGCCGCGCGTCCACGGGTCTGCGCTGTTCGAGCGCGGGGAGACCCAGATCCTCGGGGTCACCACGCTCAACATGCTGCGCATGGAGCAGATGATCGACACGCTCAACCCCGAGACGCGCAAGCGTTACATGCACAACTACAACTTCCCGCCGTACTCCGTCGGCGAGACCGGCCGCGTCGGATCGCCGAAGCGCCGCGAGATCGGCCACGGCGCACTCGCCGAGCGTGCGCTGCTGCCGGTGCTGCCGTCGCGGGAGGAGTTCCCGTACGCGATCCGCCAGGTCTCCGAGGCGCTCGGCTCGAACGGCTCGACCTCGATGGGCTCGGTCTGCGCGTCCACGATGTCGCTGCTCAACGCCGGTGTTCCGCTGCGGGCCCCGGTCGCGGGCATCGCGATGGGCCTGATCTCCGACGAGGTCGACGGCAAGACCGAGTACGTCACGCTGACCGACATCCTCGGAGCCGAGGACGCGTACGGCGACATGGACTTCAAGGTCGCCGGCACCAAGCAGTTCGTCACCGCGCTCCAGCTCGACACCAAGCTCGACGGCATCCCCGCCTCCGTGCTCGCCGCCGCGCTCAAGCAGGCCAAGGACGCCCGCCTGCACATCCTGGACGTGATGATGGAGGCCATCGACACGCCGGACGAGATGTCGCAGTACGCGCCGCGCATCATCACGGTGAAGATCCCGGTCGAGAAGATCGGCGAGGTCATCGGCCCCAAGGGCAAGATGATCAACCAGATCCAGGACGACACCGGCGCCGACATCACGATCGAGGACGACGGCACGATCTACATCGGCGCCGTCGACGGCCCGTCCGCCGAGGCCGCGCGGAACGTGATCAACCAGATCGCCAACCCGCAGATGCCTGAGGTCGGAGAGCGCTACCTCGGCACTGTCGTCAAGACCACGACGTTCGGCGCGTTCGTTTCGCTCATGCCGGGCAAGGACGGCCTGCTGCACGTCTCGCAGCTGCGCAAGATGGCCGGCGGCAAGCGCGTCGAGAACGTCGAGGACGTCGTCAAGGTCGGCGACAAGGTCCAGGTCGAGATCGCCGAGATCGACCAGCGCGGCAAGCTCTCCCTCGTCCCGGTGGTCGAGGGCGAAGAAGAGTCCGGAGACGACGCCGCGAAGTGACCAGGACGGCTGACAGGAGCCCGGTCGCCGCGTACGTGCAGCGGCCGGGCTCCACCAAGACGTTGCTCAAGGGCGACGACGGCGGCGTCATCCGCCGCACCGTGCTCCCCGGCGGACTCCGCATCGTCACCGAGGCGATGCCCGGCGTCCGCTCGGCGACCTTCGGCATCTGGGTCGGCGTCGGGTCGCGCGACGAGACCCCCGCCCTCGCGGGGGCCACGCACTACCTGGAGCACTTGCTCTTCAAGGGCACCGCCAAGCGCGACGCCCTGGAGATCTCGGCGGCGCTCGACGCGGTCGGCGGTGAGATGAACGCTTTCACCGCCAAGGAGTACACGTGCTATTACGCCCGTGTCCTCGACAGCGATCTGCCGCTGGCCATCGACGTGGTCTCCGACATGGTCACGGCCTCGCTCATCCGGTCGGAGGACGTCGACAGCGAGCGCGGCGTCATCCTCGAAGAGATCGCGATGAACGAGGACGACCCCGGCGACCTCGTGCACGAACTGTTCTCCGAGGCACTCCTCGGCGACATGCCGCTCGGCCGCCCGGTCCTCGGCACCGTCGACTCGGTCAACGCCCTCACGCGCTCGCAGATCGCCGGATACTACCGGCGCCGTTACCGGCCGCCGCACATGGTGGTCACGGCGGCCGGCAATGTCGACCACGCCAAAGTGGTCCGGCTGGTCACGAAGGCCTTCGCGGACGTCCCGGTCGACCTCGACGCGACGCCGACACCCCCGCGCGGCGGCGAACGACCCGTCCGCGGGGGCGGCAACGTACGCATCCTCGAACGCCCGACCGAGCAGGCCCACCTGCTGCTCGGCATGCCGGGCGTCTCACGCTCCGACGACCGCCGCTTCGCACTCTCGGTGCTCAACGCGGCGCTCGGCGGCGGCATGAGCTCACGGCTGTTCCAGGAGATCCGCGAAAAGCGCGGCCTGGCGTACTCCGTCTACTCGTACACCTCCGGATTCGCCGACCTCGGCGTTTTCGGCGTGTACGCGGGTTGCCTCCCCGGCAAGGTCCACGAAGTCCTGCGCATCGTGCGCGACGAACTCGACAAGGTCGTCGCGGACGGCATCGGAGAAGAGGAACTGCGCCGCGCGATCGGCCAGTTGCACGGGTCGCTCGTGCTCGGCCTGGAGGACTCCGGATCCCGGATGAGCCGCATCGGCAAGAGCGAACTCGTCCACGGCGAGCACCTGTCCGTCGACGACCAACTCGCGATCATCGCAGCGGTGACCGGAGACCAGGTCCGGGAGGTGGCGCGGGACATCCTCGGGGCACGTCCTACGCTTGCCCTCGTCGGACCGTTCCCCGACCCCGACGCGTTCGCCGGGGCGGTGTCCTGACCCTCCGCGACGCCCCCGGGCGTGCACCGGACAAGCCAAAGAACGAGGAGCCAAGTACATGACCGCGCTGCGGGTCGCCGTGATCGGGGCCAAGGGCCGGATGGGCGCCGAAGCCTGCGCCGCCGTGGAGGCGGCCGACGGGCTCGAACTCGTCGCACGCGTCGACCAGGGCGACACCATCGACGCCCTGGCCGAGAACGGCACCCAGGTCGCCGTCGACTTCACCCATCCGGGTGTCGTCATGGACAACCTGGACTACTGCATCCGCAACGGCATCCACGCCGTCGTCGGCACCAGCGGCTTCACCCCCGACCGCCTCGAAACGGTGCGCGCCCGGCTCGCCGAGCACCCGGCCGTCGGCGTCCTCATCGCCCCGAACTTCGGTATCGGCGCCGTCCTGATGATGCAGTTCGCCGCGAAGGCCGCGCGCTTCTACGAGTCCGTCGAAATCGTCGAACTCCACCACCCCAACAAGGTGGACGCGCCCAGCGGCACCGCCCGCCGGACCGCCGAACTGGTCGCCGAGGCACGCCGCGCCGCCGACCTCCCGCCGGTGCCGGACGCCACCACCGACGACCCCGACGGCGCCCGCGGTGCCACGATCGACGGCATCCCGGTGCACGCGGTCCGACTGCGCGGACTCGTCGCCCACCAAGAGGTCCTGCTCGGCGACGCGGGCGAGATGCTGACCATCCGCCACGACTCGTTCGAGCGGACCTCGTTCATGCCGGGTGTCATCCTGGGCGTCCGGCGAGTGGGCTCCGTACCCGGCCTCACGCTGGGCCTGGAGCACTTCCTGGACCTGGACTAGGGGACGCGAGGACTACACGCCCGTGAAGCAACGCGTCACCGCCCTCGTCCTCATCGGGGTCCTGGTCTTCTACGTGCTGCTCGTCGGCAGCCGCGGCGTCATCGCCATCAAGGACGGCAGGCCCACCGTCGTCCTGCTCGGCGTCGCGGTGCTGGCGATCCCGGTCGTGGGCGTCTGGTACATCTGGCGCGAACTGCGCTTCGGCTTCACCATGCAGCAACTCGCCCGCGAACTCGAAGCCGAAGGCGAACTGCCCCCCGACACCCTCGAACGCACGGCCGACGGACGCATAAGCCGCCACAGCGCCGACGAAGTCTTCGCCAAACGCAAAGCCGAAACCGAAGCCGACCCGGAAAACTGGCGCGCCTGGTACCGCCTCGCGGTCGCCTACTCCGACGCCCGCGACAACGCCCGAGGACGCAAGGCCATGCTCCGGGCCATCAAGCTCCACAGGGCCGAGCGAGGCCGCTGACCACTCACCACCCCGTCACCCCGTCAAATCCGTGTGCAGACGCCACTCGCTCACCCGCTGAGCCCCGCGCTCATCCACCTCCAACTCCCGACGCGCCCCATCGGTCGCCCACCCGGCACCCTCCAAAAACGCACGCAGCGGCGCGTCCGGCTCCAGCACCCACATCACCATCGCGGACACCCCCTGCTCCCGCGCATGCTCCACCGCAGCCGCCAGCAACCGGGACCCGTGCCCACTCCGCTGCTCCGCCGGGGCCACCACCAAAATGCTCAGCTCGGCCACGCCCGCGCCCAGGTCCGGGTCCTGCGCCGGAATCACCGCCGCGAACCCCGCCGGCTCCGCACCCGAGCACGCCACCAACACCCGGTGCAACGCCGTCGGCGGATGCTCCGCCGCATGCCCCCACCCGGCAGCCAGCACCTCCGGATCAAACGGCTCCAAGGCCGCCTCGGGCAGAACCCCCTCGTACGCCGCCCGCCACGCGGTCGCCTGGACCACCCCCAGCGCCGGACCGTCCTCCGCCCGCGCGGTTCGCACGCTCACGTCCGTCATGCCGACTCCTTCACCTCAACACCCTGCGGATTCTGCCGCGAACGACCCGCCCCCGTCTGCGGATCGACACGCAATCCCCCACCCCGAACCCGAAGCGCCGACATCCACCCCCATGCCACGCTGTCCCCAACACATCACCCACCGAAAGGACCCGGCCCATGCCCTCCCGGAAGTGGCGCACCCTCACCACCAGCGCGGCGCTACTACTGGCAACCACAAGCTGCGCCGTGGGCCCCACGATCAAAGACGACCCCAAACAACCGGCAGCAGCGACGGCGGGGGCGGGCAAAGTCCCAGAAGGCCAATCGTCCGCCAACGGAGCCGAGACAGCACAGGAGAGGCCCGGTGGCTCGGCAGGGAGTTCACCAGCCACGGCGGCTCCCGAACCATCCGCGACGAAAACGACATACACGTTTGGTGGAGGCATTCCCTTCGAGCTCGGCGATGGAGCGCTCATCGAGGTGGTCGAAGCCCGCATCGATCGGTCGCTTGACACCTCGGTGCGGAGCGAGTTGGTCCCCGTGGTCGTACGAACACGCATCACCAACGGCACAGACAACGAACTGTGGCCCTATCGCATCGACGTTCAGGTTCACGCGTGCGGTCAGCCCCCCCAACGCTGCAACGAAATCGATGGCCCGGCAAAGAAGGCGCAACTGGGCAAGATGCTGGTGAAGGGTTCCACCGACACCGTTGATTGGTTCGTATACGTCAGTCCTGAGCACCTGAGCGCGCTTACGGTGGTCATCCGCGACCCGCTTTCGGGCGGCGCCAGGTTCACCGGAAGCGCCAAGTAACCTCCGTCCGTCGGCGCGTCCACGGCCGTCGCGGAGGGGGCTGTCGCTCTGGTTAGGCTGAGGGCGACTCCGAACCGGGGTTGTTGATGTTGGTGAAGGTCGGCTGAGGAGCAACTCGCGTGACAGACGCATTCCACGAGTCCGAGATCCGTTTCCGCAGTGATGTGACCGTGGAGTTGGTGAAGCACAGCGCCGGAGACCAGGACGTCCTGTGGGCCGCCAGGGTGTCGACAGCGGGTGAGAAGTCGCTCGACGAGTTGGGCAAGGACCCGGAGCGGTCCAAGGGGCTCATCAATTACTTGATGCGTGACCGGCACGGCAGTCCGTTCGAGCACAACTCGATGACGTTCTTCGTCAGTGCGCCGATCTTTGTGTTCCGGGAGTTCCACCGGCACCGGGTCGGGTGGTCGTACAACGAGGAGTCGGGCCGTTACCGGGAGTTGCAGCCGGTGTTCTATGTGCCTGGCGAGGAGCGCAAACTGGTTCAGCAAGGCAAGCCCGGAGCGTACGAGTTCGTGGCGGGTTCGGCGGAGCAGCACAAGGTCGTGGGGGAGGCGACGCGCGAGGCGTACGAGCAGGCGTATCGGGCGTATCGGGAGATGCTCGGGGAGGGCGTCGCCCGCGAGGTCGCTCGAACGGTGTTGCCGGTGGGGTTGTACTCGTCGATGTACGCGACGTGCAATGCGCGTTCTCTGATGCATTTCCTGGGATTGCGGACGCGTCATGACGGTGCGGCGTACCCGTCGTTCCCGCAGCGCGAGATCGAGATGGTGGCCGAGAAGATGGAGGCGGCCTGGGCGGAGCTCATGCCGCTGACGTACGCCGCGTTCAACGCGAACGGACGGGTCGCTCCCTGACGGTTCGGGGGTGATCCGGGCGCAGCATAGTGCCGGGTCGAAAGCCATGCGTTCTCAAATCGGCACAAAGGGTGACGTACAAGTTTTTTCGCGTCACTACCCGGCATTTTTCGCGCATGTGCCTGATACTGAAGGAGACCCCGGCGCTGCTTGAACCCCCGAGCAGGCAGCGCCGGGGTCCCTTCGTGTGTGGGGGTGACGGGCCCTGTGGGGGCCGGCCGCTCGCGGCGCGGGAGCCGTGGCGGAGGTTGTCTTGGCGGGGACCGGAATATGGGCTGCTACAGACCTGTTGGCGCCGGGCCCGGTACCGTTTGCAGCATGGCTCCGACCTCCACCTCTCAGACCCCTTTCGGCAGGGTGCTCACCGCGATGGTGACGCCGTTCACCGCCGAGGGCTCGCTCGACCTGGACGCCGCCCAGCGCCTGGCCGTGCATCTCGTCGACGCAGGCAACGACGGCCTGGTTCTCAACGGCACCACGGGCGAGTCGCCCACCACGAGCGGCGCGGAGAAAGCCGCGCTGGTACGGGCCGTGGTGGAGGCCGTGGGCGACCGCGCTTTCGTCGTGGCGGGGGCCGGGAGCAACGACACGGCGCGTAGCATCGAACTGGCGCGCGATGCCCAGGCGGCCGGAGCGCACGGGTTGCTGATGGTGACGCCGTACTACAGCAAGCCCCCGCAGGAGGGGTTGTACCGTCACACGGTCACGGTCGCGGATTCCACCGAACTGCCGGTGATGCTCTACGACATCCCCGGTCGCACGGGCGTGCCGCTGGAGACGGAGACGATCGTCCGGCTTGCCGAGCACCCTCGGATCGTGGCGAACAAGGACGCCAAGGGGGACCTGGGCGCGGCCTCGTGGGTGCTCGCGCGTACGGACCTGGCGATCTATTGCGGTGACGACATGCTCAACCTGCCGCTGCTTTCGATCGGCGCGGTCGGTTTTGTGAGCGTCGTCGGACACGTCGTGGCGCCGGAGCTGCGCGCGATGGTGGACGCGTATCTGGCCGGCGATGTCGCCAAGGCGCGCGAGATCCACCAGAGCCTGCTGCCGGTCTACACAGGAATCTTCCGCACCCAAGGTGTGATTTTGAGCAAGGCCGCCCTTGCCGCACAGGGCCTGATCGCCGGCACGCTGCGGCTGCCGCTGGTCGAGGCGACCGAAGAGGAGATCGCCCGACTGAGGCAGGATCTCGCGGCGGGTGGGGTACATCTGTAAGAAAGTGCCCGGATGAGAACACTTCTCGTCCGGGCTTGAACGCATCACTTGCGCGGGCCGTCCGATGCGATCGGGCGTGCCCGCGTGGCGAGGAGAGAACTTGAGTCATCCGCATCCGGAACTCGGACCGCCCCCGGAACTTCCCGAGGGCGGACTGCGCGTCATCCCTCTGGGCGGTCTCGGCGAGATCGGCCGGAACATGACCGTCTTCGAGTGCGCCGGGCGGCTTCTGATCGTCGACTGCGGGGTGCTGTTCCCCGAGGAAGAGCAGCCCGGCGTCGACTTGATCCTGCCGGACTTCACCGCGATCCGGGACCGGCTGGACGACATCGAAGCAATTGTGCTCACGCACGCGCACGAGGACCATATCGGTGCCGTGCCCTACTTGTTGCGGGAGAAGGCCGACATCCCGCTGATCGGGTCGAAGCTGACCCTGGCGCTGATCGAGGCGAAGCTCAACGAGCACCGCATCCGCCCGTACACGCTTGAGGTCGCCGAGGGCGACCGGGAGCGGCTCGGGCCGTTCGACTGCGAGTTCATCGCGGTCAACCACTCGATTCCCGACGCGCTGGCGCTGGCGATTAGGACGCCCGCCGGGCTCGTCGTCCACACCGGCGATTTCAAGATGGACCAGCTTCCGCTGGACGGGCGGCTGACGGATCTGCCGGCCTTCGCCCGTCTGGGTGAAGAGGGCATCGATCTGCTGTTGGCCGACTCGACGAACGCCGAGGTCCCCGGCTTCATCCCGCCCGAGCGCGACATCGCGGGCGTGCTCGACCGGGTGTTCGCGGACGCCGACCAGCGCATCATCGTGGCCAGCTTCGCCAGCCACGTGCACCGCATCCAGCAGGTGTTGGACACGGCATACGCCTACGAGCGCAAAGTGGCCTTCATCGGCCGCTCGATGGTCCGCAACATGGGCGTGGCCCGCGATCTGGGGTACCTCAAGGTGCCGGCCGGACTGATCGTCGACGTCAAGACGCTCGACAATCTGCGGCCCGACGAGGTCGTGCTGGTGTGCACGGGCTCGCAGGGCGAGCCGATGGCCGCACTGTCGCGGATGGCCAACCGCGACCACCAACAGATCCGCATCGTCGAGGGCGACACGGTGGTGCTCGCCTCGTCGCTGATCCCCGGCAACGAGACCGCGGTCTTCCGGGTCATCAACGGGCTGACGCGCTGGGGCGCCAACGTCGTGCACAAGGGCAACGCGAAGGTGCACGTTTCCGGCCATGCGTCGGCGGGTGAGCTTCTGTACTTCTTCAACATCGCCAAGCCCCGCAACTTCATGCCGGTGCACGGCGAGTGGCGGCACCTGCGGGCGGCGTCCGAGCTCGCGCAGAAGACCGGCGTGCGCAAGGACCGCATCGTCATCGCCGAGGACGGGGTCGTCGTCGACCTGGTCGACGGTGTCGCCCGTGTCGCGGGCAAGGTGCAGGCGGGATACGTGTACGTGGACGGCCTGTCGGTCGGCGACGTCACCGAGTCGTCGCTCAAGGACCGGCGGATCCTCGGAGACGAAGGCTTCGTGTCGGTTTTCCTGGTCGTTGACTCGTCGACGGGCAAGGTCGTCGGCGGGCCGCAGATCACCGCACGCGGGTCGGGTATCGACGACGCGAAGTTCGACGACGTCATTCCGCGCATCGAGGATGTGCTGACGCGGGCGGCGGCGGACGGGGTCGCCGATCCGTATCAGTTGCAGCAGCAGGTGCGCCGCGTGGTCGGCAAGTGGGTCAGCGACACCTTCCGGCGGCGGCCGATGATCCTGCCGGTGGTCGTCGAGGTCTGAATCTGATCCTCGGTTCGGGGCGGCGGCGGGAGGCTCCGACAACGAAGGGCTGAGAGCGGGCCCGCACCGGGTTTCTCCGGTGCGGGCCTTGGTGGTTCCGTTGCGGCTCGGTGGGGGTTCGGGCCGGAGGGACAGCGCCCGGTTCTCCTGCGTGATCATGCGATGGCGAAGCGGGGTGTCGGCGTGTCATGGACCGGTATTGAGGTGTGCGGCCGGTGCGGGATGTCGATTGCTGTCGCGCTGTTCGGCGTGGCTGGTGGCTTTTGGGCGGAAGGAACGCCAAGTCGGGGCACTCGATGCGCGTTTGTATGGTGATCGGCCTTTTCGGCCCGGCCGATCGGCCTGCGTAGCTTTCCAGGTGTCGCCCGGACCTGCCCGGCGACCTGACAGCTCGTGGAGGAGCCATGCGTCCCGCCTCTTGTGTCCGTCGCCGCGCCCGCGCCGCGGTCATCGTGCTGTGCGGTGCCGTCGCCCTCGGTGCCGGCTTCGCGTCACCCCGGTTTCAGGCCGCATCCGCGGCGTCCCGGGGCGGTGATGCGCCGACCGGAAGCGATCGCACGCACGCGGCCGCGTGGGCGGACTTACCGCGCGAACGAGCCGGTGCCAGGGCTCCCGTCGAGCGGGGGTGGGCGACTGCATCCCCGCCCGAGTCTGCGGCGACTCCTGCGGCGTCCACCCGGCTGGGGCAGCCATGCGGCATGGCAGTGCTGTCGCGGGTTCTCCGCATCCCTCCGGTGTGATGAGCACACCGCGGGGGGCTTCCTGTGGACGGCGGCCGGCACCGCCTGCCACCCACGCCCAGACTGACGACATGCCGCGTGACACGAGCCTGACGGCCTTCTTGTCCACCCCCTTCACCGCCGCAGCAGCAGCCGAGCGGGGGCACACGCTCTCAGTGATCCGCCGTTGGCTGCGAGAGGGCGAAGTACGCCGCGTCATACAGGGCGTGTACGTCGGGAACCACGTGCCCGACTCGCCGACCCTCCGGGCGAGAGCCGTCACCGCCCTCGTGCCCGGGGCGGTGATCTGCGGTCGAACCGCCGCCTGGCTGTGGGGAATCACCGCTGCCGGGCGGGAAGGACGCGACGGCCGTCCGCTGCCCGTCGAGGTCATCGTGCCGAGGGCCGCGACTCCACCGCGTCGGTCCGGATGCCTCGGCCGGAGTTGGCTGCTGGGGAGAGGAGACACGACCACGATCGCTGGCCTCGCCTTGACGACGCCTCTGCGCACCGCTGCGGATATCGGCCGCTCGGTCGGCAGCGAGGACGCGGTCGTCATCCTGGATGCGTTTCTGCATCTGCGTCAGGTGACGAAACGTCAACTCGAAGGAGTGGTGGATCGGTTCGCCGGCTACGCGGGTGTGCGTCGGCTGGCGGACGCGGTGCGGCTCGCCGACGGCCGCAGCGCAAACGAGGACGAGAGCCGCCTGCGGATCGCGCTGGCCCGTGCCGGAGTTCCGCCGCCGGAGCCCGGATGGCGCGTGATGTCGGCGTTCGGCCGCCCCCTCCACCGCTTCGGCATGGCCTGGCCGTTGCTTCGACTGGGAGTCGACATCGCTGACATCGCTGACATCGCCGATGTCGCGGATGCCACCGGACCGCCCGGCGAAGGCCCGGGTGCGGTTGCTCGGCAGCTCGGACATGTCGGGGCCTGGCCCGCCGTCCGAGTCCGGCACCGCCACATCGCGGGCAGCACATGGCGCGTCGTCGAGTGCGGCCCCCACGAGCCGACGCGGCACCGGGAGACCGTCGTCGCGCAGATCCTGCGCGAACTGCGCGGCACGGCGGGTGCCGGCGCGCAGGCGGCCTGAGGGGCCGAAGAGCGCGGCATGACCGACGGTGACGGGCGAGGGTCGTGTGTCCGACCTGTCGGGAGGTCCGGTCGGACGCACAATCCGCAGGCGCGACGGGTCAGTTGTCCGCGACGCGGAGAACGAGGATGGCCATGTCGTCGCGGGCCGGTTCGGCGGCGAAGGCCTCGACGGCACGGTGCACGCGGGCGGCCACCGCACCGGCGGTCATGCCCGTGCACCCGGCCAGCACGGTGGCCAGACCCTCGTCTCCGAGCATGCGGGCGCCCTCACGACGTTCCGTGACGCCGTCGGTGACGCACAACAGGACGTCCCCCGGATCGAGGTCGACGGTTTCGGCGAGCAAGTCGACCTCGTCCAGCACGCCGAGCAGCGGCTGCGGGGTGGCGACCTGCTCGACGCGTCCGTCCGGGCGCAGACGGAGGGGGAGGGGATGACCCGCGGACACGAGGTCCAGGCGTACGCCGCCGCTTTCGCGGTGCGAGATGTGGCCGTGGAGGAGGGTCAGGAAGCGGCTGCGGGGTCCTTCGTCGAGGATCGCGGTGTTGAGGCGCTGGAGTACCGCCGGCACGGGCATGCCCTCGCCGGCCAGGAGCCGCAGGGCCTGGCGGGCGAGCCCGGTGACGGCGGCGGCCTCGGGGCCGGTGCCGCAGACGTCGCCGATGGCGAAACCCCACAGGTCGGGCCGGATCGTGAACAAGTCGTAGAAGTCCCCGCCGACTTCGTTGCTCTCGCCGGAGGCCTGGTAGACGACCTCGATGTCGAGGCCTGGTACGCGCGGCAGTTCGGGCGGCAGGAGGCTGCGCTGCAGGGCCTGGCTGGTGGCGCTGCGCTCGGAGTACAGGCGCGCGTTGTCCATCGCGAGGGCGGCGCGCCGCGAGAGGTCCTCGGCGAGTTCGAGGGTTTCCCGCCGGAAGCGTTCCCCCGCCGCATTGCCGAGAGTGAGCATGCCGATTCCGCGACCTCGCGCGACGAGTGGCAGCGAGACGGTCTCCCCGGTGACCAAGTCCTCGTGCTGGGCGGCCGCTTCCGGCCCGAGGAGACGCAGACCGGGCCAGGGGCGCGCGCCGGGGGTGGCGTGGCCGCGAGGTGGGTCGGTCTTGTTGAGGAGGTCGCGGAGGTCGTCGATGCGGCTCTCGTCGGTGTGCCAGACACAGCTCAGGACGGGCTCGTGGCCCTCGGCGACGGTGTGCACCGCACACCAGGTCGCCAGGCGCGGGACGACGATCTGGGCGACCATAGCCAGCGTCATCTCCGGGTCGAGGGTGCCCGCGAGCAGGTCCGAGGCCTCCGCGAGGAAGGACAGGGAGCCGCGGCGCACGCGTTCGAGTTCGGAGAGCCTGGCACTTTCCACGGACAGGGAGATCCGGTCGGCGGCGCGTTGCAGCCTGGCCGCGGCGTCGTTGTCGAAGTGCGACGCGGATTCGGACGCCACCGCCAGCGTCCCGGTCAGTCGCCCTTCGACTTTGAGCGGCGCGGTCACAGCGGAGCGCATGCCCGTGTCGGCGAGCAGCGGGACGGCTCCGCTCAGCGCGTCCGCGTCGTCGTGCACCGCCGGCATGCGCGCGGTGCCGAACCTGCCTGTGGAGTTCTCGACGGGCACGCGGGTGTACCGCTGGGGGATGCCGCTCAGCCCGGTGGTGGCGCGCACCTCCATCTCGCCTTCGTCGTCGGTCGCGATGAGGACGAAAGCGGCGTCGCCGTCGAGCAGGTCCCGGGCGCGCTCGATCGCGCGTTGCAGCAGTTCGTCGAGGCCGGAGCGGTTGGGGCCTTCGAGGCCGTCCCACTCGCTGTCGGTCGGCGGCGGCACGGGGGTACGGCCGGCCGCGGCGGCGGCGCGGTTCTCCAGCACGGCCCGGGCCCGCGCGGGCACCGCCAGCAGAACCAGCGACGCGTTGTCCGACGCGTCGCGCAGCCGGACATGCGACGCGAACACGCGCACGGGTCGGCCTTCGCCGTGCCGGATGTCGTACATGCCCTGCCAGCGCGAGAGTTCGAGCATCGCGGCGAAGGGCAGGTCGGTGTCCGAGACCTCGGGAGTATGCGGCCAGTCGACGAGTTCGGACAGGCGCATGCCGACGGCCTCCTGGGCCGAACGCCCGAACAGGTCCGCGGCGTCGACGTTCCAGTGCGTGACCCGCTGGTGGGCGTCGGCGTGCACCACCGCCACCCGTACGGGAGTGTCCGCGCCGGGCAGCACATGCGTCGGCAGCGTGGGGCCGGCGAGGCTCGTGCTGGAGCCGCCGTCGGGCAGGTCGAGGCGGAACCAGACCTGCTTGACCGATTTCGTGTACTCGACGCCCCAGGCGGAGGCGATGGACGCGGACAGGAACAAGCCGCGTCCGCTCTCGTCGTCGCTGTCGAACGCCCCGACGGAGGCGGGCAGTTCCAGGGTCGGGTAGCGGTCGACGACCTCGATTTGAACCGCGCTGTCGTAGCGCACACACGAGACCTCGGTGGCGGTTCCGGCGTGCACGATCGCATTGGTCACCAGCTCGCTGACGAGCAGTACCGCGTCGTCGACGACCGCTATCGCGTCCCACTCGGTCAGGGTCTGGCGCACAAACGAGCGTGCGGCGGCCACCGACCGGCCCTCGGGGGCGAATGTAGCGCTCACTCTCGCGGTGACGACCATTTCGGCTTCCGGATCCATACACTCCCGCATCCTGCGTCGTGCGGTGGTTGCGGTGGCGCGGCCTCGCTGCCCTTCCTGTCCCATGCCCGTGTGCGAGGCGGTCTCGCGGCAGCTCCGCACACTACCGCCTCCACGCGACGGGGGAGCAGGCCCCGGGTGAACATTGCCCCTCTCGTGAAGGTCTCGGCCCGCCCGACTCGGCAGTGCGTTCGGCGCGATGGTGGAAGACTGCCCCTATCAGCGGCGACCGCCTCGCACCGGGCCGACGAACCGGGACGAGCAGGGCGGGTGCCGGGGCCGGGTGGAGGAAATTTCGATATGGCGAACGCTTCCAAGCGGGACGGACGCGCCGCGACCGCGGCGAAAGGTGCGGCGCAGGCCGCGGCCGGTACCGCACCCAAGGCATCGGGCAAGGGCGCGCGACGTGCCGATGCACCGAATGCGGGTGGAAGCACTCCACGAGGGGATGCCGCCGCACGCGGTGGCAGGTCCCGCGCCGCCCGCGACGAGGAACGCGAGCTGCGGCAGCTCCTCGACGCGCTCACGGCCGTTCGCGACGGCAACTTCCGGCGCCGGCTGACCGTTTCAGGCAACGGGATCATGAGCGAGATCGCCGCGGTCTTCAACGACGTGGTGGACCGCAACCAGCACCTCGCGGGCGAGTTGGCGCGGGTCCGGCGCGTGGTCGGTCGTGAGGGCAAGCTGAGCGAGCGCTTCGTGCCGGGGCCCGGCGAAGGTGCGTGGGCGACGAGCTACGACGCGGCCAACGCCCTCGTCGACGACCTCGTGCGCCCGACCGTCGAGGTCGGCCGCGTGCTCGCCGCGGTCGCCGAGGGCGACCTGTCCCAGCGCATGGACCAGCGGATCGGCGACCAGCCCCTTCGCGGTGAGTTCATGCGCATGGGCCGCAGCGTCAACGGCCTGGTGGACCAGTTGTCGGCGTTCGCCGACGAGGTGACGCGCGTGGCGCGCGAGGTGGGTACCGAGGGGAAACTGGGCGGCCAGGCGCAGGTGCGCGGCGTCTCCGGCAGTTGGAAGGACCTGACCGAGTCGGTCAACACGATGGCGAGCCGCCTGACGCTCCAGGTCCGCGACATCGCCTTGGTGACCACCGCGGTCGCGAAGGGCGACCTGTCCCGCAAGGTGACCGTCGAGGTCGCGGGCGAGATGCTCGAACTCAAGAACACCGTCAACACCATGGTCGACCAGCTGTCCGGGTTCGCCGAGCAGGTCACGCGCGTGGCCCGCGAGGTGGGCACGGAAGGCCGGCTCGGCGGCCAGGCGCGCGTTGAGGGGGTCTCGGGCACCTGGAAGGACCTCACCGACTCCGTCAACACCATGGCGAGCAACCTGACCGCGCAGGTGCGCGACATCACGCAGGTGACCACCGCGGTGGCGTACGGCGACCTCTCCCAGACGATCACGGTGTCCGCGCGCGGCGAGATGGCCCAGCTCGCGGAGACGATCAACTCGATGACCGGGACCCTGCGCACGTTCGCGTCCGAGGTGACCCGGGTGGCCAGCGAGGTCGGGTTCGAGGGCCGGTTGGGCGTGCAGGCGCAGGTGCCCGGGGGCGCTGGTATTTGGAACGACCTGACCGACTCGGTCAACACCGCGTTCTTCAATCTGACCGCGCAGGTGCGCGACATCGCCCAGGTCACCACCGCGGTCGCGCAGGGCGATCTGTCGCAGAAGATCACCGTGGACGTGTCCGGCGAGATGCTGGAGCTCAAGAACACCGTCAACACGATGGTCGACCAGCTTTCGGCGTTCGCGTCGGAGGTGACGCGGGTGGCCCGGGAAGTCGGCAGCGACGGCATTCTCGGCGGCCAGGCAGAGGTACCCGGTGTCGCCGGCACCTGGAAGGACCTGACCGACTCGGTCAACTTCATGGCCAGCAACCTGACCGGTCAGGTCCGCAACATCGCCGAGGTCTCCACCGCGGTTGCGCAGGGTGATCTGTCGCAGAAGATCACGGTCGACGTGTCCGGCGAGATGCTGGAGCTCAAGGAGACCGTGAACACGATGGTCGACCAGCTTTCGGCGTTCGCGTCGGAGGTGACGCGGGTGGCCCGGGAGGTCGGCAGCGACGGCATTCTCGGCGGCCAGGCCCGCGTTGTCCCCGGTGTCGCGGGCGTCTGGCTCGATCTCACCGATTCGGTGAACTTCATGGCCGGGAACCTGACCGGTCAGGTCCGCAACATCGCCGAGGTCACCACGGCGGTGGCGCGGGGCGACCTGTCGAAGAAGATCGACGTCGACGCCCGCGGCGAGATCCTCGAACTCAAGAACACCGTCAACACGATGGTCGACCAGCTTTCGGCCTTCGCCTCCGAGGTGACCCGGGTCGCCCGCGAAGTCGGCACCGAGGGCATCCTGGGCGGCCAGGCGCAGGTGCTCGGCCTGGGCGGGGTGTGGCGCGACCTCACGTACTCGGTGAACTTCATGGCCGGCAACCTGACCGGTCAGGTCCGCAGCATCGCCCAGGTCGCCAACGCCGTCGTACGCGGTGACCTGTCGCAGAAGATCACCGTCGACGCGCGCGGGGAGATCCTCGAACTCAAGACGACGATCAACACGATGGTCGACCAGCTCTCCGCGTTCGCGGGCGAGGTCACCCGGGTGGCCCGCGAGGTGGGCACCGAGGGCCGGCTCGGCGGCCAGGCCGACGTCGAGGGCGTCTCGGGGACGTGGAAGGACCTCACCGAGTCCGTCAACGTCATGGCGAGCAACCTCACCGGTCAGGTGCGCAGCATCGCCGAGGTGACCACGGCGGTCGCGCGCGGTGACCTGTCGCAGAAGATCATGGTCGACGCGCGCGGGGAGATCCTCGAACTCAAGGACACCATCAACACGATGGTCGACCAGCTCTCCGCGTTCGCCGACGAGGTGACGCGGGTGGCCCGCGAGGTCGGTACGGAGGGCATCCTCGGCGGCCAGGCCCGGGTGCGCGGAGTGTCGGGCACGTGGAAGGACCTGACCGACAACGTCAACTCGATGGGCAACACGCTGGCGAGCCAGGTCCGCAACATCGCGCAGGTCGCCACCGCGGTCGCCGACGGCGACCTGTCGCAGAAGATCACCGTCGATGCCCGCGGCGAGGTGCTCGAACTCAAGAACACCATCAACACGATGGTCAACACCCTCGGCTCGTTCGCCGACGAGGTGACGCGGGTGGCCCGCGAGGTGGGTACGGAGGGCATCCTCGGCGGCCAGGCCCACGTCCCCGGTGTCTCCGGTACGTGGAAGGACCTGACGGACAACGTCAACTCGATGGCCGACAACCTGACCGGTCAGGTGCGCAGCATCGCCGAGGTGACCACGGCGGTCGCGCGCGGTGACTTGTCGCAGAAGATCACCGTCGACGCGCGCGGGGAGATCCTCGAACTCAAGACGACGATCAACACGATGGTCGACCAGCTCTCCGCGTTCGCGGGCGAGGTCACCCGGGTGGCCCGCGAGGTGGGCACGGACGGCATCCTCGGCGGCCAAGCCGAGGTCGAGGGCGTCTCCGGCACCTGGAAGCAGCTCACCGAGAACGTCAACGAACTGGCCGGCAACCTGACCCGGCAGGTCCGGGCGATCGCCGAGGTCGCCACCGCCGTGACGCGCGGGGACCTCACCCTCCAGATCGACGTCGACGCGCGCGGCGAGATCCTGGAGCTCAGGGACAACATCAACCAGATGATCGCGAACCTGGGCGAGACCACGCGGGCCAACCAGGAGCAGGACTGGCTCAAGACCAATCTGGCCCGCATCTCCGGCCTCATGCAGGGCCGCCGCGACCTGATGGCGGTCGCCGCGCTGATCATGAGCGAGCTGACCCCCCTCGTGTCCGCCCAGCACGGCGCGTTCTTCCTGGCCGAACCCACGGTCGAGGACCGCATCGAGCTGCGCCTGATCGCCAGCTACGGCTACCAGAACGGGGGCGCGCCCACACGCTTCCGCCTCGGCCAGTCCCTGGTCGGGCAGGCCGCGCTGGAGAAGCGGTCGATCCTGGTGGAGCAGGCGCCGCCCGGCTACATCAAGATCTCGTCGGGCCTCGGCGAGGCCTCGCCGGTCAATGTGGTCGTCCTGCCCGTGCAGTTCGAGGACCAGTTGCTCGGCGTCCTCGAACTCGCGTCGTTCAGTGCCTTCACGCAGGTGCACCGCAACTTCCTCGAACAGCTCATCGAGCAGATCGGCGTCACGGTCAACACGATCATGGCGAACTCGCGCACCGAGATGCTGCTCGCCGAGTCGCAGCGGCTCACCGAGGAGCTTCAGGAGCGGTCCGAGGAACTCCAGCGCCAGCAGGGGGAGTTGCGCAACTCCAACGCGGAGTTGGAGGACAAGGCGGCGCTGCTCGCCCAACAGAACCGCGACATCGAGATCAAGACCAACGAGATCGAGCACGCCCACAAGGCCCTCGAGGAACGCGCCGAACAGCTCGCTTTGTCCTCGCGCTACAAGTCCGAGTTCCTGGCCAACATGTCGCACGAGCTGCGCACCCCGCTCAACAGCCTGCTGATCCTCGCGAAGCTCCTCGCCGACAACGTCGACGGGAACCTGACGCGCAAGCAGGTCGAGTTCGCCGAGACGATCCACGCGGCGGGTTCGGACCTGCTCCAGTTGATCAACGACATCCTGGACCTGTCGAAGGTGCAGGCGGGCAAGATGGACGTCCGTCCCGCGCGCATCGCGATCGTCCAGCTCATGGACTACGTCGAGGCGACCATCCGGCCGCTGACCGCCGAGAAGGGCCTGGACTTCACGGTCCATGTCTCGCCGGAGGTCCCCGCGACGCTCTACACCGACGAACAGCGCCTCCAGCAGGTTCTGCGCAATCTGCTGTCGAACGCCGTCAAATTCACCGCTGCGGGCTCCGTGGAGGTGGTGATCCGGATCACCGACGACATCCCGGTCCGCGGCGGCGACCTGGAGCACGCCGAGCAGGCGATCGCCTTCTCCGTCGTCGACACCGGCATCGGCATCGCGGAGGACAAGCTCCGGGTGATCTTCGAGGCGTTCCAGCAGGCGGACGGCACCACGAGCCGCCGCTACGGCGGCACCGGCCTGGGGCTGTCGATCAGCCGGGAGATCGCCTGGCTGCTCGGCGGCGAGATCCACGCCGAGAGCGAGCCGGGCCGCGGCAGCACGTTCACGCTGTATGTGCCGCTCGAGAACGTCCTCGCGCAGGACGACACCACCCCCGTCGGCGCGGCGCTCGCACGTCAGGCCGGGCACGAAGAAGCCGAGGCCATTGAGCCCGGCGGTCGGCGGGCCCTGCCGGCGGCCGCTCCCGCCGCCGACGAGCCGCAGCGGCACGGGGTCATCCCCGCGCGCAGCCGGGTGCTCGCCGTCGAGGAGCCGCAGCCGGAAGGCGGGCCCATCGTCACCACGCTCGCGGGCCTCGGCGACCGAGTCGAGGTCGCAACCGCCGCGACTCCGGCGGAAGCCGCGGCGGCGATCGAGTTGTTCGTCCCCGGCTGCATCGTCGTCGACCTGCGCCTGGCCGACGACGGTGCGTGGCGGCTGCTGGACATGCTCGTCGACCGTGCCGATCTCGACAACGTGCCGGTGCTCGTCAACATGCCGCCGCGCCCGACGCGTTCGGAGGCGGCGCGACTGCGCGGCTACCGCCGTCGCATCCCGACGCTGCACCGCGTCTCGAGCCCCGACGCGCTGGCCGGCATTGTGACGGACGCCATGTCCGCCGAGGAAGCCCGGCCCAAGCCCGAGGTCCACCCGTTCGAGGGGTCTTTCCACGGCGAGAAGGTGCTGATCGTCGATGACGACGTGCGCAATGTGTTTGCGCTCACCAGCGTGCTGGAGCAGTACGGCCTCGTCGTCACGTACGCCGAGAACGGCCGTGAGGGCATCGAGAAGTTGCAGTCGCAGGTGGACATCAGGATCGTCCTGATGGACATCATGATGCCGGAGATGGACGGCTACGCCACGACGGCGGCCATCCGGCGCATGCCGCAGTACGCGGACCTTCCGATCATCGCGCTGACCGCGAAGGCGATGAAGGGCGACCAGGAGAAGAGCATCGCGTCCGGCATGTCCGACTACGTGGCCAAGCCGGTGGACACCGAGCACCTGCTCGGCCTCCTGCGGAGCTGGCTGGAGCGGTGAGACGACGGGGTGCTGACCATGTCCGGTATATCCGGGTGGCCGATGAGGAGTACGTTGGTTACCCGGGCAGTTGCCGCCGTCCGGGAACTCCGGGGGTGCCCAGGGAGTTGAATCCATGGGAGGGTTCGTGGGGGCCTCTTCCGACACCGTAAGTTGGCTCATGGTTACGCCATGCGGTCATCGGTTCCGGAACTGCCTGCCGTGTTCCGTCCGGGAGCACTAGCATGACCGGGACGACCACGAACCTTGACCAGCATGTGTACGAAGCGGCAGAGCACTGAGCCAGAGACGAGTGGAGCCGACCGGGACGCGGGCCTGCCCGGGTCGCCGGATCGAAGAGGGTGGGCCATGACGGAGAAGGCCAAGATCCTCCTGGTCGATGACCGTCAGGAGAACCTGCTCGCGCTCGAGGCGATCCTGTCTGCGCTCGACCAGACACTCGTGCGCGCACATTCCGGAGAGGAAGCCCTCAAGGCACTCCTGACGGACGAGTTCGCGGTGATCCTGCTGGACGTCCAGATGCCCGGCATGGACGGTTTCGAGACCGCGGCGCACATCAAGCGCCGCGAGAAGACCCGCGACATTCCGATCATCTTCCTGACGGCGATCAACCACGGTCCGCACCACACGTTCCGCGGTTACGCGGCGGGAGCCGTCGACTACATCTCCAAGCCGTTCGACCCGTGGGTGCTGCGCGCCAAGGTCGCGGTCTTCGTCGACCTGTACAAGAAGAACTGCCAGTTGCGCGAGCAGGCGGCGCTTTTGCGGGGCCGCCTCGATGCCGTGCCGGGTGAATCATCGCGCGGCCACGACGTGCTCTCGGAGCTCTTCACGCGCCTTGCCGCGCTGGAGGAGAGCGCCGACGGCATGGCCAAGCAGTTGGAGGCCAATGCGGACCCGACGCTCGTCGCCTCCGCAAATCAGGTCCTCAGCCGCGTCGGGCGACTCCGGGCGGTGCTGGACGCGCTGGTTCCCACGCCCGCCGGCCACGGCGGACCGACGTCGGAGCGTGGCGGGGCTCCGCCGGCCGCCCGCCGCCCGCCGGATGCGGGCTGAGACACCGTCAGCGAACCGCCTGGGCGACGTACCGGACAGATCCGGGCGGATCGTCATATCGCCGCATCATGCGTTTGCGACACGAGCCGATGAGTCGCCGGTGACGCATGAGACGCGGGGGCCCGAGGGGTAGCCTCGCCCTTATGGCCACGCGCACCTCGGGCGGCGGCGCCCGGACCGGCGCGACCGCGAAGAAGAAGGCCCCGGCCAAGAAGTCGGCGCAGCCGCCTCCGCCGCCTCCGAAGCAGGGCGCGTTCGAAAAGATCGGTGACCTCGCCTTCCGCCTCATCAAGGGCGTCTGGCTGGGCCTCGCGCACGCGCTCGGCGGGCTGTTCCGCAGCATCGGCCACAGCGCCCGGGGGCTCGACCCCGCGCACCGCCGCGACGGTGTGGGGCTGGCCCTGCTGGGCCTCTCCATCGTCATCGCTTCCGGGGCGTGGGGCGATGTCAACGGCCCGGTCGGCGACGCGGTCGACGCGGTCGTGGCCGGATTCGTCGGCAGGCTCGACGTTTTGGTGCCGTTCCTGGTCGCCGCGTTGTCCGTCCGCATTCTGCGGCACCCCGACCGGAAGGACGCCACCGGTCGCGTCGTCATCGGCTGCGTCGCACTCGTCGCGGGCGTCCTCGGGCTCATCCACATCGGTTCGGGGGCGCCGCGTCCCAGCGACGGCGCCACGGCGATGCGGGACGCGGGCGGCTGGGTGGGATGCACGTTCTCCGTCCCGTTCATCGAGTCGGTCACCGTCTGGGCGGCCATACCGCTGCTCCTCCTGGTGATCTGCTTCGGCCTGCTGGTCGTCACCGCGACACCGATCGCCTCCGCGCCGCGTCGGCTGCGCGCCTATCTCGGGTTTCCCGGCGGCGAGGATCTTGACGACCCGGACTACGACGCCGAGTTCGTCGATGCGGATTACGACGAATATGGCGAGGTGCTCGACGAGGAGCCTCCGGTTTCCCGGCCGAGGCGCCGCCGTCCGCCCGTTGCCGAACCTCCCGCCGCACTGCCGGGGGAGCCCGGCGGATCCGTCGGCGAGGCCGTGCGACGGCCCCGTCCGCGTCGCCGCCAGGGCTCGGCCAAAGGCCCGGATCCGATCGACGTGGCCGCGGCCGCCGCGGCCGCGCTCGACGGGGGCGGTTCGGCCCCGGTCGTGCCGTCCGCGAGACGCCGCAAGGCCGAGCGGAAGGCGGCGGAGGACGCGGCGGAGCGGGAGGCCCGGTCCGCGCCCGCGCACTCGCCCGCGCCGCCGCGCAGCGAGCAGTTGACGCTGTCGGGGGACGTCACGTACCGCCTGCCGTCGAGTGAACTGCTGGAGCGGGGAGGGCCGGGCAAGGCGCGCAGCAAGGCCAACGACGATGTGGTCGCGGCGCTTTCGCTGGTGTTCGAGCAGTTCAACGTCGACGCGAGGGTCACCGGCTTCACGCGCGGTCCGACCGTGACGCGCTACATCGTCGAGCTGGGGCCCGCGGTCAAGGTGGAGCGGATCACCGCGCTGGCGAAGAACATCGCCTATGCGGTCGCCAGCCCGGACGTCCGCATCATCAGTCCCATCCCCGGTCGGTCCGCGGTCGGTATCGAGATCCCCAACACCGACCGCGAAATGGTCAATCTGGCCGACGTGCTGCTGTCCGACGAGGCGATCGCGGACAGTCACCCGATGGTCGTCGCGCTGGGCAAGGACGTCGAGGGCGGGTTCGTGGTCGCGAACCTCGCCAAGATGCCGCACGTCCTGGTCGCGGGTGCGACGGGCGCGGGCAAGTCTTCGTGCATCAACGGCCTGATCACGTCGATCATGATGCGTGCCACGCCGGACGAGGTGCGGCTGGTGCTGGTCGACCCCAAGCGCGTCGAACTGACCGCGTACGAAGGCATCCCGCACCTGATCACGCCGATCATCACCAACCCGAAGCGCGCCGCCGAGGCTTTGCAATGGGTGGTGCGTGAGATGGACATGCGCTACGACGACCTGGCCAACTTCGGGTTCCGGCACGTCGACGACTTCAATCGGGCGCTGCGTTCGGGAAAGTTGACGACGCCGCCCGGGAGTGAACGCGAACTGCGGCCGTACCCTTACCTGCTGGTCATCGTCGACGAGCTCGCCGACCTGATGATGGTGGCGCCGCGGGACGTCGAGGACGCGATCGTCCGTATCACGCAGCTCGCCCGCGCGGCCGGAATCCACCTGGTGCTCGCGACGCAGCGCCCGAGCGTGGATGTGGTGACCGGCCTGATCAAGGCGAACGTCCCGTCCCGCCTGGCGTTCGCGACCAGTTCGCTCGCGGACAGCCGGGTCATCCTCGACCAGGCAGGCGCGGAGAAGCTGATCGGCAAGGGCGACGGGCTGTTCCTGCCGATGGGTGCCAACAAGCCGATCCGCATGCAGGGCGCGTACGTCACCGAGGCGGAGATCGAAGCGGTGGTCGGGCACTGCAAGGAGCAGTTGCAGCCGGAGTACCGCGAGGACGTCGCGGCTGTCGGCGGGCAGAAGAAGCAGATCGACGAGGAGGTCGGCGACGACCTCGATCTGCTCTGTCAGGCGGCGGAGTTGGTGGTCACGTCGCAGTTCGGGTCCACGTCGATGCTGCAGCGCAAACTCCGCGTAGGGTTCGCCAAGGCGGGCCGGCTGATGGACCTCATGGAGTCGCGGGGCATCGTCGGTCCGAGTGAAGGCTCCAAAGCCCGCGACGTGTTGGTCAAGCCCGACGAACTCGATCAGGTACTGACAACCTTGCGCGGGGAATGAGCATTACTGCTCTACTCGCGTCCGCTCGCGATCAAGTGTTGCGGCTGTGCCACAACACACGTTCGCCTGCGTTCGGCCGCGAACTCCCGTTCCGGCCAGCCCTAGACTGCTTTTCGCCGCAGTGGTTGCACGCTCGGAGGCGTATACGTGTCCATCGGTCAGACTCTCGCCGACGCCCGCATCAAAGCGGGGCTCAGTGTCGAACGGGTGAGTGAGGTCACGCGTGTCAGGCAGACCCTGGTCGAGGCGATCGAGAACGACGATTTCTCGCGATGCGGCGGCGACTTCTACGCCCGAGGGCACATCCGGTCGATCGCGCGCGTGGTGGGCGTCGACGCGGAGCCGCTGATCGCCGAGTACGACGCGACCAAGGGCGGGGCCCCCGCCCCCAGCCCCTCGGTCATCTTCGAGCCCGAACGCGTCAAACCCGAACGCAAACTCGCACCGAACTGGACTGCGGCGATGGCCGCCGCCGTCGTGGTCGTGCTCGCCTTCGTCGTCTTCCAGTGGTTCGGCACCGAGGACGACGCGGACAGCAGGAACACCGCGGCCACGACCAGCGCCCCTCCGCCTTCCCCGTCGAGTCCGGAACCGGCCCCGACCACGCCGCCCGTGCCTCCGACGCAGCAGGTCGTCGCGCAGGTTCCCCCGCAGGTGACCGTGCGGGCCGACGCCGTCGAGGGCAAGAGCTGGATCAGCGTCACCGACGGGGACGGCAAGAAGGTCTTCGAGGGCACCGTCGAAAAGGGCACGCACCAGGAATGGACCCACGCCGAGGAGCTCAGGCTCGTCATCGGCAACGCCCAGGCCATCCATCTGAACGTCAACGGCAAGGACATCGGCCCCGCCAGCACCAAGAGCTCCGTGGCGCGTCTGACGTTCACCCCCGGCAACCCCCAGCAGGGCTGAGACGGCAAGCCGGCAGGCGACCGACACGAAGGCGGGCGCCGGCCGCGTGACACACCGGGCCGGCCCGGGCACGCAACGAGGGTGTGGTACGCGCGTACCGCGCCCGCGTCCGGCGACTGCCGTGTCCTGACGTAGGCTTTCCGGCATGCCCGCCCCCCGTACCGCGCCCGAAGACCGTTCCGCCGACCACGCCTCCGCAGCAGGTCCCGTCACCGCGGGCGCCGGCCGGACAGTGGCGTTGGTCACGCTCGGCTGCGCCCGCAACGAGGTCGACTCCGAGGAGTTGGCCGGGCGCCTGGAAGCCGACGGCTGGCGGCTGACGGAGGACGCCTCGGACGCGTCCGTGGTCCTGGTCAACACCTGCGGGTTCGTGGAGTCCGCGAAGAAGGATTCCATCGACACCGTCCTCGAAGCCGCCGACCTCAAGAAGGACGGCGGCACCACGCAGGCGGTCGTCGCGGTCGGCTGTATGGCCGAGCGTTACGGCAGCGAACTCGCGGGCGCGCTGCCCGAAGCCGACGCCGTCCTCGGCTTCGACGACTACGAGGACATCGCCGGCCGGCTCCGCGCGATCCTCGCGGGCGAGAAGCACACGTCGCACGTCCCGCGCGACCGCCGCAAGCTGCTGCCGCTCAGCCCCGTCGAGCGCCAGGCCGCCGCCGGCGCGGTGCCGGGGCACGGGGCGGCCGACGCCGCCCGCGCGTCCTCGCCCGAGGACCTGCCCGAGGGGGTCGCACCGGCCTCCGGGCCGCGCACCCTCCGCAGGCGGCTCGGGAGCGGGCCGGTGGCGTCCGTGAAACTCGCGTCCGGCTGCGACCGGCGCTGCTCGTTCTGCGCGATCCCGTCGTTCCGCGGCTCGTTCCTCTCGCGCCGCCCGACCGACGTCGTCGACGAGGTCCGCTGGCTCGCCGGCGAGGGCGTCCGGGAGATCGTGCTGGTAAGCGAGAACTCCACGTCCTACGGCAAGGACCTCGGCGACCTGCGCCTCCTGGAGGCCCTGCTGCCGGAACTCGCCGCGGTGGACGGCATCGAGCGGGTGCGCGTCAACTACCTCCAGCCGGCCGAGATGCGTCCCGGCCTGATCGACGTGCTGACGGGCACGGACGGTGTGGTGCCGTACTTCGACCTGTCCTTCCAGCACGCCAGTGAGCCGGTGCTGCGCCGCATGCGCCGGTTCGGCTCGCGGGAAGCGTTCGTCGGCCTGCTCGACCGCATCCGCGCCGCGGCGCCTGAGGCTGGGGCACGTTCGAACTTCATCGTCGGCTTCCCCGGCGAGACAGAGGACGACCTCGACGAGCTCATGCGCTTCCTCACCGAGGCCAGGCTCGACGCCATCGGCGTGTTCGGCTACTCCGACGAAGAGGGAACCGAAGCGGCCGGGTACGACGGCAAGCTGCCCGAAAGCGTCGTCGCCGAGCGCCTCGACCGGGTCTCCCGTCTCGCCGAAGAGCTCACCGCGCAGCGCGCCGAGGAACGCGTCGGCAGCGAAGTCACCGTACTGGTCGAGGAGATCGTCGGTGTCGAGGACGACGGCACGGTGACCGCAGAGGGCCGCGCCGCGCACCAGGCCCCCGAGATCGACGGCCTGACGATGCTGCGGGGCCGCGATCTTGTGGCCGGCACATTCGTGCGCGCCCGCGTCGTCGGCAGCGAAGGCGTCGACCTGTACGCCGAGGCGTGCGACGAGCCGCTCGCCCCGCCCGCCGAGAACGCGCGCGACCGGACCGCGGCCACGTCGTCGGGGCCCGCGCGGTGAGCGAAGACCTCCCCACCCCTCCCTCCCGCTCTTCGGACGCGGCGCGCGGATCGGCCGCCCAGCGGGCGGAAGCCGTTCGCGCCGCGGCGCACCAGCGCGCCGAGGCGGTCAGGGCGGCGGCGGCGCAGCGTGCGGAGGCGGTCCGTGCCGCGTCCGCCCACCCGGTGGAGGCGGTGCGCACGGCGGCCGCCAACCATCCGCCCAAACCCGACCGACTCGGCGACCCGACCACATCGGTCAGCATCTGGAACGCCGCGAACGCGCTGACGATGCTGCGGATCGCCCTTGTCCCGTTGTTCGTCTACCTGCTCGTGCAGGACGGCGGTCACGACCCGGTGTGGCGCGCCTACGCCTGGGCCGCGTTCGCCGTCGCCAGCATCAGCGACCGCTTCGACGGCATGCTCGCCCGCCGCCACGGTCTCGTGACCGACTTCGGCAAACTCGTCGACCCGATCGCCGACAAGGCGCTCATGGGCGCCGCGCTGATCGGCCTGTCGGCCCTCGGCGACCTTCCGTGGTGGGTCACCGGCGTCGTCCTCTTCCGTGAGGTCGGCATCACGCTGATGCGCTTCTGGGTGATCAAACGCGGCGTGATTCCGGCCAGCCGCGGGGGCAAGCTCAAGACACTGCTGCAAGGCACCGCGATCGGCATGTACGTCCTGGTCGTGACCGGGCCGCTCGCGACCTTCCGGGCGTGGGTCATGGCCGTCGCGGTGATCGCCACCGTGGTGACCGGTGTGGACTACGTCGTCAAGGCGCTGCGCGGTGGGCGGGAGCAGGGCGGCAAGGCGGACGCTCCGGACGCGGCACTCGACGGTGCCCCGGCCGGCGCGACGGATGCGGGACGGACCGAATAGCGGACAGGGGGCGGGCACGATGAAGGTCGAACTCGTCGCGGTGGGCGATGAACTGCTCATAGGCGACGTCGTGAACACCAACGCGAGCCGGCTCGGACGCCTGCTCACCGATGCGGGGATGCGCGTCACCGGTGTGTCCACCGTCGGCGACGGCCTCGACGAACTCGTGGACGTGCTGCGCATCGCGGTCGACCGGGCCGACGCCGTGCTGATCACCGGCGGGCTCGGCCCGACGTCCGACGACCGCACCCGCGAAGCCGTCGCCCGGGTCGCCGGGGTCGAGCTGCGCCGCGACCCGGCCGTCGAGCGGTGGCTCCACGACCGCTACCGGCACACCGGCCACGTCATGAACAGCCTCGGTCTGCGGCAGGCCGACGTTCCCGAGGGCGGTCGGGTCCTCCCCAACGACCGCGGCAGCGCCCCCGGCCTCACGATCGACATCCGCGGCACGGCCGTCTACGCGACGCCCGGTGTGCCGCACGAGATGGCCGCGATGGTCGGGGACCAAGTACTGCCGGACATGTTGCGGCGGTCGGGGTCCCCCGCGCCGCGTGCCCAGCGCGTCCTGCGCACGGTCAGCGTCGCCGAGGGCCTTGTCGCGACGTACCTCGAACCGTTGGAGAAGGAGCTCGCGGCGGTCGGTGCGGTCGAGGTCGCCTACCTCGCGGAGCCGGGTGAGGTGCGCGTCAAGCTGACCTCGACGGTGGCCGGCGGCGGTGAGGCGGTGGACGCTGCGGCGTTGCGGGCGTACGAACTGCTCGGCGACTGCGTCTATGCGGAGGGAACCGAATCACTGGCGGCGGTCGTTGCCAGGTTGCTGGTGGAACGCGGCGCCACCGTCGCCGCCGCGGAATCGCTGAGCGGTGGTCTGCTGGCGGCGACGCTGGTGGCCGTGCCCGGTGTGTCCGCGGCGTTCCGTGGCTCGGTCACCGCTTACGCGACCGACGTCAAGGCTTCGCTGCTCGGCGTCGATCGTGCGCTGCTGGACGAGGAAGGCGCCGTGCACCCTCGTGTGGCGCGTGAAATGGCCGAGGGTGTGCGGTCACTCTTGTCGGGTACGTACGGTGTGGCCACGACCGGTGTGGCCGGTCCGGACCCGCAGGACGGGCGTCCGGTCGGCGAAGTCCACATCGCGCTGGCGGGCCCGGAGGGCACCGTCACGGTCTCCCCGCATCTGCCGGGCGACCGTGACAGGATTCGGACCTTGACCGTCGTGCGGGCCCTGGAACTGCTACGGCGTACGCTTCTCGGCCTGCCGCAGGAGCACGCCCGGGAATTCCCGGGCTGAGAGGGGGGTTGTGTCGGCGATGCGGTGCAGACGTATTGAAGCGGACAAACGTGACGAATCGTCGGTTCAGCGCGCGGGCTTCCACGCCCTCAGTGAACAGGACGGCAGACCCGGTACGCAGTCGAGGTCTGCCGGGTACGGTGGGGCTGTGTCCGTTGCAGCCGCGGTCCTAGGAGGGAGCGACCGATGATTCTGCTTCGTCGCCTGCTGGGTGACGTGCTGCGTCGGCAACGCCAGCGCCAGGGCCGCACCCTGCGCGAGGTGTCGTCGGCGGCCCGGGTCTCGCTCGGGTACCTCTCGGAGGTCGAGCGCGGCCAGAAGGAAGCGTCGTCCGAGCTGCTCGCCGCGATTTGCGAGGCTTTGGACGTGCGCATGTCGATAGTGCTCCGCGAGGTCAGCGACGAGCTGGCGCTCGCCGAGCTTGCCCACACCGAAGGGCTCACCTCCCGTCCCGTCCTGGAGCCGATCGGCTCGTCGTCGACGGAGCGGGTGCCGGGGCCGTCGTCCGGGGCGGTCGCCGCGTCGAACCAGGTGGACGTGGTCGTCGCCGCGTGATCCGCGGTGACGTGGGAGTCACGAGAGCACAGCGCGTATCGAGGGCGGTGCGGACCCGAGGCGGGTCCGGCGCCGCCCTCGCGCGTCTCACCAGGGCATGGTCGCTCCGCCGTTGGGGCGCAGAATCTGTCCCGTGGTGAACCTCGCGGCGTCGGAGGCCAGGTACGCGACGGCGTAGGCGATGTCCACCGGCTCCCCGACGCGCCTGAGCGGTGCCAGCCTCGCCATCGGCGCGGTGGTCGCGGCCTTGCGCTCTTCGTCCTCGGTGCCGTCCTCGGCGGTCCAGTGGCGCCCGGTCATGCCGGTGACGGTCCAGCCGGGGGCCACGGCGTTGACCCGCACGCCGTGCGGCCCGACCTCGGTGGCGAGGGTCTTGGTGAGCTGGACCATCGCGGCCTTCGCGGCGCCGTAGCACAGCAGCCCGGGGGCGGCGGTGTCGATCGCGCTGGACGCCATATTGACGATGCTGCCGCAGCCCTGCGGGACCATGACGCGCGCGGCTGCGCGGCAGCCGTGGAAGACACCCTTGAAGTTGACGGACAGGACGCGGTTCAAGTCCTCGTCGGTCGTCTCGACCACGGTGCTCGTGTGCATGATTCCGGCGATGTTGGCCATCACGTCGAGGCGCCCGTACTCGGCGACGACGTCGGCGACGAGGGCGTCGACGGCAGCGGAAAAAGCGGTGTCGACGGCGGCAGCGGCGGCCCGCCCGCCCGCTTCGCCGACGAGCTTGGCGGTGGCCTCGGCGCCGGTGAGGTTGATGTCCGCGCAGACGACGGTCGCACCGAGTTCGGCGAGGACCTCGGCACTGCTGCGGCCGATGCCGCTCGCGGCACCGGTGACGACGGCCACGCGGCCGGACAGATCGAGGGCGGTACGCAGCACGGTCATCCTCCCGTGGGTGCCGGGACCGGGACGCCGGCCCCACGCGGACCGTAGATTCGATCTGACGAACAGTCAATAAAGGTGTGTGGCAAGCCTCATGGACGTGAGGTGGTCAACCCGCCTGCTTTTGTTCGAGGCACCAGCGGTGAGTGTCGCCGTTCAGGGCGAACACCCCGTACCTCGCGAGCCCTTCGCAGACCTCGGCGGGCACCGCGAGTGTGGTCTCCCGGGTGACGGCGACGCTCGGGAGGGAGGCGCTGGGCCGCCGGGACGGAGGCACGCCGTGGGTCGGCCCCGGGCGGCGCGGCGGATCGCGGGGTACGTCGGTCTTGCTCGCGCCGGGTTTCGCCCCGGGCGCGCTCTTCGGGGCGGCGGGCGGCGCGGGCGGCACGGGAGTGCCCGCCGCGGGCGGTGGCGGTACGGCAGGCGGCGGCACCGGAGTCGGTACGGCCGGCACTTCGGCGGCCTCCGGCAGCACCGGAAGGGTCGGGGCCATCGGCCCGGCCGCCCCGAGCGGAATCACCGCCGCGAGGGACGCCTGCGGCGGGCGTGACGGCCCAGATGCACCGGACACGCATCCGGCGAGCACGGGCGCACAGAGGAAAGGCGCCAACAGCGCCATGCGCAACGGCCGGCGAGCGGTCACTGGATCCTCCGGGAGGGTCGCGCGGACACCCTGTACGACGACGCAGCCTCCGGTCGGTCACCCGAAGTCCCCCGGAAGGGTGGTGGCCGACGCCCGAGAAGAGCGAACAGAGCGCGTCAGCCGGGTGTGCGGCGCGAGGATGACGACGCCCGGCGGCAGGAACGATGTTCGAACGCGCGTTTGGCAGCGGGAATCCCGAATCGCTCACCGACGGTTTGCCTGCGAAGTCGGACCAGTGCCCGACACCGGGCTCCGACGGCCGTTCAGGCGTGGGAACGCCCTGACCAACGCCGCACCTCTCAGTTCCCCCCGCCCTTGGCCGGGCGCCCGACCTGCCGGTCAGGCGTGGAAACGCTCGGATCAGCGCGGCGCCTCTCGGCCTTCCCGTTGTTGGTCGGGCCCGGGCTGGCAGGTGGGGCACCAGAAGACCCACCGCTTCGGCTCGCCCGCCTCGGCGCTGCGGATCGGGGTGCGGCAGCGGCGGCATGGGCGTCCCGCGCGGCCGTACACCCAGTTCTGCCGGCCCGGGCGCGGGTCGCCCGTCGTGACGTGGCCGATGCGCTCGCGGTTCGCCGCCAGGGCACGGTGTGCGAGGTCGGCCATCGTGCGCAGGTCGCCTGCGGCGTCGACGCGGGCGAACGGCGACACACCGTTCAGAAAGCACAACTCGGCCCGGTAGACGTTGCCGACGCCCGCGAGGTTGCGCTGGTCGAGCAGCGCTTCTCCGATCGTCCGGGCGGGCTGTGCGGCCAGGCGGCGGGGCGCCTCGTCGGCGTCCCAATCGGGGCCGAGCAGGTCGGGGCCGAGATGTCCCACGACGCGGGCCTCGTCCGAGGTCCGCAGCAGGTCGACCACCGGCAGGCGCAGGCCGACCGCCGCATACGTGTCGTTCTCCAGCACGACCCGCACCTGGTCGCGTCCGCCGACGCCCCACCGGGGACCGCGTTGTGCGGACGCCGGGCGAATCCGCCACGCCCCGTCCATCCGCAGGTGCGTGTGCAGCGTGGTGTCACCGTCCACGCGGATGAGCAGGTGCTTGCCGCGTGAGACGACGCCGACCACCGCGCGCCCGGACAGGTCCACGGTCGCGTAGCGCGGCACCCGGAAATCCGTGCGCGTCAGCACGCGTCCGGCCAACGCACCGCGCAGCCGGGTCGCGGTCTGGAACACCGTGTCGCCTTCGGGCATGCGTCCATTGTCCGGGGTGCCGGAGCGTCGGGGGACGGGAGCCGCGAGGGAAAACCAAAGGGAGCACAACCGGCGCCACGCGTGCGGCCAGGAACACGTGTTCGGCACCGGTTGTGCTCTAGCCCCTACCGTGGCGCGTGCAGGGTCGTCACGGGCGAGGTTCCTCCTTCAGGGGAGGTACGGAATGGCGTTGCCTCCGTGACTCGATACTGAGCGATGGACGTGACCAGCGTGTTTCGTCCGGCGGGCGGGAAAGTAACGAAAAGGTCTCACCCACGAAGACGCAGGCCGCGCGGGGTCGCGTGGAAGCCCGCCGCTTCGAGCGCGCGGCCGAGCGACGAGGTGAGGATTCCCTCCCCGTCCGCGCGTTCGACGGTGAGTTTGCCCAGCGCTCCTTCGCGGACCGCGAGTGCCAGTGCGTCGACGGCCGGCTGGAGCCGCTGAGGATCCTCGGTCCACGTCAGCAGCGACCGGCCGCCGCGCTCGATGTACAGCACCAGTTCGCCGTCGACGAGCACCACCAGCGCGCCCGCCTTGCGTCCGGCGCGGTGGCCGCCGGCCGCTTCCCCGGGGCGGTCCGGCCAGGGCAGTGCCGCGCCGAAGGGGTTCGCGGGGTCGGCGGCGGCCAACAACAGCGCGCGCGGGCCGCCGTCCTCGCCGGCAACGGAAACCGGCGAGGTCCGACGCATCGGTCCCGCGACCGCCTCGGGAAGCCCGGCACCGAACGGATCACCGGCACCCGCCTCGGTGCGCCGCTCGGCGGCCTGCTGCAACGCCCGCAGCCGGTCCACCGCGCCGTCCGCCGCGAACTGCGCGGCGCCCAGACCCTCGACGAAGTAGCCGCGGCGCACGCGTCCGGTCTCCTCGAAGACCGACAGGACGCGGTAGGCCGCCGAGAAACCGCCCGGGCTGCCCTCCGCGACCACCGCTCCGCGCGTGACCACCCCGTGCCGGTCGAGCAGCGTCTCCGCGAGCGCGTGTGCGCGCCGGGTCGGGTCGGTCTCGCGCTCCGGCGCCAGCGACCAGCGGCCGACCGCGCTCGGCGGCGTCGTGCGGGCGGGCGTCAACGGGCGTCCGCCGCGCCCGAGACCCGCGTAGCGCCCACGCGGCGTGGCCCGGCGTGCCCGGTGTGCGGTCGATCCGGCGGTACGGCCCGATCCCATCAGTGCGCGAAGCGGCGCGAGCGTGTCACCGGTCACGTACCCGGCCCACGCGAGATCCCACAACGCCTCGACGACCTCGGCATCGGCCGGCGACGCGCTCTCGTCGGGCTGCAACTGCCGGACCCGGTCCACGATCTGACGGAAGAACAGACCATAGCCGTCGGCCAGCGCGTCCAGGATCGCGCGGTGTACCGGCCCGGGATCGAGCGGTACGGGCGGCGGCGCCAGGAGCGGCACGGCATCCGCCAGAAACAGCGACACCCAGCCGTCGTTGCCGGGCAGCGCGCCATGGCCCGTCCACACCACCTCGCCGGTCGTGCACAACTCGTCCAGCAGCGCGGGCTGGTAGCCCGACACACGGGCCGGAAGCACCAGCTTCTCCAACGCCGACGCCGGAACCGCCGCGCCCTGCAACTGCTCGATCGCACGCACCAGGCCGTCGATACCGCGCAGACCCCGTGCCCCCGGGCCTCCGACTCCCTGCCAGACCGGCAGGAAACGGGCGAGCGCGATCGGCGGAACCGGCTCGACCTCGTGGCGCAGCGCCGCGAGCGACCGACGCCGCAGCATGCGCAGGACCTCCGCGTCGCACCACTCGGTGCCGGCCCCGCCTGGCCGGAACTCGCCGGAGACCACGCGTCCGGTCGCCGACAAACGCTCGTACGCCCCGGCCACCACCGCGCCGCCGAGCCCGAACCGCGCCGCCGCGTCCGCCGCGTGGAACGGCCCCCGCGTGCGGGCGTGACGTGCCAGCAGATCCCCGAGCGGATCCCGGACCGGCTCGGTGAACGCCTCCGGAACGCCCACCGGCAGGGGAGTGCCCAGCGCGTCGCGCAACCGCCCGGCGTCCTCGATCGCCGCCCACCGCTCGACTCCTGCGATCCGCACCCGGATCGCCCGCCGCGCCTCCTCCAACGCGACCAGCCACCGCGACGTCTCCGCGGGGGCGCCCAGACTGCGCGCCGCGACCTCGTCGGTCGCCAACGGCCCGAGCAGCCGCAGGAGATCGGCCACGCCTTCCGCGTCGCGCGCCCGGCGGTCGTCGGTGAGTCTCTGCAACTCCGCCTCGGTGCGCGCGACCACGTCGGCGTCCAGCAGCTCGCGCAGCTCGGCCTGGCCGAGGAGTTCGGACAGCAGCCGGGAGTCGAGTGCGAGGGCGGCGGCGCGGCGTTCGGCCAGCGGCGAGTCGCCTTCGTACATGAACTGGGCGACGTAGCCGAAGAGAAGCGAGCGTGCGAACGGCGACGGCTCGGCGGTGGTGACCTCGACGATGCGCACCTTGCGGGCTGTGATGTCGGCCATCAGCCCGGCCAGGCCCGGCACGTCGAAGACGTCCTGGAGGCATTCGCGCATCGTCTCCAGGACGATCGGGAACGAGCCGTACTCGCTTGCCACCGACAGGAGTTGCGCGGCACGCTGGCGCTGCTGCCACAGCGGTGTGCGCCGGCCGGGCACGCGGCGCGGCAACAGCAGTGCCCGCGCGGCGCATTCGCGGAACCGGGACGCGAACAGCGCGGAACCGCCGACCTCGGCGGTCACCAGCGGGTCGATTTCGTCGGCGGCGAAGACCGCGAAGTCCGGCGGAAGGCTGAACTCGGAGTCCAGGTCGAGGTTTCCCTCGCTGCCGAACGGATCGGTGTCGGGCAGCCGCAGCACGATGCCGTCGTCGCCGTGCATCGTCTGCACGTCGAGCCCGGTCCGCTCGCGCAGCCGCGCCGCGATCGCGAGCGCCCACGGCGCGTGCACCTGAGCACCGAACGGCGAATGCACCACCACGCGCCAATCGCCCAGTTCGTCGCGGAAGCGCTCGACGACGAGGGTCCGGTCGTCCGGGATGTGGCCGCACGCCTCGCGCTGCTCCGCGAGATATGCGAGGAGGTTGTCGACCGCCCACGCGTCCAGCCCCGCCGCGGCGACCCGCTCGCGCGCCGTCTCCGGGTCCATCGCCCCGACTTCGCGCAGGAACGCACCGAGCGCGCGCCCGAGTTCGACCGGGCGGCCGAGTGCGTCGCCGTGCCAGAACGGCAGCTTGCCGGGTACGCCGGGAGCGGGGGTCACCAGCACCTTGTCGTGTGTGATGTCCTCGATGCGCCACGACGAGGTGCCGAGAGTGAACACGTCGCCGACACGCGACTCGTACACCATCTCCTCGTCGAGCTCGCCCACGCGCCGCCCGGCACCGCCCTTTTGGGAGCCCTCCCCGGAGGCGAGGAAGACCCCGAACAGACCGCGGTCGGGGATCGTGCCGCCGCTGGTCACCGCGAGGCGCTGCGCTCCCGGCCGCGCGGTCAGCGTCCCCGCGACGCGGTCCCACACCAGGCGCGGGCGCAGCTCGGCGAAGGCGTCGCTCGGGTAGCGCCCGGCGAGCATGTCGAGGACCGCTTCGTACGCCGAGACCGGGAGCGACGCGAACGGCGCCGCCCGGCGGACCAGCGCCAGCAGCTCCTCGACGTCCCAGTCCTCGACCGCGACCATCGAGACGATCTGCTGGGCGAGGACGTCCAGCGGGTTGCGGGGCGGGCGCACCGCCTCGATCGCGCCCTCGCGCATCCGCTCGGTCACCACGGCGGTCTGCACGAGGTCGCCGCGGAACTTGGGGAAGACCACGCCGCGCGAAACCGCGCCGACCTGGTGCCCGGCGCGGCCGACGCGTTGCAGGCCGGAGGCGACCGACGGCGGCGACTCGACCTGGACGACCAGGTCGACCGCGCCCATGTCGATGCCCAGTTCGAGGCTGGAGGTGGCCACCACGGCGGGCAGCCGGCCGGCCTTGAGGTCTTCCTCGACCAGCGCGCGCTGCTCCTTGGACACCGAGCCGTGGTGGGCGCGCGCGAGCACCGCGGGGGCTCCCTTGTTGCTGCCCGCCTGGGCCATCAGTTCTGCGGGCGCCCCGGACTCGGGCAGCACCTCGCCGGTCGCCCGTTCGTGGGCGATCTCGTTGAGGCGCCCGCACAGGCGTTCGGCGAGGCGCCGGGAATTGGCGAACACGATCGTGGACCGGTGGGCCTCGATCAGGTCGACGATGCGCTCTTCGACATGCGGCCACACCGAGGCCCGCTTCACCTGGCCCAGCTCGTCGTACTCGGTGGGGCGCGCGCTCAGCTCGCCGAGGTCCTCGACGGGTACCACGACCGAAAGATCGAACGTCTTCGCGGCCGGCGGCTGCACGATCGTCGCGTCCCTGGTGCCGCACAGGAACCGGGCGACCTCGTCCACCGGGCGCACGGTCGCCGACAGCCCGACACGTCGCGCCGGCTTGTCGAGGAGGCGGTCCAGGCGCTCCAGGGTGAGGGCGAGGTGCGCGCCGCGTTTGGTCCCCGCGACGGCGTGCACCTCGTCGAGGATCACCGTGTCGACGCCGCGCAGCGCGTCGCGGGCCTGGGAGGTGAGGATCAGGAACAACGACTCGGGCGTGGTGATCAGGATGTCGGGCGGTTTCGCGGCGAACCGGCGGCGGTCGGCCGCGGGGGTGTCGCCGGACCGAACGCCGACCTCGATCTGCGGCTCCGGCAGCCCCAGGCGCACCGACGCCTGCCGGATCCCGGCGAGCGGCCCGCGCAGGTTGCGTTCGACGTCGACCGCGAGGGCCTTCAGCGGCGAGATGTACAGCACACGGCAGCGGCGCCGCGGGTCGGCCGGCGGCGGCTCGGCCGCGAGCCGGTCGAGTGCGGACAGGAACGCGGCCAGGGTCTTGCCCGACCCGGTGGGTGCGACCACGAGCGCGTCGCGCCCCTCGGCGATCGCCCGCCACGCGCCGGCCTGCGCGGCGGTCGGCGCGTGGAACGCCCCCGTGAACCACTCGCGCGTCGCGGGGGAGAAAGCGTCGAGGACCGCCGTGAGGTCGTCGCTGCCGGAGGGGGTCGCGTCGTGCTCATGCATAGGCGTTCCATAGTGCCGCGCGGCACCGACAAACGGCTCTCGGCGAACCGCGGACCCATTCGGCGACCGGGCGCGATCCCGGGATAATCGGGGTATGCGACTGACCGATTTCTGGGAGCGGATGCGTGCCCACTTCGGCGAGACCTACGCCGATTCGTTCGCGCGGGACCACGTCATGACGGAACTGGGCGGGCGCACGGTCGTCGAGGCGCTGGACGCGGGCTACGACGCGAAGGACGTGTGGCGCGCGGTGTGCGTGGCGATGGACGTGCCCGCGGTGCACCGCTGACATACACGCGGCCTCCCAGGATCTTGGGCAGGGTCACTTCCAGAACTGGAAGAGCCGGTAGCCCAGCGACGCCCACTCGTCCGGTACGTCGAGAGCCTCGGTCACCTGGTGCACCTGGTCGAAGAACCAGTCGTTGATCTCCGGGGTGAACAGCAGGCCGAAGAGCAGCAGCGGTGCGAAGGGGGCGTACGGCGCGATCGCGCGGCGGAAGTCGTACGACAGCCAGGGCTCGATGATGCCGTAGCCGTCCAGGCCGGGGACCGGAAGCAGGTTGAGGATGGCCGCGATGATCTGGAGCTGCGCGTAGAACGTGAACGCCGCGTAGAACGACGGGCTCGCGCCGTCCAGCGCCGAGGAGTTGATGAGCGCGACGCAGATCCCGGCGATGGCCACGTTGGTCAGCGGCCCAGCCGCCGAGACCAGGCTGTGCTGCACGCGCTTGCGGATGCGGTCGCGTTCGATGTAGACCGCGCCGCCGGTGAGCGGGATGCCGCCGAGCAGCACGAAGATCGTCGGGATGATGAAGGTGAACAGCGGGTCGCTGTACTTGATCGGATTGAGCGTCAGATAGCCCTTGCCGATGACCGATGTGTCGCCGGCGCGCAACGCCGTGAAGGCGTGCATGAACTCGTGCAGGCACAGGGAGATGAGCCACCCTGTCATGACGAACAGGAAGACCTGGATCTCCTGATCGCCCGACCCGCGCCACAGCAGCGCGCCCGTCGCGGTGAACACCACGACAAGCGCGAGGAATATCGGCGATGGGCGCACATGCCGCAGCCGCGAGCCGGGCCGGGTCCACGCGTCGGTCATGTGTTCCTCCGAGGGTGCCCCTGGGCAGGGGACGCGACGGTCTGCTGCAAGCAGGATAGGGACTCCAGCTGCGTCGCAGGGGCGGGGTACGACTCGGCAACTTGTTGGTTTGCACTCTGCGTGCTGTCGAAGTGGAACGTGTCTCTTGTCTTCTCCGAAGCAGGCCCTGGAGCGACACCACGACAGGTGGCCGGGGTCACGCCGGAAAAGTTCCCCGGAGGCAGTCACGCGTGTGACCACCTCCGGGGCCGGTCTCAGTGGAAGGCGTGCTCCGGGCCGGGGTAGCTGCCGCCGACCACGTCGGCGGCGAACGATCGCGCCGCGTCGCCGAGGGTGCCGCGCAGGTCGGCGTACTGCTTGACGAACTTCGGCAGCTTGCCGGGCGTCAGGCCGGCCATGTCGGTCCACACGAGAACCTGGGCGTCGCAGCCCGCGCCCGCGCCGATGCCGACGGTCGGGATGTCGAGCTGCGCGGTCACCCGGGCGGCCAGTTCCTCGGGGACGAGTTCGAGGACCACCGCGAAGGCGCCTGCCGCCTGCATGGCCTTGGCGTCGGCGAGCAACTGCGCCGCCGCCTCGTCGCCGCGGCCCTGCACGCGGTAGCCGCCGAGCACGTTGACCGACTGCGGGGTCAGCCCGATGTGCGCCATGACCGGGACGCCCGCGGTGACCAGGGCCTCGACCTGGCGGACCATCGCGACGCCGCCTTCGAGTTTGACCGCGCCGGCGCCGGCCTCCTTCAGGAAGCGGGCGCCGGTCTCCAGGGCCTGCGCCGGGGAGACCTGGTACGAGCCGAAGGGCAGGTCGGCGACGACGAGGGCGCGCTTGGTGCCGCGTACGACGGCGCCGGTCAGCATGACCAGCTGGTCGACCGTGACCGGGATGGTGTTCTCGTAGCCGAGGTGGTTGTTGCCGGCCGAGTCGCCGACCAGCAGCACGGGTATGCCGGCGTCGTCGAAGACCGAGGCGATCATCGCGTCGTACGCGGTCAGCATCGGCCAGCGTTCGCCGGCCTGCTTCGCGCGGGCGAGATCGCGGACGGTGACGCGTCGGCCGGTGCCGGTGCCGCCGTAGAGGGTGAGCCCCGGGCCTTCGGACGCCGCCGGCGGGGTGGGCGCGGGGGCGGAGGCGGTGGGCTGCTGCTTGGGCGAGTGCTGCTCGGACATCGTCAAACTCCTCATCTCGAGGCGCACGGTCGGCGTCCCCGGACTCCACGCCATGGTGACACGACACGTGCCAAGGGAACAGGGCCCTTCGCGGCTTGTCCGGCAGGCTCGGTTTGCCGAATGTTTGCAATACGAGACTAGCCCGTCTCGTAAAAGCGAGTAGCGTCGTTCACAACGAAACGAGACAGGTGTGTATCGAAACTCGAATCGAAGCCTGTACCGGGATCTGCAGCGAACCAGAGCGCAACTCCGTGGGGGACCCCCGTCATGACCTCTCGGGCGGCCGAGCCGCCGCGTACCGTCGACCCGCACATCCACCGCCGCCGCTGGTACATCCTCGGCGTCCTGGTGATCAGCCTGCTGGTCGTCGTCCTCGACAACTCGATCCTCAACGTCGCCATCAAGGTGATCGCCGACCCCGACGAAGGCCTCGGCGCGTCGCAGAGCGAACTCCAGTGGGCGATCAACTCCTACACCCTTGTCTTCGCCGGCCTGCTGTTCACCGCGGGCATCCTCGGCGACCGCTTCGGACGCAAGAAGCTGCTGCTGTTCGGCATGATCGTCTTCGGCGTCGCGTCGTTCCTGTCGGCGATGTCGCAGAGTCCGGGGCAACTCATCGCCGCGCGTGCCGTGATGGGCTTCGGCGGGGCGTTCGTGATGCCCGCGACGCTGTCGATCATCAGCAATGTCTTCGAGCCGCATGAGCGGGCCAGGGCCATCGGCATCTGGTCCGGCGCGGTGGGCCTGGCCATCGCGATAGGGCCGATCACCGGCGGCGTCCTGCTCGAACACTTCTGGTGGGGCTCGGTCTTCCTGATCAACGTGCCGATCGTGGCGGTCGGCGTACTCGCGATGATCTTCGTCGTCCCCGATTCGAAGGACCCGCGGCCCGGCAAGCTCGACCCGGGCGGCGTCGTCCTTTCCATCGCCGGCCTCGTCGCCCTGGTCTACGGCATCATCAAAGGCGGAGAGGACTCCTGGACCAGCCCCGCGGTGCTCCTGACGATAGCGCTCGGCGTGGTGATCCTCGGCGGGTTCGTCTGGTACGAGCGCCGCAGCGACCACCCCGCGCTGGACATCCGTTTCTTCCGCGATCCGGCCTTCTCCGCCGCCGCCACGGCCATAGGACTGGTGTTCTTCGCGCTCATGGGCGTCATCTTCTTCATGGCGTTCTACCTGCAAAGCGTGCGCGGTTACACGCCGCTGGAGACGGGCCTGTACCTGCTGCCGCTCGCCATAGGGCAGTTGATCTTCGCGCCGCGCAGCGCCGGACTGGTCCGCAGGTTCGGTGTACGCGCGGTCACCACGGTCGGCATGCTCGTGGTCGGTGCCGCCTTCCTGTCGTTCACCCAAATGGACCGCAGCACGCCCATGTGGTTCCTGTGCGGTGTGTTCTTCCTCCAGGGCGTCGGCATGGCCCTGGTCATGCCGCCCGCGACCAACTCGGTGATGGCCTCGCTGCCGCGCGAGAAGGCCGGCGCCGGATCGGCCGTCACCAACACCGTTCGCCAGGTCGGCGGCGCCCTCGGCGTCGCGGTGCTGGGCTCGGTGCTGTCGTCGGTGTACCGCGACCACATCTCCGGCCACTCGGTGCCCCAGGGCGCCGACGAGTCGATCGAGGCCACGTTGGGCGCGGCGCAGCACGCGGGTCCGGCGGGGGCGGCGTGGGTGGAGCCCGCGAAGGACGCGTTCATCCACGCGATGCACTACACCGCCCTCGGCTCCGCGATCGTCGCCGCGATCGGTGCGTTCGTGGTCTTCCGCTGGATGCCCCGTCCGTCGGACCAGGCCGCCCCCAGACCCTCGGACGAGGTTCGCGAAAACGCTAAGGTCTGACCGGTGATCACCCCGATGGACAACGCGGGCCCGGCCGACCCGGCCGTCGGTGCGGACTCCGGCCGCGCCGACGACCCGGGCGCACCCGGCACGCCGCAGGTGCCGTGTGCGCGCCCGCGCGGCCGTCCGCGCAGTGCCGCCGCCGAGCGCGCGATCCTCGACGCCACGCTGCGTCTGATCGGTCGCCACCGCAGCGTCGCCGCGCTGTCCATCGAGGCGGTCGCGCAGGAGGCCGGTGTCGGCAAGGCGACCATCTACCGGCGCTGGCCCAACAAGGAAGCGCTGGTCATCGCCGCGGTCGAGGCCGCCGAGCAGCCGATCCCCGAGCTCGACGGCGAGAACGTGCGCGACGACCTGATCCGCCTGCTGGTGATGATGCGGCAGAACCTGCTCGACCGCCGGGCCGAGGGCCTGGTCTCCCTGGTCCTCGGCGAGGTCGGCCGACATCCCGAGCTGCACCGCCGCTACCACGAAGTGGTGATCGAGCGGCGCCGCGAGGCCATGCGCGTGGTGCTGCGCCGCGGGGTGGCCACCGGGGAGCTGCGCGGCGACATCCCGATCGAGCTCATGAAGGATCTGTTCACGGCCCCGATGCTGATCCGCAAGATGCTCGACGACACGGACGTCCCGGCCGATCTTCCCGAGCTGATCGTCGACAGCGTGCTGCGCGGGGTCGCCGGGTCGTCCGACGAAACCCGCTGACCGCGCGGGTTCCGCCGCCACGGCGGTTTGTTTGTGACGAGTGTGTCCCGGAACCGTGCCGGAGCCCCCGCGGAGGAACCTCCCGGACCGGCGCCCGCGTCCTGCAAGGACGTACGCGACATTCGGCGCGGCGCCATCCGGCGCCCCGCCGATGCGACCCGGGGAGGCTCGACATGACGCGGCCCACTGCGGCGGACACCCAGGCACGGCCCGTGCGCTCGGGCGGCCACGGGCGCCCGACGGGCCACGGGGGCGGCCTCGCCGGTCTCGGGGACCGGCTGCGCGACCTCCTCCGGCGCCCCGCGTGGCGGCGCGGCCGGGTGGCCGCGGGGTGCGCGGTCTTCGTGGCCCTGTTGATGGCGGGGCACAGTCTGATACCCGACACCCCCGGTCACGCGGGCTCGCTCGTCGAGACGTTCCTGCCATGGACGGCCGTGTTGCTGCTGCCGCTGCTGCTCGCCGCCGCCGTGCGCCGGTCCTGGACAGCGCTGGTCGCCACCGCCTTGCCCGCCATCGTGTGGCTCGCGATGTTCGGCGGCACGGTGTTCGCGTCGCCGGGCAGCGGCCCGTACGACGTTCGCGTGGTGACGCACAACATCAATGCCGAGAACCCCGACCCGGCCGGGACCGCGCGGTCGCTCCTGGACGCCGACGCCGACATCGTCGCCTTGGAGGAGATCGGCGAGGGGCAGCGGGACAGCTACGGCTCGGTGCTGGACGCGGCGTACCCCTACCGCGCCGGCGAGGGCACCGTCGCGCTGTGGAGCCGCCACCCGATCACCCGCGTCACACCGGTCGACGTCGGCATGGGCTTCACCCGGGCGATGCGCGCCGAGGTGCGCACTCCGCAGGGCGACATCGCCGTCTACGTCGCGCACCTGGCGTCGGTCCGGTTCGGGCCGACCGGATTCGCCGTCGCGTCGCGCGACGAGACGGTCCGGCGCCTCGCCGCCGCCGTCGACGGTGACCAGGCCGAGCAGGTCGTGGTGCTCGGCGACCTCAACGGCACCGTCGACGACCGGGGTCTGGAGCCGCTGACCGACGGCCTGACCGACGCCCAGGAGGCCGCGGGCGGCGGCTTCGGCTTCACGTGGCCGGCGTCCTTCCCGATGGCCGCGATCGACCACGTGCTGGTCCGGGGCCTGGACACCGTGAGTGCCAAGGTGCTGTCCGAGACCTCCAGCGACCACCGGCCGGTCAGCGCCGACCTGAAGTTCTGACGGCCGGCCGGCTCGCCGGGCCGGCCGCCGGGATCAGCTCTCGCGCCAGCGGTTGGTGATCGGCAGACGGCGGTCGCGGCCGAAGGCCTTCAGCGAGATCTTGGTGCCCGGCGGGTACTGCCGGCGCTTGTACTCCGCGGTGTCCACCAGCTTCAGGACGCGGTCCACCAGCGCGGGGTCGAAACCCGCGGCGACGATCGCGTCGCGGCCCATGTCGCGTTCGACGTAGCGGTCCAGGATGTCGTCGAGGACGTGGTACTCCGGCAGCGAGTCGGTGTCCTTCTGGTCCGGGCGCAGCTCGGCGCTCGGGGGCTTGGTGATGGAGTTCTCCGGGATGGGCGGCACCTCGCCGCGCCGCAGCGCCTCATCGTTGCGCCAGCGGGCGATGCGCCACACGGTCGTCTTGGGCAGGTCCTTGATCGGGGCGAAGCCGCCGACCGCGTCGCCGTACAACGTCGAGTAGCCGCAAGCCAGTTCGCTCTTGTTGCCGGTTGCGAGCACGAGGTGCCCGTCCTGGTTGGAAACGCCCATGAGCGTCGTGCCGCGCACCCGGGCCTGGAGGTTCTCCTCGGCGAGCCCGGTCAGTTTGAGCGAGCCGAGGTAGGCGTCGACCATCGGCGCGATCGGGACCTGGCGGTAGTCGAGCCCGATGCGTTCGGCACTGTCGGCGGCGTCGTCCTTGGAGTGCTCGGACGAGTACTGGCTCGGCATGGAGATGCCGTACACGTTCGCGGCCCCGATGGCGTCCGCCGCGATCGCGGCGACCAGGGCGGAGTCGATGCCGCCGGACAGGCCCAGGAGCACGGACCGGAAGCCGTTCTTGGCGACGTAGTCGCGCAGGCCGGTCACCAGGGCGCCGTAGACCTCGGCGTCGTCGGACAGTTTGTCGGCGATCGTCGGCGGCAGCGGCTCGTACGCGGCGACCGGCGTCTCGGACACCGTCGCCATCTCGATCGTCAGGCCGTCCGCGACCACGTCGCCCGCGTTGTGCGCGCTCGCATCGGTGGACGCCGCGGGCAGGTCGAGGTCGGTGACGAGAAGTGCCTCCTCGAACTGCGGCGCCCGGGCCAGCACCGTGCCGGCGGAGTCGACGACCAGGGAGTCGCCGTCGAAGACCAGTTCGTCCTGGCCGCCGACCATGTTGACGTACGCCAGCGCGCACCCCGCCTCCGCCGCGCGGCGTCCGGCGAGTTCGAGGCGCACGTCGTCCTTGGCGAGTTCGTACGGCGAGCCGTTCACGACCACGAGCAGCCCGGCTCCGGCGGCGCGTACCGCAGCGACCGGGCCGCCGTCCTGCCACAGGTCCTCGCAGATGGCCAGGGCCACGTCGACGCCGTGCACGCGCACCACGGCGAGCTTGTCCCCGGGCACGAAGTAGCGGAACTCGTCGAACACCCCGTAGTTGGGCAGGTGGTGCTTCGCCGACCGTATGACCACCCGGCCGCCGGACAGCACCGCGACGGCGTTCTGCGGCGCGCCCGCGGGCAGGCCGAGCCGGGGCGTGGCCGTGGCGCGGCGGTCGAGATAGCCGACCACCACGGCGAGATCGCCCAGCCCCTCGTCGGCGAGGCGGACGGCCAGCGCGTCGAGGGCGCGGCGCGAGGCCTCGACGAAGGAGGAGCGCAGCGCGAGGTCCTCGACCGGGTAGCCGGTGAGCATCATCTCGGGGAAGGCGACCAGGTGCGCGCCTTGCTCGGACGCGCGCTTGGTCCACGCGACGACCAGGTCCGCGTTGCGGGCGAGGTCGCCGACGGTGGGGTTGATCTGGCTGAGGGCGATCCGAAGCTGAGGCACGGCGCCAGCCTACCCGACCCTTGACGTCAATGTGACGAATAGTCGGGCGGAGTGGCGTACGTCTCTCGGCGGTCGCGCCCTGCCGGTCGATCCCGACCGTGGTGCTCGGCTTCCTCCCGCGACCCGCCGCACGGCTCGCGCCCGAACCGCGGGTCCCGGGCCGGGGTGGCGATGCCGCGCAGTTTGTCGGGGTTGACCATGCCCTGGATCCCGGCGACGACGCCGTCGCGGACCTCCAAGGTCAGCAGCATCCGCCCGCGCCCGAAGTCCAGCAGCAGCGAGTGGCCGCCGTTGACCGCGACGACATGCGGGTCCGCGGGTCCGCGCCGCGTGAGAATGCCCAGCAGGAACCGCGCGACCTTCTCGGCGCCGAGGATGGGCCTGCGCGCGGCACGGACCCGGCCGCCGCCGTCGTTCCACAGCACCACGTCCCGGGCCAGCAGCGACTCCAGCCCGCGCCGGTCGCCGGTCACCGCCGCCGCGACGAACCGCTCGACCAGCGCGAGGTGTTCGGCGGAGTCGACGGCGAACCGGGCCTGGTCGCCGGCCAGGTGCGCGGTCGCGCGGCGGTGCAACTGCCGGGCGTGTGCGGCGGTGACCCCGAGCGAGTCGGCGATGTCCTGGTACGGCAGTTCGAACGCCTCGCGCAGCAGGTACACCGCCCGCTCCGGCGGCGACAGTTGCTCCATCAGGCGCAGCGCGGCCAGCGAGACTGTGGCCCGCTGCGCGGCCGTCTCGGCCGGGTCGAGCGCGAGCCGCCCGCTGGGCACCGGCTCGGGGATCCACGGGCCGACGTACGTTTCGCGCCGCCGCCGCGCCGACCGCAGTTGGTCGAGTGCGAGCCGGGTGGTCGCGGTGACGAGCCAGCCGCGCGGGTCCGCGACGTCGGTGTCCGGGACCGTGCGGCGCCAGCGCAGCCACGCCTCCTGCACGACGTCCTCGGCGTCCCACCAACTGCCGAGCATGCGGTAGGCGAGGCCGAGCAGCACCGTTCGGTGCTGCTCGAACACCTCGTCGGCCACGACGTCCCGCGCCGGCCGGGTGACCGTCTCGGTCATGCCGCCTTCGGCGGGTTCGGCGGCTGCAGGTGGGTGCTGACGACGAGCCTGTTCCACACGTTGATCGTAGAGATGGCCAGCAGCAGGTCCGCGGTCTCGCGGTCGCTGAAGACCGCCTTGACCTCGGCCCACACCTCGTCGGACACGCCGCCCTCGCTGATCCGCGTGACCTGGTCGGTCAGGGCGAGTGCCGCGCGCTCCTTCGCGGTGAAGAAGTCCGGGGCCTCCGGCCAGGCCGTCACCGCGAAGAGCCGACGGACGTCCTCGCCGTCGGTCAGCGCGTCCTGGCTGTGCATGTCGACGCAGAAGGCGCAGCCGTTGATGACCGACGCGCGCAGTTTGAGCAGGTGCAGAAGTGTGGGGTCGACGTTCGCGCGCGTGTACTTCTCCAGGGCGCTCACCGCCGCGTAGCCCTCGGGGGCGGTGGTCTGCATCTTCAGGGAGCGGTCGCTCACTTAGGTCTCCTCGGGTGTCGGCGCGCCGCCGTGTGCGGCGTGCTCACGGGAACGACGGGGCAGCCCGTGCCCGGCGTGACGGTCGCGGATGTGACCCGGGTCACCCCGGGGTCATCCGCGATCCGCGGCGACCATGCGTTGTTGGAGGGGCCGTAATGTGTTCGCAACCGGAACAGGCCAAGATGTACCTATGGATAAGCAGCAGGAGTTCGTGCTTCGCACCCTGGAGGAGCGCGACATTCGGTTCGTGCGTCTGTGGTTCACCGACGTCCTCGGCTTCCTGAAGTCGGTGGCGGTGGCCCCCGCCGAACTCGAACAGGCCTTTGCGGAGGGCATCGGATTCGACGGTTCCGCGATCGAGGGCTTCGCGCGCGTGCACGAATCCGACATGCTGGCGAAACCCGATCCTGCGACGTTCCAGATCCTGCCGTGGCGGGCCGAGGCGCCGGGCACCGCGCGCATGTTCTGCGACATCCTGATGCCGGACGGCTCGCCGTCGTTCGCCGACCCGCGTTTCGTGCTGAAGCGGACGCTGGAGCGCGCGTCCGACCGGGGCTTCACCTTCTACACGCACCCCGAGATCGAGTTCTTCCTGTTCAAGGACATGCCCTTGGACGGGACCCCGCCGACGCCGGTCGACCACAGCGGCTACTTCGACCACACGCCGCAGACCGTGAGCCACGACTTCCGGCGGCTGGCCATCACGATGCTGGAGAACATGGGCATCTCGGTGGAGTTCAGCCACCACGAGGGCGCCCCGGGCCAGCAGGAGATCGACCTGCGGTACGCGGACGCGCTCAGCACCGCGGACAACATCATGACCTTCCGCCTGGTGGTCAAGGAGGTCGCGCTCGAACAGGGCGTGCACGCGTCGTTCATGCCGAAGCCGTTCTCGCAGTACCCGGGCTCGGGCATGCACACCCACCTGTCGCTGTTCGAGGGCGACCGCAACGCCTTCTACGAGGCGGGCGCGGAGTACCAGCTCTCCAAGGTGGGACGGTCGTTCATCGCCGGGCTGCTGAGGCACGCGGGCGAGATGGCGGCGATCACCAACCAGTGGGTCAACTCGTACAAGCGCCTGTGGGGCGCGTCGGCGCGCACGGCCGGGATGGGCGGCGAGGCGCCGTCGTACATCTGCTGGGGCCACAACAACCGCTCCGCGCTGGTGCGGGTGCCGATGTACAAGCCGACCAAGGGCCAGTCGACCCGGATCGAGGTCCGGTCGATCGACTCGGCGTGCAACCCGTACCTGACCTTCGCCGTCCTGCTCGGGGCGGGCCTGAAGGGTGTCGAGGAGGGCTACGAGCTGCCCGCCGGCGCCGAGGACGACGTGTGGGCGCTCACCGACGCCGAGCGTCGCGCGCTGGGTATCGCGCCGCTGCCGCAGAACCTCGCCGAGGCGATCGCGCTGATGGAGCGCAGCGAGCTGCTGCCGGAGGTGCTCGGCGAGCACGTCTTCGAGTTCTTCCTGCGCAACAAGCGGCACGAATGGGAGGAGTACCGGCAGCAGGTCACGCCCTTCGAACTCTCGAAGTACCTGCCGGTCCTCTGAGCGAACGCACACGCGCCCGGGCCCGGTCGTCTCACGGGCGCGGGCGCAACAGCTCCATGATGTAGCGCTTGAACGCGTCGGCCTCCTCGCCCTGCGGCAGCAGCCGCGGGGCGCCGCGCCGCACCAGCGCGATGCCGACCGCGACCGTCCAAGCCGCGAGCGCGTGCCGGCGCGCGACGTCGGGGGACAGGCCGAGCTCCTCGTTGAGTCGCGCCCCCCACGCGATGCGCTCCTCGGTGACGCGCTCCAGAAACGGTCCGACGACCGGGTGTGTCGAGTTCACCAGCAACGTCGTGCTGATGTCCGCGCTCTGCGGCGCGGTGAACGCGAGCTCGGTCAGCCAGCGTCCGCGCTCGACCGGGTCGGTGATGCGGGCTGCGGCGGCCATCATGGCGTCGGACTCGTCGACCCAGCGTTCCAGGGCGGCGTGGATGAGGGCGTCACGGTCCTTGAAGTGCCAGTAGAAGCTGCCTTTGGTGGTGCCCAGGCGTTCGGCGAGCGGTTCGACCGCGATCGCGCCGAGGCCGCTCTCCCGCATCGCCTCCAGCGCGGCGCGCGCCCAATCGTCCCGGGTGAGGGTGCGCCTGCCGGGCCTTGAGGGTCTGTCGGCCGGGGCGTTGTCGGAGGGAACACCGTTGCGCATGCGCACACGCTAATGCAGGGATACGTACCGTACGTTGCCGTATGGGCGCGTGCGGTATACGGAATTCCGTCGCGCCGACGCCCTCGTGACGCGGGGTGGGCGGTTGGGGGCGGGCCATCGCGCCGATAGTCTCGGCGGATGGCCACATGGGATCCGGTCAGTGCGGGAGTCTCGACAGCCCGCCTGGTCAGGCTGGGGTTCACCGACGTCGACGCGGCCGCCCGGCGGCTCGCCGACCCGGCCCTCGCGGGAGCCGGCGACCACGCGCAGTTGCCGGACGCGCTGTCCGCGACCGCCGATCCCGACCTCGCCCTGCTCGGCCTGGTCCGCCTCGCCGAGGCCGCCGAGGACCGAGCCGTTTTGCTTTCCACCCTCGCGTCCGCCAAGCCCCTGCGCGACCGGCTGCTCGGCGTCCTCGGCGTCAGCGCGGCGCTCGGCGACCACCTGGCACGCCACCCCGAGGACTGGCGGACCCTCGTCACCTACGACGTGCACGAGGCCCGGCCCACGCCCGAATACTTCCGCCGTACGCTCGCCGCGGAGCTCGGCGAGCTGACCGGCGAAGCGGCACTCGACGCCCTGCGTGTCGCCTACCGCCGCTGCCTGCTCTCGATCGCGGCGCGCGACGTCTGCGGCACCGCCGAAGTCGAGCAGATCTCCGCCGAACTCGCCGACCTGGCCGGCGCCACGCTCGACGCCGCCCTCGACGTGGCCGGCCGCGAACTGCCCGCCGAGGCCGCGGAGTGCCGCCTCGCGGTCATCGGCATGGGCAAATGCGGCGGACGCGAGCTCAACTACGTCAGCGACGTCGACGTCGTGTTCGTCGCCGAGGCGCCGCACGGCGTCGACGAAGCCCGCGCGCTGGCCGCCGCGACGCGCATCGCCGCCGCCATGATGCGCGCCTGCTCGCACACCACCCGCGAGGGCACCATCTGGCCCGTCGACGCCAACCTGCGCCCGGAAGGCCGCAACGGCCCGCTGGTCCGCACGCTCGCCAGCCACCTCGCCTACTACGAGCGCTGGGCCAAGACCTGGGAGTTCCAGGCCCTGCTCAAGGCCCGCCCGGTCGCCGGCGACGCGGCGCTCGGCGACCGGTACATCGCCAACATCGCCCCGCTCGTCTGGACCGCGGCCCGGCGTGAGAACTTCGTGCCGGACGTCCAGGCCATGCGCCGCCGCGTCGTCGACTCGATCCCGCACACCGAGGTCGAACGCGAGCTCAAGCTCGGTCCCGGCGGACTGCGCGACATCGAATTCGCCGTCCAATTGCTGCAACTCGTCCACGGCCGCGCCGACGCGTCGCTGCGCAGCGGCTCGACCCTCAAGGCGCTGTCCGCCCTGTCCGCGGAGGGGTACGTGGGTCGCGCGGACGGTGCGTCCCTCGATGAGGCATACCGCTTCCTGCGGCTCCTGGAGCACCGCATCCAGCTGCACCGCCTGCGGCGCACCCACCTGCTGCCCACCGACTCGGCCGACCTGCGCCGCCTTGGCCGCTCGATGGGGTTCCGCGCCAACCCGGTCGGCGAACTGGAGGCGACCTGGCGCCGCACCCAGCACGAAGTGCGCAGACTCCACGAGAAGCTCTTCTACCGCCCGCTCCTCGACGCCGTCGCCCGCCTACAGCCCGGTGAGACGCGCCTGACGCCCGAGGCGGCCGCGCAGCGCCTGGAGGCCCTGGGCTACGCGGACCCGGTCGGGGCGCTGCGCCACCTGGAGGCCCTCGCGTCCGGCGTGAGCCGCCGGGCGTCCATCCAGCGCACGCTCCTGCCGGTCATGCTCGGCTGGTTCGCCGACTCGGCCGACCCCGACGCCGGCCTGTTGGCCTTCCGCCAGGTCTCCGACGCGCTCGGCAACACCCACTGGTACCTGCGCCTGCTGCGCGACTCGGGGGCCGGAGCGGCCGGCGGCGCCGCGGCCGAGAACATGGCCCGGGTGCTGTCCTCGGGACGACTCGCCCCCGACCTCCTGCTTCGCGCGCCCGAGGCGGTCGCGCTGCTCGGCGACCCGGACGGCCTGCGGCCCCGCTCGCTGACCGCGCTGGAATCCGAGGTCCTGGCGGCGGTCGGGCGGGCCCCGAGTGCCGAGGTCGCGGTCCAGATCGCGCGCAGCGTACGCCGCCGCGAGCTGTTCCGCATCGTCGCCGCCGACGTGCTCGGCCACCTCGACGTCGACCAGGTCGGCCGCGCGCTGTCCGATGTGACCGCCGCGACGCTGACCGGCGCGTTGCGCGCCGCGTCCGACGAATACGCCCGGCAGACCGGCGCCGCGATCGGTACCCGCATCGCGGTCATCGGCATGGGCCGGTTCGGCGGACACGAGCAGGGCTACGCCAGCGACGCCGACGTCTTGTTCGTCCACGAGCCGGAGCCGGGCGTCGCCGAACCGGACGCCGCCAAGCAGGCGCAGGCCGTCGCCTACGAGATGCGTCGCCTGCTTGAGCTTCCGGCCGCGGAACCGCCGCTCGTCCTCGACGCGGACCTGCGCCCCGAGGGCCGTCAGGGGCCCCTCGTCCGCACCCTCGCGTCGTACCGCGCCTACTACGAGCGCTGGTCGAAGCTGTGGGAGAGCCAGGCGCTCCTGCGCGCCGCCCCGGTCGCCGGCGACGCCGATCTGGGCGCGCGGTTCCTCGACCTGATCGCGCCGCTGCGCTGGCCCGCGGCAGGGCTCGCCGACAAGGACGTCCGCGAGATCCGGCGCATCAAAGCCCGCATCGAGGCGGAGCGCCTGCCCCGGGGGGCCGACCGGTCCACGCACACCAAGCTGGGCCGAGGCGGGCTGGCCGACGTCGAGTGGACCGCGCAACTGCTCCAGATGAAGGACGCCCACGCCGTGCCCGGGCTGCGGACCACCGGGACCCGGGCGGCACTCGCCGCGGCGGCCGAGGCAGGCCTCCTGGACGCGCAGGACGCCCAAACGCTCGACGAGGCGTGGGTGGAGGCGACGCGCGTGCGCAACGCGGTCATGGTCGTGCGGGGCCGCCCGTCCGACCAGTTCCCCTTCGACGTGCGGGAACTCGCCGGCGTCGCGCGCCTGCTCGGCTACCGGGCGACCGAGTCCGGACCGGTCGGCGCCGGCACCGTCATCGAGGACTACCGGCGCATCACGCGGCTTGCCCGCGCGGTGGTCGACCGGGTGTTCTACGGCGAGGGCGAGGACACACCGGCCGGCTCGCGCTGAGGATCGGGCACCCCGGGCCCGGGCGCCTCCTCGGCGGCAGGCGCGGCATACTCCTCCGACCGCGGGTCGTCCGGCGTGTAGCGCGGGAACTTGTACGCCGACCGCGCGCACACCAGGCGCTGGATTTTGAAGCCGGCGGCCAGCGTGACCCACCCGCCGACCGCGTCCAGGATGAAGTGGTTTCCGGTCGCCATGATGACGATCAGCGTCATGACCGGGTACAGCACGCCGAGCACGCGCACCCACAGCGGACGCGCGAACTTCCAGATGGCCACGGCACACCACGTCGACCAGCCGATGTGCATCGACGGCATCGCCGCGAACTGGTTCGAGACGTTCTTCATGTCACCGGACGCCATCGACCCCCACGTCTCGTGCACGAGGACCGTGTCGATGTAGCCGGCGCCGGGCAACAGCCGTGGCGGCGCGAGGGCGTAGAAGAAATACCCGAACAACGCGAGCGCCGTCGTCACGAACAAAACCGTGCGCACCGCGCTGTACCGCCCCGGATGCCAGCGGAAAAGCCACACCAGCACACCGATGGTCACCACGAAGTGCAGCGTCGCGTAGTAGTAGTTCATGCCGACGATCAGCCACGTGACGTCGTTCACCGCGTGGTTGATGGAGTACTCGATGTCGATGTGCAGCGTCTTCTCGAAGTCCAGCAACTGCCACGCGCGTTCCATCGCGAGCGATTCGCGGTTGGGAACCGCGTTGCGGATCAGCGAGTAGACCCAGTAACTCAGGGCCACCAACGCCAGTTCGACGATGAACCGCGGGCGGCGGGGCGTGCGGACATGGTGCAGCACCCGGGCCGCAGCCGAGGGCGGTCCGATCTCTGCCACTGTGGAGCCCGTCGACGCCGAGGACTTCGGCGACAACCGCGGCTGGGTCTCCTGGGTCTCTGTACCCCCCATAAAGCCCCAGTCTGCCAGAGACGAGGCCACCGCCGATCACCCGCGGGTACGGTTCCGGCGCGCACTCCTACCTCCCGAGGATGACCACGGGCCGCCCGGCGGCGGGGGATTGCCCAACAAACCGAGTATCACCGGCGAAACATCAGAAAATGCGATGAACGCCGCGTGGCTGGTGGCGACTTCACCGGCGCGTGCACGTGTGCCCGGCCGAGTAGCGGTCGGCAACTGCCCGTGCCCGCACGGCCGCCGTTCCCTCCGGCGCTCCCCGGCAACTCGCAGGTCCGGACGCGGAAGGAAGGCGGTCTCCCGCCGAGGACGTGCCACCTGGCGTTACGGTGGCGCCATGAGCGAGCGAGGCGAGGTGTCGGCATGAGGATGCGAGACGGACGAACCAAAACGAGAGGTGCGTTTCGCGCGTGCGGCGCCGAGCGAAGCGAGGTGGCCGCGTGAGTGACCTCGACACCAGGCCCACGCTGAAGGAATGCGGGGGACGCGACGGCGTGTCCGCCGCGCCCGTGCGCGAGCTGATCCCCGGCCGCGAGGCGTACATCGGCGGCAGCAGCCCCGTCCGCCGCGTCCTGCCCACGCTCGGCCGCCGCATGGTCGGCCCGTGGTGCTTCCTCGACCACTACGGCCCCGACGACATCTCCACCGCCGACGGCATGCAGGTCGCCCCCCACCCGCACATCGGGCTGCAGACGGTGAGCTGGCTGCGCCAGGGCGAGATCCTGCACCGCGACAGCGTCGGCAGCCTGGCGACGGTGCTGCCCGGCCGGCTGGGCCTGATGACCTCGGGGCGCGGCATCGCGCATTCCGAGGAATCGCCCGTCCCGCATCCGACCTGGCTGCACGGCGTGCAGTTGTGGGTCGCCCTGCCGGACAGCGACCGCGACACCGATCCGCACTTCGAACTGCATCCCGAACTGCCGACGTTCCAGGCGCGCGGACTGCGCGGCACGGCGTTCATGGGCGAGGTGGACGGCGCCGCGTCGCCGGGCCGCGCGTACTCTCCGATCGTCGGTGCGGACCTCGTCCTGGACGCGGATGCCGACGTGCGCCTGCCGCTGGAACGCGACTTCGAATACGCGGTGGTCGCCACCGAGCCCGGCGCGGTCGTCGACGACGTGCCCCTCCCGATCGGCTCGCTGCTCTACCTCGGCTGCGGGCGCGACGACGTGCACATCCGCACCGAGTCCGCGTCCGACCTGATCCTCATCGGCGGTGAGCCTTTCGCGGAGAAGATCGTCATGTGGTGGAACTTCGTCGGCCGCTCCCACGACGAGATCGTGCAGGCGCGCGCCGAATGGCAGGCCGAGGAGCGCTTCGGCGAGGTGCACGGCTACCACGCGCCGCGGTTGGACGCTCCCGAACTCCCGGCGACGCAGCTCAAACCGCGCGGTCGCGCGCGCTGACCGGTCGGCGTTGACGGCGGCCGCACCCGGTGGGGCGCGGCCCGCCGCGACTGCGCCACCATGGGCGGCATGACCGCGAGCGACCCCACCGGACCCCGCCTCGACCACATCGACCACATCGACCACATGGATCTCTCCGGCTACCGCCGCCTCGACGACGGTGCGTGGCTGAACGACCGCGGCGTCCGTGTGTCCGTGCGCCACGTCGACGAGATCCCCGACCTGCCGACCGGCCTGGGCGACCTCGCGGGCCTGCGCGGGACGCTCACGCGCTTCATCGCGGACACCACCCCAGGCGCGCTCATCGAAGCCGATGTCGTCACCGTCGACGCGCTGCCCGCCGTCCGGCAACTGCTCAAGCTGCCGCTGCCGGGCCGTCCCAACGGCCTGTTCTTCGTGGGCGCCTACACGGTCCCGCGTGCGACCGGCAGCGTCATCGTCCGACTCCAGGCGTCCGAGCGCGGCACGACGGGCTTCCGTGAGGCGCTCATCATGGCCAGGCGCGGGCCCGGCGCCTTTTTCCAGCCGCACCCGTACGTTCCCGACCTCCGGGGCAACCTGCCGTTCCACATCGGCGACAGCGCCGAATGGGACGCGGAGTTCCCGGACCACCCGCTCACCCTCGTGCGTGCCGAGCTCGCGCGTCTGGGCGGAAACATCCGGTTCGGCCGGGTCTTCCGTGAACAACCGCCCTTCGCCCCCGGCGCCGCGCGCTGATCCGCGTCACCGGCCGCGTGCGGGCGTTCCGCCGGGTGCCGCCACCGACGCGCTCGGGCCGACCCCCGTGCGGCCCCCGGGCGCGTGCGGTGGCGGCAGGCCCGGATCCTTTGCCGCGGACCGAGACCCGGCGTGCCACCCCGGTCGGCTCGCCCGCAGACGCGGCCGCTGCCCACCCACGACCATCCAACGATCTGGATTCCCCGGGGTCACGCGGAGCGCAGCCGCTGTCGGACGCGGAAATATCGAAGGCCCCGCCAGAGCGAGTCATGGCGAGGCCTTCGAGTTCGGAGCCGCACGGCAGCGTGCGTCCGGTTACCGCCGATCAGATGTCGAAGTACATCTCGAACTCGTGCGGGTGCGGGCGCAGGCGGATCGGGTCCACCTCGTTGGTGCGCTTGTAGTCGACCCAGGTCTCGATGAGGTCCTGGGTGAACACGCCGCCTTCGAGCAGGTACTCGTGGTCGGCCTCAAGCGCGTCCAGGACCTCGGGCAGCGAGCCCGGGACCTGCGGGACCGCCGAGTGCTCCTCGGGAGCGAGCTCGTACAGGTCCTTGTCGACCGGCTCGATCGGCTCGATCTTGTTCTTGACGCCGTCCAGGCCGGCCATCAGCATCGCCGAGAACGCGAGGTACGGGTTCGACGACGGGTCCGGCACGCGGAATTCGATGCGCTTGGCCTTCGGGTTGGCACCCGTGATCGGGATGCGGATGCACGCCGAGCGGTTGCGCTGCGAGTAGACCAGGTTGACCGGCGCCTCGAAGCCCGGAACAAGGCGGTGGTACGAGTTCACCGTCGGGTTCGTGAAGGCCAGCAGCGACGGAGCGTGCTTGAGCAGGCCGCCGATGTAGTACCGGGCGGTGTCCGACAGGCCCGCGTAGCCGACCTCGTCGTAGAACAGCGGCGAGCCGTCCTTCCACAGCGACTGGTGGCAGTGCATGCCCGAGCCGTTGTCACCGAAGATCGGCTTCGGCATGAAGGTCGCGGTCTTGCCGTTCCGCCACGCGACGTTCTTCACGATGTACTTGAAGAGCATCAGGTCGTCGGCGGCACCCAGCAGGGTGTTGAACTTGTAGTTGATCTCCGCCTGGCCGGCGGTGCCCACCTCGTGGTGCTGGCGCTCGACCTGGAGGCCGGCCGCGGAGAGCTCCAGGGAGATCTCGGCACGCAGGTCGGCGAAGTGGTCGACCGGAGGAGCCGGGAAGTAGCCGCCCTTGTAGCGGACCTTGTAGCCGCGGTTGTTCTCCAGCGCGCCGGTGTTCCAGGCGCCCGCCTCGGAGTCGATGTGGTAGAACGACTCGTTCGCGCTGGTCGCGAAGCGCACGTTGTCGAACACGTAGAACTCGGCCTCGGGGCCGAAGAATGCCGTGTCGGCGATGCCGGTGCCCGCGAGGTAGCGCTCGGCCTTCTTGGCGATGTTGCGCGGGTCGCGGCTGTACTCCTCATCCGTGAGCGGGTCGTGGATGAAGAAGTTGATGTTGAGCGTCTTGTCCTTGCGGAACGGGTCGACGCGTGCCGTCGACAGGTCCGGACGCAGGGCCATGTCGGACTCGTGGATCGCCTGGAAACCCCGGATCGACGAGCCGTCGAACGCCAGGGTCTCGGTCGGCTCGAAGATCTCGGCCGGGATCGTGAAGTGCTGCATGACGCCAGGCAGGTCGCAGAACCGCACGTCGACGAACTTCACGTCGTTGTCGGTGATGTACCGCGACACCTCGTCGGCGTTGTTGAACATCCATGCCTCCTCGACCCGGCTCCGGGCTCGGGTTAGCTTCTCGTTCTCGGGGGCGGCCCTTCTCCCCGCTGGCCACTGCTCCCGAAGGTATGTCGGAGCGGTTTCCCGCCGGTGTCCCGAATGTTTCACACAAGTTACGTGGCTGCCCAATCAGGTCGTTTCGGTTGCGAGCAATGTGATCTTGGCGCATCCTTCACGTTTGCCCCGGTGGCTTTGACCCGTCCGTGACTCATCTACCGTGGGGGACGTGGACAGGAAAAAAACCGGCAAGAAGAAGGGCAACCGACCGGGCGCGGGCGGCGGGGGCACCTCCCCCGGCACCCCTGCGGCCCCGGCCGCCCAGGTGCGGGACTCGACGGCCGACTCCTCCGGCACGGCATCGGATGACTTCGGCTACCAGGGCAAGCGCCTCGGCCTTCCCGAGGACGGCCCCAACTCACTGGCACCCACCGGCCGGCGGCTCCTCGCCCTGCTGATCGACTGGCTGCTGTGCTACGTCATCGCGTTCGCGTTCATAGGCCGCGGCGACCTCAACGCGACCGGCACCAACATCGGCACCCTCGCCGTGTTCGCGGCGGAGAACCTGCTGCTGGTGAGCACATTGGGCTACACCGTCGGCAAGCGGTTCCTCGGCCTGCGCGTGGTGTCGGTGACGCAGCCCCACCTGACGCCGCTCGCGGTGGTCGTGCGCACGCTGCTCCTGTGCCTGGTTCTGCCCGCCGCGGTCTACGACCGTGACGGCCGCGGCTTCCACGACAAGGCGGTCGGGACCGCGGTCGTCCGCGCCTGACCGGGGTTTCGGGGGAACCGCGGAACCCGCGGGGCGTCCGGAACAGCAAAGCGGGGGGGGGGA
>NZ_JBPKBI010000002.1:549448-574096 GCF_051388935.1 Yinghuangia sp. YIM S10712
CCACCGCCGAAGCTGTCGGGGGAGCGGGTGACGCGGGCGTCAGCGACGCGGGCCGCGCGGCATGCGCATGTTGCGCGGCATCGGGCCCTTCGGCACCGGCATGTTGTCCAGCAGGCTGCCGAGCGCCCGCAGCCGGTCGTTGACCTGCGCGACCTGGCTCTTCGACATCGTGCGCGGCAGCTTGACCACGCGCGACTGAAGCTTGCGCAGCGGCACCTGGCCCTCGCCGTTGCCGACCACGAGGTCGGTGACCACGACACCCTCGGCGATCTTCGACATCTTGCGCTTCTCGGCGGCCAGCAGGTTCGCCACCCGGGTCGGCTGACCCTCGCCGACCAGCACGATCCCCGCCTGGCCCACCGCGCGGTGGACGACGTCCTGGTTGCGGGTGACCGCGACGGCCGGCGTCACGACCCAGCCGCGCCGCAGCGACTGCAACACGGCGACGGCGGCTCCCGGCTGGCCCTCCATGTCACCGAGGACGGCCTTCTCGGCCCGGCGCCCGAAGACGAACACGGCGGCCAGAAGTCCGAAGACGAAGCCCAGGATGCCGAGGATGATCGGGTGGTCGATCAGGAAACCGATCGCCAGGAAGACCCCGAGGACCCCGAGGCCCCACGCCGCCACGATGAGTCCGATCCACCTGTCGGACTTCTTGGTCATCTTGTAGGCGAGCCGGATCTGCTGCAGCCGGCCGCTCTTCTCCGATGATTCCTTGCTCGCCATGTCGCACAGGATACCGATTGCACACGGCGGCGCGGCGGCGGCCGGGCTCCCGGTATGCGCCGGTCGGAGGCGGTCCCCGGCGGCGTCCGGAACCGTCAGACGCTGACGGTCTCCACCCGGGCCGTCTCGGCCTCCGCGAGGCGTTCGAGGATGACGGTCGCCTCCGCGCGGGCCCGCGCCCGGCGGCGGTCGTCGCACACCGCGTCCCACGCGTTGCGCCGGGCCGTGCGCTGCGCGCCTTGGAGTGTCATCAGCGACTCCATGGTGCGCAGTACCACGCCGACGGTCGCCTTGCGGGCCGAAGCGCCCCGGTCGAACGCACCGCGCAGCGCCGCGGCGTTGCCCAGCGTGATCCGGCCGAATGGAACATTGCCGACCTGCATGACTGTCGTCCCCCTCCACCGGGCCGCCCAGCGTACCCGGGTCGTGGTGAGTGCGAACAAAGCCGTGAACGTGCGTGGCACCGGAGCGGTGCCGGGTGGTGCCGGTATTCCGATGCCTCAGCGCTCTGAAGTGATCAGAACTTGTACTGAAGAAGGCTCGGGGAGAACCGATGTGTTCTACCCTCGCCACCCTGTGTTACCAGGGGATGACACAAGGGTCAAACCACCGTGAACAAGGATTTCATCCGCGCGTCGCGGTTACGGGCTGCGACGCGGCGTCACTGCCTGCGGTGTTGCCGTCCGCCCGCCGGTCGAGGGCCTGCCGGTAAAGCCGTCCCGCGCGATACGACGAACGGACCAATGGTCCGGACATCACTCCGGCGAAACCGATGTCCTCGGCCTCTTCCTGAAGCGCGACGAATTCCTCCGGCTTCACCCAGCGCTCGACGGGGTGGTGGCGCACGGTCGGGCGCAGGTACTGCGTGATCGTGAGCAGCTCGCACCCGGCGTCGTGGAGGTCCTGCATCGTTTGGCTGATCTCGGCCCGCTCCTCGCCCATGCCGAGGATCAGGTTGGACTTCGTCACCAGGCCCGCCTCGCGCGCGGCGGTGATCACCCGAAGCGAGCGCTCGTACCGGAAACCGGGGCGGATCCGCTTGAAGATGCGCGGGACCGTCTCGATGTTGTGCGCCAGGACCTCGGGCCGCGAGGAGAACACCTCGGCCAGTTGGTCGGGCTGCCCGGTGAAGTCGGGGATCAGGAGCTCGACGCCCGTGCCGGGGTTGAGCGCGTGGATCTGGTGGGTCGTCTCGGCATACAGCCACGCACCGCCGTCGGACAGGTCGTCGCGGGCGACCCCGGTGACCGTGGCGTACTTCAAGCCCATCGCCTGTACGGACTCCGCCACCCGGCGCGGCTCGTCACGGTCCAGTTCGGCGGGCTTGCCCGTGTCGATCTGGCAGAAGTCGCAGCGCCGCGTGCACTGGTCGCCGCCGATCAGGAACGTCGCCTCGCGGTCCTCCCAACACTCGTAGATGTTGGGGCAGCCGGCTTCCTCGCACACCGTGTGCAAGCCCTCGCGCCGCACCAGGCCCTTCAGCTCGGTGTACTCCGGGCCCATCTTCGCGCGGGTCTTGATCCAGGCAGGTTTGCGTTCGATCGGGGTCTCGGCGTTGCGGACTTCGAGGCGAAGCAACTTGCGGCCGTCGGGTGCGACAGCGGACACGCGAGCTCCCTTGTGTGGAGGAGTAGCCGTTCGGTGGCGGTGACTCCAGGGTACGCCCCTGTGTTCGACCGTCCTGGTACGGCCAACGTGCGAGCGCCCGAGGTGATTCCCGGCCGGGCCGCACGCTGACCGGACACCGCTCACACACCGACCGGTGCGAACACCTCCGCGAGATGGCGCTCCACGAGAGGCATGACCTCGGCGACGGTGACCCGGCGCCCGAGTTCCCGGCTCAGCGACGAGACGCCCGCGTCGCGGATGCCGCACGGCACGATGCGGTCGTACGACGTGGTGTCCGAGTCGCAGTTGAGCGCGAAGCCGTGCATCGTCACCTTGCGCGACACACGGACCCCGATCGCGGCCAACTTGCGGTCCTCGCCCCGCTGGCCGGCGTTGGACGGCGCGTACTCCGGCCCGGCGAGCCGCGGGTCGAACTCCGGGTGCGCGCGTGGATCCGGGGCACTGATCCGGGAATCGAGCCGGAGGGTGAGCCCCGACGCCGCACTCGTTTGCGGCAGTTCGTCACCGAGGACCCAGACACCGCTGCGGCCTTCGATGCGAGTGGTTTCCAGGCCGAACCCGGCGCATGTGCGGATGAGTGCTTCCTCCAGCCGGCGCACGTACGCGACGACGTCCACCGGCTCGGGCAGGCGCACGATCGGGTACCCGACGAGCTGGCCCGGCCCATGCCACGTGATCTTGCCGCCGCGGTCGACGTCGATGACAGGGGTGCCGTCGATGGGACGCTCGGAGTCCTCGGTGCGGCGCCCGGCGGTGTAGACGGGAGGGTGTTCGAGGAGGAGGCAGGTGTCGGGCCGTTCACCGGCGACGACAGCGGCGTGCAGGCGGCGCTGCTGCTCCCAGGCGAGTTCGTAGGGGACGGCTTCTGTGCCGATGCCGGCGTGTACGAATTCCAGGACTGTCACGGGTCAAGGGTACGGCGGTGGGGTGGTGGCCCTTGGACGGGTCAGTCGCGCACGGAGACTGTGGTCGTCACACCGTTGAACGAGTACGACACCTCGTCTGGCGCGGATCGCCAGTTGTAGTCGATGGTGAAAGTCACCCGAACCGTGCCCGTCGGCATCGGGCCGATGCTGTTCGCGCTCTTCCTGCTATCGGAGCATGTGGCCACTTCGGTCCTGCTGCTTGAGCAGGTGACCTTGGCTCGGTTGGGAAGGCTGACGAGGCTGACGTTCCATCCTTCTGTGGGTGGATTCTGCGGGCTTTGGATGTCGATCGTGAAAGTGACTTTGTACCAGTCACTTTCGACGGCGTTGACGGATGACTCGTACTTGCCGGGGGGTGCGCTCGGCGTCGGCGTCGACGGAAGCGGTGCGGGCGGCGGGGGCGGAGCCTGACTCGGTGGCGGAGGCGGTGGCGGCGCTGAACTGGTCGTGGCCGTCGGGGACTTCGACTCCGACTTCGAGGCAGTTGGCGATGTCGTCCTCCCCTTGGTGCCGGAGGCGGATGCCGTCGGTGATGCCGCGCCGGACGGCGACGGACCCGTCATCCCCTCCGACGACGTGTTCATCGGAATGTCCACGCCCCCGGTCGGGACGTTCAGGCCGATTGCCGTGTCGTTCTGTTTCGCCTCGCCGCCCGTGCTGCTGAACAGCCACACGCCCGACGTCGCCAGCAGGCACACCAACGCGGCGGCGAGCAAGGGCAGCGCCACGCCGCCCGCGGTGCCGTCCCCGCGTTCGGATCCTCTCTCGGCTTTGCTGTCGGCTCTGCGGTCGCCGTGCCGGCCCAAGCGAAATCCCCCGCTCTCGTCATGAACTTCACCAGACGTCCGCACCTGCCTGCGGGTTTTGGTGACTTGTTCTCGCCCCCCGGGGCCACAGCGTAGAGCCGCGCGCTGTCTGTTGCCCGACTCTGGATCATGTGGACGGAACAGTGTTCCACTTCGGGCTGTCAGGGGGAGAACTCCCGGGAAAACAGGGCATGCAGGGGTGTTCACGGGTCAAACGCCCGTAGCGCAGGCGCTGATCACACGCCGGGGTGGCGCCACGTGGCGACCCTGTTCCCCTGCGTCACCCGAAAGGGTCATTCTTTCGGCCATCGGGATCGGGACGGTCCTCGCGCTCGCTAGATTCTCGCGCGATTCGACACGACCGCGGGAGGCGTGCAAACGAATGACCACCAGGGCCGAACGGCGCCCCAATCACCGGCTGGCCGCGCTCGTCGAGGAGGCCGGGTTCTCGCACGCCGGCCTCGCTCGACGGGTCGACCAGCTCGGTGCCGAGCAGGGCCTCGACCTGCGGTACGACAAGACCTCGGTGGCGCGTTGGCTGCGTGGCCAACACCCGCGCGGGATCGTGCCGATGCTCCTCGCGGAGGTGTTCACCCAGCGGCTCTCACGCAAGCTCACCGCCGAGGATCTGGGGATGGCCGGCTGCCGCCCCGACTACGCGGGCCTGGAGTATGCCGCCGGGCCGGGTGAAGCGGTCGAGATCGTGTCCGGCATGTGGCAGGCCGACTGCGCGCAGCGGCCGGCGTTGGCGGAGGCGTCGTTCACACCGGGTGCGCTCGTCGTGCCGAGCCGTGACTGGTTGATCGGCTCCGGCGACGAGGATCCACAGCGTTCCGACGGCGCGCGTGTGGGTGCGGGTGACGTGGAGGCGGTCCGCGCGGTGGGCGAGGCGTTCCGCCGCCTCGACAACTCGTTCGGCGGCGGCCATGCGCGGCAGGCGTTGGTGCGTTACCTCGACACCGAGGTGGCCACGATGCTGCGGGGCAGCTACAGCGCCTCGGTGGGGCGCGAACTCTTCGCCGCCGCAGCGGTGTTGACGCGGCTTGTGGGGTGGATGGCGTACGACACCGGCGTGCACGGGATGGCGCAGCGGTACTTCGTCCAGGCGCTGCGGCTCGCGCAGGCGTCCGGGGACCGGGCGTTGGGTGCCTTCGTGCTGACGACGATGAGTCGGCAGGCCATCTATCTCGGGCACGGGCGAGAGGCGGTGCAGCTTGCCCGCGTCGCGCAGCAGGGTGCGCTGGCGGCGGCGACGCCGCGCGTACGCGTACTGCTGCACGCCGTCGAGGCGCGTGGGCACGGGTTGTTGGGGGACGCGCGCGCGTGCGTTGCCGCGCTCGGGCGGGCGGAGCAGGCGCTTGGGCAGGCCGGTCCGGAGAGCGAGGAGCCGGACTGGGCGCGTTACATCGACGAGGCGCAATTGGCCGACGAGCACGCCCACTGCTTCCGCGATCTGGAAGACCACCGCAGGGCACGGGAGTTCGCTGAACGCTCACTTGAGCTCCGCAATGCGGAGTACACCCGCAGCATGCTCTTCTGCCGCACGGTGCTGGCAACGGCCCTGCTGGGTCTGGGCGAGCTCGACCAGGCGTGCGAAATCGAGGCGGAGGCGACCGAGTTCGCCGGTGGTCTGCGTTCGGCGCGGGCGATGGACTACGTACGCGAGTTCTCGCATCGCCTGACCCCCTACCGCGACAGTCCCGCGGTACGCGGCTTCGCCGAGCGGACGGACGAGTTCTTGTGCGCGGCCTCCTAGGTCGTGTCTTCGAACTCACGTCGGGTGGGCCGCGTCGCACCGGGCCTGGACGGCCTTCCTTCGTGCCGTGCATCGGGGGGGCGCCGGTTCCGAACTGGTACTCGGTCGTACTAGGAGGAATCGGCAACGCCGCGAGGTGCGGTGCCAGACCTGGGAGGGCCGCCGGGCCCGGCGTGCGGACCGGCGGCAGGGGACGGCAGCCCGGTGCGGTGACGGTGTGCGGCGCACGGGCAGCCGAGCCCGTGTGCCGCCGACCGTCACGCTGCGGGCACCTTCCCGCCGCTCTGCCGCGCGGCGCCTTTTGCGAAGGCGGTCAGCGCGCCGAGATCCGCGAGTGCGGACCGTGCCGCGCGTCGGCCGGAGGCCAGTGCGCCCTGGATGCTGCTGGAGTCACGATGGTCGCCGCACACGTACAGCCCGGCGAGTACGCGTACCGGCCGCCGGAAATTGTGGCCCGGTTCCACGACCGGGATGGCTTGCGGCAGGTGACGTGTCGTCAGGTGTTCCCAGTCGTGTGTCGCCACCTGGTGGATGGCGGACAGGCGTTTCCTGACCAGCGCTTCGAGCCTGCTGGGCTCCGTGCCGTCGTGGCCCAGCACCGTGGAGCACACGAGTGCCCGGTGGTCGGGTGAGTAGGTCGGCGCGACCGCGGTCATCACCGCGGTGTGCGTCAGCGGTTCCGCGGGCGTGGTGTCGGCGACCAGGACGGGGTCGGCCTGGGGCAGGGCCGGGGCGACGTGCCAGAGCGTGGTGACGCTGTGGAACTCCGGGCGCCGCAGGCCGGGAAGGAGCGCGACCGCGGTCGTCGGGTCGGTCGCCACGATCACCGCACGTGTGGGTATCTCCCCGTCGTGGTCGGTGCTGACGTGGTCGGTGGCTATTGCGGTGACGCGTACGCCGTACCGCACGGTCCCCGGTGGCAGCCCCGCCGCCAACTGCTCGGCCACCGCGCCCATGCCCAGCGCCGGCACTCCCGTTCGCCCGCGCAGGTACGAGCGCAGCACCAGGTCGGCGAACCGGCGGGACGTGGCGAGTTCGGGGTCGTGCAGCAGCGCGGTCAGCAGCGGCCGTAACGCGGCGGGCCAGCCCGCCTCCGCGGTCGCGACGTCGGGCGCGGTGAGGATGCGCGCCACAGGAAGAGCCGAGGCCCGGCTGAGTGCGGCCGCCACGCGGGCCCGGTCGACGGGGCCCGGGCCGCGCAGTGCCCCGAGGGCGCCGCGCATGCGCCGGATGTCCGCCATGCGCCGCACGCTCGTGCGCCGCCCGCCGACGACCGTGCCGGGCCCGCCGTCGCCGACGACCTGCACGCCGGGTGCGAACGCCCGGAAATCCAGTCGGTCGAGGTCGAGTCGGGTGGTCACCTGGGGGTACGCGGTCGCAAGGGTCTGGAACCCGTTGTCGAGCCGGAAGCCGTCCACCACATCCGTGTGGACCCGCCCGCCCGGCCGGTCGGCGGACTCCAGCACGGTGACGTCGACCCCGGCGGCGGTCAGCCGGTGTGCGGCGCTGAGTCCGGCGATACCGGCCCCCACGACGATGACATCGGTGCGGTGTGCCTTGGCCACGGTGCCCCCTCGGGTTGCCGGGGCGCGGCGCGTACGCCGCGCGTTCGCCCTGGAGTCATACCCAACGCAAACCGCGGAAAGCCCGTACACCCTCGTGAAAGGCCGGTAAGCGCATACGAACAGCCAAGAGACGTAAAGCCGTTGACACTACGTCAGGTAAGTGCGAAAGCGGACGCACCGCGCGCAGCCGTCATTTGCGCAAAGCCGCCGCCAACGCGAGGTCGATCGTCGGATCGGCGAAACCGAACCCCGCGTTCCGCAGGACCGAGGGGATCGCGCGTTGACTCGACAGCACGTCGTCGGCGAGCCCGCCGAGTACAGTGCGCAGGGCGAACTTGGGGACCGGGAACAACGCCGGCCGCCGCAGCGCACGCGAGACCGCCTTGGTGACCTCGGCGTTGGTCACAGGGTCGGGCGCCGTCAGATTGACCGGCCCGCGCACGCTTTCGGCGTCCAGCAGGAACCGGATCGCGGCGACCGTGTCGCGCAGCGAGATGAAACTCCAGTACTGCCGCCCGTCACCGAGCCGCCCGCCGACACCGAGGCGGAACGCGCGCATCAGCGGCCCCCACGCGCCACCCTCGGCGGCGACGACCAGGCCGGTGCGCAGGTGTGCCACGCGTACGCCGGCCTCCTCGGCCGGCAGCGTCGCGGCCTCCCATTCGACGCACAGCTCGGCCAGGAAGCCTTCTCCCGCAGGCGCGGTCTCGTCGACGGCCCGGTCGCCGGTGTCGCCGTAGTAGCCGATCGCGGAGCCGCTCAGGAACACCTTGGGCGGTGCCTCCGCGGCGGCGATCGCACGGGCCAGCGCCGCGGTGCCGAGAATCCGCGAGTCGCGAAGCTCCTTCTTGTACGCGGCGGTCCACCGCTTGTCGCCGATCCCCGCACCGGCCAGATTCACGACCGCGTCGACCCCGCGCAGGGCATCCGCGTCGACGGTGCCCGCGGCCGGATCCCAGCGTGCCTCGTCGGCACCCTGCGGCGGGCGGCGCACGAGACGTACGACCTCGTGGCCGTCCGCGCGCAGCGAGCGCACGAGAGGAGTACCGATGAGACCCGACGACCCCGCCACGGCGATGCGCATGACGGCCAATTTACGCGCAGGCGTCGGCCGTGCGGCGGATGCGCGACGGCCGAGCGCGGAACGGCCGGAGGCGGCCCCGTTGCCGGGGCCGCCTCCGTACCTACCACCTTGCCGTGGACGGCTGTTCCTCCGGAGGAGGTGCAGCCGTCACCCGTGACGCGCTGTCAGAGACCGAGGTCGCCGTCGAACGCGCCTTCCTCCAGGCGCGTCTTGACCGCCGTCAGGAACCGCGCGGCGTCGGCGCCGTCGACGATGCGGTGGTCGTAGGACAGCGCCAGGTACACCATGTCGCGGATCGCGATGGTCTCCCCGAGGTCGGGGTGGTTCACGACCACCGGACGGCGGACCGTCGCCCCAATGCCGAGCATGCCGACCTGCGGCTGGTTGAGGATCGGGGTGTCGAACAGCGCACCGCGCGAACCGGTGTTGGTCACCGTGAAGGTCCCGCCGGCCAGCTCGTCCGGCTTGACCTTGTTGTCACGCGTGCGGGCCGCGAGGTCGGCGGTCTTCTTGGCGATGCCGGCGATGTTGAGGTCGCCCGCGTCGTGGATGACCGGGACCATCAGGCCGCGGTCGGTGTCGACGGCGATGCCGATGTTCTCCACCGCGTGGTAGGTGATCGTGTCGTCGTCATTGACCCGGGCGTTGACGACCGCGTGCACCTTGAGCGCTTCGGCCGCGGCCTTGACGAAGAACGGCATCGGCGACAGCTTGACGCCCTCGCGCGCGAAGAAGTCGTCCTTGGCCTTGGCCCGCAGCCGCATGATGTTGGTGACGTCGACCTCGACCACGGTGGTGAGCTGCGCCGACACCGCGAGCGAGTCGACCATGTGCTTGGCGATCGCCTTGCGGATGCGGGTCATCGGCAGGGTCTGGCCGCGCAGCGCGGACGGCTCGACCGCGGGCGTCGTCGGCGCGGAGGGCGCGGCGGCGGGTGCGGCGGCCGGGGCCGGGGCCTTCCGGCGCGCGGCGTCGAGGACGTCCTGCTTGCGGATGCGTCCGCCGATGCCGGTGCCGCTCAGGGTGGACAGGTCCACGTTGTGCTCGGCGGCCAGCTTGCGGACCAGCGGCGTGACGTACGCGGCCTCGCCCTCCGCCGGAGCGGGCGCGGGCGCCGGAGCAGCCGGGGCGGCGGCCACCGGAGCGGGGGCGGGTGCCGGAGCAGCGGGTGCCGGAGCAGCGGCCGGGGCCGGAGCGGGTGCCGGAGCCGGTGCAGGGGCCGGCGCGGGTGCGGGTGCGGGGGCCGGTTCGGCAGCAGGCGCGGGAGCCGCGGCCGGAGCAGCAGCGGGCGCCGGTTCCGGGGCAGCCGCCGGAGCGGCTCCGGGCGCGCCGATCACCGCGAGCTGCGCGCCGACCTCGACCGTCTCGTCCTCGGCGACGCTGATCGCCAGCACGACGCCGCCGACCGGCGCGGGGATCTCGGTGTCGACCTTGTCGGTCGAGACCTCGAGAAGCGGCTCGTCGGCCGCGACGGTGTCGCCGACCTGCTTGAGCCAGCGCGTGATGGTGCCTTCCTGGACGCTCTCGCCGAGCGCCGGCAGCAGCACCGGGGTGCCCTGCGCGTCGCCGCCCGAGGGCGCAGCCGGTGCGGCGGCGGGAGCGGGTGCCTCGGCGGCCGGCGCGGGCGCCGGTGCGGCGGGCTGCGGAGCCGGCTCGGGCGCGGGCGCCGCCGGGGCCTCCTGGGCGGGCGCGGCCGGGGCCGCTGCCGCACCCGAGCCGTCGTCGATGATCGCCAGCTCGGCGCCGACCTCGACGGTGTCGTCCTCGGCGACCTTGATGGACATGAGGATGCCGGCGGCGGGCGCCGGGATTTCGGTGTCGACCTTGTCGGTCGAGACTTCGAGGAGCGGCTCGTCCATTTCGACGCGCTCACCCTCCCGCTTGAGCCAGCGGGTGATGATGCCCTCCTGCACGCTCTCGCCGAGCGCGGGCAGTGTTACAGAGACCGGCATGGGGTCAGTGACTCCTTCGTACGCTTCCGGGCAAAAGTGTCGGCAGGGGCGCGTCAGTCGTGCACATGCAACGGCTTGCCGGCGAGGGCCAGATGGGCTTCGCCGATCGCCTCGGACTGGGACGGGTGCGGGTGGATGAGCTGCGCCACCTCGGACGGCAGCGCCTCCCAGTTGTAGATGAGTTGGGCCTCGGCCACGAGCTCGCCCATTCGGGCGCCGACCATGTGGATGCCGACGACGGGGCCGTCCTTGACCGAGACGACCTTGACCGAGCCGGCCGTCTTGAGGATCTGGCTTTTCCCGTTGCCGCCGAGGTTGTAGTCGAGCAGCGCGACGTTGTCGGCGCCGTACCGCTCGGTGGCCTGCGCCTGGGTGAGCCCGACCGACGCGACCTCCGGGTCGCAGTACGTGACACGCGGCACGCCGGTGTAGTCGATCGGCGCGACCCCCAGACCCGCGATGCGCTCGGCGACGAGGATGCCCTCGCCGAAGCCCACGTGGGCGAGCTGCAGCGTGGGGATGAGGTCGCCCACTGCGGAGACGGTCGGGACGTTGGTTCGGCAGTACTCGTCGACGAGCACGTAGCCGCGGTCCATCGCGATGCCGGCCTCTTCGTAGCCGAGGCCCGCGGAGACGGGGCCGCGGCCGACCGCGACGAGCAGCAGCTCGGCCTCGACCTGCTTGCCGTTCTCCAGCGAGACGCGCACGCCCGTGTCGGTGTACTCGACCCCGCTGAACCGCGCGCCGAGCTCGAACTTGATGCCGCGCTTGCGGAACGCGCGTTCGAGCAGCTTGCTGCTGCTCTCGTCCTCGACCGGGACCAAGTGGGGCAGCGCCTCGACGATCGTCACATCGACGCCGAACGACTTCCAGGCGCTGGCGAACTCCACGCCGATGACGCCGCCGCCCAGGATCACCGCGGAGGCGGGCACACGGTCGAGGACCAGGGCGTGGTCGCTGTTGATGACGCGGTTGCCGTCGATCTCCAGGCCGGGCAGCGACTTGGGCACCGAGCCCGTGGCCAGCACGACGTGGCGGCCTTCGTACCGCGTGCCGTCGACCTCGACGGCGGTCGGCGAGACGAGGCGGCCGGTGCCCTCGACCACGGTGATCTTTCGGCTCGCGATGAGGCCGGTCAGCCCCTTGAACAGACGGGAGATGACCCCGTCCTTGTACTTGTGCACCGCCGCGATGTCGATGCCCTCGAACTTCGAGATGACGCCGAATTGCGCGCTCTCGCGGGTCTGGTCCGCGACCTCGCCGGCGTGCAGGAGTGCCTTCGTCGGAATGCAGCCCTGGTGAAGGCAGGTACCGCCGAGTTTGCCCTTTTCGATGAGCACGACCTGCATCCCCAGCTCCGCGGCGCGAAGCGCGCAGGCGTAGCCGCCGCTTCCGCCTCCGAGGATCACTACATCGAAAACGGCTCCGGCGTCTTTCGCCACGTCACGTCCTCCTGCTGGTATGCCATGTGCCCACCCGGCTGATGCGCCGGGATCGCACCCCCTTCTTGTGGAAGGGCCTGAGTGCCGGTACAACATCCTCCCACTTGTTGCAGGGGGGACGGCACCGCGGGTGCGCGCGGCTCGTTCCGGTGGTGTGTTGCCTGTGCCACAGGCACACCGACAAGCTGTTCAGCCACGGCGCGCCGACCCTGGGGCGACCGAGATGAGGATCGGCCGAGGGAGGGACCGGACGTGGGACTGTTCCGACGGGGTTCGCGCGCGCGGCGCAGTGAGGCGGGCGCGGCTGTCGAACACCTCAAGGAGTTCGCGCGCAGCCGCCGGGGCGTCGAGGCGTATCTCGAACCGACCACGACGGTGAGCGGCACGACGATCGTGCTCGTCGCCGACACCGGCGAATGGACGCGGCGACCGATAGCGGACCCCGACGCCGGGCGCGCGCTCGCCCGCAAGCTCGGCATACCGCTGTACGAGGCCGGCATAGTCGGCTACCCGCAGCGCATGCGCGAGTGGACGCAGAAGAACCGCGGCACCGGCTGACGGCGCCCCAGGCCCGGGCAGCGGACCTGGCGCGGGCCCCGGGCGGGACGAGTCCGTCGTCCGGAGCGGACGCAGGCGGGCGGTTGCGGTTGCGAGAGTCCGCATGGGCGAAGCCGCATTCGGGGTGCCTCGGTGCCGAGCCTCGGCTGCGGCGGCTCAGGCGGCTCAGGCGGGCGGTTGCGGTTGCGGAAGTCCCGTATACGCGAATCCGCATTCGGGCACTCGATGCCGGCGCCCTCGGCGCAGGCGGTGAGTCGATCGACCACGCGGCTCGCCGGCTCACCCACGCGATGCCGAGCGCGCGGGCCGGGGAGCGGGTGCCCCGGCCCGTCGCGCCGGTGTCAGATCGTCCCGTCGGCGACGTCGGCCGCGAGCTGCACCAGCGTGCGCACCGCGACGCCCGTGCCGCCCTTCGGGGTGTAGCCGGACACCTCGCCCTCGTTGAACGCCGGGCCCGCGATGTCGAGGTGTGCCCACGAGACGCCCTCGGCAACGAACTCCCGCAGGAAGATGCCGGCCGACAGGCCGCCGCCCATGCGCTCGCCGATGTTCTTCAGGTCGGCGACCGTCGAGTCGAGCGACCGGCGCAGCTCGGCGGGCGTCGGCAGCGGCCACGAAGGCTCGCCGGTGCGCTCGGCCGCGTCGTGGACGGCGGTGCGGAAGTCGTCGTCGTTGGCGATGATGCCGAACGTCTTGTTGCCGAGCGCGACCATCATCGCGCCGGTCAGCGTCGCGACGTCGACGAGCTTCTCCGGGTCCTCCTCGCACGCCCGGGTGATCGCGTCGGCGAGCACGAGGCGGCCCTCGGCGTCGGTGTTGAGCACCTCGACCGTGCGACCGCCGTACATGCGCAGGACGTCGCCGGGGCGCGTCGCGGTACCGGAGGGCATGTTCTCCGCCAGAGCGAGCCAGCCGGTGACGTTGACCGCGAGGTCGAGGCGGGCGATAGCGGCGACCGCGCCGAGCACGGCGGCGGCGCCGGCCATGTCCATTTTCATGGTCTCGTTGGACCCCGGGGGCTTGAGCGACAGACCGCCCGAGTCGTACGTGATGCCCTTGCCCACCAGCGCGATACTGCGTTCGGCGTCGGGGTGCGTGTAGCCGAGGCGTACCAGGCGCGGCGGGTGCTGCGAGCCCTGGCCGACCCCGAGGATGCCGCCGAATTCGCCCTTCGCCAGCGCCTTTTCATCCATCACATCGACCTTGAAGCCGAAGTTCTTGCCCAGGTCGACGGCGATCGCCGCGAAGGACTTCGGGTTGAGGTGGTTGGGCGGGGTGTTGACGAGGTCACGGGCCCGGTTGACGCTTTCGGCGACGACGAGCGCGCGCTCCAGCGCCGCCTTGGCGGCCTTGTCGCGTGCCTTCGCGCCCAGCAGCACGACCTCTTTGACCGCGGCCTTGCGGCCCTCCAGGGATTTCTCGCGGTAGGTGTCGAAGATGTACGCGCCGAGCGCGGCGCCCAGCGCGACGGCTTCCACGGACGCCGGGTCATCGAGGGCGAGCGCGACACCCACCTTGTTCAGGCCTGTCGCCGCGCGTGCCGTGTTGCCGCCGAACCTGCGCAGTTGTTCGTGGTCGAAACCGTCGTCCGCGACCGTTCCGACACCGACCGCGATGACCACGGGGGCCTTCAGCGACCCCGCGCCCACCGCCGTCGGAACGCGCGTGGTCTCGCCCTCCGCGCCGGTGGCACCGAGTGCTTCGAGGACCGAGGCCAGCGCGCCGTCGAACGCGGTCTCGACGGTCTCGCCGCCCGCGGCGACGACCGGGCCGTCGGCGCCCTTGACGAGACCGATGACGATGGCGTCGGCGCGCAGGGAGGCCGCCGAGCTGGTGCTCAGGCTCAGTGTGGTCACGAGTGTCCTGTTCTCCTCTTGTGGCTCTTCTCGCCGATCTTCCGGCGAACCGCGCAGCGAAACCCATGTCGTGTCGCGGCCTTCCCCGAAGGTGCCGGGGGGATGCCGGGGAACTGCCGGATCCCGGCGTATCCCCACAGCATTACATGTCCTCGCGCGGCGTGTCTCAGCCCGTGGACAGGACCACCAGCGCGGCCGCCGTCGCCGTCTCGGCCACCGCACCGAGCACGTCTCCCGTGATGCCGCCGATGCGACGAACCACGTGCCACAGCAGGGCGCTTGCCGCGCCCAGCGCCACAACGACGGACAACAGCGCCCGTACGACTCCAAGTTCGGTCGCCGCACCCACACCGGCGGCCGACGCCGCGAGCAGGAGCACGAGAAGAACCACCGTCACCGGCCGCAGAGTTCCGGCCACCATCGCCCCCAGGCCGCCCGGGCGCGCGCTCGGCACGCCGCGCAGGCATCCGAACCCGATCGCGACGCGCCCGCACACCACCGCGACCACCAGGGCCGCCACCGCCTCGCCGGTTCCGTGCCGCGCTCCCGTCTGGGCGAGCGCGGCCGTCTGCGCGAGCAGGGTGAACACCAAAGTGAGCACCCCGAACGGGCCGATGTCGGAGGCCTTCATGATGCGCAAGGCGTCTTCCGCGGGTCGACCCGAGCCGAGGCCGTCGGCAACGTCCGCCAGCCCGTCGAGGTGCAGTCCGCGGGTGAGCAGCGCCAGGGCGCCCAGCGCGAGCACCGCCGCGAGCAGCGGACCACCCCCGGCGTACGACGCCAGCGCCAGGACCCCGGCCGCGAGCCCGCCGACGACCGCGCCCACGAGGGGGGCCGTGGCCATCGCGCGCGCCGCCACGGCCCGGTCCACGTGCGGGACGCGCACCGGCAGCACCGACAGAGTGCCGAACGCGAGGCGAAGACCGTCGAACCTGGCCGCGCCGTTCACCGGGAGGCGTTCATGGGTGTGGCCTTCAATCCTCGGAGCCGGCGTGGCCGTTGCCGCCGGGGGCGTCCGCCGGCGCGTCCTTGGTCAGCGACATGACAGGTGTGGGCGCCGCATGATCGCCGTCGGTGTCTTCGGTGTCTTCGGTGTCCTTGGCGTCTTCGGCGTCGGGAAGCGCGGCGGCCAGGCACGCCGCGGCCCGCACGATCGGCAGGGCCAGCAGCGCGCCCGTGGCCTCGCCGTACCGCAGCTTGTAGTCGAGCAGGGGTTCCAGGGCCATGCGGTCGAGGGCCTTGCCGTGACTCGGCTCCGGCGTGAGGTGGGCGGCGAGGAACCAGTCGGGGCTGCGGTACGAGATGCGCTGCACCACCAGCGCGGCGGCTGCCGAGGCAACGCCGTCCAGCAGTACCGGCGTACGACGGATCGCCGCCTGGAGCAGGAAGCCGCTCATCGCGGCGAAGTCCGCGCCGCCCGACACCGCGAGCAGCCGCAGCGGCTCGCCGAGCACTGGCCGCGCCCGCCGGAGCGCGTCGCGGATCGCGGCGCACTTGCGGATCCAGGCGGCGTCGTCGATGCCGGACCCGCGCCCGATCGCGGACGCCGCGTCCATGCCGGTGAGCGCGGCGATGAGCACCGCCGCGACCGTCGTGTTGCCGACGCCGATGTCACCGACGACGAGGAGGTCGGCGCCGCCGTCGATCTCCGCGTCGGCCACGTCCATGCCGGCCCGGAACGCCTCCTCCGCCTGCGCGGTCGAGACGGCGTCACCGCGGTCGATGCCGGCGCTGGACCGCCGCACCCGGTGCCGTGTGACGGCGGCGGGCAGCAGCTCGGGATCGGTGTCGACGGCGATGTCGACCACGCGCACCGGGGCGCCGGACAACCCGGCCAGCAGCCCGGCGGCGCCACCGCCGGCGGCTGCCTCGCGCACCGCCCGGGCGGTGTGTCCCTCAGGCAGGGCCGACACGTTCTTCGCGGCGATCCCGTGGTCGCCGGCGAACACCACGACGTGCGGCGCGGCGATCGGGCGCACCGACGTGCCGCCCTGGACGCCGGCGAGCCACACGGCGACGTCCTCCAGCCGCCCGAAGGCGCCCGAGGCCCCGGCCTGCCGTGCCAGCCGAGCCCGCAGACGGGCGCGCGCCTCGTCGTCGGGGCGTGTGACGAGGCCGGAAAGTGAGTCGAGATCGATAGCCATCGCGGGTCAGCGTAATGCGTGGCCGATCCGGTGCGTGAGCCGCAGTCCGGCACCCGGCGGGGAGCGCGACCGCGACACCGGCCGGCGGTCGGGCGATGGGGGACGCCCCAAGGTGAGAGCGCGCCGACAGATTCCACGGCCGTCCCGCAACGGCTGCACGGACGAAGGGTCGAGGTGACGGCAAGGCTCGCTCGCGGGCGTCGCATCGACGGAACGGCCAAGGCGGTGGCGGTCGTGGCGGCGTACGAACGCGCTGCTACCGGTTCGGGCAACCGCAGGGCCGCCTCGCCCGGGAACTCCCGTCGCCCGTCCGCTCAGTTCCGCGCGTGCCTCGGCTTCCTCGGCAGTCCGCGCAGTGTGAGTGCCTGACCCGCGACGACGAGCAGCACTTCGTCGGACTCCTCGGCGACGGCGGCGTTCAGGCGGCCGAGTTCGTCGCGGTAGCGGCGGCCCGAGGCGGTCGCCGGGACCACGCCGCTGCCGACCTCGTTGCTGACGGCGACCAGCGGTACGCGGCAGCCCCGCCACGCGGCGGCGAGCTCGTCGACCCGCTTGCGGACGGCCTCGCGGGCGCTCGCCTGCCACGCGTCGTCGTCCCACGCGTTGCATTCGTCCATCACCGCGGTCAGCCACAGCGACAGGCAGTCCACCAGGAGCGGCACGGTCGCGGTGGTCACCAAGGACGCCAGGTCGGTGGTCTCGGCGGTGCTCCACGTCGCCGGGCGGCGGTCGCGGTGCGCGGCCACGCGCTCGGCCCACTCGGGGTCGCGGTCGCGTGTGCCGCCGGTCGCGACGTACAGGACGTCCGGGACGGCGGCCAGGCGGCGCTCGGCCTCCACGGACTTGCCGGACCGTGCGCCGCCGAGCACCAACGTCCGGTGGGGGCGCACCGGTTGCGGGTCGGGGTCGGAACCGAGGCGTACGACACCGCCGTCCGCGACCGCCCGCGCCCCCCACGCGGCCAGCCGCCGCGTCAACTCCTCGCCGGGAGGGGCCTCGTGCGAGAGATGCACGGCGAGTACGTCGGTCTCCTCGGTCACCGCGCCCTCGCGGCGCAGCGCGGCCAGGCGCTCCGGCCAGGCGACGACGTCCAACAGCACCGCGTCGTAAGGCCGTCCGTCCGCCCACGAGCGCGCGGTGTCGGCCTCGGGGGCGAGGCGCGACGACGGTATGTACAGCAGCCGCGAGCCGCCCGGCCCGGTCACCGCGTACGCGACCCGGCCCGGCGAACCTCCCGGCAGCACCCGGACTCGGTGCGCACCGACCGCGAACTCCGCGCCCGGTTCGACCGTTTGCCACGGCGGGCCGCCCGCGGTCGGCGCCGGCAGCCCCGCAGGCGGACCGGACGGTGCCGCGACCAGTTCGAGTCCGGCGGCTGGCAGCCACGCCAGGGGAGCGGCCTCGGCCGGGCCGGTCAGGAGCAGGTGGCGCACCCCCGTCAACGGCCGTGACGCGCGGGCGGCGGCGTGCGCGGGCTCGGGGCCGCAGTCGATCAGCAGCGTCCCGTCGACCAACACGCAACTGGGTTCCCGCACCGCCGATCCGGTGCAGCCCAGGCAGGACGCGCAGATGCAGAACGGCTGGGGCCAGCCGCGCGGGCCGGCCGTGCCGAGGAACGTCAACTCCATGGTGTGCTGCGCTACTCCCGAACTGGTACGGCGGTGTGGAATATCGACAGAATGTCCGTTGGTCCCCGGTCGGCTACTGTGCGGACCGTTCAAGAGCCGAAGTGATCGAAGGTCCGACGAGGACCGGGCAGCGATGCGGTCCGGCGCAAACCGACGAAGGAGCCCGCGATGATGTGGCAGTGGCGGTATGAGAACGCGGACGGCGTGCCCGTTCCCGGCCCGAAGTCCGAGGAGTTCTCGAATCAGTCGGACGCGGAGACATGGCTCGGCGAGAACTGGCGGGGGCTGCTGGACGCCGGCGTGGAGCAGGTCACGCTGCTGGAGGGTGACGACGTCGTCTACGCGGCGATGAGCCTGCGGGCCGCCGAATAGCCATCGCCCGCACGCCTGTTGCCTCGCCATCGCGCCCGCGACGTCCGCCCGGCGCGGCCCGGTTGCCCCGGACCGCGCCGCCGGACCTCGCTGTCAGGGGCGCCCGGCCGGGGACTTCGTCTCCGCCGGATCCCGCTCGACGAACGGCTCCAGGATCACGTCGATCTTCGTCATCAGCTCGTCGTCCAGCTTCACACCCGCGGCCTTGACGTTCTCCGCGACCTGCTCGGGGCGGGACGCCCCGATGATGGCCGCCGAGACGTTGGGGTTCTGCAGGACCCACGCCACCGCAAGTTGCGCCATCGTCAGCCCGGCCTCGTCGGCGAGCGGACGCAAAGCCTGGACGGCGGTGAGCAGTTCGTCAGTCATGTGCCGGGCGATGAAGTTCTGGCCGCCCTTGTCGTCGGTGGCACGCGACCCCGCCGGCGGCGGGTGGCCCGGCCGGTACTTCCCGGTCAGCACACCCTGGGCGATCGGCGACCACACGATCTGCCCGAGCCCGACCTCCTCGCTCGCCGGGACGACCTCGGACTCGATGACGCGCCACAGCATCGAATACTGCGGCTGGTTCGAGATGAACGGCACGCGCAGTTCGCGCGCGAGTTCGGCGCCCGCGCGGATCTGCTCCGCGTTCCACTCCGAGACGCCGATGTACAGGGCCTTTCCGGAGCGCACGACGTCGGCGAACGCCACCATCGTCTCCTCCAGCGGAGTCGACTGGTCGAACCGGTGGGCCTGGTAGAGGTCCACGTAGTCGGTGCCGAGCCGCTTCAGCGACGCGTCGATCGACTCCATGATGTGCTTGCGCGACAGACTGCGGTCGTTGCGGCCCGGCCCGGTGGGCCAATAGACCTTCGTGCAGATCTCCAGGCCTTCGCGGCGCTCGCCCTTCAGCGCTCGTCCGAGGACGGCCTCGGCGCGCGTCTCGGCGTAGACGTCCGCGGTGTCGAATGTGGTGATCCCGGCGTCGAGGGCGGCGCGCACACACGCGAGTGCGGCGTCCTCCTCGACCTGCGAACCGTGCGTGAGCCAGTTGCCGTACGCGATCTCACTGATGACCAGACCGCTGCGGCCCAGGTGTCTGAACTCCATGCGCCCCACCCTAATCCGGGCGTCAGCGGACGGTCTTCTCACCCACCAGGTGCAGCACGGAGGCGATCCCGCGGTACGGGTCGACGCGTCCCGCCTCCTCCTCGACCGCGATGAGGTTCTGCCACGTCTTGCTCCCGCGCCGCGGAGCCGGCTCGTCGCCGCGCAGTGCGCTGAAGACACCGACGCCGTACCACGCGAGCACCGGCGCGCCCAGGTCGGCGAGCATCGTCCCGAGGCTCTCGGGGGAGTCCGTGCGCATCGCGTCCGTGGCGCCGACCGACCGTGCGGCGAGCGCCTTCCGCGTCGCGGTCCACTCACCCGCCACGCCGGGCGCCAGCGCGGCGGCTGCTCCGTTGGCCGCGGTGACGGACAGGAGGCCGCCGGGATTGAGGATGCGGGCGAGCGCGGCGAGCATGCCGTCGGGTTCGGCGGCGGCGTCCAGGACGCCATGGCACAAGGCGAGGTCGAAGCTGCCCGGCGCGAAGTGCCGTCCGGCCTCGCTGCCGTTGCCCTCGACGAGCCGCAGCCGCGAGCGGATCTCCTCGGGTTCGCCCGCGACCTCCTCGTGCATCGCGGTCAACTGAAGGGTGTCGGTGCTCACCGCGGTGACCAGGTGTCCGGCGCGGGCGAGCAGCAGCGACGGGGTGGCCGGGCCGCAGCCGACGTCGAGGACCTTCAGCGGGCCTCGCTGCCGCAGGCGTGCCAGGTGCTCGGCGAGCTGCCGGGACGCGATCTCGCGCTGCACGCTGGTGTGCAGATCCGCGGGCCAGGTGGTCGCCTCATGCAGGGCGGACGTCATCGTACCTCCGAGGAAACCCCGGCCCTGGGGCCGGGAGGAATCGGGCTGCTGTGCGGCAGGGCGGCGCATTCCGGTTCGCGGTGCGGTCCGGTGCGCCGCGCGGGCGGGTGTGGAAGGACAAACGGGCACCCGCTCTGCCGAAGCGTGTTCGCGTGGGCACAGTGCGTAGGTGGCGGCAAGTCCGTGGCCCGCGCAGGGCCTGCGGGACTCGCTCGACGTGGCTTCTGCGTGATCGGACGGGTTCGATTGGTTTCCGAAGTCCGGTGCGGGACACGGCGGTATGCCCGCCCCAAGTGCGGACGGGCGTGACCCCTACGGCTTTTCGCCGCGCTTGACCTGCGGCTTCGGCAGTCTCAGGCGCCGGACTTGCAGAGAGCGCATGAGCGCGTACGGCGTGCAGCCCTTGAAGTTCTCGTCCGGGAACCGCTGCCGGAGCTGCTTCTTGAGCGTGAGGTTCAGCCGCACCGAGTCCAGCATGATCAACACGATGATGACCAGCCAGGCGAGCAAAGACAGATTCTTGATCGCCGTGCTCGGCATGATGCTCATGATGAGGATCAGGACCGCGGAGGGCAGGAAGAACTCCGCGACGCTGATGCGGGAGTCGACGAAGTCGCGACAGAACCGGCGTACCGGCCCCTTGTCGCGTGCTGGAAGCGACCTTTCGTCACCGGTGATCAGCGCGGTGCGCTGCGCCTCGCGGTCCTCCCGGGCCCGCTGCCGGGCGACGCGCGCGGCCTCCTTGCGGTCCTTGGGAGGCGTCACGCGCGTCTTGCGGTTGGCCTGGGCCTCGCTGCGCTTGGGCGTGGGGCGGCCCTTCGGGGCCTCGGGGTCGCGGACCTCTGCCTCGATGGCGACCGTCTCGGGGGGCGCGGACTCTGCCTGCGAACGACGTCTGAACACGTCTCCAGCGTACGTGTTCGCTCCGCACGCGTGGACCGGCCCCGGCCCCGGCGGCGAACGGCACGGCGTCCGCGGCGGGTTGTGTCCCGGGTTGTGCCCGGCGGGAGTTGGCGGTGGGACGGATGGGGCGCCTGATGGACTGCCCTCCTGCCGGAAGGTCCATTCGCCATTTAGGCTGGTACAGGCCACAAGCTTGCCTACGAAGGGGGCGCGCGAGGCTCATGAGCACGCGATGCGAACGAATCGACAACCCGGATGCGTTTCGCGAATGCGGCGCCGAGCGTAGCGAGGTGCGGGCATGACCGGCGTCATGAAGCGGATGGCGATGATCTTCCGCGCCAAGGCGAACAAAACGCTCGACAAGTACGAGGATCCGCGCGAGATGCTGGATTACTCGTACCAGAAGCAGCTTGAGCTCCTGCAGAAGGTACGCCGGGGGGTCGCTGACGTCGCGACGTCCCGCAAGCGCCTGGAACTCCAGTTGCGGCAGCTCGAACAGCAGGCGGCGAAGCACGAGGACCAGGGCCGCAAGGCGCTGTCCCTGGGCCGCGAGGATCTGGCGCGCGAGGCGCTCACCCGGCGCAGCGGCATCATGCAGCAGATCGCCGACATGCGGTTGCAGTACGAGCAGCTCCAGTCCGAGGAAGAGAAGCTGACGCTGGCCTCGCAGCGGCTCCAGGCGCGCGTCGACGCGTTCCGGATCCGCAAGGAGACCATCAAGGCGACGTACACCGCATCGGAGGCGCAGGCCAACATCGGCGGCGCGATTGCGGGCATCTCGGAGGAGATGGCGGACGTCGGCCTCGCGATGCAGCGTGCTGAGGACAAGACCGCGCAGATGCAGGCTCGGGCCGGCGCGATCGACGAACTGCTGGCGTCCGGTGCGCTCGACGACCCGACCGGCATGGCCAAGGACGACATCACCGCCGAGTTGGAGCGGCTGTCCAGCGGCTCCGACGTCGAGCTCGAAATCATGCGCATGAAGCAGGAGTTGGGCCAGGCACCCGCACCGGCGCCGCAGGCACTCGGCCAGGGCGGGCAGCAGGCGCTCGGCCCGGGGCAGGCTGCGCCCGGTACACCGTCGCAGCAGGGCGACGCGCAGTACCAGCCCCGATTCGAGAAACAAGGGGAGTAGCCATGATCGTCCGCATCATGGGCGAAGGGCAGCTCGACGTCGCCGACGCTCATCTCGCCGCGCTGTCCCTGCTGGACGACGAGGTCGAGGCAGCCGTCGAAGCCGACGACGAACCGGCGTTCCGCACCGCGCTTGTCGCCCTCCTCGACCGCATTCGCGAGGTCGGCACCGCGGTGCCGGACGACGTGCTGGTCCCCTCCGAACTGGTCCTGCCCGCGGCGGACGCCAACGTCGACGACGTCCGCCAACTCTTCAAGGAAGGCGGCCTGATCCCGGGCTGACACTTCCCGCCCGGATCCGACACCCCAGCCAAGGCGAGGAACGCAGGGGCGCCCCCTCCCCGAACGTCCCGCCTTGGTTTTGTCGTGCCGTTTCGTCGTGGCCGCTTTCACACGGAGCCGGCCTTGGCGGACCCGCCCCGAACTCCGCGCGGGGGCCGGGGCGTTACGGCAGTGCCAGCATCTGGTCGAGGGCCTGCTTGGCGAACTTCTCGGTTTCCGGGTCGACCTGGATGCGGTTGACGACCTTGCCGCCGTCGGCCAGCGACTCCAGCGCCCAGACGAGGTGCGGAAGGTCGATGCGGTTCATGGTCGAGCAGAAGCACACGGTCTTGTCGAGGAAGACGATCTGCTTGTCCGGGTGTGCGGCGGCGAGGCGGCGTACCAGGTTGAGCTCGGTGCCGATGGCCCACGACGACCCCGGCTCGGCCGCGTCGAGGGTCTTGATGATGTATTCCGTCGAGCCGACGTAGTCGGCCGCGGTGACCACTTCGTGCCTGCACTCGGGGTGGACCAGGACGTTGACGCCCGGGATGCGCGAGCGCACGTCCTCGACCGATTCGAGGTTGAAGCGCCCGTGCACCGAGCAGTGCCCGCGCCACAGGATCATCTTGGCGGCGCGGAGCTGCGCGGGGGTCACGCCCCCGCCCGGCTTGTGCGGGTTGTAGACGACGCAGTCGTCGAGCGAGAAGCCCATCTCCAGCACCGCGGTGTTGCGGCCGAGGTGCTGGTCGGGCATGAACAGCACCTTCTCGCCCTGTTCGAAGGCCCACTCCAACGCGCGCTTGGCGTTCGACGAGGTGCAGATTGTGCCGTGGTGGCGGCCGGTGAAGGCCTTGATGTCGGCGGAGGAGTTCATGTAGGACACCGGCACCGTCACGTCGGCTATGCCGGCGTCGGTCAGGACGTCCCAGCACTCCTCGACCTGGTCGTACGTCGCCATGTCCGCCATCGAGCACCCCGCGGCCAGGTCGGGGAGGATGACCTGCTGCGCGTCGTTGGTGAGGATGTCGGCGCTCTCCGCCATGAAGTGCACGCCGCAGAAGACGATGTACGCAGCGTCGGGGCGCGCCGCGGCCTCGCGTGCCAGCTTGAACGAGTCGCCCGTCACATCGGCGAACTGGATGACCTCGTCGCGCTGGTAGTGGTGGCCCAGGATGAAGACCGAATCGCCGAGCTTCGCCTTGGCCGCCCGCGCGCGTGCGACGAGCGTGGGGTCCGCCGGGCTCGGCAGGTCGCCGGGGCACTCGACGCCGCGTTCGCTGTACGGGTCGGCGCCGCGGCCCAGCAGGAGCAGGGCGAGCGGCGTCGCCTCGACGCCCGGCGGCAGGTCCAGATCGTTGGTCGCGGTCACGTCGCACATCCTTTTCGTCTAACTGACGCAATGTATCCTACCCCGATGTCGTCGGATTGACGAGAGCCGGGGTGCCGCAGGCGACATGCATCACATTGCACGCGACGCGGGTCACAGCGCCCGGTACGTTCCGGCGTGGCCGTGGTATGCGACCATGAACCCGTCGGACATGAACCGATCGGGCCCGGAATAGAACCCAGGCCACCTTGCGTTGCCGACGGTGACAGCCGTATCCAGCACCGAACCACCACGTGGGAGCTTCCAGATGACGGTCAAGGACGAGACCACGACCAGTGGCGTCATCCTCACCGATGAGGCCGCGGCCAAGGTCAAGGCCCTGCTTGAGCAGGAGGGGCGCGAAGACCTCGCGCTGCGTGTGCAGGTGCAGCCGGGCGGCTGTTCCGGTATGCGCTACCAGCTCTACTTCGACGAGCGCTCGCTCGACGGCGACTCGGTCCAGGAGTTCGGCGGCGTGCGCGTCGTCACCGACCGCATGAGCGTTCCGTACCTCGGCGGCGCGACGATCGACTTCGTCGACACGATCGAGAAGCAGGGCTTCACGATCGACAACCCGAACGCGGCCGGCTCCTGCGCCTGCGGCGACTCGTTCAGCTGATTGCGCCGGCTGCGGGAGCGAGTCCCG